>NZ_CATKQA010000003.1:0-202257 GCF_949767575.1 Pseudomonas sp. IT-P2 | reverse complement strand
AAACGATGCATCGCCGATGGTAGTGTGGGGTTTCCCCATGTGAGAGTAGGTCATCGTCAAGATTGAATTCCGAAACCCCTGTCTGCTAATGCAGACAGGGGTTTTGTCGTTTCAGAGCCCATAAAAGTCTGATCTTCAAACAGCTCTGCGCGTCTTGCTGCTCCGACGAGCCTGCCATTTGCGCCACCAGATGTAGACGCCAGTCCCCGACAACCCCGCAATCAGAACACCCAATACTGCGATCATCACTTGTCCGGTGAAGCCTATGATCCGCCCCCCATGTATCGGCAACTGCAACCGATAAAACCGCTCTCCCAACGTCCCTTCTCCTGCGATCTCCTGCCCCAATAATCGTCCGTCAGTACCGTGGAAGAATAACCAGGATTTGCCGTGGGCCTCGGTGTCATGCTGTCCAAATCCCGCACCGTAAAAGTTGTATTCAAAGCTGTAATACAACTCGCCGATCGCTGCTGTCAGCCCCAACCTTTTTCCCTCCTGCTGTGCCCTTTCGTACGCCTGTTGATAACTCAATCGGGTGATCCCCAGCTCTTCGGCCGGCATTCGCCCTCGGGCCTCATACACGCTCGGTTCAATCGAAGAAAACAACGACACCACCGGTTTGAAAACCTGGCTCGGCAGGTTCATCGCCACGCTGCTGACGGCTATCGGCAGCAATAACAACCACAGCCACAAGCCCCCTGCCCGATGCAGATCGAAGTTGAGTCGATACGCATGGCCGCCCTTGATCTTCCAGGCGCTCGACCACTTCTTCCAGAACGGTTTCCCCCGCGGCAATGTCAGCCAGAGGGCGATTAAGCAGTCGATCACCCAGGCTATGGCCACCAACCCCATCAGCAGCAAACCCCAGTTACCGGGGAGTGTCAGGTTGTAGTGAAACTCGAGAATGAACGGAACGAAGTTCTCACGCTGAAAACAGCACTCGCCCCAGTAACGCTGGCCTTTTTGCTCGCCACTGACCGGATCGAGGTAGAGCACCTGATTGCGTTCTTTAAACGGTTCACCCGTCGCCGGATCATTCCGCGGAACTGCCGCCAGTAATGCCGTGTGGCCTGCCTCGTTCGGGTACTCCATGTACCAGACCTGCAACTTCGGATGGGCCGATTGCACCGCATCAACCAGCGCACCTGGCGGCAGACGCTCCCCCTCGGCCGAGGCAGCGTAAAACTCCGGATTCAACCACTCATCCAGCTCATGGTTGAACGCCAGAATGCTCCCGGTAATCCCCGCCAGCAGCAGAAAAACCGCCGTGGCCAACCCGATATACCGGTGCAATAAAACCAGAAACGAACGCATGAAAATTTCCCCTACAGATACGACAAAGCCAGCCCCTGAAATCAGGGGCTGGCTTTTTTATGCACAAGACAAAGGCTTAGAACTGGTAACTGACCGTGGCGGCGACGTTGCGCTCTTCGCCCATGTAGCAGAAGTCCAGGCTGGCGCAGGAGGCCACGTAGGATTCGTTGGTCAGATTGTTCGCATTCAGGCGTACGTCGACACCCTTCAGACCAACCTTGCCGAGGTCATAGCCAATCGATGCGTCGAACAACGTGTAGGACGGCACCTTCATGGTGTTCTCTGCATCCGCCCAGCTATAGCCGACATAACGCACACCACCGCCCAGTCGCAGCCCGTCGAGTGCCGCGCTGTCGAACTTGTAGTCGGCCCACAGCGATGCCATGTGCCGCGGTGCCTGGGTTGGCGAGTTGCCTTTGTTCTCGATCACATTGGTCGGTGTGCTCAAGGTGCTGGTCATCGACTTCGAGTATTCAATGTCGGTGAAGGTATAGCTGCCGAGGACTTTCAGGTTGTCGGTCAACTGCATGTGCGCTTCCAGTTCCAGACCCTGAGAGCGAACAGCGCCTACAGCGCGATAGAAGTTTTCCTGCGGCAGTTTGGTCGCCAGGTTTTCCTGATCGATGCGGAACAACGAGGCGGTGAACAGGTTGTCAGTACCCGGCGGCTGATACTTCAAGCCCATTTCCCACTGCGTTCCATCGGTCGGTGCGAGAGGATTGCCGGCGCTGTCCGCGTAGGAGTTCGGGTTGAACGACTCGGAATAGCTGACGTACGGTGCGAGGCCGTTATCGAACAGATACAGCGCGCCGGCACGGCCGGTGAGCTTGGTGCGTCGATCATTGATCTCGGTGCCGACCGGACGGCCCGCTTCGGCGATGCGGTTTTCGTCGGAGGTTTCCACCCAGTCCTGGCGCAGTCCCAGCGAGAAGCGCCACTTGTCCATCTCGATCAGGTCTTGCAGGTAAACGCCGGTCTGCTCCAGGCGCCGCAGATAGCTTGTCTCGCCGTACGGCGTAATAGCCGAATTGCCATACACCGGGTTGAACGCGTTGATCGGCGCCAGGCCGCCACTGGTCCAGTCGACCACGGTTTTGCGTCGCTGGTAATCCGCCCCCATCAGCACTGTGTGCTTGGTTGCGCCGGTGAAGAATTCGGCCTGGAGCATGTTATCGACGATGAACGCATGGAGGCGCTCGTCACCGCCGGTGTAGTAGCGATTCAGTTCGTTGCTGGTCGGCGACGTCCAGCCATAGGCGTACACCTGATCCATGTTCACTTTGGAGTCGAGGTAGCGGAAGTTCTGCCGCGCGGTGAAGACGTCGTTGAAGCGGTGTTCGAACTGGTAACCGAACGACTGCTGATCACGGGAGTAACCGTCAATGCCCGGCTCGCCTTCGAAGAAGTGCGGCGAGATACGATTACCGTTGCGCTGATGAATCGTGCCGTCGGCCGGCACGCCACCGTGATAGCCGCCGTCCGGGTCATGCTGCAGATACGCTTGCAGAGTCAGCGACGTGTCCTCGCTGAAATCGATGCTGACGGTTGGCGCGAGGGCGAAGCGCTTTTCCTTGTTGTGGTCGAATTGCGTGTCGGACTGATCCGTCAATCCGATCAGACGATAGGCGATGCGCTTGTCGTCATCGACCGGTCCGCTGAAGTCAAAACCGACACCACGTTGGCCCTGAGTACCCACGGTGGCTTGTACCTGGTGATAGGCCTCGTACAGCGGCTTCTTGCTGGTCAGCGCCACCAGACCGCCCGGCGAGCTGCGGCCGTAGAGCACCGACGACGGGCCCTTCAGAATATCGACGCGCTCGAGGAAATAAGGATCGACCTGCATCGTGCTGTAGGTGCCGCTGTCGCCCATCGACTTGAGGCCGTCGAGGTAGATGTTATCCACCGAACCGTCGTTGAAGCCGCGCATCGCCACATAGTCGTAACGGTGCGTCGCGCCGTAAGGGTTGGTCAGTACGCCGGGGGAGTAACGCATGGCTTGGGACACGGTTTGCGAGCCTTGGTCATCCATTTGATCACGGGTGACTACTGACACACTTTGCGAGGTTTCCAGCAGCGCGGTACTGGTCTTGGTGGCGATCTGGCTGTGCGTCGCGTTGTAGCCGTCCATGCTGCCCAGCGCGTTGCCGAGGGCGAAGCCTTTGATGTCGGTGGTCGGCAGGGCCAGCGCTTCGGTTCCTGCAACCGAGCGCAACACATAGCTGCTGCCGTCCTGGCTGATCGCTTCCAGGCCCGCGCCGTCGAGCAAATGGCTCAAGGCCTGATCGGTCGAGTACTCGCCCTGCACACCCGGTGACTGCCGGCCCTGGGTTTGCTGCGGCGTCATCGACAACGTGATGCCCGCCTCACGCGCGAACTGGTTGAGCGCATCGCCCAGCGGTCCGGCGGCGATGTTGTAGCGGTGGCTGCTGACCTCGCTGGCATTGGCCGCCATGCTCAGGCTCGGCAACACGCCAACGCCCAGTGCAGTAGAAAACAGCGCCGCCCGAACGGCGTGGCGCAACACTCCCGATTCGGCAGAGAAATTCAGAGGGGTCTTACAGGTAACGCGCGCAGTCATTGTAGGTTTCCGTAGGCAGTCGCGAAGGCTGAGTTGAAGTGCTTACTGACTAAGCCGGACTTGCCGCGAAAACCCGCCAAAATACTTTCAGGCCACAGACTCCAGCGTCACCCACCAACGGGTGCGGTAGCGCAATTGCACCGGCAGGGTCTGCGGCAGGATCGCCAGCAGCTTGTCGGTGTCCTCAAGACGGAACACGCCGGACAGACGCAAATCCGCAATATCCGACGCACAGCTCAGAAATCCCTGACGATACCGCCCGACTTCGCCGAGGAAGTCGCCCAGCCGCATGTTGCGGGTCACGATCAGCCCGTCGACCCAGGCACCGGCATCCATGTCCAACGGCGGCGCCGGGCGAATTTGATGGTGATCGATCAGATAGCTCTGACCGGCGATGGCCTCCGTCGAGTTGCCAGCGGAGTGAATCGCGACCCGGCCACTGGTGACGCTCAGGCGCGTGCAACTCTCTTCCTGGCGCAGAATGAATCGCGCCTTGAACGGCTCGTAACTGCCATGACGGCTCTGCACTCGCAGCGGTCGGTCAATCGGCGCACCTTCATCGGCACCGCCACAGGTGACGATGATTTCGCCACGGGTCAGCTTGATCAGCCGTTGTTGCGCGGTGTAATCGAGATCCACGCTGCTGGCGGTGTTGAGTTCGATCCGCGTGCCGTCCGGCAACTGGAAGCCACGGCGTTCGCCGGTAGCGGTGGCGTAGTCGGCGCTCCACTGTTGCCAGACGGACGTGTCTTTGGCCAGCCATCCCGCCGAGCCCATCAGCAGCGCGCCGGACAACAGCTTCAATGCCTGACGTCGCCCCAGCCCCTGCGCACTGTTTTCCAGCGTGTTGAATGCCACCTGCGCACCGGGCACGGCGCGCAGATTGTGGGTCAGTTCGGCTTGCAGAGACTGCACCCGTTGCCAGGCCAGTTCGTGATCATGGTGCTCGGCGCGCCATTGTTCGCACTGGCGATTCAGGCGCGGGTTGCCGTTGTTATTACGCAGGCGCAGGAGCCAGTGAATGGCCTGTCGGACGACTTGCTGCGGTGGCTCGGCGCGTCGGCCAAGCGAGAGGTTATCCACCGGCATCAGTTTTCGTACCGCAGCACGTAGCAGTGAAACAGGGCGTCGGCGACGTAGCGTTCTACCGAGCGCAGGGACAGGCCCATTTGCTCGGCGATCTGCTTGTGGGTCAAACCTTCGCACTGCGCCAGCAGAAACGCCTGACGCACTTTTGGCTTCAAGCCTTCAAGCAGGCGGGCGATGCCCTCGAGCAGTTCGATCACCAAGGCGCGGGATTCGGCACTCGGGGTTTCGGCTTCAGGCAAATGGGCGATGGTTTCCAGATAGGCGCGTTCAATTTCTTCACGGCGCCAATGATCGATCACCAGCCCTCGGGCAACTGTGCGTAAAAACGCGCGGGGTGCCTTGAGTTCCAGGCGCTCGGTGCGCTGCAACAGTCGAACGAAGGTGTCCTGGGCCAGATCCGCCGCATCGGCAGCATTGCCCAGCCGAGCGCGCAACCAGCCGTTGAGCCAGCCGTGATGACTCGTGTAAAGCGCCTGTACAGCCAACTCAGGTGAGGACATGAACGCGACAGCCCGAACGTCACAAATGATAATTAGTCGCATTGTCATCAAGGGTTACAGAATTTGCAACCGGCGCTGCAAAACGCTCATCAAAAAAGCAGAGGCGACCGCTCTAATACGCCGTCCGGCGGGAATCTGACAGAAATGCCGTCCATTTCCTGCAAAGCCCTAAGTTTTCTCCAAAGCGTGCCGACAGACTGGTGAGACATGCGTGCACCAAAGTAGAGCAGCCGTCAGAACGCTGCCTGCGCTGTACATGGAATGTTGCATCCGGAACGCATCCCCACTTTTCGCATAAGAAGTCCCATGAAATGAATCTCAAGTTCAGCCATAAAATCCTGCTGGCCGCCTCGGGCGTCGTGGTCCTGGCGTTCGCGCTGTTCACTTTGTACAACGACTATCTGCAGCGAAACACCATTCGCCAGAACCTCCAGTCCTCGGTCCAGCAGGCCGGTGACCTGACCGCCAGCAGTGTGCAGAACTGGATGAGCGGGCGGATTCTGGTGCTGGAAAACCTCGCGCAGAACGTCGCCCATCAAGGCAAGAATGCCGACTTCCCGGGGCTGGTCGATCAACCGGCCTTCACCTCGAACTTCCAGTTCACCTACGTCGGCCAGGCCAACGGTGTGTTCACCCAGCGCCCTGACGCGAAGATGCCGGACGGCTACGACCCGCGTCAGCGCCCCTGGTACAAGCAGGCCGTGGCCGCTGACCAGACCATGCTGACCCCGCCATACATGGCTGCCGTCGGCGGTCTGGTGGTGACCATCGCCATGCCGGTGAAAAAGAACGGCGAGCTGCTTGGCGTAGTGGGCGGTGACCTGAGCCTGGAAACCCTGGTGAAGATCATCAACTCGGTGGACTTCGGTGGCCTGGGCCACGCGTTCCTGGTCAGCGGTGACGGTCAGGTAATCGTCAGCCCGGACAAAGACCAGGTGATGAAGAACCTCAAGGACATCTACCCGAACGCCGGTGTGCGCATCGAGAAGGGCAATCAGAACGTGGTGCTCAACGGTCAGGAGCGCATCCTGTCGTTCACCCCGGTGACCGGTCTGCCGAATGCCGAGTGGTACATCGGTCTGTCGATCGATCGCGACAAGGCCTACGCCGCACTCAGCCAGTTCCGTACTTCGGCAGTGATCGCGATGTTCGTCGCGGTGGGCGCGATTGCAGTCTTCCTGAGCCTGCTGATCACCGTCCTGATGCGTCCGCTGATCACTATGGGCCGCGCGATGCAGGACATCGCTCAGGGTGAAGGTGACCTGACTCGCCGCCTGGTAGTGGAAAGCAAGGACGAGTTCGGTGAGCTGGGCAGTTCGTTCAACCAGTTCGTGGAGCGGATTCACGCGTCCATTTCCGAAGTGTCTTCCGCGACTCGCCACGTACACGACCTGTCGCAACGGGTGATGGCATCGTCCAACGCCTCGATCATCGGTTCCGACGAGCAAAGCGCGCGCACCAACAGCGTGGCCGCCGCGATCAATCAACTGGGTGCCGCCACTCAGGAAATCGCCCGCAACGCCGCCGACGCTTCGCAACACGCCAGCGGCGCGAGCGAGCAGGCCGATGACGGTCGTCAGGTGGTCGAGCAGACGATTCAGGCCATGACCGAGCTGTCGCAGAAGATCAGCCTGTCGTGCACCCAGATCGAAACCCTGAACGCGAGCACCGACAACATCGGCCACATTCTCGATGTGATCAAAGGCATCTCCCAGCAGACCAACCTGCTGGCGCTCAACGCGGCCATCGAAGCGGCCCGTGCCGGTGAAGCCGGACGCGGTTTTGCGGTGGTGGCGGACGAAGTGCGTAACCTCGCTCACCGCACCCAGGAGTCGGCGGAAGAGATCCACAAGATGATCACTTCGCTGCAGGTCGGCTCCCGCGAAGCGGTGACCACCATGAACGCCAGTCAGGCGTCCAGCGAGGAGACCGTTGAAGTGGCGAACCAGGCCGGTCTGCGCCTGGTCAGCGTGACCCAGCGCATCGGCGAAATCGACGGCATGAACCAGTCGGTGGCCGCCGCTACCGAGGAACAGACTGCCGTGGTGGAAACCCTCAACGTCGACGTCAACCAGATCAACCTGCTGAACCAGCAGAGCGTGGCCAACCTCAATGAAACGTTGAAGGATTGCGATGCGTTGTCGCAGCAGGCCAACCGTTTGAAACAGCTGGTCGACAGCTTCAAGATCTGATCGGGTGTGCTAAAAAGAAGCCCGCTGCGGAGTGATCCGCAGCGGGCTTTTTCATGCCTTACACAAACAGCTTCAGCACATTGCCCATCGCGTCATCGGCAAACCCCTGCACGAAATCCTTGAACCCCGGCAGTGCCTCGGGCCCACCGCTGGCCGGTTCGGCAATGATCGTCCAGGTCGCCCGCGACTTGCCCGCGCCCAAAGATTCCACATTCATCGCCGCCCACAGATTGGCCACGCCCAGGGTGTTGTAGATGGTGGTCCAGGTCATGCTCAGCGCCTGGTCGTCCCGGGAGTTGAGTTGCTCGACCACGATGTTGCCATCCTTGAAGAACTTCTTGCGCAGCGACGACACGCCTTCGCCGGTCATTTCAATGTGCGACAGCGCCGGAATGAAACGGTCGAAACCGTCGAATTTACCGACCACTGCCCACACTTGCCTGGCGTCCACCGGTACTTCCACCGAAGACACGACGTGGCAGCCGTGAGGGTTTTTGATCAGGGTGTCGGGTTGAAGATTGCTCATGGTGTTGCTCCTTGGTTGATGAGTCAGATGAAGTTGATTTCTTTCAGGTAGTCGCAGCCGCGACGCAGCAGCGCCGGGGATTTTTCCGGGTAGTGCGCGCCCATCTGCTGCACGCCGGCCTGGGCGTTGGCGTGGCCGATCAGGGAGATGTCGCCGATGTCTTCCTCGAAGCCGTTGAGGTAAAAACCGAGCACGCCGAACAGCGCGTTGTCGGCATCGACCCGGTCCAGTTGTTGTTGCCAGTCGGCGACGCTGACCAGCGAAAACTCGCTGCCGGTTTCGCGGAACGACGCGACGTAGGCATCCCAGCTCAGAGGCTCCGGGTTGTGCAGGTTGAACACCGCCCGTTCGGCCGAATAACGGCTGGCGTGGAAGGCGATGAAACGGGCAAGAAAGTCCACCGGCATCAGGTCGAAATTCAGCGCGAAGGCCGGCACCTGACCCAGCTGGATCGAGCCCTTGAGCATCAGCATCAAACGGTTCTTGTGCGGCTGACAGACACCGCTGAGGCTGTTGAAACTGATGTTGCCGGGCCGGTACAGATTGACCCGCACCCCACGCTCCCGGGCCCGTTCGAGGATGCGCTCGCCGACCCATTTCGACAGGTTGTAGCCGTTGCGGATGTAGATCGGCGGCGTCGGTGCGGCGGGCAGTTCCAGCACCCGGCCTGCGTCGTCGACGGTGCTGGAGGCCGACAGCGTCGAGACGAAATTGAACACCTTTTTGCTGCGCCCTTCGCACAGCCGCAGCAGTTCGAAAATCGGCTCGACGTTGTCCGCCGCCAGCGACTCGTAGTCGAGTACGTGATTGACGTTGGCAGCGTTGTGCACCAGCGCGCCGAATTCACGATCCAGCCGCTCGAAATCGTCATCGGCCAAGCCCAGTTGCGGCCGGCTGATGTCCGCCGAATAGACCCGCACCCGGCTCTGGTCCAGATGCTCCAGCCGGTTCTCTCGCAGCGCTTGGGCAAAGCGCTGCGCCGCGGTTTGCCCGCCGCCGTCGCGCACCAGGCACGCCACCTCGCTGGCGCCCCATCCCAGCAGCGCCTCGACGATATGCACGCCGACAAAACTGTTGGCGCCGGTGACGATCACCTTGTGCACATCGCCCATGCGGCTGATCGGCAGCGGCTCGATGTCCAGCGCTCGCTCGGCGTCGGCCATTGCCTGGGCGCTGAGCACCGCGCTGTCGTCGGTGCCGCGCACCAGCGTGGCGAGCTTGGCGATGGTCGGCAGTTCGATGAAGCGGTTGATCGAAATGCTGCGGCCGAATTCCTCCCGCAGACGCAGGAGCATGCGTGACAGCAGAATCGAGTGACCGCCGAGATTGAAGAAACTTTCGTCGGTGGAAATGTCGCTGGTCGGCAGCTCCAGCAACTCGCCCCAGATCTCCAACAGCAGCGCTTCTTCGGCGTTGGCCGGCAGGCATTTCGGGCCGCTGTCCTGCACGCTGACCGGCAACTCCAGCAAGGCTTTTCGGTCGACTTTGCCGTTGGCGGCGAACGGCATGTTCGGCAGTTCCGTCCACGCCACCGGTTGCATGTAGTCAGGCAAAAACTGCTGCGCGTGAGCTTTCAACGACTCGCGCGCGGCATCCGATTGCGGCTGGGCAAGGAACGCCAGAATCCGTCGCTGACTGTCGATCACCACGGCGATCTGCCGATACAGCTGACTCTCGCGCAGGCACCGTTCGATCTCTTCCGGCTCGACCCGGAAGCCGCGAATCTTCACCTGATTGTCGCGGCGTCCGCACAGCTCGATGCCATCCTCGCCCCACTTGGCCATGTCGCCGCTGCGGTAGGCGCGCAGACGTTGGCCGTCCGGCAACTCCAGGTCCAGATAGCGCTCCGCCGTCTGCTGTGGATTGTTCAGGTAACCCAGGCAAACGCCGGGGCCGACGATGAACAGTTCGCCCACGGTTTGCTCCGGCACCGGTTGCAGATCGTCATCGAGGATCAGTACCTGACTGTTGGCAATCGGCCCGCCGAGGGTGCGATTGCTGTCCCCCGGTTGCAGTTGTCGCGCGGTGATCAGCACCGTGGCTTCGGTCGGACCGTAGAGGTTATGCAGCTTGCCCTGGCGCGTCAGTTGCTCGATCACGAACGGCTCGCAGACGTCGCCGCCGGTCATGATCTGCCCGACGTTTTGCAGTTGCTCCAGCGGCAGGATGCTCAACAGCGCCGGCGGCAGGAACGCGTGGGTCAGTTGCCGACGGCGGATCAGCGCCACCAGTTGCAGCGGATCACGCCGCTGGTTGTCATCGGGCACCACCAGTTCCGCGCCTTCGAGCAGGGTCGGGAAGATGTCGATCAGCGACGAGTCAAAACTCAGCGACGAGAACTGCAGCACCCGGCTCTCGGCCCGCAACTGCACATAGCTGGCGTACCACGCGGTGAAGTGGGCAAGGTTTGCCTGACTCAGCAGCACACCCTTCGGATGCCCGGTGGTGCCTGAGGTGTAGAGCGCCATGCACGGCGCGCCGAGCTCGATCCGGTGACGAACCAACGGTTGCGACAGATCGACGTCAGTGCGGTCGATGCGGCAGACATCCAGCCCCGGCATCGAAGCGCTCAGCGGGTGTTCGCCGTCGTGCAGCAACAGCACCGCCCCGGCGTTTTCCAGAATGTACTGCTGGCGCTGAAGCGGATGGCTCGGCTCCAGCGGCAGGTACACCGCACCGCTGCCGAGAATCGCCAGGATCGAAGCAAACAGCGCATCGCATTTCGGCAGACAAATCCCCACCACCCACGGTTGCTGCTGTGTCTCCAGCATTGTCAGCAACCGTTGCTGGATTGCACGGCTGTGATCATGCAACTGGCGATAGCTGATCGACTGCTCGGCGAGGTGCAGCGCCGGGCGCTCCGCGTGTTCGATCAGACTCTGTTGCAGCCGCTCGATCACCGGGATTTGCGCCTGTTGCAGCAAGGCCGGATGGGCCGTGGCATTGAGGCGATGGATGTAAGCCAGGCTGTCGAGGAACAGCAGGTTTTCCACCAGCTCGAAGTCCGGCGCACGGGCCGCTGTCGCGTGCTGGAAATACTCGGCATCGCGGGAAAAACGGCTGACCAGCAGCGCCACTTCGTCCACCACTTGCGCCAGTGTTCGCTGGCGCAGGGCCTGCCCATTGCCGGACGGTTCGTCGGCGATGGGCACGCGGCTCAGCAGCGTCGAGTTGCAGAGGCATAGCAGATCGAGCACCGGCAATCTGCCGATGCCCGTTGCACCAATGCCCAGGCGCAAGTTCAGCTGCGCTGTCGTGCCGTAATCCTGTGGCGCAAGACTGCCGTCATCGATCACCAGATCCACCGACGGAGCAACCTCCGTCAGCAACGAATGACCGTGTTGTTCGAGCTCCTGCGTCAGGTCGGTCAAGGCCTGACTACGGCCCCTCAGCAAAATGTCGAGACGTCTCATGTCAGCCTCCTTGTCAAACCAGGTAGTCGCGCAGGGCGTGCTGCACGCACGGTGTGTCGAGCAGCGAACTGTTGTGGAAAAACCGCACGATGTTGCCCACCAGCGGGTGGTGGCGATTGATCGGGAAGGCCAGCCCGGCCATCTCGTCTTTCAGTGCGCGGCGGGTGGCATCGTTGACCGGCAGGGCGTCGATCAGGCGCAGGTCGAAGGCCTTCTGGATGTCGTTGGTCAGGTAATGGCCGATGAACACCGGCAGGATCTGCGCGATGCAGTCGCGATCCGCATCACTCGCGGTGTGCCAGTAGATGCGCACCATCCGCGCCCAGAAACTCGAGTGCCGGCCCTCGTCGAGCAAGTGGTCGGCCATCAGGCCCTTGATCGACGGCTTGACCGTGTCGTCCCGGGCGAACGCCGCGACATCGCCAGTCACAGTGTTTTCGGCGATGGCCACGCAGATCAGCTCCACGGCGCTGCGCAGGTGTTGCGGGGCCAGTTCGACGGCGGCCGGAATCGCCCGGCTCAGTTCGATTTCATTCGGCAGCTCGATCGGCTCGATGCCGGTCATGGCCACGGTCTGCTGCATGAAATCCATCGCCACCAGCGCGTGGTAATCCTCGTCCACCACCACGGTCATGGCGTCGTAGCGACAGGCGAACGGGAAGGCCACGGCGAAGCGGTTCTTGGCGATGCTGCGGGCGGTCTTGTCGACGATCTCGGTTTCGAAAATCACCACGTCGTTGATGAATTTGTACAGCGTCTGCACCAGGGCGAAATCACGCTGCTGCGGGCATTCGCGCAGGAAGGTTTCGCTGAGCACCAACGGCTGGCGGCTGAGCGGATAGATCAGCCGCGCGTCGTCCTCCAGCACGCGGCGTGGCCGGGTGCGGATGGTCGCGCGGCTTTCCCAGGCGTCGGCGAAAGACTGGTAGTCGGCGGCGTTCATTGGGCCACCTCCGCCAACGGTTCGCGCATGCTCAGGCGCAGGCCGTCCCACAGAGCGATGCGGCTTTCCACGGCGGCGATGGCGCTGGCGTAGACCTCCGCTTCGCGCTGCGGATCGCCGTCCACCAGTCGATCCAGCAGTTGTTCTGCGGCGGGGCCGTGGTCTTCGGAGTCGACTTCGATGTGTCGCTCCAGGTAGTAACGGAAGGTCGGCGCCTGCTCGACGCCGATGCCCCAGGCATCGAGCATGCGCTGGAACATGGTCGGGATCACGCTCTCGCGACCGTGCAGGAAGGCGGCGGCAACGCTGTGACCGGGTGCATGCAGTGCGGTGTGCAAAGTGTCGCGGACGAACCGCGCAGCGGCCGGATCGACCTCGACGCTTTGCAGGGCGACGTCGTAACTCACGCCTTCCTGTTGCAGCGTCACGAAGCGTTCCACGGCTGTCGTGTCCGCACCGACTTCGCGCATGGCATCGAGGTACAGTTCGAAGTGACTGTAATGCCCGTGTGACAGCCGATCGTCCGATTCTTCCCCGAGCACGATTTCGTTGATCAGTCTTGCTGCGTGCGGATCTCGTGGCGGTAACCACGGCAGGCGAGTGCAAGTCAGTTCCTGCTGCAGGCGTTTGGTCAGCGACATGAAGTCCCAGACGGCAAATACATGGGACTCCATGAACCGGCGCAATGTCGCCAAAGAATCGATCTCGGAGAAGATCGGATGAATGCTGAGTTCGGCTTTCTTCAGTGTAAGTTGCTCTTTAGTTGGCATGGTTGCGAGACTCTGGTTAATAGGGAATAAGGATTGCTCAATTAATCGCTAACAACGTTGAGCAAGTTTCTCCAGGCGAACGACAGCCTCATTCGGTTTCGATGAAAACAGGCAATGTCTGAAGGGCCCGGGACAGCAGCGGACGGATAAACCGCTGCGAACCTGGCCGTAGCGCAAGGTTGTGCCGGGTTGGTGATTTCGGATCCAAACTCGGCGAAGAAAAACTAATACATCGCAAAACAACTTAACAAGTTTATTTTTAATTATTTTTAGTTGGCTGTTTTTGAAATATGAGTGGGGCTGATAAAACTTATAAGTTAAGTTTTATTTGGGCGTAGTTGCTCCTTTCGGCGTTTAATGGCCAAAATTGAACGACAAGAGTGAATGCCTCACTCGAAGCAACTTTAAAATTAAGTAATCGAATTGATATGAGGGGATGAAGTCGGGCTGTAAGAGCGCCGTTTCTTCCTGTTCCCGTGACAAGGCTCCTTCCGTAGGTTCCTGGTGCGGGGACTGCTGCCGGGGCGGCGCGTCCCCGTTCTATATTGGGTTGGCGATTCAAGGGTGCGCGTAAATCGGCGCCGCGGCTATCGTCGAAAATGACTTCCTTGCGGTGCAAATTCCGGGCTGTTCAAAGCAGAAGGGAGGTTAGAGCGCAGGCGTCGATGTGCCACGGCAAATGACCGTGACGGGTGGGGGGATTTGTAAGCGGGTTATTCGCCGGGTGAGTGGAGGCTCACCCGGGAGGGAGGATTCAGTGCGCCGCTTTGCGGCTTTGGCCGGCGGAGCTGGCGAGGTAACGGGTGATGACCTCGACACCGCGGTTGAGGTGCTGCTCCAGCAGTGTCACGGCGTGCGCGGTGTCACGCTCTTTCACCGCCTGCAACAACGCGCGGTGATCGTCCTGGGAGATTTTGCCCAGGCCCATGGCCTCGAGGTTGAAGCGCAGGAAGCGCTCTTCTTCGTTCAAGCCGTCTTCCACCAGCCGCAACAGTCGGCCATTGGGCGCCTTGCCGTAAAGCGCCATGTGAAACAGACGGTTGAGCCGACCGATTTCGGTGTAGTCGTGTTCGTTTTCCAGTTCTTCGATGAAACCGGCCGCGCGTTCGTGGTCGACCGGGGTCAGCAGCGGGATCGACTGGCGCAGTGCTTCGGACTCCAGCAGAATGCGCAGCTCATAGGTTTCCGTTGCGTCACCCTGGATCAGCGGCGCCACCACGGCGCCCTTGTGGGCAGTGACGTTCAGCAGGCCCTGGGCCTCGAGCTGGCGCAAGGCTTCGCGCACCGGCATGCGGCTGACACCGAACAGGTCGGCCAGATCCTGCTGGCGCACGGCGGTGCCGCAGGGCAGGCGCCCGTCGAGAATGGCGGCGCGCAGGGTTTCTTCGATGACCGAGCGCGCCAGATGCGCGGGAATCGGGCCGTCGACTTTGATGCTGTGGAGTGGCTTGGGCTTTTGGGTCACAACTGCACACCCTATGACTGCGGATTTGGATCCAAAGGACACTAGTGATTGCTCTACAGGTTGTCAAACCGTGTAGAAGAACCCTGTCACATCTGAAGTTTAGCGCGGCAGCGATGATCTCATGGTGCCATTGTTTTTTGCTGGGCTAACCTTCACCATCAAGCGCTTTCCTCTCTGCCCTGGATGCCTTGCATTGGCGGTACGTTTCGCAATCCCACGGATTGCGCGCTGGCTTGCCTGCGCGCTGCTGCTGGCCGGCATCATGCTGGGCGGTCTGCATGCCGATTGGGATTTTTCCGCGATCAGCCGCAAGGCCACGGCACTGTACGGGCCATTGGGCGCCGGGCAACAGCGGATCGATGCCTGGCAGAATCTGCTGGCCACGCAGAAGCAGGTCAGCGAGATGGAAAAGCTCAAAGTGGTGAACCTGTTTTTCAACAAACAGATGCGCTACGTCGAAGACATCGATCTGTGGCACGAGGTCGACTATTGGGAAACCCCCATCGAAGCCTTGTGGAAAGGCGCCGGCGACTGCGAAGACTATGCGATCGCCAAGTATTTCAGCCTGCGCCACCTCGGTGTGGCCAGTGACAAGTTGCGCATCACCTACGTCAAGGCCCTGCGCCAGAACCGCGCGCACATGGTCCTGACTTACTATTCCAGCCCTGACGCCATGCCGCTGGTGCTCGACAGCCTGATCGACCCGATCAAGCCGGCCGCCGAGCGAACCGATTTGCTGCCGGTCTACTCTTTCAATGCCGAAGGGCTGTACCTGCCGGGCGCCAAGGGCAACAAGAAGGTCGGTGACACCAAACGCCTGTCACGCTGGCAGGATGTGTTGAAGAAAATGCAGGCCGAAGGATTTCCGGTCGAGACGACTAACTAGGAGCACGCGCTCAGATGTCTTTGTTCAAACAGCTGTTGATCGCTATCTGTCTGTTCCTGGTGGTCGCCTTCACCGGCAGCTTCATGGTCAGTCTGGAGAGCTCGCGCACCCAGTACGTCAACCAGTTGCGCTCCCACGCCCAGGATGCGGCCACGGCGCTGGCGCTGTCGTTGACGCCGAACATCGATGACCCGGCGATGGTCGAGTTGCTGGTCAGCTCGATCTTCGACAGCGGTTATTACTCGAGCATCCGCGTGGTCGATCTGAAGACCGACCAGACCATTGTCGAGCGCAACGGAATTCCGGCGGTCACCAACGTGCCGGACTGGTTCGTCAGACTGATCGGCCTGGAACCGGCCGGTGGCGATGCGCTGGTCAGCCGTGGCTGGGAGCAGGCGGCGCGGGTCGAGGTGGTCAGCCACCCGATGTTCGCCCTGGCCAAGCTCTGGCAGAGCGCGCTCGGCAGCCTTGGCTGGTTGCTGGTCTGCGGGGCGGTGAGTGCGGTGCTGGGTGCGCTGTTGCTGCGCCGGCAACTGAAGCCGTTGGATTACATGGTCAAGCAATCCCACGCCATCGCCCGTCGTGAGTTCCTGAGTCTGCCGGATCTGCCGCGCACGCCTGAATTGCGCCGCGTGGTGCTGGCGATGAACCAGATGGTCGAGAAGCTCAAGGCGCTGTTCCAGGAGCAGGCCGAACGCAGTGAAAAACTGCGCACCGAGTCCTATCAGGACAACCTCACGGGGCTGGCCAACCGGCGTTATTTCGAGATGCAGCTGAATGCGCGGGTGAGCAACCCGGAGCAGGCCAGTTCCGGTTATCTGCTGCTGTTGCGGGTCAAGGATCTGGCCGGTCTCAACCAGCGCCTCGGCGGTCAGCGCACCGATGAATTGTTGAAAGCGGTCGGCGAGCAACTGTCCCGCGAGTGCGCCAAATACCCGGAAACCCAGAACCTCGTCACCCGGATTCGCGGCGGTGAATTCGCCGTGCTGGCGCCGGGGTTGACCCGTGAAGAAGCGCTGCAACTGGCGCAGAGCCTCGACAGTGCGTTGAGCAGCCTGCACGCGACAGGCGCCACCGACGTGCCCGCCGTGGCTTCTATCGGCCTGGCACCGTTCGCTCACGGCGATTCGCCGCAAGCGGTCCTCAGCCTCGGCGATCAGGCGCTGGCCCAGGCCGAAGGGCAGGGCGAGCAGAACTGGGCGTGCCTCGATCAGAGCCTGGTGGCGGAGGTCGGCGACGATCACCACGCCTGGCACCGTTTGCTCGATCAGGCGTTGAATCAGCGGCGTTTCGAGCTGTTCTTCCAGCCGGTAGTGGCGGCGCAGGACACGCAACTGGTGCTGCATTACAAAGTGCTGTCGCGCTTGCTCGACGAGCAGGGCCAGACCATTCCAGCCGGACGCTTCCTGCCGTGGCTGGAGCGCTTCGGCTGGACCGCACGGCTGGACCGGTTGATGCTCGAGCAGGTGCTGGAGCAGATGGCCGGCCATGAAGAATCGCTGGCGCTGAACCTGTCATCGGCGACCCTCGCCGATCCGCAGGCGTTGAACAAAGTGTTCGAGATTCTGCGGGCGCATTCCAACCTCGGTGCGCGCCTGACCCTGGAAATCGGCGAGGAACAATTGCCGGAGCAAGCGGTGCTGGAACAATTGACCCGGCGCCTGCGTGAACTCGGTTTCTCCCTGAGCCTGCAGCGCTTCGGCGGACGCTTCAGCATGATCGGCAACCTGGCGCGGCTGGGGCTGGCGTACCTGAAGATCGATGGCAGCTACATCCGGGCGATCGATCAGGAAAGCGACAAGCGTCTGTTCATCGAGGCGATCCAGCGTGCGGCGCACAGCATCGATCTGCCGCTGATTGCCGAGCGGGTCGAGACGCAAGGGGAATTGTCGGTGATTCGCGAGATGGGGTTGTATGGGGTTCAGGGGCAACTGTTCGGTGAGCCAAAACCCTGGGGCTGACTGATCGTTCCCACGCTCTGCGTGGGAATGCACAAAGGGACGCTCTGCGTTCCAGTCACACCGTCGGTGTCGCGTCAGACACCGTTGTGACGCGGAGCGTCATGGGCGGCATTCCCACGCAGAGCGTGGGAACGATCAAACTTCATCGAAGATCCTGGATTAGATCAACCCGCCCTCATCCTCATCAATCAACTGACTCAACCCGCCCAGCGCTTCCCGAGCCTGGGTCCGGTCCATCAACTTGGCCTGGGCCGCCGGCGGCAGGTCGGTGACGCGGATCACGCCTTTCTGGGTCAGCACCTGAATCAGGTCGTCGAGTACCCGGATCATTTCCAGGTCGCTCTGCTTGAGCTGTTTGAGGCTGTTCTCCACGGCTTCGTTGGCGTACCAGGCCTGGATTTCGTGGTGGTCGGCCGGCAGCGTTTCCGTGGCCTCGGCGTAGGCCGCAGCTTCCACGCGAATCAACTGACCCTGCGCATCGCGTTGCACGTAAAACATTGAGCATCCCTCGGAAATGGACCAGCGTCATGCTGTCAGCAGCATAGCCAACTGCGCGCGAGTATGCGGTGCGCCGACGAAATCGTCACCGGTTCAAGCGCCGAAAACGCGACGGCCGCCCCAGTGGGGCGGCCGTTGTTCACGCATCAGCTGTTGTTGTGGTCGACCTTGATGGTCGGATCGCTGCCGGCAATCAGGTTGTGAATGTTGACCGTGGACCAGTTGTTGCCTTCCAGTTTGATCGTCACGTCCGGGGTGGCGGCTGCGGCATCGCCCGAGTTGAACTTGCCGCCCGAGCTGACTTGCAGCGACGACACGCCGTCGACCGTGGTGATCTTCAGGAAGTTGTCGATGGTGCTGCCGGTCTCGCCCTGCAACAGGTCACGCAGGTCGATGCGGTCGCCTTCGCTGGCCTTGAAGTCCTTGATCACGTCGTTGCCGGTGTCGCCTGCCTTCCAGACGAAGGTGTCGGCACCGGAACCACCGATCAGGATGTCGTTGCCCTGACCGCCGATCAGCGTGTCGTTGCCGGTGCCGCCGAGCAGGATGTCATTGCCCTTGCCGCCGTCGAGCAGGTCGTTGCCTCCCGAGCCGAACAGGATGTCATTGCCCGCGCCGCCCAGCAGCGTGTCGTTGCCGTCATGGGCACCGGACACATCGAACGCCTGATAGTGCTCGGTGATGTACTGGTGCACGTTGCTGGTGGTGACTTTGCTGACGTCGACCCCGGTTTCCTTGGCCACGAACGCCTGCATCGCCTGATAGCCCTCGCCGGCAATGCCGTTGAAGCTCACCAGGTCGCCGAACAGGATGTCGTTGCCATCGCCGCCGCTGACCGTGTCGTTGCCCGGCATCGTCGCTTCGGTGTGGCCGATGATCGAGTTGGCCAGGTCCTTCGGATCGATGTTGGTCTGTGGCGTCTTGTCCGAATCGTACGGTTTCAAATCGCTGAGGCTGACGCCGTTGTTGAGGCCGATCGCTTCGACGTTCGACAGACCGCTCAGCAGCGCGAAGCCGGCGGCGGAGTTGTCGGTGGTGTACGACGAGGTGCTGCTGCCGCTGCCGGCCAGGCTCGAGATCTCGTAGGTGCCGTCACCCTGTGCATGAATGGTGCCCAGGCTGTTCCAGTTCCAGTAGCCATTCTTGTACGTCTGCAACACGACCTCGCCGGAGGTGTTGATGCTCAGGTAGTGGGTGCTGTCGATGTAAGTCGCAAAGCTGTTGCCCAGCTTGTAGTTGCTGGTTTTCACCACATCATCGAGCTTCACGTTACCGTACAGCGTCGGGTTGGTCTGCTCGTTGCTCTGGTAGTAGGTCGGCTGGCCGTCGGTAATGAAGTACGTGAGGTTCTTCGCCCCGGTGTTGGCTACCGCTTCGGCGCTCTGGAAGAAGTTCGCCGTGGCCTTGAACACGTCCTCGTAGTTGGTGCCGCCGCCGGACGACATCGAGTCCAGCACGGCCTTGAGCAAGGTCAGTGCGTTCGGGTCGTTGAGGTTCACCGACACCGACTTGTTGACCTGGGTATCGAAGTCCACCAGGAAGATGTTCACCGTGCCCGAGTTGCTGCCCAGGCTCTGTTTGAGGGTGTTGAACACCGACGTCAGCGAATCCTTGGCCGCATTGATCGACGAGGCGCTCATACTGCCCGAGCTGTCGACCATGAACGCGATGTTGTAGTTGGTGCCCGGCACCACGGTCAGGCCGCCGATGTCGGCGACGATGATGTCGTTGCCGTCGGTGCCGGTGACGGTGTCGTCGGCCGAAGTGGCGACCACCGCGTTATATACCGCCGGCACCACGGTGACCGGGATGGTCGCAGTGGTGCTGGCCGAGCCGCCGACCTGCTCGGTGGAGGTCGAGGTCACGGTCAGGTTGAACTGGCCGTTGTAGTAGGTCGGCGGGGTCACGGTCAGGGTGCCGAGGTTCCAGCCGGTGACGTTGGCGTCGCCGCTGGTGGCGGTCACGGTGAAGCTGTGGCCTGCGCCATCGCTGAGCACCGAACCGACCGGTGCGCCGCTGATCTTGATGCTCAGGGTTTCCGAGCCGTCGGTGTCGGTCAGCGCGGTGCTGATCGACGACAGTTTCACCGTGGTGCCTTCGGCGCCTGTATTGAGCTTGTAGCCGTCGTAGTAGCCTTCGCCGTTGCTGCCGTGCAGATCGGAGACGGTTACGCTGGCATTCACCAGATCCTGCACGCCGGTGTAGATCGGCACGCCGGCACTGCTCAGGTCGATCGGTGTGCTGCCGTTGACCGACAGGTTGACGTCGTAGCTGCCTGGGCCGCTCTGGTTGTGGTGGTAGATGTCCAGGGTGTAGTAGCCGCTGGTGGTCGGGGTGAACGAACCGTTGAGGTTGCCGCCCGCGCCCCACGTCGTGGACGCCACGCTCTTGCCGCCGATGGTCACCAGCAGGCTGTCGTCACCGGTGCCGCTGAAGGTGTAGGTCTTGCCGGCTTCCAGATAAATCAGGCCCGAGGTTTTCGACGCAGTGCCGGCGGTTACGCTGCCGTCGGACTGCACGTTGTTCACGGTACCGCTGGTGTTCGGCTTGCCGGCACCGTCGATCACGTTTTTCAGGGTGGTCGAGTTGGCGCCGCTGCCGTCGGTGCCCAGGCCCGACAGACCGGTCCAGACTTCCTTGATCAGCCCGGTGGACTTCACGCTGTTGTCGGCCACCGACAGGGTCGGTGCATCCGCCACCGGGGTGATGTCGATCTTGATGGTGCCTGTGTTGCCCAGCAACTGGCCGTCGGTTGGCTGGAATTTGATCTGCGCGTAGTCGGCCTGATTGTTGCCAACGCCAGTGCCACCGTAACCGTTCACACCCGACTCGTTGGCATCCGGCAGGAAGCGCAACTTGCCGGCGTCGATATCGGCCTTGCTGAAAGTCTGGTTGTTGGCGACATCTTTCCAGGTCGAACCGTCCAGATACTGCAGTTTTCCTTCGCCCGGCAGCTGGGTGATTTTCACGCCCAGGCTGCTGGCCGGGCTGTCGACGTCGCTGACGCCGAAGGTCGACCAGCCGAGGATCAGCGGGGTGTCTTCGGTGCCGGTGACGTTGACCGGTGCAGCGACCGGCGCATCGTTGACCGCCACCACGTTGACCGTGGTGGTCGCGGTGTTGGAGTAGTTGCCGCCATCGGTCACGGTCACGGTGATGATCCGTGGCACGGTGCTCGGGTCTTCACTGCTGTTGGTGAAGCTGATGTTCTTGATGGCCTGCATGTAGTCGGCGAGCGTCGCGTTACCCGACAGGGTCAGGGTGACGGTGCCGTTGGTGCTGTTGGCGTTGATGGTAATGCCGTTGACGCTGTTGCCCAGGTTCAGCGCATCGCCGTCCTGACGGTTGGTCAGCACGACGGTGGCGCCGGTCAGCATGGTGCTGTCCGGGTCGGTGATCTTGATATCCGTGTCGGCAATCGACACGCCTGCGCCCGGGGTGTTCTCGGTGAAGGTCACCTTGTAGTCGGCACCCGTTGCACCGCTGGAGTTGTTGGCGTCGAGGTCGATGACCGGCGGAGCATCGTTGTCGATGATCGAGGTGCTGACGCTGCCATTGGTGCTGCTGACCGCCAGGTTTTCGAAGTTGCCACCGGTGGCCGAGTCGATCTTGACCACGAAGTTTTCGGTGCCTTCGGTGATCTTGTCATCGATGGTCGCGACGTTGAACTGCGCACTGCTGGCCCCCGCCGGGATTTTCACGGTGTACACGCCGGTGAAGTCCGAACCGTCGGCGGCGGTGCCGCTGTAGACGATTTTCAGAGTGACTTCGGTCTGCGCCGGGTTGGTCAGGCTGACGGTGTAGGTTGCGGTCTGGCCTTCGGTCACCGAGGTGCTGCCGGTGATGCTGACGGTGGTGGTGTCGATGGTGTCGGTGACGCTGGTCACTGCTGGTGTGGTGCTGGTGACCAGGTTTTCGAAATTGCCGCCGGTAGCGTTGGTGATCGTGGCCTGTACGTTGCCGGCGTCTTTGTAGACGTCATCGGCTGGCGCAGGAACGGTCACGGTGCCGGTGGTTTTGCCGGCTTCGATGGTGATCACCGAACCGTTGCTCAGGGTGACGGTCACTGGCGAGCCAGCGGCGTTGGTCAGGGTTGCGGTGTAGGTGATCGAGCCACCCTCGGCCACGGTGCTGGTCGCGCTGAGGGACAGGTTGGTGGTGTCGACGGTGTCGGTGACGGTGGTGCTGACCGGGGTCTTGTCTGCCACCAGATTCTCGTAGTTGCCGCCGCTTACGCCGGTGATCGCGTTGGTCAGTGGCGCATGACCATTCAACACGTCGTTCGGCGCGGTGGTGGTCACACTGCCGGTGGTTTTGCCGACTTCGATGGTGATCGACTGACCGTTGGCCAGGGTCACAGTCACAGGCGAGCCCGTCACTGGTGCGCCGACGGTCGCGGTGTAGACAACGTTGCCACCCTCGGCTGCCGTCGTGGTCGCGGTCAGCTTCACGGTGGTGGTGTCGATGGTGTCGGTAACGCTGGTTACGGCTGGCGTGGTGCTGGTGACCAGGTTCTCGAAGTTGCCACCGGTGGCGGATTTGATCGTGGCCTGCACGTTGCCGGCGTCTTTGTAGACGTCATCGGCTGGTGCAGGAACTGTCACGGTGCCGGTGGTCTTGCCCGCTTCGATGGTAATCACCGAGCCGTTGGACAAGGTCACGGTCACTGGCGAGCCAGCGGCGTTGGTCAGGGTTGCGGTGTAAGTGATCGAGCCACCCTCGGCCACGGTGCCGGTCGCGCTGAGCGACAGGTTGGTGGTGTCGATGGTGTCGGTGACGGTGGTCGAGACCGGCGTCTTGTCGGCTACGAGGTTTTCGTAGTTGCCGCCGCTGACGTTGGTGATCGAGTTGGTCAGCGGTGTATGGCCGGTCAACGCGTCGTTCGGCGCGGTGGTGGTCACGGTGCCGGTGGTTTTGCCGACTTCGATGGTGATCGACTGACCGTTGGCCAGATTCACGGTTACCGGCGAGCCAGTCACTGGTGCGCCGACGGTCGCGGTGTAGACCACGTTGCCACCTTCGGCCGCCGTCGTGGTCGCGGTCAGCTTCACGGTGGTGGTGTCGATGGTGTCGGTGACGCTGGTCACGGCCGGTGTGTTGCTGGTCACCAGGTTCTCGAAGTTGCCACCGGTGGCGTTGGTGATCGTGGCCTGTACGTTGCCGGCGTCTTTGTAGACGTCGTCCGCCGGGGCAGGAACGGTCACGGTGCCAGTGGTTTTACCGGCCTCGATGGTGATCACGGCGCCGTTGCTCAAGGTCACGGTCACCGGAGTGCCCGCAGCGTTGGTCAGGGTTGCGGTGTAAGTGATCGAACCACCCTCGGCGACCGAGTTGGTGGCGCTCAGGGACAGGTTGGTAGTGTCGACCGTGTCGGTCACGGTGGTGCTGACCGGGGTCTTGTCGGCCACCAGATTCTCGTAGTTACCGCCGCTCACGCCGGTGATCGCGTTGGTCAGTGGTGCATGACCATTCAATACGTCGTTAGGCGCGGTGGTGGTGACGGTGCCGGTGGTTTTACCTACTTCGATAGTGATCGACTGACCGTTGGACAGGGTTACGGTCACTGGCGAGCCAGTCACCGGCGCCCCCACGGTAGCGGTGTAGGTGACGGTGCCACCTTCAGCAGCTGTCGCGGTCGCGGTCAGCTTCACGGTGGTGGTGTCGATGGTGTCAGTGACGCTGGTCACCGCTGGCGTGGTGCTGGTGACCAAGTTCTCGAAGTTGCCACCGCTGGCATTGGTGATGGTGGCCTGCACGTTGCCGGCGTCCTTGTAGACGTCATCGGCTGGCGCAGGAACGGTCACGTTGCCGGTGGTTTTACCTGCCTCGATGGTGATCACGGCGCCGTTCGACAAGGTCACGGTCACTGGCGAGCCAGCAGCGTTGGTCAGTGTCGCGGTGTAGGTGATCGAACCACCTTCGGCCACGGTGCCAGTCGCGCTGAGCGACAGGTTGGTGGTGTCGACGGTGTCGGTGACGGTAGTCGAAACCGGGGTTTTATCAGCCACCAGATTTTCGTAGTTACCGCCGCTCACGCCGGTGATTGCGTTGGTCAGCGGTGCATGACCGGTCAGCACGTCGTTCGGCGCGGTGGTGGTCACGGTGCCGGTGGTTTTGCCGACTTCGATGGTGATCGACTGACCGTTCGACAGGGTCACGGTCACTGGCGAACCGGTAACCGGTGCGCCAACAGTCGCGGTGTAAGTGACGGTGCCGCCTTCAGCCACGCTGGTGGTGGCGGACAGTTTTACGCTCGTGGTGTCGATGGTGTCAGTGACGCTGGTCACCGCTGGTGTGGTGCTGGTCACCAGGTTTTCGAAGTTGCCGCCCGTGGCGTTGGTGATCGTGGCTTGCACGTTGCCGGCGTCTTTGTAGACGTCATCGGCTGGCGCGGCGACGGTCACGGTGCCCGTGGTTTTACCGGCTTCGATGGTAATGACGGCGCCGTTGCTCAAGGTCACGGTCACCGGGGTGCCCGCAGCGTTGGTCAGGGTCGCGGTGTAAACGATCGAACCGCCCTCGGCTACCGAATTGGTGGCGCTGAGGGTCAGGTTGGTGGTGTCGACAGTGTCGGTCACGGTAGTGCTGACTGGCGTCTTGTCGGCCACCAGATTTTCGTAGTTGCCGCCCGTCACGTTGGTGATCGCGTTGGTCAGCGGCGTGTGGCCGTTGAGCGCATCGTTAGGCGCCGTGGTCGTCACGGTGCCGGTGGTTTTACCCACTTCGATGGTGATGCTCTGGCCGTTCGACAGGTTCACGGTCACTGGCGAACCGGTCACAGGCGCACCCACGGTCGCGGTGTAGGTGACAGTACCACCTTCAGCTGCCGTCGTGGTCGCGGTGAGTTTCACCGTGGTGGTGTCGATGGTATCGGTGACCTGGGTCACGGCCGGAACAGTGCTCGGAACAAGGTTCTCGAAGTTGCCACCGGTGGCGGTCGAAATGGTCGCCTCGACTTTGCCGGCGTCTTTGTAGACGTCGTCCTTCGGCGCGTCGACGGTCACGGTGCCGGTGGTTTTGCCGGCCTCGATGGTGATCACGGCGCCGTTCGACAAGGTCACGGTCACCGGAGTGCCGGCCGGATTGGTCAGGGTCGCGGTGTAAACGATCGAACCACCCTCGGCTACCGAGCCAGTTGCACTCAGGGTCAGGTTGGTGGTGTCGACGGTGTCAGTGACGGTGGTCGAAACCGGGGTTTTGTCGGCTACGAGGTTTTCGTAGTTGCCGCCGGTTACGCCGGTGATCGCGTTGGTCAGCGGCGTGTGGCCGTTGAGCGCATCGTTCGGTGCGGTGGTGGTGACAGTGCCAGTGGTTTTGCCCACCTCGATGGTGATCGACTGACCATTGGCCAGGGTTACGGTCACAGGCGAACCGGTCACCGGTGCGCCAACGGTGGCGGTGTAAGTAACGGTGCCACCTTCAGCGGCCGTTTCGGAAGCGGTCAGCTTCACGGTCGTCGTGTCGATGGTGTCGGTGACTTCCGTTACGGCTGGAACGGTGCTCGGAACCAGGTTCTCGAAGTTGCCACCGGTTGCGTCCTTGATCGTGACTTCGACTTTGCCGGCGTCTTTGTAGACGTCATCGGCAGGCGCAGGAACGATCACGGTGCCGGTGGTTTTACCGGCCTCGATGGTGATGACAGCGCCGTTCGACAGGGTCACGGTCAGCGGGGTGCCGGCCGGGTTGGTCAGGGTCGCGGTGTAAACGATCGAGCCACCTTCGGCCACGCTGTCGGTCGCGCTCAGCGACAGATTAGTGGTGTCGACGGTGTCGGTCACGGTAGTGCTGACCGGGGTTTTGTCAGCGACCAGATTTTCGTAGTTGCCACCGCTCACGCCAGTGATCGCATTGGTCAGCGGCGTGTGGCCGTTGAGCGCATCGTTTGGCGCAGTGGTGGTCACGGTGCCGGTGGTCTTGCCCACCTCGATGGTGATCGACTGACCGTTGGACAGCGTCACGGTGACTGGCGAACCGGTCACAGGTGCGCCCACGGTCGCGGTGTAAGTGACGGTGCCACCTTCAGCTGCCGATTCAGTCGCGGTCAGTTTCACCGTAGTGGTATCGATGGTGTCGGTGACTTCGGTCACGGCCGGAACGGTGCTCGGCACCAGGTTCTCGAAGTTGCCACCGGTGGCGGTCGAAATGGTTGCCTCAACTTTGCCGGCGTCTTTGTAGACGTCGTCCTTCGGCGCATCGACGGTCACGGTGCCGGAGGTTTTGCCGGCCTCGATGGTGATGACAGCGCCGTTCGACAGGGTCACGGTCACCGGAGTGCCGGCCGGGTTGGTCAGGGTCGCGGTGTAAACGATCGAACCACCCTCGGCCACCGAGCCCGTTGCGCTCAGGGTCAGGTTGGTGGTGTCGACGGTATCCGTGACGGTGGTCGAAACCGGGGTCTTGTCGGCCACGAGGTTTTCGTAGTTACCGCCAGTCACCCCAGTGATCGCGTTGGTCAGCGGCGCATGGCCGTTGAGCGCATCGTTCGGCGCTGTGGTGGTGGTGGTGCCGGTGGTTTTGCCCACTTCGATGGTGATCGACTGACCATTGGCCAGGGTCACGGTCACAGGCGAGCCGGTTACCGGGGCACCAACGGTGGCGGTATAGGTAACGGTGCCGCCTTCAGCTGCCGATTCGGTCGCGGTCAGTTTGACCGTGGTGGTGTCGATGGTATCGGTGACGTTGGTCACGGCCGGAACGGTGCTCGGCACCAGGTTCTCGAAGTTGCCGCCAGTTGCATCCTTGATGGTGACTTCGACCTTGCCGGCGTCTTTGTAGACATCGTCTTTCGGTGCATCGACAGTCACGGTGCCGGTGGTTTTACCGGCTTCGATGGTGATCACGGCGCCGTTCGACAGGGTCACGGTGACCGGTGTGCCGGCCGGGTTGGTCAAGGTCGCGGTGTAAACGATTGAACCGCCCTCGGCTACCGAGTCAGTGGCGCTCAGGGTCAGGTTGGTCGTGTCGACGGTGTCGGTGACGGTGGTCGAAACCGGGGTCTTGTCGGCTACGAGGTTTTCGTAGTTACCGCCAGACACGCCAGTAATCGAGTTGGTCAGTGGGGTGTGACCGTTCAACGCGTCGTTCGGCGCGGTGGTGGTGACGGTACCGGTGGTTTTGCCCACTTCGATGGTGATCGACTGACCATTTCCCAGGGTCACGGTCACAGGCGAGCCGGTTACCGGGGCGCCAACGGTGGCGGTGTAAGTGACAGTGCCGCCTTCAACTGCGGACTCGGTCGCGGTCAGTTTCACCGTGGTGGTGTCGATGGTATCGGTGACTTCGGTAACAGCCGGAACAGTGCTCGGCACCAGGTTCTCGAAGTTGCCGCCGGAGGCATCCTTGATCGTGACTTCGACTTTGCCGGCGTCCTTATAGACGTCATCTTTCGGCGCATCGACGGTCACGGTGCCGGTGGTTTTACCGGCCTCGATGGTGATGACGGAGCCGTTGCTCAACGTCACGGTGACCGGGGTTCCAGCCGGGTTGGTCAGGGTGGCGGTGTAGGTGATCGAGCCACCTTCGGCCACCGAGTCAGTGGCGCTCAGAGTCAGGTTGGTGGTGTCGACGGTGTCAGTCACAGTGGTGCTGACCGGCGTTTTGTCGGCCACGAGGTTTTCGTAGTTACCGCCGCTCACACCGGTGATCGAGTTGCTCAGCGGCGCATGGCCGTTGAGTGCATCGTTCGGCGCGGTGGTGGTGACGGTACCGGTGGTCTTGCCGACTTCGATGGTGATCGACTGACCGTTGGCCAGGGTCACGGTCACAGGCGAGCCCGTCACCGGAGCGCCCACGGTGGCGGTGTAAGTGACAGTGCCACCTTCCGCCGCCGACTCGGTCGCAGTCAGTTTGACTGTGGTGGTGTCGATGGTGTCGGTGACTTCGGTAACGGCCGGAACAGTGCTCGGCACCAGATTCTCGAAGTTGCCGCCAGTTGCATCCTTGATGGTGACTTCGACCTTGCCGGCGTCTTTGTAGACATCGTCTTTCGGTGCATCGACAGTCACGGTGCCGGTGGTTTTACCGGCCTCGATGGTGATGACGGAGCCGTTGCTCAACGTCACGGTGACCGGAGTACCGGCCGGATTGGTCAGGGTGGCGGTGTAGGTGATCGAGCCACCTTCGGCCACGGTGCCGGTCGCGGTCAGTGTCAGGTCGGTGGTGTCGACGGTGTCGGTTACCGTGGTGCTGACGGGAGTCTTGTCGGCCACCAGGTTTTCGTAGTTGCCGCCGCTCACGCCAGTGATCGAGTTGCTCAGCGGTGTGTGACCGTTGAGTGCATCGTTCGGCGCGGTGGTAGTGATGGTACCGGAGGTTTTGCCCACTTCGATGGTGATCGACTGACCGTTGGCCAGAGTCACGGTGACCGGCGAGCCAGTCACCGGAGCGCCAACAGTGGCGGTGTAGGTGACGGTGCCACCCTCGGCCACCGACGTATCGGCGCTCAGTTTCACGGTCGACGTATCGATGGTGTCAGTCACTTCAGTGACGGCCGGAACGGTGCTCGGAACCAGATTCTCGAAGTTGCCGCCGGACGCATCCTTGATGGTCACTTCGACTTTGCCGGCGTCTTTGTAAACGTCATCGGCCGGAGCCGGAACGGTCACGGTGCCAGTGGTTTTACCCGCTTCGATGGTGATCACCGAGCCGTTGCTCAGGGTCACGGTCACTGGCGTGCCAGCCGGATTGGTCAGCGTGGCGGTGTAAACGATCGAACCGCCTTCGGCCACGGAACCTGTAGCGCTCAAGGTCAGGTTGGTGGTGTCGACGGTGTCGGTGACTGACGTCACGGCCGGCGTCTTGTCGGCGACCAGGTTTTCGTAATTGCCGCCGCTGGTGCCGTCGATTTTCACGCTCAGCGTGTTGCCGCCGGCCAGTGCATCGTTCGGCGCGGTGTAGTTGACGCTGGCGCTGCTGGCGCCGACCGGGATGGTGATGGTCTGGCCGTTGGACAGGGTCACGACCACTGGCGAGCCGGTCACCGGTGCGGTGACGGAGGCGGTGTAAACCACCACGCCGCCTTCAACGGTGCTGGCCGTGGCGCTCAGGGAAACGGTACTGGTATCGATGGTGTCGGTGACGTCGGTCACCGCCGGGGTCTTGTCGACCACCAGGTTTTCAAAGTTGCCGCCGGTGGTCTTGGTGATGCTGGCGTCGACTTTGCCGGCGTCCTTGTACACGTCGTCGCTCGGTGCGGCGACGGTGATGGTGCCGGTGCTCGCGCCTTTGGCGATGTTGATCACCGCGCCGTTGCTCAGGGTCACGGTCATGGCCGTGCCGGCCGGGTTGGTCAGGGTCGCGGTGTAGACGATCGAACCGCCCTCGGCGATCGAACCGGTGGCGCTCAGGCTGATGTTGGTGGTGTCGACGGTGTCGGTGACTTTGGTCACCACAGCCGTACGGTTGGCATCGACCTGTTCGAAGTTGCCGCCGCTGTGGCTGGCAATCGCGGTCTGCACCTTGCCGCCATCAATGTAAGGCGTATTGGCCGGCGCAGGGAAATTCACCGAACCGCTGGTGGCACCGGCAGCGATGTTGATCACCGCGCCGTTGGCCAGGGTCACGGTCATGGCAGTGCCGGCCGGGTTGCTCAGGGTCGCGGTGTAGGTGATCTGGCCACCTTCGCTGACGGTGTCGCTGGCGCTCAGGGTCAGCGTGGTCTTGTCGATGGTGTCGTTGACCGTGGTGCTGACCGGCGTCTTGCTGACGTCGAGCTTCTCGAAGTTGCCGCCGCTGGCATCGGTCATGGTCACGGTGAGCTTGCTGACATCCTTGTAGACGTCATCGCTCGGCGCCGGGATGGTCACCGAACCGCTGGTCTTGCCGGCCTCGATAACGATGGTCTGGCCGTTGCTCAGGTTGACGGTCACCGGCGTCTGCGCGGCGTTGGTCAGCGTTGCGGTGTAAGTGATCGACGTGCCTTCGAGCACATAGCTTTCGGCGCTGAGGGTCAGGTGCGTGGTGTTGATGGTGTCGGCGACGTTGGTCACCGCTGGCGTCGGGTTGGCCACCAGGTTTTCGAAGTTGCCGCCGGAAGTGTCCTTGATGGTCACTTCGACTTTGCCGGCGTCTTTGTAGACGTCATCGGCTGGTGCGGGAACGGTCACGGTGCCAGTGGTTTTGCCGGCTTCGATGGTGATGACGGAGCCGTTGCTCAACGTCACGGTCACCGGGGTGCCGGCCGGATTGGTCAGGGTCGCGGTGTAGACGATCTGCCCGCCCTCGTTGACGTTGCCGGTGGCGGTCAGCGATACGGTGGTGGTGTCGACGGTGTCGGTGATGGTGGTGCTGACCGGCGTTTTGTCGGCCACGAGGTTTTCGTAGTTACCGCCGCTCACACCGGTGATCGAGTTGGTCAGCGGTTCATGGCCGGCCAGTACGTCGTTCGGCGCCGTGGTAGTCACGGTGCCGGTGGTTTTGCCGACTTCGATGGTGATCGCCTGACCGTTGGCCAGGGTCACAACCACAGGCGAGCCGGTTACCGGGGCGCCCACCGTCGCGGTGTAAGTAACGGTACCGCCTTCCGCCGCCGACTCGGTCGCGGTCAGTTTGACGGTCGACGTGTCGATGGTATCGGTGACCTGGGTCACGGCCGGCACAGTGCTTGGCACCAGGTTTTCGAAGTTGCCACCGGTTGCGCCGGTGATGGTCGCTTCGACTTTGCCGGCATCCTTGTAGACGTCATCGGCAGGCGCTGGAACGGTCACGGTGCCGGTGGTCTTGCCGGCTTCGATGGTGATGACCGCGCCGTTGCTCAAGGTCACGGTCACCGGCGTGCCGGCCGGATTTGTCAGCGTCGCGGTGTAGATGATCGAGCCGCCCTCGGCCACGGAATCGGTGGCGCTCAGGGTCAGGTTGGTGGTGTCGACGGTGTCGGTCACGGTGGTGCTGACCGGGGTTTTGTCGGCGACCAGATTCTCGTAGTTGCCGCCGCTCACGCCGGTGATCGCGTTGGTCAGCGGTGCGTTGCCGGCCAATGCGTCGTTCGGTGCTGTGGTGGTCACGGTGCCGGTGGTCTTGCCCACTTCAATCGTGATGCTTTGGCCGTTAGCCAGGGTTACGGTGACCGGCGAGCCAGTTACGGGCGCTCCAACTGTCGCGGTATAAGTGACGGTGCCGCCCTCGGCCGCTGACTCTGTCGCGGTCAGTTTGACCGTGGTGGTGTCGATGGTGTCGGTGACTTCAGTGACAGCCGGAACAGTGCTTGGCACCAGGTTCTCGAAGTTGCCGCCGGTGGCGTCCTTGATGGTCACTTCGACTTTGCCGGCGTCTTTATAGACGTCATCGGCAGGCGCCGGAACGGTCACGGTGCCAGTGGTTTTACCCGCTTCGATGGTGATGACGGAGCCGTTGCTCAACGTCACGGTCACCGGGGTGCCCGCAGGATTGGTCAGCGTCGCGGTGTAAACAATCGAACCGCCCTCGGCGACAGTGCCGGTGGCGCTCAGGGTCAGGTTGGTGGTGTCGGCAACGTCGGTAACCGTGGTCGAGACCGGGGTCTTGTCGGCCACCAGATTTTCGTAATTGCCGCCGGAAACGCCGGTGATCGAGTTGGTCAGCGGTGCGTTGCCAGCCAATGCGTCGTTCGGCGCGGTGGTGGTCACGGTGCCGGTGGTTTTACCCACTTCGATGGTGATGGTCTGACCGTTGGACAAAGTGACAGTCACCGGCGAACCGGTGACTGGTGCGCCAACCGTAGCGGTATAAGTAACGGTGCCGCCTTCTGCAACCGAAGTATCAGCCGTCAGTTTGACCGTCGACGTGTCGATGGTGTCAGTCACTTCGGTGACAGCGGGAACAGTGCTTGGCACCAGATTCTCGAAGTTGCCGCCGGTGGCGTCCTTGATGGTGACTTCGACCTTGCCCGCGTCTTTGTAGACGTCATCGGCAGGCGCCGGAACGGTCACGGTGCCGATGGTTTTACCGGCGTCAATGGTGATGACGGCGCCGTTGCTCAACGTCACGGTCACCGGCGTACCCGCAGGATTGCTCAGCGTCGCGGTGTAGACGATCGAACCGCCTTCCGCCACGGAACCGGTGGCGCTCAGCGACAGGTTGGTGGTGTCGATGGAGTCGGTGACGGTAGTAGTCGCTGGCGTCGTGTTTGGCACCAGATTCTCGAAATTGCCGCCGGTAGCGCCGGTAATCGTGGTGCTGACGGTGCCGCCGTTGTTGTAGACGTCATTCGGTGCGGTCGGCACGTTGACGCTGCCGGTGGTCTGGCCGGCGCCGATGGTGATGGTCGAACCGTTCGACAGGGTGACGGTCACCGGCGTCTGCGCCGGGTTGGTCAGGGTCGCGGTGTAGGTGATCTGGCCACCTTCGACCACAGTGCCGGTAGCGGTCAGGGTCAGGCCGGTATTGTCGATCGAGTCGGTGATGGTGGTCACCACCGGTGTCGGGTTCGGCACCAGGTTTTCGAAGTTGCCGCCCGTGGCACCGGTGATGGTGGTGGTGACGGTGCTGCCGTTGTTATAGACGTCATTCGGTGCGGTCGGCACGTTGACGGTGCCGGTGGTCTGGCCGGCGCCGATGGTGATGGTCGAGCCGTTGGACAACGTGACGGTCACCGGCGTCTGCGCCGGGTTGGTCAGGGTCGCGGTGTAGGTGATCTGACCGCCTTCGGTCACGCTTGGGCCGGCCGTCAGGGTGACGGTGGTGGTGTCGATGGTGTCGGTGACCTGGGTCGTGGCCGGGGTGGTCGGCGGGGTCACGGTGATGCCGTTGCCGCCGGTGGTACCGGTGACGGTCACGTCGATCTGGGTCGGGTCGTTATAAACAGTGTCGTTCGGCGCCAGGGGCACGTTGACGGTGCCGGTGGTGGAACCGGCCGGAATCACGATCACCGCACCGTTGGACAGGGTGATGGTCAGGTCGGTCAGCGGCGCCTGGGTCAGCGTTGCGGTGTACACCAGCACGCCGCCGGCTTCGGTGATGCTCGGCGTGGCGCTGAGGTTCAGGGTCGATTCGCGCAGGGCATTGGCGTTGGTGTCGGTGGTCTGGCCGCCGGGGATGTTCTGCGCGGCCTGGCCTGCAGCGTTGATGCCCGCAGTCGGGAAACCGATGGTTGGGTCGACGCGGCCGGCGGTCGCATCGAGCATCACGAAGCTGTGACCACCGCCGGCGGCACCGCCAGTCCCCGCGGCACTCGGGCCGGCAGCGGTGGCATCAAGAGCGGTGGTCGGGTCGACACCGGCGGCGATGGCTTGTTGCAGCTCTTCTACCGACGGCGCGGCTTGCGCGGTGGCTTCGGCCAGGTCGGTGCTGGAATCCGGGGTATCGGCGCTCCACTGAGTGTCACGGCCCAGATCGATCGTGCGGCCATCGGCCAGTTCCAGGGACACGGCGCCGGAAACGCCGGTGTCGACCTGATCGCCGGCAAACAGCCGGTCGCCTTCAACGAGTACGCGACGGACGCCCTCTGGGGACACCACGAAAACCTGACCGACAATGCTTTTGACGATGGCAACAACACTGCTCATTGAAGACTCTCCGGGTGTCACGTTCAGTTGACTTCCATAGACCTGATGGCTGTCTGCGCCGATTCAGTCTGGACGTACTTTTAAAAAAAGAGGAAACAAAGTTGACGCTGCTGTTCGTCAATATTTTGGCTAGATTCTTTCGCTATTAACTTTATGCCAAACTATTGACCTTCTGGGTGCCATCCTAAACAATCGTCCCAGTAATGTCACATTGATATTTATGCGGCGACCTGCCCTTCAGCGTGTGATCCAGTTCCGGTTTTAAACTTTCCGACATACGGTCATTCCGGTTGCCATCTTCCGACGCAGCTCACCAATTTGCTGTGATTCAAGACAAGAAGTTCTGGGAAATCTTTACCATGCGTTCGCACCTGCTCAAGGCTCTACCCTTCGCTCTCGCCGCCTCTTTCGTACAAGCACAATCCTTACCAGAAGCCATGCAGCAGGCGCTGGATGTCCATCCGGAAATCCAGGCAGGGGTCAACAGTCGGCTGGCCGCGGATTATCAATTAAAGGCTGCAAAAGGTGGATACCTGCCCAAGGTCGATCTGCTGGGCGGTTATGGTCGTGAAGGCACCGACAGCGTGACCACCCGCGCCAATGGTGGCGGCAATCACTGGGAAACCCTGAACCGCAGCGAGTCAAGTTTACGTCTGTCGCAAATGGTTTTTGACGGTTTTGCGACGTCCAGCGAAGTCGGGCGTCAACAAGCCACCGTCAACTCCCGCGCGTATTCCCTGCTCGGCACTTCCGAGCGCACCGCGCTGACCGTGGCCCAGGTTTATCTGGATGTGCTGACCCGTCGCGAATTCGTGCGTCTGGCCGAAGAAAACCTCAAAAGCCACCAACGTATCTACGACCAGATCCAGCTGCGCACCCAGCGCGGCGTCGGCAGCGGTGCCGACCTCGATCAGGCCGAAGCGCGGATGGCCCAGGCCCGCAACAACCTGATCACCGAGCAGACCAACCTCGCCGACTCGGAAACCAATTTCCTCAGCGCCGTCGGCCAGATGCCCGATCAGTTGGAGCGTCCGGCGCCGTTCATGGCGATGATGCCGGCCAACCTGAATGAAGCGCGCCAGCAGATGCTGGAAAACAGCCCGATCCTGCGTTCGGCCGAGTCCGATATCGCCGCGGCCGAGAAGCAATACGAGACTGCCAAGTCGACCTTCTACCCGCGCTTCGACGCCGAGCTGGGCCGCACTGCCGACAACGACCTCGACGGCCAGAACGGTCACAACAACGAATGGCAGGCCATGTTGCGCATGCGCTTCAACCTGTATTCGGGCGGCAGCAACAAGGCGGATCTGGAATCCAAGTCCTACCTGTCGAACCAGGCGCTGGACATCCGCAACAACGCCTTGCGCCAATTGAATGAAGAGCTGGGCCTGGCCTGGAACGCCCTGAACAACGCCAACGCCCAGGTGCCGATCGCTCAGCAGTACGTTGATCACAGCACCTCGGTGCGCACTGCTTACCAGCGCCAGTTCAGCCTCGGCGAACGGACCCTGCTGGATTTGCTCGACAGCGAAAACGAGCTGTTCACCGCTTCGCGGCGTCTGGCTGAAATCAAAAACATTCAGTTATTTACTCAGTATCGAATCAAGGCGACCATGGGCGAATTGCTCAAGAGCCAGGGAGTGGTCGCACCCTTGGCATCCGTTGTGCAGAACGACGTGAAGCCCAAGGTTCAGCTGCCTGGGATGAATTGAGTTGTCCCTTTTCAACTGCTAAAGAGTGTCGAGCGTGGAATCAGAAGTCAGTCGAGTTCATCTCAGTCATGATCCACGCGCGTTGCACGACGATCCTTTACTGGATGGTCTGCTCGCTCTTTGCATGCTCCACCAGAAACCTGCCAGCGCGGCGATGCTGACCACCGGCCTGCCGCTGCCCAAACAACGCCTGAGTGTCGAGCTGCTGCCCCGTGCAGCGGCGCGCGCCGGGCTGCAAGGGCGGGTGCTGCAGCGCAAGCTCGAAGAAATTCCGGCGATTGCCATGCCGGCGCTTTTGCTCCTCAAGGATGGCCGCAGTGCCGTCCTGCTCGGCTGGCAGGGCGAGAACGAAGCACGGGTGCTGCTCAGCGAAAGCGACGGCGGCGAATCCCTGGTCAGCCGCGAGCTGCTGGCCGACGACTACACCGGCAAGGTGTTCTTCGCCCAGCCCCAGCACAAATTCGACGTCAACCACGGCACGCTGATCCCGCGTGCGCGCTCGTGGTTTCGCGACACCCTCAAGCGTTCGCGCTGGCTGTATGCCGACGCCATCGCCGCCAGTTTCCTGATCAACATCATCGCCATGGCCGCGCCGCTGTTCGTGATGAACGTCTACGACCGCGTGGTGCCGAACCAGGCCGAAGCGACCCTGTGGGTGCTCGCGCTGGGCATCACCGGCGCCTATCTGTTCGACCTGATCCTCAAGAGTCTGCGCAGCCTGTGCCTGGATCTGGCCGGCAAGAAAACCGACCTGATCATCTCCGCCACGCTGTTCGAACGCATCGTCGGCATGGCCATGAAATACCGCCCGGCGCGGGTCGGGAGCTTTGCCCAGAACATTCATGAGTTCCAGAGTCTGCGCGACTTCCTCGCCTCGCTGACCCTGACCAGCCTGATCGACCTGCCGTTCACCATCCTGATCTTCATTGTCATCGCGATTCTCGGCGGGCATCTGGTGTGGATTCCGGTGCTGGCCTTCCCGATTGCGCTGCTGATCGGCTATGCCTTGCAGAAACCGCTGGTGGCAACCATGGAACGCACCATGGCCCTCGGCGCCGAGCGTCAGTCGAGCCTGATCGAAACCCTCGCCGGCCTCGACGCGGTGAAGGTCAACAACGCCGAAAGCGAACGCCAGTACCAGTGGGAACAGACCATCGGCACCCTCAGCCGTCTCGAGCTGCGGGTGAAAATGCTCTCCGGTCTGGCGATGAACATCACCCTGCTGATCCAGCAACTGGCCGGGGTGATCATGATCGTCTTCGGCGTGTACCAGATCATCGCCGGCAACCTGAGCATGGGCGGCCTGATCGCCTGCTACATGCTCAGTGGCCGCGCCCTCAGCCCGCTGGCGTCGCTGTCCGGTCTGCTGACCCGCTACCAGCAGGCGCGGGTGACCATGACCTCGGTCGACCAGATGATGGAGTTGCCGCAAGAGCGCAATTTCGAAGAACGCCCACTGAGCCGCAAGGTGCTGCAAGGCGCGATCGAATGCCGCCAGCTCAGCTTCACCTACCCGGAACAACAGAACCCGGCGCTGAAGAACATCAACCTGGTGATCCGTCCCGGCGAGAAGATCGGCATCATCGGCCGCAGCGGTTCCGGCAAGAGCTCACTGGCGAAACTGCTGGTCGGCCTCTATCAGCCGGACGACGGTGCGTTGCTGGTGGACGGCGTCGACATCCGCCAGATCGACGTCAGCGAGCTGCGCTACAACATCGGCTACGTGCCCCAGGACATCCAGCTGCTGGCCGGCACCCTGCGCGACAACCTGATTTCCGGCGCTCGTTACGTCGAAGACGAACTTGTCCTGCAGGCCGCTGAACTGGCCGGCGTCCACGAATTCGCCCGACTGCACCCGCAGGGTTATGAGCTGCAAGTCGGCGAGCGCGGGCAGAACCTGTCCGGTGGTCAGCGCCAGAACGTCGCCCTGGCCCGGGCGCTGTTGCTCAATCCGCCGATTCTGTTGCTCGACGAACCGACCAGCGCGATGGACAACACCGGCGAAGAACGCCTCAAGCAACGCCTCGCGGCGGTGGTGGAAAACAAGACCGTGGTGCTGGTGACGCACCGGGCATCGCTGCTGTCGCTGGTCGATCGCCTGCTGGTGGTCGACCGTGGGCAGATTCTCGCCGATGGCCCGAAAGCGGCCGTGATGGAAGCGTTGAAGAAGGGGCAGATCAGTGTTGCTTAAGTCGGGTTTCAAGGATTCGATCCGCCGCTACTTCAAGGGCTCGGCATCGCTGCAGGGCCAGCCGCTGCCAGAGGTCAACAAGGCCTTGATCGAGGACGCGCCGCGCGTGGTGCGGCTGACGATCTGGGCGATCATCGGTTTCTTCGTGTTCCTGATGCTGTGGGCCAACTTCGCCGTCATCGACGAAGTGACCAAGGGCGACGGCAAGGCGATTCCCTCGTCGAAGATCCAGAAAATCCAGAACCTCGAGGGCGGTATCGTCTCCGAGCTGTTCGTCAAGGAAGGCCAGATCGTCGAGGCCGGCGCACCGCTGGTACGCCTGGATGACACGCGATTCGCCTCCAACGTCGGTGAAACCGAGGCTGATCGGCTGTCGATGCTGCTGCGGGTCGAGCGCCTGAGCGCCGAGGTCGATGACCGGCCGCTGAATTTCCCCGAGGACGTGCTCAAAGCCGTGCCGGGTCAGGCGAAAAGTGAAGAATCGCTGTACATCAGCCGTCGTCAGCAATTGCACGACGAGGTCGGTGGCCTGCAGGAACAGTTGATTCAGCGCCAGCAAGAGCTGCGCGAGTTCACCTCGAAGCAGGCGCAGTACCGTCAGCAACTGGGTCTGCAACGCCAGGAAATCAACATGTCCGAGCCGCTGGTGGCTCAGGGCGCGGTATCGCCGGTGGAAGTGCTGCGACTCAAGCGTGCCGAAGTGGAAACCCGTGGTCAGCTCGACGCCACCACCCTGGCGATCCCGCGCGCCGAATCGGCGATCAAGGAAGTACAGCGCAAGATCGACGAGACCCGCGGCAAATTCCGCAGCGAAGCCCTGACTCAGTTGAACGAGGCGCGCACCGACCTGAACAAGGCCCAGGCCACCGGCAAGGCGCTGGAAGACCGGGTCAGCCGTACGCTCGTCACCTCGCCGGTGCGGGGTATCGTTAACAAGATGCTGGTCAACACCATCGGCGGCGTGATCCAGCCGGGCAGCGACCTGCTGGAAATCGTGCCGCTGGACGACACCCTGCTGGTCGAAGCGAAGATCCGCCCGCAGGACATCGCGTTCCTGCATCCGGGCCAGGAGGCCACGGTGAAATTCACCGCGTACGACTACACCATCTACGGTGGTCTCAAGGCCAAGCTGGAACAGATCGGCGCCGACACCATCACCGACGAAGACAAGAAAACCACCTACTACGTCATCAAGCTGCGCACCGAGCGCAGCCATCTCGGCACTGACGAGAAGCCGTTGCTGATCATCCCCGGGATGGTGGCGTCGGTGGACATCATCACCGGCAAGAAGACCGTGCTGAGCTATCTGCTCAAGCCGATCATCCGGGCGCGGGCCGAGGCGTTGCACGAACGCTAGATCTTTATTGGCCTTTCCGGCCTCTTCGCGAGCAAGCCCGCTCCCACACTCGACTGCGTTTTTCCAGAGACACGCGATCGAGTGCGGGAGCGGGCTTGCTCCGGGCGGCGATCCGACGAAGGCGTCTGTCGGAACAACACATTCCGTCCAGAAGTGACACAAATGGTCACTCACCATCCAGTCCATTCCTAAGCATTCGCCATATCGTTATTCGTTAACAGTATTTAAATTCCGCTTCTTATAGCTATAAAGTCAGCCTCCTGCGTACCTGCCGACCAATCGGCGCGCCGCACGACACGAACCAACACGCAATCCAGCGTGAGTTTCTGATCGACGCGCGCGCCATCGAGCGCGCCGTGCGTGGGAGATTGATTGATGTCCGCAGCTACTGCTACCCCAAGCGCCGCGACTGCCGCGCCGCAAACCTTCGAAGTCCGCCCGTTCAGCGGTGCCGTCGGCGCCGAGATCATCGGCCTCGACCTGACCCGTCCGGTCAACGACGAAGACTTCGCCCGCATCCACCGCGCGCACCTCGATCACCACGTCGTGGTGTTCCGCGACCAGCGCATCACCCCGCAACAGCAGATCGACTTCAGCCGCCGCTTCGGCGTGTTGCAGATCCACGTGCTCAAGCAGTTCCTGCTGGCCAATCACCCGGAAATCCTCATCGTTTCCAACATCGTCGAAAACGGCCAGAACATCGGCCTCGGCGATGCCGGCAAGTTCTGGCACTCGGACCTTTCCTATAAAGAGCTGCCGAGCCTTGGCTCGATGCTGCACGCCCAGGAGCTGCCGTCTGAAGGCGGCGACACCCTGTTCGCCGACATGCACAAAGCCTGGGACAGCCTGCCCGACGCGCTGCGCAAAGCGGTCGAAGGCCGCTCGGCTGCGCATTCCTACACCGCGCGTTACAGCGAAACCAAATTCGAAGGCAACTGGCGCCCCACTCTGACCCCGGAGCAACTGGCCCAGGTCGCCGAGGTCGTGCACCCGGTGGTCCGCACCCATCCGGAAAACGGCCGCAAGGCGTTGTTCGTCAGCGAAGGCTTTACCACCCGCATCGTCGGCCTGCCGGAAGACGAGAGCAAACAACTGCTCGACGAGCTCTACGCCCACAGCGTGCTGCCGCAGAACATCTACCGCCATCAATGGCAGCCCCACGATCTGGTGTTCTGGGACAACCGCTCGCTGATCCACCTTGCCGCCGGTTGCCCTGCGCACCTGCGCCGCAAGCTGTATCGCACCACCATTCAGGGCGACGCGCCTTTCTGATTTGCCGGAGATCCGATCATGTCCAAACGTCTTCCATTCGCGCCGCTGGCGGCGGCCATCGGCCTCGGGTTCAGCCTGATCGCCGGCAGCCTGGTGGCGCCGACTGTGGCCCACGCCGAAGGTGAAATCCGCATCGCCGAGCAGTTCGGCATTGTCTATTTATTGCTCAATGTGGTGCGCGATCAGGGTCTGATCGAGAAGTACGGCAAGCAGGAAGGCCTCGACATCAAGGTCGACTGGACCCAGTTGTCCGGCGGCGCGGCGGTCAACGATGCACTGCTCTCCGGCTCCATCGACATTGCCGGCGCCGGTGTCGGGCCGCTGCTGACCATCTGGGATCGCACCCACGGCAAGCAGAACGTCAAAGCCGTGGCCTCGCTGGGCAACTTCCCGTACTACCTCGTCAGCAACAATCCCAAGGTCAAAACCATCGCCGACTTCACCGAGAAGGACCGCATTGCGGTGCCGGCAGTGGGCGTTTCCGTGCAGTCGCGCTTCCTGCAATACGCGGCGGCCAAGCAGTGGGGCGACAAGGAATTCAATCGCCTCGACAAGTACACCATCGCCGTTCCGCACCCGGACGCCACCGCTGCGCTGATTGCCGGCGGCACCGAGCTGACCGGGCACTTCTCCAACCCGCCGTTCCAGGATCAGGCGCTGGAAAATCCGAATGTGCACGTGGTGCTCAACTCCTATGACGTGCTCGGCCCGAACTCGCCGACCGTGCTGTTCGCCACCGAGAAATTCCGCAACGAGAACCCGAAAACCTACAAGGCGTTCGTCGAAGCGCTGACCGAAGCCGCGCAATTTGCGCAGAACGATAAAGGCGCGGCGGCGGACACTTATATCCGCGTGACCAAGGCCAAGATCGACCGCGCCGCGTTGCTGAAAATCATCGACAACCCGCAGTTTGAATTCAGCGTTACGCCGAAAAACACCTACCCGCTCGCCGAATTCCTCTACCGCGTCGGCGCGATCAAGAACAAACCGGAATCGTGGAAGGACTACTTCTTCCAGGACGCCAAACCGTTGCAGGGGAGCTGATCGACATGAACGCCCCTTTGCAAGGCCACGCGGCCAGCAACCCGATCGCCACCGCGCAAGCGCTGTTGGCGGTCGATCAGGTCAGCCTCGAATACCGCACGCCGCAGCGCGTCGTGCGCGCCACCCACCAGGTCAGTTTCGAAGTCGATCAACAGGATCGCTTCGTGCTGCTCGGCCCGTCCGGCTGCGGTAAATCCACCTTGCTCAAAGCTGTCGCGGGGTTCATTGCGCCGTGTGAGGGCGAGATCCGTCTGCAGGGCCAGCGCGTCGACGCGCCGGGACCGGACCGGATCGTGGTGTTTCAGGAGTTCGATCAACTGCCACCGTGGAAAACCGTCAAACAGAACGTGATGTTTCCGCTGCTGGCTTCGCGCACGCTGAAGAAAAAGGAAGCTGAAGAGCGTGCGCTGCATTACCTGGAGAAAGTCGGTCTGGCGGCGTTCGCCGATGCCTACCCGCACACCTTGTCCGGCGGCATGAAAGCGCGGGTGGCGATTGCCCGGGCGCTGGCGATGCAGCCGAAAATCCTGCTGATGGACGAGCCGTTCGCCGCGCTGGATGCCCTGACCCGGCGCAAGATGCAGGAGGAATTGCTGCTGCTCTGGGAGGAGGTGCGGTTCACCTTGCTGTTCGTCACCCACTCGATTGAAGAAGCGCTGGTGGTCGGCAATCGGATCCTGCTGTTGTCGCCGCATCCGGGGCGGGTGAGGGCGGAAGTGCACAGTCATCAATACGATTTGCACAGCCTCGGCGGTGTAGCGTTTCAGGAATCGGCGCGGCGCATTCACCGGTTGCTGTTCGATGAAGGACAGTCGCCGGAAACCGAGCGCGAACTGGATTTCACTGATATCCGCATCGCTTATTGAGCCGCCTGGAGGATTGCCCGATGAGCCATTCATCATCCGTACGTCAAGAATTCGAAAACGATCTGCAACCGCTGACCAGCGTTCCGGTGGAGCGCGAGCTGCCGCTGGGCCAGCGCTTGTGGCAACAGGGCTGGTTGCGCAAAAGCGTGATTCTGATTTTGCTCGCCGTGCTCTGGGAGGTTGTGGCCCGGGTGCAGAACAACGACCTGCTGCTGCCGAGCTTCTTGCAGACCAGTCACGCGCTGTATGACGGCCTGCTCAGCGGCGAACTGCTGGGCAAGGTGTGGATCTCGCTGGTGGTGCTGATCAAGGGTTACCTGATCGGCATTGTCCTGGCCTTCGCCCTGACCACGCTGGCGGTTTCGACCCAGGTTGGTCGGGACTTGCTCAGCACCCTGACCTCGATGTTCAACCCGCTGCCGGCGATTGCCCTGTTGCCGCTGGCGTTGCTGTGGTTCGGCCTGGGCCAGAACAGCCTGATTTTCGTGCTGGTGCATTCGGTGCTGTGGGCGCTGGCGCTGAACACTTACGCCGGGTTCCTCGGCGTCTCGGAAACCCTGCGCATGGCCGGGCGCAACTACGGTTTGAAGGGCATGCGCTTCGTGCTGTTCATCCTGATTCCGGCGGCGCTGCCATCAATCCTCGCCGGGCTGAAAATCGGCTGGGCTTTCGCCTGGCGTACCCTGATCGCCGCCGAGCTGGTGTTCGGTGCCACCAGCGGTAAGGGTGGTTTGGGCTGGTACATCTTCCAGAACCGCAATGAGTTGTACACCGACAAGGTGTTTGCCGGTCTGGCCGTGGTGATCCTCATCGGTCTGCTGGTGGAGAACCTGGTGTTCGACACGCTGGAGCGGGTGACGGTGAAGCGCTGGGGCATGCAGCGCTGATTTTCTGATCTGCTAGCATTGCGTGCGAATCAATCCTGATCGGCCACGAGTGCTCAGCATGCAACTCCCGGACATGAACCTGTTGGTCGCCCTCGACGCCTTGCTCGACGAGGGCAGCGTGGTCGGCGCCGCGCGGCGGATGAACCTCAGCCCGGCGGCCATGAGCCGCACGCTGACGCGGATCCGCGAAGCCATTGGCGATCCGATTCTGGTGCGCGCCGGTCGCGGTCTGGTGCCGACGCCCAAGGCACTGGAGCTGCGCGAGCAGGTGCGCGATGTGGTCGAGCAGGCGGCGTTGCTGTTTCGCTCGGCCGATGCGGTGGAGCTGGGCACGTTGCGCCGGCGCTTCAGCATTCGTGCCAACGATTTTTTCGTCGGCGTGTACGGCGGCAAGCTGTTCGACACCCTCGATCAACTGGCGCCGCACTGTGAGCTGCGCTTCGTGCCCGAAGGTGACGGTGACGATGAAGCCCTGCGCGAAGGGCGGATCGATCTGAGCGTGAGCAACACCCGCCCGGTGACGCCGGAAGTCAAAGTGCAGAACCTGTTTTCCACCCACTTTGTCGGTCTGGTGCGCGAGGATCATCCGCTGCTGGATGGCGAGATCACGGCCGAACGTTACGCCGGTTTTTCCCACATCAGCATGTCCCGCCGGGGCATCGCCCGTGGGCCCATCGACACCGCTTTGAATGCTCTGGGGCTGGAGCGGCGGGTGGCAGTGATAGCGCCGAGTTTTCACGCGGCGATGTTCGCCCTGCCAGACTCCGACCTGATTTTGCCGGTGCCCAAGGAAGCGCTGCTCAGCGTGCGGCGGCTGGGCTTGAAGCTGCGCTCGTTCGACCTGCCGATTCCGCTTCCGACCCTGATGCTGACCCAGGCCTGGCACCCGCGTTTCGACAAGGACCCGGCCCACCGCTGGCTGCGGGAAACCCTCAAGACCTGCTGCGACGAAACCTGGCTGGCGGCACAGCCCTGACAATTGCGTCTGGTGCACTTATAAACTGCCAATAAGTCAATTTTCGTCAGCACTAAGCCCTACTAACATGCTCCGGTATTTTTCCCTCCGGAGTTTGCTTGCATGACATCCCTGACGGTCACGGCGCCGATCGCCGCAACCGCTCCGATGGCAGCCGCGCCACCGGTGTTCGGGGCGCGGATCATCATCGGTCTGGTCGGCGTGCTGCTGGCGGTGCTGGTGTCGGGTCTCAACGAGATGGTGACCAAGGTCGCCCTGGCCGACATTCGCGGCGCCCTGAGCATCGGCTACGACGAAGGCACCTGGCTGGTCGCCAGCTACACCGCGACCTCGGTGGCGGCCATGGCATTCGCGCCGTGGTGCTCGGTGACCTTTTCCCTGCGTCGCTTCACCCTGTGCGCCATCGGCGTGTTCACCCTGCTTGGGGTGCTCTGTCCGTTCGCCCCGAACTACGAAAGCCTGTTGCTGATGCGCATCCTGCAAGGCCTGGCTGGCGGCGCGTTGCCGCCGATGCTGATGACCGTCGCGCTCCGATTCCTGCCGGCCAACATCAAGCTTTACGGTCTGGCCGGTTACGCCCTGACCGCGACGTTCGGCCCCGGTCTCGGCACGCCGCTGGCGGGGTTGTGGACCGAGTACGTCGGCTGGCAATGGACGTTCTGGCAAATCATCGTGCCGTGCCTGATTGCCATGGCGATGGTTGCCTGGGGCATTCCACAGGATCCGCTGCGTCTGGAGCGCCTCAAATCGTTCAACTGGAAAGGCCTGCTGCTGGGCTTTCCGGCGATCTGCATGCTGGTGATCGGCCTGTTGCAGGGCAATCGCCTGGACTGGTTCGAATCCAACCTGATCTGCGCTTTGCTCGGCGCCGGTTCGCTGTTGCTGGTGGCGTTTCTGATCAATGAATGGTCGCAGCCAATCCCGTTTTTCAAGTTGCAGATGCTCGGCATCCGCAACCTGTCGTTCGCGCTGATGACATTGGCCGGCGTGCTGGTGGTGCTGCTGGCGGTGGTGCTGATTCCATCGAGTTATCTGGCTCAGGTGCAGGGTTACCGGCCGGTACAGACTGCGCCGATCATGCTGATCGCGGCGTTGCCGCAGTTGATCGCGCTGCCGCTGGTGGCGGCGCTGTGCAACCTGCGCTGGGTCGATTGCCGCTGGGTGCTCGGCATCGGTTTGAGCATGTTGACGCTGTCATGCCTCGGTGGCTCGCAGCTGACCTCGGAATGGATTCGCGACGATTTCTACGTCCTGCAATGGCTGCAGATTTTCGGCCAGCCGATGGCGGTGCTGCCGCTGTTGATGTTGTCGACCGGCAGCATCCAGCCCCAGGACGGGCCGTTCGCCTCGGCCTGGTTCAACACCGTGAAAGGCTTGGCGGCGGTGGTCGCCACCGGCGTGATCGAAGCGCTGACCACTTCGCGCCTGCATTTTCATTCGACGATGCTGGTCGATCGCCTCGGCAACTCACCGCTGGCCGCAAGCAATGACCCCGGCCTCGCCCATCGTCTGCACGAACAGGCGGTGGTGCTGACTTCCTCGGATCTTTATCTGTGCATGGCCGGCGTCGCGGTGGCGCTGATCCTGCTGATTTTCTGGCTGCCGACGCGGATCTTTCCGCCGCGCGCGCCGACCTGACTGAAACAGAAGGTTTTTATGACGACTCAAGCAAAGCAAAAACTCGCGGTGGCCGTAGCCGCTGCGCTGGCGGTTGGTGTGCTGGTGTATCTGGCGATGCCCGGCCTGTTCGGCAAACGCACCCAGCAGAACACCAACGATGCATTCGTTTCTGCCGACTTCACCCTGGTGGTGCCGCGTGTGGCCGGATTCATCAAAGAGGTGCTGGTGGAAGACAACCAGCAGGTCAAGGCCGGGCAGTTGCTGGCGCTGATCGATGACCGCGACCTGCGCGCCGCCGCCGAAGCCGCCGATGCGCAAACCCTGGTGGCCCGCGCGCAGTTGCAGAACGCCAAGGCCACTCTGGAGCGCCAAACTTCGGTGATCGCACAGGCGCAGGCGTCGGTGGTATCGGCCAAGGCTGAAATGGCCTTCGCCCAGCAGGAATTGAATCGCTACAACCACTTGGCCGGCGTCGGTGCCGGCACCGTGCAGAACGCGCAGCAGGCGCGCACCCGGATCGATCAGGCTTCTGCGCGGCTGGACACGGCCACCGCGAAACTGGCAGCGGAACGTAAGCAGGTCGAGATTCTGACGGCGCAGCGCGATGCTGCCGAAGGCAGTTTGAAGCACGCTCAGGCCGCGCTGGAAATCGCCAGTTTCGAGCTGTCCTACACGCGCATCACCGCGCCCCAGGACGGCATGATCGGCGAGCGCGCCGTACGGGTCGGCGCCTATGTGACGCCGGGCAGCAAACTGCTGGCGGTGGTGCCGCTGAAACAGGCCTATGTGGTCGCCAACTTCCAGGAAACCCAGCTCACCGACGTGCAGCCGGGGCAGGATGTGGTCGTGCGGGTCGACAGCCTCGGCGGCGAAGCCCTCACCGGCCGTGTCGAAAGCATCGCCCCGGCTACCGGCGTGACTTTTGCGGCGGTCAAACCGGACAACGCCACCGGCAACTTCACCAAAGTCGTGCAGCGGATTCCGGTGAAGGTTTTGCTGGATCCGGGGCAGCCGCTGGCCGAACGCTTGCGGGTCGGGATGTCGGTGGAAGCGAGCATCGATACCGAAAGCTCGATGACATCGGTGCGTGAGGTGACGCAGCGATGAAGCGCTTTCAGTCCATGACGGTTGTCCTGAGTCTGTCGGCGTTGGCGGCGTGCACCGTCGGCCCGGACTTCCAGAAACCCGAAACCACCCGGATTGCCGAGTGGGCAAAACCGTCAAAAAGTGCCCCCAGCCAGGCCGTCAGCGAACCGTTGAACGAGCGCTGGTGGGAAGTCTTTCACGACGCACAGCTCTCGGCCCTGACTCAGCGCGCCTTGCGCAGCAACCTCGATCTGCAATTGGCCAGCAGCCGTCTGCAACAAAGCCGCGCTGCCCGTCAGGTGATCAGCGCCGACCGCTATCCGACGACCGCCGCCACCGGCAGCTACGCCCGCAAACGCAACAGCGGCGAAGGCTTGAACGACCCGTCCGGGCACAATGGCGATTCCGCGTTCAACCTGTGGGACGCCGGTTTCTCCGCCTCCTGGGAACTGGATTTCTGGGGCCGTGTGCGCCGGGAAACCGAAGCGGCCGATGCCAACCTCGAAGTCGCGGAAAACGACCGTCGCGGTGTGCTGCTGGCGGTGCTCGCGGACACCGCGCAGAACTACATCCAACTGCGTGGTGTGCAGAACACCCGCGCGGTCACCGAGCAGAACCTCGACGTGGCGCGGCACAGCCTGAAGCTCTCGCAACTGCGCCTCAACGATGGCGTGGCCACTGATCTCGACGTCGCCGAAGCCGCCGCGCAAGTGGCGGCCATCGAATCGCGCCTGCCGGCGCTGGAGCAACGTCAGGCGCAACTGATCAACGCCATCAGCCTGTTGATGGGCGAACCGCCACAGGCCTTGGCTCAAGAGTTATCCACAGACGCGCCGGTGCCGCAGTCGCCATTGACCGTCGCCATCGGCCTGCCGTCGCAACTGGCCGAACGCCGCCCGGACATTCGCCAGGCCGAAGCCCGTCTGCATGCCGCCACCGCCAACATCGGCGTGGCCAAGGGCGATTTCTATCCGCGCATCACCCTGTCCGGCAATCTCGGCTCGCAAGCCATGCAGCTCAGCGATTTCGGTTCCTGGGGCTCACGCGCCTTCGGCATCGGCCCGCAATTCAGCCTGCCGCTGTTCGACGGCGGCCGCTTGCGCGGCGTGCTGCAACTGCGCGAAGCCCAGCAGCAGGAAGCGGCGATCGGTTATCAACAGACCGTCCTGCGCGCCTGGCACGAAATCGACGACCAACTGACCGCCTACAACGCCAGCCAGCGCCGCCGCGACAGCCTCGCCGAAGCCGTGCGCCAGAACCAGATCGCCCTGCGCACCGCGCAACAGCAATACGTCGAAGGCGTGGTCGACTTCGTCAACGTCCTCACTGTGCAAGGCGCACTGCTCGCCACCCAGGAACAATGGGTGGAAAGCTCCACCGGCGTTTCATTGGCGATGGTCGGGCTGTACCGGGCGCTGGGTGGGGGATGGGAGTCGGTGTACCCAGACGAGAACCGGACCGCCGTGTTGCCGGATGTCGCGAAAGCGCCAGCCGGCGTCGACGATTCTGCTGTGGCTGACCTAAAGTGATGAGCAGGTTGGCGCGTCATACTCTCGTGGCGCAACGGCGCGGCAAGAGGAAGCGATGGCGGTTAACAGAGTCACGCCAATGGGCGACACGCAAGATCCCTTTGCCGCACCCGGCTCCTGGTTCGGCAGTCTGCGCTGGGTGCGCTGGGTAAAACATCATTGGCTGTGGCCGATCCTCGCGCTGGCGGCGTTCGTGCGTTTTTATGACCTGACGGCGGCGGCGATCTGGGGCGATGAAGGGTCCAGTCTGCTGTTGGCGCGCTATCCGTTGAGCGAAATCTGGAAGCACGCGGCCTTCGATGTGCATCCGCCGCTGTACTTCATACTGCTGCATGGCTGGATCGAGCTGTTCGGTGACGGCATCTTCGCGATCCGCTGCCTGAGTGCGCTGGCCGGCATCGCGGCGGTCGGGTTGGGCGTCTGGCTGGTGGATCGCCTGGCCACACGCCGGGCAGCCTTCATCGCCGGTCTGTTGCTGGCGCTGCTGCCGACAGCGGTGCGCTACAGCCAGGAAGTGCGCATGTACGCGTTGCTCGGAGGGCTGTTGCTCGCCGCGAGCCTGGCGCTGGTTTACTGGATCAGGCGCCCCCAGCGAAACCGCTATCTGGTGATTTACGCGTTGTTGATGAGCGCGGCCTTCTACACCCACTACTTCGCCGTTCTCGCGGTTTTGTGTCACTGGCTCTACCTGATCGCGATCCGCGTACAGCGCGGTTATCGATTCCGCCATATCCAGCGCTGGAACTGGTGGCTGGCGAACCTGGCCATCATCGTGCTGTACCTGCCCTGGCTGCCCAATCTGCTCGACTTGATGCAGCACATGGAACAGCTCAGGGCCGGCGGCGATGTCGGCTGGGAGCCGGCCGTCACCTTGAGTTCGCTGCCGTCGATGATCTGGTCGTGGTTGATGCAGGACGATGGCGATACGTTACCGCTGCTGACGTTCGCAGCGTTGCCCCTGGCATTGCTGGCACTGGCGGCTGTCGCGGTGATGCGCGATCGCAGCGTGTCGCGCGGCAGTATGCTGTTGGCGCTGTACACCGGACTGCCGCTGCTGCTGGTATTTGCGGTGTCGTTCATCACGCCGGTCTTCGTCGAGCGCTATTTGACGGCGTACGCCCTGGGGTTGCCGATGCTGGCGGCGTTAGCCATTGACCGTTTGTACAGCCACGCACGGTTGCTCGCTTTGGCGGTGTTGGTCTCACTGATCGGCGTGGAACTGCTCGGCGTGAACAACAACGCCAACGTCGACAGCGATGATCAGTTCGATCGCGTGGTGAATTACGTCAATCAGCATTTCCTGCCGGGCGATCGTATCGTCACCAGCGACATGCTCTGGTACTTGAGCTACGTCTATTACGACCGCAGCGGTGCGCAGGTGCGCCTCTTTACTCCGCCGACAGCGGACGGCCGTTCGACACAACCGAATGAGTACGGCTTCGGTACACTGGTGAGCCGCGACGTCTATCTGGACAGCCTCGCGCAATTGCCGGGGCATGGACGGGTCTGGCTGGTCGGGACGTTCGACGCTGCGGAAGAATTCTCACCCTTACCCGCCACCTGGCAGCCCGGCGCCGAAATCCATGCCGGCGGCGCCAAGGCACGCCTGTTCATCCCCCAGCCACCACTCGACTAAAACCGCCCCTCATAGACACCGCTGCCGACTGCGAGCTTTTGCCTCAGGATTTACCTGACAAATCTGCCATGCCTTTGAGCAGTTCAATCGGCAACGGAAACACGATGGTGGAGCTCTTGTCGCCGGCAATCGAACTCAAGGTCTGCATGTAGCGCAGTTGCATGGCGCCGGGCTGGCGACCGAGCATTTCGGCGGCCTGCATGAGTTTTTCCGAGGCCTGCAATTCGCCTTCGGCGTGGATCACCTTGGCGCGCCGTTCGCGCTCGGCTTCGGCCTGTTTGGCGATGGCGCGCACCATCGACTCGTTGAGGTCGACGTGCTTGATTTCGACGTTGGCGACCTTGATGCCCCAGGCGTCGGTCTGGGCGTCGAGCACTTGCTGGATGTCGATGTTCAGGCGTTCGCGTTCGGCCAGCAGTTCGTCCAGCTCATGTTTGCCGAGGACCGCCCGCAGGGTGGTCTGGGCCAGTTGGCTGGTGGCCATGAGGAAGTCTTCGACCTGGATGATCGCTTTCTGTGGATCGAGCACGCGGAAGTAGAGTACCGCGTTGACCTTCACCGATACGTTGTCGCGGGTGATCACGTCCTGCGGCGGCACGTCGAGGACGATGGTGCGCAGATCGACCCGGACCATTTGCTGCACCACCGGAATCAGCAGGATCAGCCCCGGCCCCTTGACCTGCCAGAAGCGTCCGAGCTGGAACACCACCCCGCGTTCGTATTCGCGCAGGATGCGGAACGTCGAGCCGGCCAGGGCGATCAGCAACAGCAGCAGCGCGACAAAACCGATTTGCAGGCCCATGATCACTCTCCGAGCGGTGCCGCGTCAGTCGCGGCCACTTGCAGCAACAGGCCCTTGCGTCCGACCACCCGCACCGGTTGCCCGGTGTGCAGCGGCGTGGCGCTCAGCACCTGCCAGCGTTCTCCTTGTAACTGCACCCAGCCGTTGCGGCTGTCTTCCGGTTGCACCACGGTAACCGCCGTGACACTGCCGAGCAGGCCGGCATCGCCGCTGACCGGTTGGCGCGGTCGGGTTTTCAGGGCGCGGACCAGCAGCGCGATCAGCAACAGGGCGCTGACCAGGCCGAGGCCGATCATCATCGGTACCGGCAGTTCGGCGTTGCTCAGGATCAGCGCGCCGATCACAAACATGACGATGCCGCCGAGGCCGATCACCCCGTAGTTGGGCAGCGCGGCTTCGGCGATCAGAAACGCGATACCCAGGGTGATCAGCCACAGACCGACCGGGCTGACAGCGGTAAACGGGGTGTCTGCCGCAACCACCGTTCCACTCAGCAGCACCAGGGCAAACGCACAGCAACGGATGTTCACGTGACCCTCCGCGAGAGTCAGGGGTTGTTCTTACAGTCTAGTTGAGGCTGTGGCTGGATGAATTTTGATCAATTCTCCCCGCCCCGCCAGTGGGCGGATTTCCCTGTGTGCGCGGTCGACGGGACTAGACTTTGAAGGACAGCCACAGCGTTTCATTACCGTCCGCCGCGCAGCGTCGGCGGGCACCGAGGTGCATCATGCGTATGGCCAAGAAAGTGCAGAGCAGCCTCAACCGGGCGCAATGCGAATATGACATCGTCACCCACCCGCACTCGTCCAGCAGCCTGGAAACGGCGCGGGTCTCCGGGATTGCCGCAGAACGGGTGGCCAAATCGGTGATCCTGGACGACCGTCACGGGCACTACCTGATGGCGGTGCTGCCCGCCAGCCGTCACCTGGACTTGAGCAAGGTGCGCAGCAGCGGCGAATGGCAAATCACCCGCGAAAGCAATCTGGCGCACATTTTCGACGACTGCGAACGCGGCGCCGTACCGCCACTGGGCGATTCCTATGGCCTGGACATGGTCATCGACCCGCTGCTGACCCGGCAGAAAGACATCTACCTGGAAGCCGGCAACCACAACAACCTGCTGCACATGAGCATGCCCGAATTCCTGAAAATGGTGCCGCATGCGCAGGTGCGGGAGTTGAGTCAGTAGCTTTTCAGCGTCTGTGCCGACGCCATCGCGAGCAAGCCCGCTCCCACAGGTTCTGCGCTAAACCTGTGGGAGCGGGCTTGCTCGCGAAAAATCTTTCCCACCCTATAAATCTCGCAGGAGTTCCGACATGGAAAACCCGACGCACAGCCTCCCATCCCTGTTCAAGCAACTCGGCCTGGACAACGACCCGGTCAGCATCGACCAGTTCATCGCCACCCATTCCCCGCTCAAACCCGAACTGCACCTGTGCGACGCGTTTTTCTGGAGCGAGAGCCAGGCGGATTTCCTGCGGGACGAAATTCTCGATGATGCGGATTGGGCGGAGGTGGTGGATCAGTTGGATGTGATGTTGAGGAAGGGGCGGGGCGCTTAGTCAGCGTAAAATTTCGTCACAGGATATCCTCAATCGCCCTCTCTATCTGGGGTAGCTTCCGATTTCAAAGAAGACTGGAAGCTGAAAAATGCAAAGATTCCCCCCGGTAAAAATGATCAGTGTCGAGGCTTTTAAAGAAAATTTTGATGCGGTAATCAAGGACGTCAAATATGAGCCAGTCGTTTTACAAAAGCACAGTCAAGTTTTAGCTGTCCTGCTTTCCGCATCATTGTATGAGGCGGTTATTGAACGGCTGGACGATCAGTATTTGGCGTTGATCATTCACTCGCGACGCAATGAAATTGGAAAACCCATCGAGCTGGATCAACTGTAAAAAACCTTCGAGGAGATTTGTTTCAAAACTTGACTGAATTTCCCCTCCAATGCGATATTGATAGTTAGCAAACTAACAGTGTGTGCATTCCCTCGTGCCGAATAACCTCGACGCTCTCCAGATGAACATCAGCAGTGCCATGGTGGTGGCCGCCAGGCATTGGCGGAAGATCTGCCAGACCACGCTGGTCAATTATGGAATTTCCGAAGCCTGCGCCGTCCCATTGTTGATGATCGGGCGTTTGGGCGAGGGTGTGCGCCAGGTGCAGGTGGCGCAGGCGGCGGGGATGGAGTCGCCGTCGCTGGTGCGCCTGCTCGATCAGTTGTGTCACGCCGGGTTTGTCTGCCGCACCGAAGATGCCCAGGACCGTCGCGCCAAATGCCTGAGCCTGACCGACGCCGGCCGTGAGCTGGTGCAAGCGGTGGAGGCGCAACTGGTGCGTCTGCGTCATGAAGTGCTCGAAGGCATCGACCAGCGCGATCTGGAGGCTACGCTTCGAGTACTGAGAGCTTTTGAGGCGGCCACTCCGCCAACGGTGATCAATCCGTGAACGGGTTCTTTTCCGGCATGCCCCCGGCGCGGGACTGGTTCTACGGGATCCGCACGTTTGCGGCTTCGATGACCGCGCTGTACATCGCCTTGCTCATGCAGATGCCCCGTCCGTACTGGGCGATGGCCACGGTGTACATCGTTTCCAGCCCGTTCCTCGGCCCGACCAGTTCCAAGGCGCTGTATCGCGCGATCGGCACGTTTCTCGGTGCAGCGGCGGCGGTGTTGTTCGTGCCGATGTTCGTGCAGAGCCCTTATGTGCTGGTGGTGGTCATCGCCTTGTGGACGGGGATTCTGCTGTTCCTGTCCCTGCATTTGCGCACCGCCAACAACTACGCGCTGATGCTGGCCGGCTACACCTTGCCGCTGATCGCCCTGCCGGTGGTGGATAACCCGTTGGCGGTGTGGGACGTGGCCGAGTCGCGGACCGAGGAAATCTTTCTCGGCATCGCCGTGGCGGCGGTGGTCGGTGCGATGTTCTGGCCACGACGCCTGGCGCCGGTGTTCAACGACGCCGTGGGCAAATGGTTCGCCGACGCCACGACTTACAGCCTGAAATTCCTCAGCCGCGACGTGCAGCCCGAAGAGGTCGCAGCCCTGCGCATGGCGATGGTCGGCAGTTTCAACAGCCTGGAATTGATGATCGGCCAGTTGCCGCACGAAGGTGCGCGGCCGCAAACCGTACGCAACACCAAGGAACTGCGCGGCCGGATGATTCACCTGCTGCCGGTGATCGATGCCCTTGAAGATTCGCTTTACGCCCTCGAACGGCGCACGCCCGAGCTGGTGGAAAAATTCGCCCCGCTGCTCACCGCGACCCGCGAATGGCTCGGCCACAACGACGCCGATCTCGGCCGCTGGCAAGCCCTGCGGGATCAGCTCGAAGCACTGCAACCGAGCGCCGAAGCCCTGGAAGATCGCAAACAGTTGCTGTTTTCCAACGCGCTGTATCGCCTCGGCGAATTCATCGATCTGTGGCAGGACTGCCGCAGCCTGCAGGACGCGATCCTGTGCGAGCGCCAGGACAGCTGGCGCGCGGTGTATCGTCACTGGCGCCTCGGTCGCCTGACGCCATTCATCGACCGCGGGCTGATGCTGTATTCGGTGGCCTCGACCATTCTGGCGATCATCGTTGCCTCGGTGTTGTGGATCCTGCTGGGCTGGACCGACGGTGGCAGCGCGGTGATTCTGGCGGCGGTGTCGTGCAGCTTCTTCGCCTCGATGGACGACCCGGCGCCGCAGATTTACCGGTTCTTTTTCTGGACCGGAATGTCGGTGCTGTTTGCCAGTCTGTACCTGTTTCTGGTGCTGCCAAACCTGCATGACTTTCCGATGCTGGTGCTGGCGTTCGCGGTGCCGTTCATCTGTGTCGGCACCCTGACGGTGCAGCCACGCTTCTACCTCGGCATGCTGCTGACGCTGGTCAACACCTCGTCGTTCATCAGCATTTCCGGTGCTTACGACGCGGACTTCTTTGCCTTCGTCAATTCCAACCTGGCGGGCCCGATTGGGTTGTTGTTCGCGTTTATCTGGACCCTGATCGCCCGGCCGTTCGGCGCCGAACTGGCGGCCAAGCGTCTGACCCGTTTCAGCTGGAAAGACATCGTCAGCATGACCGAGCCAGCGAACCTTGCCGAACATCGACAGCTGGGCGTGCAACTGCTCGACCGCCTGATGCAGCACCTGCCGCGTCTGGCGCTGACCGGCCAGGACACTGGCATCGCCATGCGCGAAGTGCGCGTGGGGCTGAACCTGCTCGACCTGCTCGCCTACACACCGCGAGTGACGGGCGCGCCGAACGCGCTGCTCAAGCAAGTGGTGGCAGAGGTCGGCGAATATTTCCGGGCCTGCCTCAAGGCTGGCGAACGCCTGCCGGCGCCAAGCGCCTTGCTGATGACCATGGATCGCACCCGCCGTGCGCTCAACGGCCACGGCGATGAAGAAACCCGGCTCAACCTGTTGCACGCCTTGAGCGGTTTGCGCCTGGCGCTGTTGCCCGGCGTGGAATTCGTTTCCAATGCAGAGCCCGAAGAACCGCTGCCCGAAGGAGCGCCCCTATGATCGGTGATCTGGATATCAGCGGCATTTTCCTGCCGACCCTGTTGGTGTTGATGGGCATCACTTATGTGCTGTTTGTGTTGGTACACGGCGTGCTCACACGCCTGCATTTCTACCGTCTGGTCTGGCACCGGGCATTGTTCAACGTGGCTCTCTACGCCGTGATGCTGTACGGCGTGGATTCACTCAGTCGATACCTGATGACATGAAAAAACCGTTTCTGACCCTCGGTCGCGTCGTCCTGACGCTGCTGATCGTGACTTTCGCCGTCGTCGTGGTCTGGCGCATGGTGATGTATTACATGTTCGCGCCCTGGACCCGCGACGGCCACATTCGCGCCGACATCGTGCAGATCGCCCCGGACGTGTCCGGGCTGATCCAGCAGGTCGAAGTGAAGGACAACCAGTTGGTGAAACGCGGCCAGGTGCTGTTCAGCATCGACCAGGACCGTTTCAAACTGGCGCTGCGCCAGGCTAAGGCCGCGGTAGCCGATCGCGAAGAAACCCTGGCTCAGGCGCAGCGTGAAGCCAAGCGTAACCGTGGTCTGGGCAATCTGGTGCCGGCCGAACAGCTGGAAGAAAGCCTGTCGAAAGTGGCCCGCGCGCAATCGGCCCTGGCCGAAGCGCTGGTGGCGGTGGACAGCGCTCAGCTCAACCTCGACCGCTCGGTGATCCGCAGTCCGGTGGACGGCTACGTCAACGACCGTGCGCCGCGTTCGCAGGAGTTCGTCACCGCCGGGCGTCCGGTGTTGTCGGTGGTCGACAGCAATTCGTTCCACATCGATGGCTATTTCGAAGAGACCAAACTCGACGGCATCCACATCGGGCAGTCGGTGGATATCCGCGTGATCGGCGACCGCGCCCGCTTGCGCGGGCACGTCGAAAGCATCGTCGCCGGTATCGAAGACCGTGACCGTTCGAGCGGCAGCAACCTGCTGCCCAACGTCAATCCGGCGTTCAGCTGGGTACGTCTGGCGCAACGGATTCCGGTGCGCATTGCCTTCGACGATGTGCCGGATGACTTCCGCATGATCGCCGGGCGTACCGCGACCGTGTCGATCATCGACGATCAACCGCAGGAGCCCGCGCAATGAACAGGGCCCTGATGGTCGCCGGGCTGGGCATGATGCTGTCGGCCTGCTCGATGGTCGGGCCGGACTATCACGTGCCCGAAGACGCGGCGATCCAGCGCAAGGATTTCCAGGGCGACCTGGCAGTGGCCGGCAAACCGGTGGTGTCGGCCCCGGTGCCGGCGGACTGGTGGCGGCTGTATCAGGATCCGCGTCTGGATCAACTGGTGCAGCAGGCCATGGCGTCCAACACCGATCTGCGGGTGGCGGCGGCGAACCTGTCGCGGGCCCGTGCGCAGGTCGATGAAGCCGAAGCGGCCGGTGGCTGGAGCGGCGGCGTGAAGATGGGCGCGCAACGCTTGCAGGAATCCGGCGAGGCGTTCCTGCTGCCGGAGAAAGTGCCGGTGGCCAACATCGGCGATATCGGCATCAGCGCGTCCTACCAGTTCGATCTGTGGGGCACCCTGCAACGCGGGATCGAAGCGGCGAAGGCCAACGCCGACGCGACCCAGGCCGCGGCCGATACCGCGCGCATCACTCTGGTCGCCGACGTGGTGCGGGCCTACACCCAGGTCTGTGCGGCGAACGAGGAACGGGAAATCGCCCAGCATTCCCTCGACCTGCAATCCCAGAGCACCACCCTGATCCAGCGCCTGCGCGATGCCGGGCGTGGCGACGAAACCCAGGTCACCCGTTCGCAGACCCAATTCAAATCCCTGCGCGCCGACATGCCGCGTTATGAGGCGGCGCGGCAGGCCGGGTTGTTCCGGCTGTCGATGCTGCTGGCCAAGCCTGTCGATCAATTGCCGGCTGGCACCGCGACCTGTGCCGAGCTGCCGAAAATCGCGCAACTGGTGCCAGTCGGTGACGGCGCCGCGCTGCTCAAGCGCCGGCCGGACATCCGCCAGGCCGAGCGGCGTCTGGCGGCCGCGACCGCCGGGATCGGCATCGCCACCGGCGAGCTGTACCCGGACATCAGTTTCGGCGCAACCATCGGCACCGTCGGCATTCTGGACAACCTTGGCAAACCGTCCACCAACCGCTGGGGCTTCGGCCCGTCGCTGAGCTGGAGCGTGCCGACCAACGGCGCCCGGGCCCGGATCCGCGAAGCCGAAGCCACCACCCAGGGTGCGCTGGCGCACTTTGACGGCGTGGTGCTCAACGCCATCCGCGAAACCCAGACCGGCCTGTCCCAGTACTCCGCGCTGCTGCAACGCCGCGATGCGCTGGCCGATGCCGAGCAGTCGGCGAAACTGGCGGCGGACCAGACGCACCGCTTCTTCCAGGCCGGCCGCGAGTCGTTTCTCGCCGATCTCCAGGCCACCCGCACCTACACCGACGTCACCGCGCAACTGGCCGCCGCCAACACCCAGGTTGCCATGAGCCAGATCGATTTGTTCCTCGCCCTGGGCGGCGGTTGGGAAAGCGGACGAACGCAAGCCTCGAGCGCCAGCAAACCCTGAGGCCGTTGCTATGCTTTGAAGTATTGAAAGGGCGCCCCGAACCAGGCGCCTTTTCAGTGCACATCGCTAGCGCAGGTCTAGGGGAAACCAATAATGAAAAACCCTTACGCTCTTGGCTTCTGGTGCGCCCTCGTAGCCCTGGTGCTGCTGTCGGCCACCTATTTCTACGGCATCATGCTGGCTCATCAGATTGACAAGGCAATGGTCTTCCTCGACAGCACCGTGGCGCTGATCGCGGTCATGGCGATCGTGGTCGTGGCGTCGGCGCTGGTGCAGACCCAGCGACTCAAAAAACGCCAGCTTGAGCAAAGCAAGACGCTGCTGCTGATCTGGGACACCAAGGTCGCGCTGCGTAAAGTCGAAACCGTATTCGACCGCTACTTCTGGGGCGGCTACTGGCAGCCGGGGCGTACCTTCGCCGAAGTCATGGGCGAGCTCACCGGCACGCCGCTGGAAAAAAGCCTCGAAGCCCTGAAAAAACAATGTCTGGCCCTCGACCGACAAGTCGCCGGCGATGGCTGGCACTGGCTCAACAACGCCCGCGAACTGTCGGACGTCGCCACGGCCATGGCCCGCGAGCGTTATCAACTGGATTTCTGCGACCCGCGCAGCGACGGGCCGGGCGGAGCAGTGATCGACCGGGATTTCGAAGTGCTGGTGTACACCTGGACCGCGCGGCTGAAAAGCTTCGACCATCAGCTCGACGAGATCGAGGTGCAATATTCCTGATCCCGAAAAGATCGCCGAACCCGGCGATCTTTTTGTTTGTCCATGTCTTGTCGACATTCTTTAACCTTTAAACATTGGGCTGCCAGGCGCGCCCGGTGCTAATCTCCACCGCTAAATTCAGCGGAGTCGCGCCACGGCCCGGTCACGGGTTCAGGGAAGACGACCACACTTTCAGCCACGGAAATCGATCAGGTCATTCATGAATAAATCAGCAGGCGTGCTTCTCGGAATTGTTGTGGCCATTGGCGCCATCAGCGTAGGCGGGGCCTGGTACACCGGCACCAAAATCGAAGGCGTGTTGAACAATGCCGTCGCCAATGCCAACAGCGAGTTGCAGACCGCCATGGCCGGCTCCAACGGCAGTGCGTCGCTGGAACTGGTGTCGCTGGAGCGCAACACCTTCAGCAGCACCGCGCACTATCGCCTCAAGGGCGAGGGTGAAATGTTCGGCGAAGCGCCGGTCGAGCTGCTGTTCGTCGACCGCATCGAACATGGCCCGCTGCCGTTCTCGCGTCTGGTTTCGCTGAAATGGCTTCCGGTCATGGCCACCAGTCACTTTGAGCTGGAAAAGACCCCGATCACCGAAAAATGGTTTGCCGCCACCAAGGGCGCGGCGCCGCTCAAAGGTGTGGTCAACATCGGCTACGACCAGTCCACCACCGGCAACCTCGAACTGCTGCCACTGGAAGCTGCGCTGGATGACAAGTCGAACCTGAAGTTTTCCGGCTTGAACATGGATATTTCCGCCAGCGCCCAGGCCCAGAAAGTCAAGGCCGACGGCTACATGGACAGCCTGCGCCTGACCACGGTCGCCGAAGACCAGACGCCGGTGCAGATCGAACTCAATGGCCTGACCCTGGCCAGCAACCTCGCCAAGAGCACCTACGGCTACTACACCGGCGAGAACACCCTGGAGCTGACCAGCAGCAAGACCACCTTCGGCGCCAAGCAGTCGGTGCTGGGCGTGAAGAACTTCGAAATGAAGAACCGTACCGAAGAGAACGGCAGCAACGCCTCCGGCCGTGCCGACTACAAGGTCGCTGAAGTGACCCTCAACGACAAGAAAATCGGTTCGGCCAACCTGGCCATGAGCCTGAAAAACCTCGACATTCCGTCGGCGATGTCGCTGATGCAGATCTACCAGACCAAGCTGCAGCCTTACGAAAAAGCCGCTGCCGAAGCCACCGCCGCCGGCCTGCCGGCACCGGAGCTGAACCTGACCGAGGCCGAGTCGACCCAGGTCAAGGCCGACCTGCAGAAACTGCTGGCGGCCGGGCCGCAACTGGCGCTGGAAGACCTGTCGCTGAAAACCGCCAACGGCGAAAGCCGGGCGAATCTGGTGCTTGATCTGACCAAGCCTGCGTCGATGGACCTGCCACCGGATCAACTGGGCAAACAGTTGATCGCGCTGCTGGACATCAATGTGTTGGTGTCCAAGCCGATGCTGGTCGACCTGCTCAGCGTGCAGGCGCAAATCGATGGCCAGACCGATGCCAAGGCCATCGTTGACCAGGCCAGCGCTGGCGCCGACATGTTCGCCGGCATGGCCGTGGGTACGCAGCTGGCGACGCTGGACGGCACCAACGTAGTCACCAAACTGCATTACGCTGCCAATCAGGTGGAATTCAACGGCCAGAAGATGACCGTCGAGCAGTTCGTCGGCTTCCTGATGAGCAAGTTCGGCAGTATCGAACAGCCTCAGTAAACGCCCCGCGCGACAACGAATCGCCCGGCCTCTGCACCCGCAGACGCCGGGCGTTTTGCTGTCTGGCATCCGGGTTAACGGTTAGCCGGGGCCAGTCATCGTCACGAATCTGAACAATTATTGTGTTCTGAATATTGATCTACGCTTGCGTGCAAGACTGCTTGGATAGCTTGGCCAGGTGATCTACTTGGCCTCCGTTACGAAATGGGCAAGGGGGGGCGTTGCTACCCGGCTGGCCATGTAAGGATGCTGACGAATGCCGCGTATTGATGTTCCCGTATTACATCGTGGTTTACGCCCTTTGTTTCGAGTCGCGCTGTGCAGCCAGTTGCTCTGGCCGGCGTTCGCGTTCGCCGATACGGCCTACGATCAAATGGTGCTCGACGCCCGGGCCGGGCATTACACGCCCGCGCTGACCGTCTTGCGTCAGGTGCCGCCGGCCCAGGCCACCACCGGCCAGGTCAGCGATCACCTGCAAATCGCCGGTTGGGCCGGGCTCGACGCCGAAGTGGTGCAGGTCTACGAGACTCAGGGTCGTGGCCGGGCACTGCCGGTTCAGGCGCTGACCGCCACTGCCCGGGCCTATCGCAACCTCAAGCGCTGGGATCAGGCGATCGAGGTCTACAACAAGGCCCTGAGGCTGGAGCCGGACAACGCCGACCTGCAACTCGGTCTGGCGCTGACCCAGGCCGACTCCGGCAAGCCTGACGAAGGGGTGATCCGCGCCCGTTCGCTGGTCGCCGCCAAACCCGATGATCCCTCCCGCCGACTGGCGCTGGGCTACGCCCTGAATCGCGCCGGCAAGCCGTACGACGCGCTGTTCGAATACGACCAGGCCTTCATGCGCGCCGGCAACAAACCTGAGGTCGCCCGCGAATACGTGGTCGCCCTGCAAAAGGCGCGTCTGCCGGAGCCGGCGCTACGTTTGGCGAAGCAGCGTCCGGGGCTGATCGATCCCGTCACCTTGCGTCGACTGGAAGGTGATCTGGCCGCCGAACGCGTGCGCCTGGCCGAACTGGCCACCCGCAGCGAAAAAGAACGCTACGTAATCGCCGACCGCGCCCTGGCCGACTACGACCAGTTGCTCGCCACCTGGACCCCGGACGCCAGCGCCCACGATGACGTGACCCGCTGGCGCATCGACCGCATGGGCGCACTCAAGGCCCGGGCGCGCACCGCCGAAGTCATCAGCGAATACCAGAAGCTGCAAGCCGAAGGCGTGAAGATCCCGACCTACGCCCTGCGCTGGGTGGCGGCGTCCTATCTGGATCAGCGCCAGCCGGAAATCGCCACCGATCTTTACCGTCAGGTGCTGGCAGCGCCGGACGCCGATGTCGGCGACCGACTCGAAGACACCACGGCGCTGTATTACTCGCTGCTGGAAAGCGACCGCGCCGAAGAGGCGCGCAAAGTCGCTGAAGATCAGGCCAAGGCGCAGAAGCCGCGCGTCGAACTCAAGGGCTTGCCGATCGGCAACCCCAACGACGAATGGATGGACGCCCAGCAACTGGCGGCGCAGGCCGGCACCTATGGCTCCGACCTGCCTCACGGCGAAGAGCGCTTGCAGACCCTGGTGGATCAGGCGCCGGGCAACATCGGCCTGCGCCTGGCCCAGGCCGATCTGTACCTGGCCCGTAACTGGCCGCGCCGCGCGGAAAACCAGCTCAAGGAAACCGAGAGCATCGCGCCGCGCGACATGGGCCTGGAAGTCGCGCAGGCCCGCACCGCCATGGACCTGCAGGAATGGCGGCAGATGGATGCGCTGACCGATGACGTGGTGGCGCGTTTCCCCGACAACCGGCAGGTCCAGCGTCTGGCCCGTGAGCGCGAAGTGCACGACATGTCCGAGCTGCGCGTCGAGGCCTATGGCGGCAAGGCCAACGGTGGCAGCGGTGGCGATGCCGGCGCGGTCTCCGGCAGCCGGGATTTCGGTATCCAGACCACCCTTTACAGCCCGCCGATCGATGAGGACTGGCGGGTGTTCGCCGGGGCCGGATACGCCACCGGCGATTTTGCCGAAGGCACCGGCCACCACCACTTCCAGCGTGTCGGCCTGGAGCGTCGCACCCGCGACATGACCCTCGAAGCCGAAGTGTCGAACCATTCCTATGGTTTCGGCGACAAGCAGGGGGCACGTCTGGCGATTGCCCGCGACATCGACGATCACTGGCAATACGGCGGCAGCCTTGAATACCTGTCGGCCGAGACCCCGTTGCGGGCACTGAACAGCGACATCAAGGCCAACGGCGGCAGCGGTTTCATCCGCTGGCGCGCCAATGAGAGCCGCGAGTGGCGGCTGGCGGTCAGCCCGTCGCACTTCAGCGACGGCAACAACCGTGTCGAAGCCTTGCTGACCGGAAAAGAGGGCGTCTACAGCGCGCCGAACCTGCAAGTCGATGCGGGCCTGGAAGTGGGCACCAGCCACAACTCCAAGTCCGATGACGTGCCGTACTTCAACCCGAAGTCGGACTTCAGCGTCATGCCGCTGCTCAACGTCAATCACGTGCTGTACCACCGCTACGAAACCGCCTGGAGCCAGCAGTTCCAGGCCGGAGCGGGCACTTACAGCCAGCGTGATCACGGCACCGGCGGCATGGCATTGCTCGGTTACGGCCAGCGCTACGCCTGGAACGACGTGTTCGAGGTGGGCGGTTTGTTCAGCGTGATCAACCGGCCCTACGACGGTGACCGGGAAACCGATCTGCGTCTGCTCGTCGACCTCACTTTCCGCTTCTAGAAGAGTTTGAAGATGCCTTTGATTTCGCGTTTCTTCCTTCTGCTGGGAGTGCTGCTGGTCAGCGCCTGCGCCCAGCAAGCCCCGGCCTTCGTGCCGCCGTCCGAGCGACCGCTGGCAGCCAATGAAAAGCCCTGGCCGAAAAACCACGTGCTGGGCATTGCCTACCATGACGTCGAAGATCGTGACCCCGATCAGGCGGTGGTGGCGGTGCGCACCGAGCGCCTGCTTGAGCAACTCGCCTGGCTGCGGGAAAACAACTACAAACCGGTGACGGTCGACCAGATCATGGCCGCGCGCAAAGGCGGGCCGGAACTGCCGCCCAAGGCGATCCTGCTCAGCTTCGACGACGGTTACTCAAGCTTCTACACCCGCGTGTTGCCGGTGTTGCGCGCCTACAACTGGCATGCGCTGCTGGCGCCGGTCGGCACCTGGATCGACACGCCGCTGAACCAGCCGGTGGATTTCGCCGGTACACCGCGTGCGCGCTCCGACTTCCTGACCTGGGCTCAGGTGCGGGAAATCTCGCAATCGGGTCTGGTGGAAATCGCCGCTCACACCGATGCCAATCACAAAGGCATTCTCGCCAACCCGCAAGGCAACCTTCAGCCGGCGGCCGCGACCCGACGCTACGATCCGGTGAGCAAACGCTACGAATCCGAAGCCGATTTCCAGGCGCGGATCCGCGCCGACGTGCAGGCGATCTCGGAGAAAATCCGCAAGAACACCGGTAAGAAACCGCGCATCTGGGTCTGGCCTTACGGCACGGCGGACGGCACGTCGCTGACCGTGGTGAGCGAGGAAGGCTATGAAATGGCCCTGACCCTCGATGACGGCCTCGATGCCCTCGACAACCTGATGAGCGGGCCGCGTTTCCTGGTGGCTTCCGACCCTGACGGCGAGCACTTCGCCAACAGCGTGGTCGGCGTGCAATCGGATTTCACCATGCGCGTGATCCACGTCGATCTGGACAACGTCTACGACCCGGATCCGGCGCAGCAGGAAATCAACCTCGGCAAACTGATCCAGCGCATGGCTGACATGGGCGCCAACACCGTGTTCCTGCAAGCCTTCGCCGATCCGAAGGGCGATGGGCTGGTGCATTCGTTGTACTTCCCCAACCGTCATCTGCCGATGCGCGCCGACCTGTTCGACCGCGTCGCCTGGCAACTGCGTACCCGGGCTCACGTGAAGGTCTTTGCGTGGATGCCGGTGCTGAGTTTCGAACTGGATTCGAAGCTGCCACGGGTGACGCGCTGGGATCCGAAGACCGGCACGACCGCGGTCGACCCGGATCAATACAAACGCTTGTCGCCGTTCGATCCCGAAGTGCGGCGGATCATCGGTGAGATCTACGAAGACGTGGCACGCCTGACCTCGGTCGACGGCATTCTCTACCACGACGACGCGGTGCTTTCGGACTTCGAAGACGCCGGCCCGCAGGCGCTGAAGGCTTATGCCGCGAACGGTTTGCCGGACTCGATCGCCGCCCTGCGTGACGATCCGGAAGCCATGCAGCGCTGGACGCGCTTCAAGAGCCGCTACCTGATCGACTTCACCAATGAGCTGACCGCCAAGGTGCGCGCGATTCGTGGCCCGCAAGTGCTCACCGCGCGCAACATCTTCGCCGAGCCAGTGCTCAATCCGCACAGCGAAGCGTGGTTCGCGCAGAACCTCGATGACTTCCTCGGGACTTACGACTGGACGGCGCCGATGGCCATGCCGCTCATGGAAAAACAGACGTATGCGCAGTCCGGCCCGTGGCTCGAAGCGCTGGTGGCGAAGATCAAACAGCGCCCCGGTGCGCTGAATCGCACGGTGTTCGAATTGCAGGCCCGGGACTGGACGAAAAAGGACCAGACCGACATCGACGGCGCGCAACTGGCCGACTGGATGAGCCGCCTCAAGCGTCAGGGCGCCACCAGTTTCGGCTACTACCCGGACAACTTTCTCGAGAACCTGCCGGACCTGAAAACCGTGCGGCCTGCGCTCTCCAACAAATGGAACCCATGACATGCTGGATAGACTGCTGGCCCTGCTTGTTCTGGCGATCGTCCTCGGCGTCCCGCTGGGGCTGATCTTCCTGGTCACCGGGCAATTCCTGATGGACTTCGTGTTCTTCTACCCGCTGTTCATGTCCGGGTTGTGGATTTCCGGTGGCCTGTATTTCTGGCTGCACTGGGAACGGCACTGGCCGTGGAAGGACGACACCCTGCCGCCACCGCTGGAAGGCGAACCGCTGATTTCGATCCTGATCCCTTGCTACAACGAGGGCGACAACGCCGCCGACACCATCCACGCGGCGCTGGCGCAGCACTACCCGAACATCGAAGTCATCGCGATCAACGACGGCTCCAAGGACAACACCGCCGAAGTGCTGGATGCGCTGGCCAAGGAAGATCCGCGACTGCGGGTGCTGCACCTGGCGGAAAACCAGGGCAAGGCCGTGGCCCTGCGCATGGGCGCCATCGCTGCGCGCAGCGAATATCTGGTGTGCATCGACGGTGACGCGCTGCTGGCGCCGAACACCGCCGCTTACCTTGTGGCGCCGATGCTCGACAACGCACGACTGGGCGCGGTGACCGGCAACCCACGAATCCGCACGCGTTCGACTCTGGTCGGGCGGGTTCAGGTCGGCGAGTTCTCGTCGATCATCGGGCTGATCAAGCGCACCCAGCGGGTGTTCGGGCGAATCTTCACCGTGTCGGGTGTGATCGTCGCGTTCCGCCGCACCGCGCTGAACCGGGTTGGCTACTGGAGCCCGGACATGATCACCGAAGACATCGACATCAGCTGGAAGCTGCAACTGGATCACTGGAGCATTTTCTACGAGCCCCGTGCCCTGTGCTGGATCCTGATGCCGGAAACCCTGCGCGGTCTGTGGAAGCAGCGTCTGCGCTGGGCCCAGGGCGGCGCCGAAGTGCTGTTCAAGAACATTCGCGGGATCTGGCAGTACCGTCACCGTTACCTGTGGCCGCTGCTGTTCGAATACTGCCTGTCGACCGGTTGGGCGTTCACCTTCCTGTTGTCGGTGATCTTCTGGGCCGTCGGCAAGTTCGTGGTCATGCCTGAAGCGATTGCGGTCGATCACCTGATGCCCCCGGCGTTCACCGGTCTGCTGCTGGCGTTTGTCTGCCTGGTGCAGTTCGCGGTCAGCATCATCATTGACCGTCGTTACGAGCCGGGCCTGGGCAAGACCATGTTCTGGGTGGTCTGGTATCCGATCGCGTTCTGGTTCGTCAGCCTGCTGACCACGCTGGTCAGTTTCCCCAAAGTCTTGTTCGGCCAACACCAGAAGCGTGCGCGCTGGGTCAGTCCCGACCGGGGTATCAAGCCGCTCGGGAACGATGAAGAGGAGGTTATCAAATGAAAATCATCCGGACCCGCCAACGGCCGTTTCTGGTGGTGGTCGATGCGTTCTTCACCGTGCTGGCCTGGATCGGCCTGCTGTATCTGCTGGCGCGCGGTTTATGGCCGCTGATCGAGACCCACGAAGGCGGGCCACGCATCGACAACTCGGCATTCGAAGCCCTCGGCACCTTGCAGATTTACCTGTGGGTGGCTTTAGTCAACGCGGTGATCCTGATCGGCTGGGCGCGCTATCAGCAACGCAAGAGCCGAAGTTTCGCCCAGCGCCGCTTGCCGTCCCCGGTGGTCGACGATGAGGGGCTGAGCCGCAGCTTCAAGCTGTGCGACGAGCGCTTTCAGAAACTGCGCGGGCCGGGCGTGATGACCATCCACAACGATCAGGACGGCGACGTCAGTCATGTGGTGCCGCATCTGTGGCCGGTTCAGCCGCAGGAGCTCCCGCCACCGCTGGCGCCACTCGAGCATCCTCGGGTGATATTTCTGCACGCCGAGGACGACGACAACCGCGAGCCGCTGAACCGGATCACCTGACGGCGCGAATCAGCCGCCAGGCTTCATCCATCGGCAGCGGTTGTTTCATGCGTTCGGCCAGCAGCGCCATCGCTCGCTCCTCTTCGCAGGCCACCGCCGCCACCACCACGCCCTTGCTCCCGAACAGCCCGATAAATGGCGGCTGTTCGGGTTCGCCGATGAATTCGACTGCGTCCCACTGCTCGGCGTGACCGAGATAGTCGTAGTTGCGGCCGAAATGCCAGGTCCAGAAATACGGCACGTCGAGATAATGCTCGTCGCCACCGAGCAGGTTGGCGGCGGCGATTCGCGCGTGCTGCTGGGCCAGGCGCCAGTGTTCGATGCGTTGTGGTTTGCCGTTCAACGGGAAGGTGGCGATATCGCCAATCGCCCATAGGCCGTCAGCCACGCGCAGGCTGGCATCGACCAACAGTGATTGATCGTCCTCGCGCGGCAAGTCGACGAACGCTTCGGTGGCCGGATGTACGCCGATTCCCGCCAACACCAGATCCGCCGACAGGCGCAGGCCGTTGTCGAGCAACACCGCCTCGACCTTGCCATCGCCGGTGATCTCCCTGGCTTCGTGATCAGTGATGAATTTCACGCCGTGTTCTTCATGCAGCGCCCGGATCGCCTTGCCGACGGCTTCACCGAATTGCGCCGCGAAGGGAATCGCGTGACGGGCCAGCACCGTCACCTCGAGACCGTGTTGGCGCAAGGCTGAAGCACATTCAAGGGCAATGAAGCTGTCACCAATGATCACCGCGCGCTGGCCCGGTTGGGCGGCGTCCATGATGGATTGCGCCTGGGTTCTTGAGCGCAGGACAAACACCTGGGGCAGGTCGGCGCCGGGTAACTCCAATGCGTTGGGCGTCGCGCCGGTGGCCAGCACCGCCGCGCTGTAATGCAGTGTGCGGCCATCGCTCAGGTGAAGGGTTTTGGTATCGGCATCGAGCCCGGTGACCTCGCCTGAAACCCGGTTGATGTGCTGTTCGCGGTAAAAATCGTCATCGCGCAGCGGCGGGGTTTCCGCTGACGGCATTTCCCCGGACAGCACGAATTTGCTCAGCACCGTGCGGTCGTAGCCGGCGTCCGGCTCGCGGTCGATCAGCACGATTCGCCCGCCGAAGCCTTTTTCCCGCAGGGCGGCGGCGCAGGCCGTTCCCCCGGCACCGGCGCCGACGATGACAAAGGTGCGCGGGTCGTCCTGCGGCGGGGTGTGCGGATCCGGCAGCGGCTGGTCATCGACCCACACCTCGTCGCCGCGCAGTTCCAGCGGATAACGCTTGAGGCTGTCCAGCGCCGGTGGCTCGCACAACGCGCCATCTTCGGCACGAAAAGCTGCCTTGTGCCACGGGCAGATCAGCCGGCCGTGGCACAACGCACCTTCCGCCAGCGGCGCGCCGGCGTGCGGGCATTGCCCCTGAAAGGCGCGCAACTGGCCGGCGGCGCGCAGCAGGACGATCTTGCAGTCGCCGATCTGCACCTCCAGCCCACGGTCTTCAGGCACATCGGCGAAACGGGCGACACGGTGCAGGGTCATGGTCGTGCTCCTCACAGGCATTTCTCTTACGAGTTTGGGCTGCATTGCGAGGTTCAGCCATTTCCCACTGCCACGGCACGAACGGTACGGCTATAGTTTGCAGGCCGACGAAGGCCCAACTGCACAAGGTGCTCCCGGAATGACCCGATTGACCTCTCTCAACCCTTGGCTGGCGGCCGTTGCCGTCGCCCTTTGCGTGCAGTTTCCGGCGCAGGCCCAGGAGCGTTTCACCCTCAGCATTCCCGGCGTGTCGGATAACCGCCTGTTCACCTCGGCGGCGGCCAGCGATGCAGCCGGTTGCGGCGGCAAGAACCAGTCGCCGGCCCTGAGCTGGAATGCTGGCCCGGCCGGAACCCTGAGCTACGCCATCGTCATGCACGATCCGGACGGCCAGAAAGGCGCAGGCGTCGATCACTGGGTTCACTACGGCATCAAGGCCACAACCCGGCAGATTGCCGCCGGCGTTGGAGCGAAATCGGCCCTTGAAGGTGTCGGTGGCACCAACAGCAAAGGCACCACCAGCTACATCGGCCCATGCCCGCCGGTGGGCGACAGCGCTCACCACTACATCATCCAGATCTACGCCCTGGATCTGGCCCCGGACGCCTTGCCTGCCGGCCTGACCCGCGCCCAGTTGATGGAAAAAATCAAAGGCCACGTGCTGCGCAACAGCAGTGCGGTGCGGCGCTATCACCGCTGAAAAAAATTTCGGCGAGGTTTAACCCGAACGCAAAGGGCTGCCCGTCTCAGGGGATGAATGGATCAATTCTTCCCCGAGGTCAGCCCCCATGTCCCTTCCTTCCACGCTTCTGCGCCCCCTTGCTGTCAGTGTGTTGCTGGTGGTTGCCGGTTGCGGCGTTTCCTCCAGCCCGGAAACCACCGTCGCGCCGCCGGCGCAGACCGAACTGAAATCCTCCGTGCAGCCTGAAGCGGTGATGGCCGACAGCGCGATGGCCAAACGCAGTGTACGGGCAGCGCCGATAGCCAGTTTTGCACCGCTGCCGGCCAGTGAAAGTTATCCACAAGGCTATCGTGACGAACAACGCGAGCAGTACGCCAAGCTGGCCGACAACCCGATCCGCAGCGTCGCCGAAACCCCGGTCTCGACCTTTAGCGCCGATGTCGACACCGGCGCCTACGCCAATGTGCGGCGCCTGCTCAACCAGGGTCGCCTGCCGCCGGAAGGCGCGGTGCGGCTGGAGGAGATGGTCAATTACTTTCCCTACGACTACGCGCTGCCGAGCGATGGCTCGCCCTTCGGCGTGACCACCGAACTGGCCGCTTCACCGTGGAACCCGCACACCCGCTTGCTGCGCATCGGCATCAAGGCCTCCGACCGCGCGGTGGCGGAATTGGCCCCGGCGAACCTGGTGTTTCTGGTGGATGTGTCCGGCTCAATGGACCGCCCCGAAGGCTTGCCGCGGGTCAAAAGCACCCTGAAGTTGCTGGTCGATCAATTGCGCGAGCAGGATCGGGTTTCGCTGGTGGTGTATGCCGGCGAATCCAGAGTGGTGCTGGAGCCGACTTCCGGACGGGAAAGGGCGAAAATTCGCACAGCCATCGAGCAATTGACCGCCGGCGGCTCGACTGCGGGCGCTTCAGGCATCGAACTGGCTTACCAGATGGCGCAGCAAGCGTTCATCCCCAACGGCATCAACCGCATCCTGTTGGCCACCGACGGCGACTTCAACGTCGGCATCAGCGACTTCGACAGCCTGAAACAAATGGCTGTGGATAAACGCAAGACCGGGATTTCCCTGACCACCTTGGGTTTTGGTGTGGATAACTACAATGAACACCTGATGGAACAACTGGCCGATGCCGGTGACGGCAACTACGCCTACATCGACAACTTGCGCGAAGCGCGCAAGGTGCTGGTGGATCAACTCGGTTCGACCCTCGCCGTGGTGGCGAAAAACGTCAAGTTGCAGGTCGAGTTCAACCCGGCGCAGGTCAGCGAATACCGGCTGCTCGGCTACGAAAACCGCGCGTTGAAGCGTGAGGATTTCAGTAATGACAAGGTCGATGCCGGTGAAATCGGTGCAGGCCATACGGTGACGGCGTTGTATGAAATTGTCCCGACAGGCGGGAAGGGCTGGCTGGAACCGCTGCGTTACGGAAAAACCGATGCAGTGGTTTCCGAGAAGAAAGGAGAATTGGCCATGCTACGCGTGCGATATCAAAAGCCTGAGGGTGGGAAAAGTCTGCTGATCGAGCGGCCGATTGCCAGTCAGGTGGCGCCGGCCAGTGAGGATCTGCGTTTCGCCGCCGCCGTCGCCGCGTTTTCCCAGCAACTCAAGGACGGTCGCTACACCGGCGATTTCAGCCTCAAGGACACCGAAGCCCTGGCCCGCGGTGCCCGTGGCGATGACCGCTTCGGCCTGCGCAACGAGTTCGTGCAGCTGGTTGAACTGGCGCAGAGCCTGCGTACGTCCACGGCCTCCAACGCAATGTCCACCGAGCGACGGATTGAATAGTGAGCCGCCTTAAAGGCTTTATCACACAGCTGTTTACCTCCGCCGACAGCCTTGAGGCCAGCAGCGACGAATCGCTGCTGGCCCGTTATCGCGAGGGTGACGGCAAGGCGTTCGAGATCCTGTACGCCCGTCATCGGCAGAGTCTTTACCGGTTTCTGCTCGGTTTGAGCGGCAAACCTGAACTGGCCGACGAGGTGTTCCAGGAGACGTGGCTGAGCCTGATCCGCAGCGCCAGTCAGCCACAAGGCCGGGCGACCTTTCGTACATGGTTGTTCCAGATTGCCCGCAATCGCCTGATCGACCACTGGCGCAAACACGGCGCCCGGCAACCGCTGCATGACAGCTATGACGAGCAATTCCACGCCGTCAGCGACGACGCCTCCGATCCCGAACAATTGCTCAACCTCAGCCGCGACAGCCAGCGCCTGGAGAGCGCCCTGCAATCCTTGCCCGCCGACCAGCGCGAAGTGTTCCTGCTGCGCGCCCATGGCGACCTCGACCTGGCGCAAATCGCCAGCCTCACCGAAACACCGCTGGAAACCGTCAAGAGCCGCTTGCGCTACGCCCAGCAAAAACTGCGTCGGCTGCTGGCCGAGGAGGTACTGACATGACGGACGCCCGCCCGACACCCGAAGAGCAAGTGCTCAAGCACGTGCGCGAACAGCACAACGCCGAGCCGCCGGCGCATCTCGATGCGCTGATCCTCAACGCCGCCCACCGTGAAACCCCGGCACCACGGCAAAACCTGTGGCAACGCTGGCTCAAGGCCTGCCAGCAACCGCGCTATCAGGTGGTTTTTGCCAGTCTGGTCGGCATCGCGCTGATGCTGTCGCTGGTGCAACGCGCGCCGGAACCCGTGGCTCAATACGATTTCGCCCCCGCCGCGAAACCGGCTGCGCCAGTGGCCCGCCAGGAGGCCCGATCATTGTCGGCGCCCGCCGGCGCGCTTTCTGCGCCTGCACCCGCAATGGCTCCCGCGCCAATGGCGGAAATGGCCGCACCGATGCAGAGCGAATCGATCAGCGCCGACACGGCGGACGAAGCCAAGGTCAGCAAGCGCGCCGCCGCCCCGGTCAACGGTCTTGACGCGCAACTGCGTGAAGTCCTGCGCCTGCGCGAGTCCGGCCAGTCGCAAGCGGCCGACAGCCTGTTCAACAACCTGCACAAGCGCTACCCGAACGTGAATCTCGACCTGCGACTGGAAAAAATCCGCAAGAACTGACCGTATCAGCCATCCGCCATTTGGCATTGACCCGCAAAAACGCGCACTATCGGGTCATTGCCGATGCGCTGGAGGATGCCGTGGCCCAAAAAATCGACCGCATCGCCCAAATGCTCAACTGCCCGGTGAAGGGTGAGGAACTGCGGCGGGCAGTGACAGAGAGTCGCAAGGAGTTTCTTCTGGCCAAACAGGCCGAAGAGGATCTGGAGGAAGACGTTCTCGATGATGACTTGATCGAGGACGATGAAGACGATGATGAATACGACGAGTTTGACTGGACGACGGAGTGAGTCGCCAGCCAGCAGGCACAAAAAAGCCCCGGACCTTGCAGTCCGGGGCTTTTTCGTTTTGTTCATGGCGCACCAGGCGGGATTCGAACCCACGACCCCTGCCTTCGGAGGGCAGTACTCTATCCAGCTGAGCTACTGGTGCAGCGGGCGACATCATACCTAGGTCGGCTCGGGGCGTCCATGCCGGGTTTTGGCGTGGATTGTCAGTGCAAGTGTCGGTTGGAAAACCCTGCATTCCATAAAGCTGTAACGTCCTGCAAAAGGCTCGCTTGGCGCTTTGGGGAGGCTGTTCTATGGTTTCCCTGCGATCGGGGCTGTTGGTACGTTGATCTGAAATGTTCAGCAATTGCGGCGTTTTTGTTCTTTTTTTCGAACGCCCTATTGTCCTCCAACCCCTTTGAACCTAGGATTCGTTTGAGATTTCAAACGCTCCTTATCCAGGTGCTGAGCCGCACGCGTTTCGAGTCGTGCGCTATTCATGTGCCAGCCCGGTGAATGATTTCCCTGACGGCAGCCTTGCGAGGCGCCTTTCTACAATCATAATTTTGCTCCGCGCCTTGCGCGGTGCTGTTAAGGAAAGCCGACATGCAGCTTAAAGACACCCAGTTGTTCCGCCAGCAAGCCTTCATCGATGGCGCATGGGTCGACGCGGACAACGGTCAGACGATCAAGGTCAACAACCCGGCCACTGGCGAGATTCTGGGCACCGTGCCGAAGATGGGCGCTGCCGAAACCCGCCGCGCCATCGAAGCCGCCGACAAGGCGCTTCCGGCCTGGCGTGCACTGACCGCCAAGGAGCGTGCAGGCAAACTGCGTCGCTGGTTCGAACTGATGATCGAGAACCAGGATGACCTCGCTCGCCTGATGACCCTCGAACAAGGCAAACCACTGGCCGAAGCCAAGGGCGAAATCGTTTACGCCGCTTCGTTCATCGAGTGGTTCGCCGAAGAAGCCAAGCGCATTTACGGCGACGTGATTCCGGGCCACCAGCCGGACAAGCGCCTGATCGTGATCAAACAACCGATCGGCGTGACCGCTGCCATCACCCCGTGGAACTTCCCGGCGGCGATGATCACTCGTAAGGCAGGTCCTGCGCTGGCCGCCGGTTGCACCATGGTGCTCAAGCCGGCTTCGCAAACGCCGTTCTCCGCATTCGCTCTGGCCGAACTGGCCCAGCGCGCCGGCATCCCTAAAGGTGTGTTCAGCGTGGTCTCCGGCAGCGCCGGCGATATCGGCAGCGAGCTGACCAGCAACCCGATCGTGCGCAAACTGTCCTTCACCGGCTCGACCGAAATCGGTCGTCAGCTGATGTCGGAATGCGCCAAGGACATCAAGAAAGTCTCCCTGGAACTGGGCGGCAACGCGCCATTCATCGTGTTCGACGACGCGGACCTGGATAAGGCCGTCGAAGGCGCGATCATTTCCAAGTACCGCAACAACGGCCAGACCTGCGTCTGCGCCAACCGTCTGTACATTCAGGATTCGGTCTACGACGCGTTCGCCGAGAAGCTGAAAGTGGCAGTCGCCAAGCTGAAGATCGGCAACGGTCTGGAAGAAGGCACCACCACCGGCCCGCTGATCGACGAGAAAGCCGTGGCCAAGGTGCAAGAGCACATCGCTGACGCCGTGAGCAAAGGCGCGACCGTTCTGGCCGGTGGCAAGCCGATGGAAGGCAACTTCTTCGAGCCGACCATCCTGACCAACGTGCCGAAAGACGCGGCGGTGGCCAAGGAAGAAACCTTCGGTCCGCTGGCGCCGCTGTTCCGCTTCAAAGACGAAGCCGACGTGATCGCAATGTCGAACGACACCGAGTTCGGTCTGGCTTCGTACTTCTACGCTCGCGACCTGGGCCGTGTGTTCCGTGTGGCTGAAGCCCTGGAATACGGCATGGTCGGCGTCAACACCGGGCTGATCTCCAACGAAGTCGCGCCGTTCGGCGGCATCAAGGCCTCGGGCCTGGGCCGTGAAGGCTCCAAGTACGGCATCGAAGATTACCTGGAAATCAAATACCTCTGCCTGGGCATCTAAGCCTCGGTAGAAGATCGCTGTAAACGCAAAGGGCACGAGAGCGCTGTCCCTTTGCGTCGTTTCAAACCGGAATTTTCTCTGCGGCCGGGAACGCCGTGGCAGTCGATCATCGCATGCTGCCACCGCCGATTCCTCCCGCTTTATCCTTGAACCACGCCGCCCGATGAGCGGCGAATGAGGACTGTAATGAGCAAGACTAACGCTGAACTGATGGCCCGTCGTACCGCAGCTGTTCCACGTGGTGTTGGCCAGATTCACCCGATCTTCGCCGAGTCCGCGAAGAACGCGACAGTGACCGACGTTGAAGGTCGTGAATTCATCGACTTCGCCGGCGGTATCGCCGTACTGAACACCGGCCACGTGCACCCGAAAATCATCGCCGCCGTGACCGAGCAGCTCAACAAGCTGACCCACACCTGCTTCCAGGTGCTGGCCTATGAGCCGTACGTCGAACTGTGCGAGAAAATCAACGCTCGCGTACCGGGCGACTTCGCCAAGAAAACCCTGCTGGTGACCACCGGTTCCGAAGCCGTTGAAAACGCCGTCAAGATCGCCCGTGCCGCCACTGGCCGCGCTGGCGTGATCGCCTTCACCGGCGCTTACCACGGTCGCACCATGATGACCCTGGGCCTGACCGGTAAAGTCGTGCCTTACTCGGCCGGCATGGGCCTGATGCCAGGCGGCATCTTCCGCGCGCTGTACCCGAACGAACTGCACGGCGTGAGCATCGACGACTCGATCGCTTCCATCGAGCGCATCTTCAAGAACGACGCCGAGCCGAAAGACATCGCCGCGATCATCATCGAGCCTGTGCAGGGTGAAGGTGGTTTCTACGTCGCACCGAAAGAGTTCATGAAGCGTCTGCGTGCCCTGTGTGACCAGCACGGCATCCTGCTGATCGCTGACGAAGTGCAGACCGGCGCTGGCCGTACCGGCACCTTCTTCGCCATGGAACAGATGGGCGTTGCTGCCGACCTGACCACCTTCGCCAAATCCATCGCTGGCGGCTTCCCGCTGGCCGGTGTGTGCGGCAAGGCCGAATACATGGACGCCATCGCACCAGGCGGCCTGGGCGGCACCTACGCCGGTAGCCCGATCGCTTGCGCCGCGGCCCTGGCCGTGATGGAAGTGTTCGAAGAAGAAAAACTGCTGGACCGCTGCAAGGCTGTCGGCGAGCGTCTGGTCACCGGCCTGAAAGCCATCCAGGCCAAGTACCCGGTGATCGGCGAAGTCCGTGCCCTGGGCGCCATGATCGCGGTCGAGCTGTTCGAAAACGGCGACAGCCACAAGCCAAACCCGACCGCCGTTGCTGCTGTCGTGGCCAAGGCGCGTGACAAGGGCCTGATCCTGCTGTCCTGCGGCACCTACGGCAACGTGCTGCGCGTCCTGGTACCGCTGACCTCGCCGGACGAGCAACTGGACAAAGGCCTGGCGATCATCGAAGAGTGCTTCTCGGAGCTGTAATCCGCAGCACCGTGTGATCGGATCGACAAAAAACCCGCTTCGGCGGGTTTTTTCATGCCGGGAGAAACACCTGCGCGGTTTTCGGGTTGTACCGAAACGCCAGCATTGGCTAAGGTTCAAGCATTGCAAGGGAGGGCGAGCATGACGGCCGTCGATTTACCCGCTGTACCAAGAGTCCTGATTGCCGAGGCCGACCCGTGGTCTCGTGACCTGCTCAAACAAGTGTTGCTGAATGTGCGTTGCGACGCGCGGCTGGATCTGTGCGCCGATGGCCAGGAGGCAATGACGCTGCTCAGCGAAGTGCCCTATGACCTGGCGATCGTCGACTGGGAGTTGCCCGGCGTCGATGGCTTGAACGTGTTGCGCAGCGTGCGCCAGCGCAAACGCAACCCGCCGCTGCCGTTCATTCTGATGAGCAGTCGCAACGACAGCGCCAGCGTGCGCGAAGCCTTGCCGCTGGCGCCGACCGCCTACCTGGCCAAACCCCTGAACATGGAAAGCCTGACCGAGCGTTTGCAGGGGCTGCTGCTGAACGCCGGTGAGGAAGTGTTCTGCGAAGTACCGGCGCTGGCGCCGGGCATGACCCTCTCGGTATTCCTCGAACGTCGCCGCGAACAGGCCGACGGCGCGCCGCTGATGACCGACGTGCAAGTGGCGGTCAAGCGCAGCCTCAATCCCAACGGGCTGGATCTGAAGCTGCTGGAAGAGGAAATCCGCACCGATCCGCAGATCACCGCCGTGTTGATTGCCGCCGCCAACAGCGCCGCCCAGCATCATGGCGCGCCGGTGCAGACCCTGGCGCAGGCGCTGCATCGTCTGGGCACCGGGCAAAGCATGAACCTGATCCTTGGCCTGGCACTCAAGCGCAGCGCCCGGCTCAGCGACCCGTGTCTGGCCGACTACGCCGAGCGCTATTGGGGCCTGTCGTTGCACACCGCCGAATACGCCCGCACCTTGGCGCGTCTGCTCGATCTGGATCAGGAACGCTGCTACTGCGCCGGGATGCTCCATCGCCTCGGCGATCTGGCGTTGCTGCGTTGTCTTCAAGAGTGGAAGCAGGCCGGCGGCGAGCTGGATGAACTGGAAGAAGTCGGCGATGCGCTGGCCGAATTCGGTGCGGCGTATGGCTCGGCGCTGCGCACTCGCTGGCGTTTGCCGTTGGAACTGCGCGAGCTGATTGCCTCGGTCTACCAGCTCGGTGGCGGGGTGTATTCCCGCGAGGCACTGGTGATGAACATGGCGGCGCAGATGGCGCGGCTGACCGAGCATGAAGGCGTCGAGGATCTGGCGAAGAGCCGCACGGCGCGCTTGCTCAAAATCGGCTTGCCGGAGCTGATGCGGATGCGCAAATAGCGGCTTGATTGCGCATCCGCTCTTGAATCAGGCGGAAATGATCCGGTTCTTGCCCTGCCGTTTGGCCTCGTACATCGCCGCGTCTGCGCGGGCGAACAGGGTGTCGAGGCTTTCATCTTCCGGGGTGAGGCTGGTCAGGCCCTGGCTGACGGTGATACCGAACGTCTGTTCACCGTGATTGAAACTCAGCCGCTGGATTTCCCGTTGCAGCCGTTCGGCCACCTGCATCGCCATGTCCGGCGCACAGCCCGGGAAAACCGCAGCGAATTCCTCACCGCCAATCCGCCCGAACAGGTCTCCCCGGCGTAACGAGGCACGACCGCATTCGGCGATTCGTTGCAGCACGTTGTCGCCTTCCGGGTGGCCGTAGGTGTCGTTGATCACTTTGAAGTCATCGATGTCCAGCAGCAGGAATGCCATTTGCGCGCCTTGCAGGCGGGCTTGTTCAAATTCCCGGTGGGCGCATTCGAAGAAGTGCCGGCGATTGCTGCTCTGGGTCAGCACGTCGGTGGTGGCCAGGCGTTGCAGTTCGGTTTCCATCTGCTTCTTGTCGGTGATGTCTTCGGCGATGCCGACGATGATCACCGGTTGCCCCGGTTCGTCCTGACGATTGATGAAGCACTTGTCGCTGACCCAGCGAACCTGGCCGTCGGCGGCGATGATCCGGTATTCGCGGTCTTCCACGGCGCCTTTGTGCAGCACTTCGGCGAGGCTGCGTTCGGCGTATTCCAGATCATCCGGGTAGATGCTGTCGCGCCACTGGTTGTAGTCGGCCAGCAACAGGCCCGCGGAACGACCGAAGATCCGCTCGTAAGCGGGGCTGACGTACAACACCTGACGGGTTTCCCAGTTGAAGGCCCAAAGCACGGCGTTGACGCTGACCAGCAGCGAACTGAACAGCTGCTCGCGCTCGCTGAGCCGGGCGACTTCGCCCTGGGCGTGCATCAATGCCATCAGGGTTTGCGCGGCCTCGGGCCACTGGGGAGGGGATGAGTCTTTTTGATTGTTGTTGACCATCGACACGAATCTCAAAGGGCGTGCCGATCAATCGACAACGGCCACGGGAAAACCCGCCGGGGGTGGCGAAGTGTCTTTGAGATAGGGGATCGAGGGTGAAGTTCCGAAGGGTGCGCACGGGAACCGGGCGCACCGATCAACGGCACTCAGGCGGCGACAGGGCGCAGCGAGTAGGTTTTCAACTGGTCAGCGAATTCGCGCAGGGACTGGATGCCGCTGGCCTCGGCCTCGTGTACCCATTCCTTGATGGCGGCGAGCATGTCGTGGCCATTTGCGCTGGTCTTGACCCAGATCTGCTGCAGGGCCAGGCGTTTCTCGTAGATTACCTTCAGCGCCTGGCTGTGCTCGAGCATGTTCTGGATGCGCGCGTGGTGGCGATCTTCCAGCAGACTGGTTTCCCGCGAGAGCAGGCGTTTGGCCCGGTGGAACTGGTGGCGTACCGAATGATCGACCTTGGCCAGTTCCTGCTTGACCAGCGGGCCGATCACCAGCTTGCGGTACTGGGCCATGATCTGGAAGCGGTTGTTGAGGATCGCCATGGCGGTGTCCATGTCCAGGCTGCCCTTGCCTTCGACGCGGTGGGCGATCGGCGCGACCCGCTGGACCTTGGCCAGACGCAGGAAGCTGAAGACCTGGATCCACGCCCAGCCGAGGTCGAACTCCCACTTCTTGACCGACAGCTTGGCCGAATTGGGGTAGGTGTGATGGTTGTTGTGCAGTTCTTCGCCGCCGATCAGGATGCCCCACGGCACCAGATTGGTCGCCGCGTCGCGGCATTCGAAGTTGCGGTAGCCGACGGCATGGCCGAGGCCGTTGACCACACCGGCCGCCCAGACCGGGATCCACATCATCTGGATCGCCCAGATGGTGATGCCGATGGTGCCGAACAGCAGCAGGTCGACGACGGCCATGATCGCCACGCCCAGCAGCCGGTAGCGGCTGTAGAGGTTGCGCTCGATCCAGTCTTCGGGGCAGTTCTTGCCGTAGATGCGCAGGGTTTCCGGGTTCTGCGCTTCTTCGCGGTACAGCTCGGCACCTTTGCGCAGGACGGTGGAAAGACCTTTGACGACCGGGCTGTGCGGGTCGTCTTCGGTTTCGCATTTGGCGTGGTGTTTGCGGTGGATGGCAGTCCACTCGCGGGTGTTCTGCGCCGTGGTCAGCCACAGCCAGAAACGGAAGAAATGCTTCAGCCCGGCATTCAGCTCCAGGGAGCGATGGGCCGAGTAGCGGTGCAAGTAGACCGTGACGGCAACGATCGTCACGTGGGTCATCACCAGGGTGACGGCGACCAGCGACCAGGCCGACAAGCCAAGAAAACCTTCGTACCACATAGGCTATAGGGCCCTCGATAAAGAAAAAAACAGCCGTTGCATTATCACCAAGCACACAGATAAAACCAGTCGCCCTTTCAGATAAGAGATGGCTGGATGTTTCTTGACCTATAATCCCGACATTTTTGTAGGGACATGGACGGCCGAATGTCTGCCACTTACCGCGATGCCTTGCGTGCAGCGCTGCTTTACCTGGTCCTTGCCGTGGTCTGGCTGCAAGGTACTGGTTATTTATTGAACAGTTTCTTCGATAGCTCTGACGAGTTGCTGCGCTGGCAACTGATCAACGGCTACTTGTTCGTGGCGCTCAGCGCCGGGTTGATCTTCCTGGCCCGGGCGCGGCTGTTCGAATGCCTGGGCATCGGCGCCCGATTGCGTGAACGCCAGGCGGATCGCGAACGCCTGCGTCAGGCCGCTGCGGTATTCGATTGCACACGCGAAGGCGTGCTGGTCACGGACCGGCAGGGGCTGATCGTGCACGTCAATCGCGCGTTCATGGAAATCACCGGTTATCAGCGCGATGAAGTCATCGGCCAGCAGCCCAGCCTGTTCAAGTCCGGGCACCATCCGCCGGGGTTCTATCAGGCGATGTTCGCTTCTTTACAGGCGCGGGACGAATGGAGCGGCGAGATCTGGAACCGGCGCAAGAGCGGTGAAATCTACCCGCAATGGCAGACGATCCGGGTCATTCGTGACGATGACAACCGGCTCAGCCATTACGTCGCGGTGTTTTCCGACATCAGCGCGATCAAGGATTCCGAGCACGAACTCAAGCACCTGGCCCACCACGATCCGCTGACCGACCTGCCCAACCGCCTGCTGTTCAGCGACCGCGCCGAACAGGCGCTGGCATCGGCGCAGACCCACAAGCGCGGCTGCGCATTGCTGATGATCGATCTGGACCATTTCAAACTGATCAACGACAGCCTCGGTCACACCATTGGTGACCGTTTGCTCAAGGCCGTCGCCGCGCGTTTGCAGGGGTTGTTCGGGCCGGGCATCACCCTGGCGCGGCTGGGCGGCGATGAATTCGCGGTTCTGCTGGAAAGTTGTCCACAGCCGGCGCAGGCGGCAGCGCTGGCTCAGCGTATTCTCGATGCGCTCAAGGAGCCGTTCTGCCTCGACGGCCATGAACTGTTCATCAACGCCAGCCTCGGCATCAGCCTGTTTCCCAGCGATGCACTGAGCGCCGAACAGCTGTTGCGCAACGCCGATGCGGCACTGTTCAAGGCCAAGAGCAGCGGCCGCAATGGCTACGCGCTGTACACCGAAGAACTCACGGCTCACGCCCAGCAGCGGGTCGAAATCGCCTTCGAGTTGCGCCGCGCGCTGGAGCAGCAGGAACTGCGGGTCTACTACCAACCGGTGCACGACCTGCAAACCAGTCGCCTGATCGGCGTCGAGGCGCTGGTGCGCTGGGAGCATCCGCAGCGGGGCCTGGTGTCGCCGGCGGAGTTCATCCCGATTGCCGAGCGTACCGGGCTGATCTCGGAAATCGACGCCTGGGTCATGCAGCAGGCCTGCCGGCAGATGTGCCAATGGCAGCAGGGCGGGGTGGTGCTGTCGTTTGTCGCGGTGAACGTGTCCTCGCGGTTATTTGCTCGCCGCGAGTTGTATCAGCAGGTGGCGCAGGTGCTGCACGAGACCGGCCTGGATCCGGCCTATCTGGAGCTGGAAGTCACCGAAAGCGCGGTGATGGACGATCCGGAGGTCGCACTGGAACAGATGCATCGTTTGCGCGAACTGGGCATTCGTCTGGCCATCGATGATTTTGGCACCGGTTATTCGTCGCTGTTGCGGCTCAAGCGCCTGCCGGTGCAGAAGCTCAAGATCGATCAGGGTTTCGTCGCCGGCCTGCCGTGGGACGAGGACGATGCGGCGATCGTCCGGGTGATCATCGCCCTGGCCCGCAGCATGGGCATGCAGGTGCATGCCGAGGGCATCGAGCAGGTGGAACAGGCCGCGTTCCTGCTGGAGCAGGCCTGTGATCTGGGGCAGGGCTACTGGTTTGGGCGACCGGTCCCGGAAGCGCAAATCGACTGGAACCGGGCGCCCTTGATCGGTTGATGACGGCGTACGGCGGGTTTGCCGGCGGGCAAATCCGCCGCAAACCCTTGCTGCATCACATAATGTTTTCCAGTTATATAAACATTCTTAAATAGTCTTTTTAAGAATATCCGCGCCTCTCTTATATTGCTCCCACGCCGAACGCAGTGCCGCCCACTGCCAGGCATATCCCATACAAAGGAGCAGCACCATGAGCGCATCCCTGCGTAGCGTTGACGGTCAGGACGAAAGCACCATTTTGCGCGAAATCCAGAGCGCCTTGCGCGACCTGCGTTTCGGCGCGGTGGAAATCACTGTGCATAACGCCCAGGTGGTCCAGATCGAACGCAAAGAGAAATTCCGCTTGCAGCAACCGGGCAACAAACCGAGCTGAATCCAGAAAGATTCCAGCCTGCGCCCGCTCTTGCCGGGGATCAATGCAAGAGTGGGCGCAGGCGGTGATCTTTACAGGCAACCCGATTTTCGCAATCCATAAGAAAAAGCCACCACCAAGAATTCCAGGAGCTTTCACCATGTCGTCGATTCGCCGTTACGCTTTGGCCGCCCTGGCCAGTGCTGTGTTTGCCGGTTCCGCGGTTGCCAAGGATTACGAACTGCTCAACGTGTCGTATGACCCGACGCGCGAGCTGTATCAGGATTACAACGCCGAGTTCGTTAAGTACTGGCAGTCGGAGCACGCCGGCGACACTGTGAAAATCCAGCAATCCCACGGCGGTTCGGGTAAGCAGGGCCGTGCGGTGATCGACGGTCTGCGCGCCGACGTCGTGACCCTGGCCCTGGCCGGCGACATCGACGAAATCGCCAAGCTCGGCAAGACCCTGCCGGCCGACTGGCAGAAGCGTCTGCCGGACGCCAGCACTCCTTACACCTCGACCATCGTGTTCCTGGTGCGCAAGGGCAACCCGAAAGGCATCAAGGACTGGGGCGATCTGATCAAGAATGACGTCTCGGTGATCACCCCGAACCCGAAAACCTCCGGCGGTGCACGCTGGAACTTCCTCGCGGCGTGGGCCTACGGCCTGAAAGCCAACGGCGGCAACGAAGCCAAAGCCAAGGAATACGTACAAACCCTGTTCAAACACGTACCGGTTCTGGACACCGGCGCCCGTGGCTCGACCATCACCTTCGTCAACAACGGTCAGGGTGACGTGTTGCTGGCCTGGGAAAACGAAGCCTTCCTGGCGCTGAAAGAAGACGGCGGCAAGGACAAGTTCGACATCGTCGTGCCTTCGCTGTCGATCCTCGCCGAACCACCGGTGGCTGTGGTCGACAAGAACGCCGAGAAGAAGGGCAACGAGCAGATCGCCGAAGCCTACCTCAAGCACCTGTACAGCCCGGCCGGTCAGGAAATCGCGGCGAAGAATTTCTACCGTCCGCGTGACAAGGACGTGGCGGCGAAGTACGCCCAGCAATTCCCTAAACTGGAGCTGGTGACCATCGACAAGGACTTCGGCGGCTGGAAAACCGCGCAGCCGAAATTCTTCAACGACGGAGGCGTGTTCGACCAGATCTATCAGGCGCAGTAATCTGAAATAGGTCATAAACGAGCCCCGATTTAACCGTCGGGGCTTTGTGCGTTCTCAAACCAAGGACTTTTATGTCGCGTCGTATCTCCCCCGTCATACCCGGCTTCGGGCTGACGCTGGGCTACACCTTGGTGTACCTCAGCCTGATTGTGCTAATCCCGCTGGCGGCGATGTTCGTCCACGCCGCCCAACTCACCTGGGATCAGTTCTGGACGATCATCTCCGCGCCCCGCGTGCTCGCCGCATTGAAGCTGAGCTTCGGCACCGCGCTGTGCGCCGCGATCATCAACGGCATCATCGGCACGTTGCTGGCCTGGGTGCTGGTGCGTTACACGTTCCCGGGGCGCAAGGTGATCGACGCGATGATCGATCTGCCGTTCGCCCTGCCGACCGCGGTGGCCGGTATTGCGCTGACGGCGCTGTACACCCCGACCGGACTGGTCGGGCAGTTCGCCGCCGACCTCGGTTTCAAGATCGCCTACACCCCGCTCGGGATTACTTTGGCGCTGACCTTCGTGACCTTGCCGTTCGTGGTGCGCACGGTGCAGCCGGTGCTGGCCGACATCCCGCGTGAAGTCGAAGAAGCGGCCGCATGCCTCGGTGCCAAGCCGTTGCAGGTGTTCCGCCACATTCTGCTGCCGGCGCTGTTGCCGGCCTGGCTGACCGGTTTCGCCCTGGCGTTCGCCCGTGGCGTCGGCGAGTACGGTTCGGTGATATTCATCGCCGGCAACATGCCGATGAAAACCGAGATCCTGCCGCTGCTGATCATGGTCAAGCTCGACCAGTACGATTACACCGGCGCTACCTCCATCGGCGTGTTGATGCTGGTGGTTTCCTTCGTCCTGTTGCTGCTGATCAACTTGCTGCAGCGGCGCATCGAAACCCCATAAGGAGGCGCGAACCATGTCCCAATCGTCTATTGCGGCCGCTTCCTCGGCCAACGCCGCCCGCCGTGGCAGCGCCACTTCGCGGCGGATCCTGATCGGCCTCGGCTGGCTGATTTTCTTCCTGTTTCTGCTGCTGCCGCTGTTCATCGTGGTGTCGCAGGGTTTGAAGAACGGCCTCGGTGCATTCTTCACTGCGATCTTTGAACCGGATGCCTTGTCGGCGCTGAAACTCACCGTGATCGCGGTGCTGGTGTCGGTGCCGCTGAACCTGGTGTTCGGTGTCAGCGCCGCGTGGTGCGTGAGCAAGTACTCGTTCCGCGGCAAGAGCATGCTGGTGACGCTGATCGACCTGCCGTTCTCGGTATCACCGGTGATCGCCGGTCTGGTCTACGTGCTGATGTTCGGCGCCCAGGGCCTGTTCGGGCCGTGGCTGCAGGATCACGACATCCAGATCGTCTTCGCCCTGCCGGGCATCGTGCTGGCGACGATCTTCGTCACCGTGCCGTTTGTGGCCCGTGAACTGATCCCGCTGATGCAGGAACAAGGCACTCAGGAAGAGGAAGCCGCGCGCCTGCTCGGCGCCAACGGCTGGCAGATGTTCTGGCACGTGACCGTGCCCAACATCAAATGGGGCCTGATCTATGGCGTGGTGCTGTGTACCGCGCGGGCCATGGGTGAGTTCGGTGCGGTGTCGGTGGTTTCCGGGCACATTCGCGGGGTGACCAACACCTTGCCGCTGCACGTCGAGATCCTCTACAACGAATACAACCACGTGGCCGCGTTCGCCGTGGCGAGCCTGTTGCTGATCCTGGCGCTCTTCATCCTGCTGCTCAAGCAGTGGAGCGAAAACCGTATCAACCGCCTGCGCGCCAGCGCCGCGGAGGAATAATTCATGTCGATCGAAGTGCGTAACGTCAGCAAGAATTTCAATGCGTTCAAGGCGCTGGACAACATCAGCCTGGACATCCACAGCGGTGAACTGGTGGCGCTGCTCGGCCCGTCCGGCTGCGGCAAAACCACCTTGCTGCGCATCATTGCCGGTCTGGAAACCCCGGATAACGGCAACATCGTGTTCCACGGCGAGGACGTGTCCGGCCACGACGTGCGGGATCGCAACGTCGGTTTCGTGTTCCAGCACTACGCCCTGTTCCGCCACATGACCGTGTTCGACAACGTCGCGTTCGGCCTGCGCATGAAACCGAAAAACCAGCGCCCGAACGAAAGCCAGATCGCGACCAAGGTCCACGAGCTGCTGAACATGGTGCAACTGGACTGGCTGTCGGATCGTTATCCGGAGCAACTGTCCGGCGGCCAGCGTCAGCGTATCGCCCTGGCCCGCGCCCTGGCGGTAGAGCCGAAAGTGCTGCTGCTCGATGAGCCGTTCGGCGCCCTCGACGCCAAGGTGCGTAAAGAGCTGCGCCGCTGGCTGGCGCGCCTGCACGAAGACATCAACCTGACCTCGGTGTTCGTGACCCACGACCAGGAAGAGGCGATGGAAGTGGCTGACCGCATCGTGGTGATGAACAAGGGTGTGATCGAGCAGATCGGCTCACCGGGCGACGTCTACGAAAACCCGGCCAGCGATTTCGTCTATCACTTCCTCGGCGACTCGAACCGTCTGCATCTGGGCGATGACAACCACGTGCTGTTCCGCCCGCACGAAGTGTCGCTGTCGCGGCATGAACTGGAGGATCACCACGCCGCTGAAGTCCGCGATATCCGGCCGCTGGGTGCGACCACGCGGGTGACGTTGAAGGTTGAGGGCCAGGCTGATCTGATCGAGGCGGAAGTGGTGAAAGACCACGACAGCCTGACCGGGTTGGCGAAAGGGGAGACATTGTTCTTCAAGCCGAAGGTCTGGCAGAAAGTCGCCAACGTTTGATCTCGCTCGTTCCCACGCTTTGCGTGGGAACGCCGCTATGGACGCTCCGCGTCCACTGTGACGCGGAGCGTCACGGGATGCATTCCCACGCAGAGCGTGGGAACGAGCGAGCCGGGCAGTGGTTCAGACAGCCGCGCGATGCGGATTGACCCGCACCACACCCGCCCGCGCCTCGATCTGCTCTTTCAGCTCATGCCGCATCCCGAGCATGAACGCCAGTTCGGCCACCACAAACAGCGGCCCGACAATCAGTCCGCTCACGTCATCGACGAACGCCGGTTTGCGCCCCTCGTAATGGTGTCCGACAAACTGGATCACCCAGCCGATCACGAACATCGCCAGACCGCTGCTGAGCCAGACCATGGTGCTCTGCTGCGCCAATACATGCCCGGCCCAGACCGACAGCCCCATCAACACGGTCATCAACACCCCGAGTTTCAGTTCCAGGCGCAGGTAAAACCACGCCGACGCAAGGGCAGTAATCACCGCCGGGGAAATCCACAATCCGCCCACCGCCCATTCCGGCCGCGACAACAGCACGGCCACCGCCACCACAATCAGCGGAATCCCGATAAAGTGGCTGGCGATGTTGCGCGGGTCACGGTGGTAAGCGGCGTATTGACTCAAATGATCGACGAGGCTTTTCATTGTTGTTCCTCCTGTAGGGTGATCGAATCATGCCCCGGGTTCACGGCTCGCTCTGTCAGGCAGGCGACAATCTTTCGGAGAACGCATGGATAAGGTCTGGCGTGAGCGTCTGCTGACCGGGCAATGGTTCAGTCATCTGCCCTCGTCCTTTCAGGATAGTCTGCTGGCGGCGGCCAAGGAGCGGCGGCTGACGGCGGGGCAGCGGCTGTTCCAGCGCGGCGATGCGCCGTGCGGCCTGTACGCGGTGCTCGACGGCGCGGTACGCATCGGCGCGGTCAGCGAGCAGGGCAAGGAGGCGTTGCTCAGTCTGGTGGAGGCGCCGCACTGGTTCGGCGAAATCTGTCTGTTCGACGGCCAGCCCCGCACCCACGATGCCTACGCGGTCGGGCCTTGCACCCTGCTGAACATTCCCCAGGCCACACTGCTGAAACTGCTCGACGAGCAACCTGTTTATTGGCGGCATCTCGCTCTGTTGATGAGCCACAAGCTGCGCCTGACCTTCATCAACCTCGAACAGCTGAGCCTGCTGCCGGCCCCGGCACGTCTGGCTCATCGCTTGCTGATGATCGCCGAGGGCTATGGCGAACTGGACCCGCCGCGCCGCGTGCTGCAACTGCCTCAGGAGCAGTTGGCGTCGATGCTGTCGCTGTCGCGGCAGACCACCAACCAGATCCTCAAGGAGTTGCAGGGGCAGGGGATTATCGGCTTGAGTTATGGCGAGATCGAAATCCTCGACGCTGTGCGACTGCGCGCGCTGGCGACCCTCTGAAGAACACGGGTTTCCCTGTGGGAGCGGGCTTGCCCGCTCCCACATTGGATCGATGTTGTTTTTACGAACCGCGATAAGTGGAGAAGCCATAAGGGCTCAGCAGCAGCGGAATGTGGTAGTGCTGATCCGTCTGCTTCACTTTAAAGATCACCGGAATCTCCGGGAAAAACGTCTCGTGCTTGGTCTTCTCGAAGTACTCACCGGTCTTGAACACCACCCGATACTCACCGGCCTCGAACGGTTTGTTCGCCGGGAACAGTTCGGCGATCCGTCCCTGTTCATTGGTGGTGCCCTGCGCCAGCGGCTGCCAGTCCTGGCCGACATGGCGCTCCAGCGTCACGTTGATGCCCGGCGACGGCAGGCCGTTTTCCAGATTGAGTACGTGTACGCTCAGCGGGTTGCCGGCGGCCAGCGCCAGGCTCGAAAAAGCGCTCAGGCCGAGCGCGGCAAAAGTCATGCGCAGTGGGGTCATGGTGATGTTCCTCGGTTCAAGTACGGTTGATGGACAGGCCGACGATGTCGGCAGCCTTGATTGCGCAGTTTTCGTCCTGCTCGCCGCCGCCGGAACCGGCCACGCCCATGGCGCCGACCAGTTCCTTGCCAGCGAACAGCGGGATGCCGCCGCCGAGCAAAAGCAGCTCGGCGAGGGTGTTGAGGTTGGCGGTTTCCGGGTTGCTGCGGGCGCGCTCGGCAAACAATCGGGTCGGGGATTTCGTCGATAGCGCGGTGTAGGCCTTGCGTTGGCTGGCGGCGGTGTTGTGTGGGCCGATACCGTCGCCGCGCAAGGTCACCAACAGGTTGCCGCCACGGTCGAGCACCGATACCGTGCCGGTGCAGTTTTCCAGTGCTGCGTCGGCCAGCAGCCGTGCGGTTTTCAGATCGAGGTCGGCGTGACGGGGCAGCTCAGGCGCGGCGATTGCGGCGGTGCCGAAGCTGATTGCCAGGCTGGCGATCAAGTATTTAGCGGTCATGGGCAGGCTCCAAAAGCGAAGGCCACCACCTTATCCGCCGGACCCCGTCGAAACCTCGTCAGTCGGATTACAAGTTTGTAATGGGCAACGTCGCCGAAGGGGCCTAGCCTGTGTCTCTGATCAATCGAGGTGTGCCATGCGTTTGCTGGTCGTAGAAGATGAAGCCAAAACCGCGAACTTCATCGCCAAAGGGCTGGGTGAGTCGGGTTTTGCCGTGGACGTGGCGCTGAATGGCCTCGACGGTCGCTACTTTATTGAGCAGCAGGAATATGACCTGATCATCCTCGACGTGATGCTGCCGGGCCTCAACGGCTGGCAACTGCTGCAGCTGATCCGCCAGCGCGGCGCCACGCCGGTGCTGTTCCTGACGGCGAAGGACGCCATCGAAGACCGCGTGCGCGGCCTCGAACTGGGGGCCGATGACTATTTGCTCAAGCCGTTCGCCTTCGCCGAATTGCTCGCGCGGGTGCGCACGTTGTTGCGGCGCGGGCCGATGCGCGAGGCCGAGTCGTACAGCATCGCCGACCTGGAAATCGACGTGCTGCGCCGCCGGGTCAGCCGGGGCGGCCAGCGCATCGCCCTGACCAACAAGGAATTCGCCCTGCTGCATCTGCTCGCCAGCCGTCAGGGTGAAGTGCTGTCGCGCACGCTGATCGCTTCGCAGGTGTGGAACCTGAATTTCGACAGCGATACCAACATGGTCGAAGTCGCGGTGCGTCGGCTGCGTTCGAAAGTCGATGATCCATACATGCCCAAACTGATCCACACCGTGCGCGGGGTCGGCTATCAACTCGAAGCGCCCGACGATGCGCGCTAGATCCATCGCCTGGCGCCTGGCCCTGGCGTTCGCTGCTGTCTGTGCGTTGGTACTCAGCGCGATTGGCGTGTTCCTGTATCGCTCGCTGGCCTCGGAAATCGCCTGGCGCGACGACATGGCGTTACTCGGTCGCCTGGAACAGGTGCGCGCGCTGCTCGCCGACAGCGACAGCCTCGACGCCCTGCAGGCGCGGCCACGGCTGTACCAGAACATGCTGGGCAACCTCGACAGTCTGCTGCTGGTGCAACGCGCGGACGGCTCGAATGTGATCACGATCAACCCTCGCCAGCGCGCACTGCCGCCCGTGCAGGCCATCCCCCGGGATCAGCCGCCGCAACGCCGTGATGTGCTGACCTGGCAGGCGGCGGACGGTGTCGAGCTGGCCCTGCTGTCAGGTCAGGCCCAAGGGCCGAACGGCGAAGCGCTGACCGTTATCGCCGGCAAGGTCTTGAGCGAGCGCGAGCAGATGCTCGGCAGCTATCGCCTGCGCTTGTACCTGGCCGTCGGCCTTGGTGCCGTGCTCGCTTTCACGCTGGGTCTGGTGCTGTTGCGCCGAGGCTTGCGCCCTCTGCGCAAGCTGAGTGAAGCGCTGCGCGGCATCGACCTGCGCAGCCTCGACCAACGCGTTCCCACCGCCGGCACGCCGGCGGAATTGCTGGAACCGGTGCACGCGCTGAACGGCATGCTGGTGCGGCTGGACGACGGCTTCCAGCGCCTCTCACAGTTTTCCGCCGACCTCGCCCACGAAATCCGCACGCCGTTGCACACCTTGCTCGCCAGCAACGGCCAGGCACTGAATCACCCGCGCAGCAGCGCCGAGTATCAGGAAGTGCTGGCGTCGAATATGGAAGAATTCGAACGGCTCAAGCGCATGGCCGAGAACCTGATGTTTCTCGCTCGCGCCGAGCAGGCTGAGCGAGCGCTCGATCTGCGCACGCTGGAACTGCACGAAATCGGCGATGAGTTGTGCGATTACTTCGAGGCCTTGGCCGATGACCGTGAAATCCGCCTGGAAAACACGCTCAGCGGAGAATTGCTGGCGGATCAGCAACTGCTGCAACGCGCCTTGGGCAACCTGTTGGCCAACGCCGTACGTCATGCCGACGCCGGCTCGGTCATCAGCCTGGGCCGACGCGATGAGCCAGGCCTGTGCTGGCTGCAGGTCCACAACCACGGCCCGGTTATCGCGGATGAGCATCTGGGCAGACTGTTCGACCGCTTCTACCGCGTCGACCCGTCCCGCGCGGAGCCGGGAGATTCCGGTGGGTTGGGGTTGGCGATCGTGCAGTCGATCATGCAGTTGCATGGGGGGCGGGTGCGGGTGAGTAGTGAAGTTAAGGGAACAGTTTTTGAGCTTGGTTTCCCTCTTGATGCACCGAGGAGGGTGAATTCTCATGATTGATTTGATTCGGGGTTTGGAAATCACCGTCGCTGATAGCTCCGTAGGGACACTCGTTCGTGGGCAGTCCGGCATGGAGAGCGTGTTCAGATACTGTGAGGGCGTGAACGCTGAGAATGCTGTTTCGCTAACGATGTCAGCTCGGATGGAAAACTACGGCTGGGAGCGAGGTGTTCATCCGATTTTCGAGATGAATTTGCCAGAAGGGGCATTGCGCGATGAATTGATTCGACGCTTCGGCGAAGCAGTTCGTGACTTCGATGCTTTTGCGTTGCTGGCAATAGTGGGTTCAAGTCAGCTAGGACGGCTGGCAGTAGCCTGCGAATCGTTCACAGATCATCAGCCCGAAACGTTATTGTCCGATCTTTTGATACATGACGGCGTTCATGGTTTGTTTGACGATCTGTTGCACAAACATGGCCAGTATTCCGGTGTTTCAGGCGTGCAGCCTAAGGTGCTGGTACGCGATGGTGTGACAGCCGCTCTTTACCCGATTCACCGAGGCTCCACGCATCTGGTCAAAGCCTTCCGTCCCGAAGAGTTTCCTGAGCTGGCGACCAACGAATACTTCTGTATGCGCGCCGCAGCGCTTAGCGGACTTGAAGTGCCAAAGTTTGAATTGAGTGAGCAGGGCAAGTTTCTGGTGGTCGAGCGTTTTGACCTGACTGAGCATGGCTATCTGGGTTTCGAGGACTTTTGCGTACTCAATGGCTGGCCTTCCAGAGCCAAATACGATGGTTCTTACGAAGGCGCTGCCCGACAGATCAAAGCCTTTGTTTCTCCTGCGCTGTTGAGTCAGGCGCTGGAAGCTTTTTTCAAGATCGTGGCGCTGTCAGCGGGACTGAAAAACGGCGATGCGCATCTGAAGAACTTCGGTGTGCTGTATGACCATTGCGGCGCGCAGGCTTCGATCCGGCTAGCCCCGGCTTACGACATCATCACCACATCGGTTTACATCAGGAACGACAGCCTGGCCTTGCTGTTGGGCGGGTCGAAGGCATGGCCCAAGTACAAGGCGCTGATGCGCTTCGGCCGTACGGCGTGCAATCTCACTGAAGGCCGGTGCAATGAACTACTGCAGCAGGTTGTTCATGGCATGCAGACGGCGATGGCGGAAATGCTTGAGCATTGCCGAACCCATCAGGCGTTCGCCGAGGTAGGTACGGCAATGATCGAGCAGTGGGAATCCGGGATTGAGCGCAGTCTGACCAAGGGTTGAGCGACCCATTTGCGCTCAGCGCAACTGATCCCGAAACTGCCCCGGCGTCATTCCGGTCCAGCGTTTGAACGCACGGCTGAAGCTGCTGGTGTCGGCAAATCCCAACAGGTAACTGACCTCGCTCAGCGAGCATTGCGGATCGCGCAGGTGCAGCAGCGCGAGGTTTTCGCGGCTTTCATTCAGCAGGGTGTCGAAGCGACAACCCTCGTCTGCCAGATGCCGTTGCAGGCTGCGCAGGCTCAGGTGCAGGGCTTGGGCGATGCGTTCGGCGCTGGGTTCGCCTTCGGGCAGTTGTTCTTCGATGGCGTCGCGCACCTTGCGCTCCCAGGTCAGCGGTTTGAGCTGGGCGAGGGTGCGTTTGAGCACCGCTTCGTTGTGCTCGGCCAGTTCCGGGTTGGCGTCGTCCAGGTGGCTGTCGAAGTCGGTGAGGGCGAATTCGATCCGGTCTTCTTCGGCGGAAAAGTGCACCGGCGAGCGGAACACCTTGTGCCATTGATGCGCATCGACCGGTTCCGGACGGCGCAGGTACACCGCCAATGGTGCGTAGTCGCGGCCCAGGCGATTGCGGCAGGTGCGTACGTAGATGGCGGCAAAGGCGTCGATGGCTTCGAAGGCGGGCGCCGGATTGCCGGCCGGGATTTTCAGGCGAAAGCGGTAGCGGTCCTCGGTGCGGGTCAGCTCCAGTTCCAGCGCGTCGCTGACCACCTGGTGATAACGCACGATCCGCTCGAACACTTCCCGCAGGCTGCCGCTGGCCACCAACGCATAGCCCAGTGCGTGAAAGGTGGTGGGGCTGACGAACCGCGACACCCGCAAGCCGATTGCCGGATCGCCGCTGACCTGCACCGCGATTTCCCACAGGCGGGTGGTTGCGGACAACGGATAGCGGGCGTTCGGGTCGTCCATCAGTTGCGGATCGAGCCCGGCCTGCCGGCACAGGGCAGTGCTGTCCAGCCCCAGCGCGTCGAGTTGCTTGCGCAGGGCACGGGTCCAGCTGGCGAGAGAAGTCGGTTCCTTCATGCTGATTGGCGCTTCCGGTCAACAGGTTGGCGTTCTCGGCTACCGCGTTTGGAGTCCGCGCGGGGCAGGATGCGAACATCAATAACCAGAGGATGGAAGCATGGACCGTACTTCTGCAAGCCCCCAGCGACACAATGCTGCCCAGCGATCAGCGCATATTCGCGAAGTGGTGCTGGCCAAGGGCGTGGAGCTGCGCGAGCGCTACCCGATTCTCAAGCATCAGGATGCACTCGGCGCCGGGATTCTCGCCTTTGCCCTGGCCGGAATGATCGGTTCGGCGGCGCTGTATATCAGCGGGCACCTGGCGTGGTGGGCGTGCCTGTTGCTCAACGCGTTCTTCGCTTCGCTGACCCATGAGCTTGAGCACGACCTGATCCACAGCATGTATTTCCGCAAACAGCGGGTGCCGCACAACCTGATGATGGGCCTGGTGTGGCTGGCGCGGCCGAGCACGATCAACCCGTGGATTCGCCGCCATCTGCACCTCAATCATCACAAGGTGTCCGGCACTGAAACCGACATGGAAGAACGGGCAATCACCAACGGCGAACCCTGGGGTTTTGCGCGGTTGCTGATGGTCGGGGACAACGTGATGTCAGCGTTCATCCGCATGCTGCGGGCCAAGACCTGGGCGCACAAGTTCAGCATCATCAAGCGCACGCTGAAGGTCTACGCGCCGCTGGCACTGGTGCATTGGGGGGCGTGGTATGTGTTTCTAGGGTTCCATGCCGCCAACGGGATCGCCTCGTTGATGGGCTCGCCGATTGAATGGTCGGCGACCACGCTTTCAGTGATGCAGGTGATCGATATCGCCGCCGTGGTGATCATTGGCCCGAACGTGTTGCGCACGTTTTGCCTGCACTTCATCAGCTCCAACATGCATTACTACGGGGATGTGGAACCGGGCAATGTGCTGCAGCAATGTCAGGTGCTGAACCCGTGGTGGCTGTGGCCGTTGCAGGCGTTCTGCTTCAACTTCGGCAGCAGTCACGGGATTCATCATTTTGTGGTGAAGGAGCCGTTTTACATTCGCCAGCTGACGGTGCCGGTGGCGCATAAGGTGATGCGGGAGATGGGGGTTCGGTTTAATGATTTCGGGACGTTCGGGCGGGCGAACCGGTTTGTACGCCAAGTGAAGGTATCGGCCGAAGAGGCTCGTACAGCTCAGGCTTGATGGGTGATTGCAACGCTCTCATCGCGAGCAGGCTCGCTCCCACAATTGAATTGTGAATACGATCCAATGTGGGAGCGAGCCTGCTCGCGATGGCAATATTTCAGCCCCCTCAATCCGGCTGAAACGGCGATTCACTCAAAATCACCCCGGTCTCCTCCACATACCGCTGCCAATGCTCGATCAGCGCTTCAAGCCTTTGCGGCTGACTCGACGCCAGGTCATGAATCTCCCCCGGATCACTGCCCAGATCGTAAAGCTGCCAGGTCGCCGGCCCCACCGGCCCGGGAATCCACACCGCCTTCCACTGACCCTGCCGAATCGCCCGGCGCCCGAACAATTCCCAGCCGGTAACGGTGTGTTCGTCATGCACCTGCGCTGTCTCGCCGGACAAAAAGCCCAGCCACGATTTCCCGCGCAACGGCGCCACCGGTTTGCCGTGCCATTGCTTGCCCGGATGGCGCACGCCGGCCAGATCGAGGATGGTCGGCGTGATGTCCATCACCGTGCCGAAACCATGGCTGATCTGTCCCTTCAGCGGCAGTTGCGGATAATGCAGCAGCGCCGGAACGCGAATTCCGCCCTCGGTGGTGAACGCCTTGAACAGGCGTGACGGCGCGGTCGCCACCTGCGCCCAGTTCGGCCCGTACCAGACATAGGAATTGGCGCGGCCGATGTTGTCGAGGCTGTTGTCGTAATGCTGGCTCAGATACGTCATCAGCTCCGGGCCGAATTTCGGAAAGGCTTCCAGCAGCGCACCTTCGGCACCGTTGTCGGACATGAACAGGATGAAGGTGTTGTCGAGCTGGCCCTGCTGACGCAGGTAGTCGACGACGCGGCCGATGTTCCAGTCCATGCGCTCGACCATCGCGGCGTAGACTTCCATCGCCCGGGCGGAAATGCGTTTTTGTTCATCGCTCAGCGCGTCCCATTGCGCGGTCAGCTGGATCAGCGGATGCGGTTCGACATCCGGCTCGATCAGCCCCAGCGACTTGAGTTTTTCCAGACGCTCGAGGCGCAAGACTTCGGGGCCCGCGTCGTAGCGGCCACGGTATTTTTCGACGATGTCGGCGGGCGCCTGCAACGGCCAGTGCGGTGCGGAAAACGGCAGGTAGGCGAAGAACGGCCGGCTCTGATCGCGCTCCTTGAGGTACTGCAACAGCTTGTCGCCGAAGGCGTCGGAGGAATAGAAATCCTTGGGCAATTCGTCAATGAACGTGTCGTCTTCGATGTACAGCGCCGGGGTGGATTTCAGCAGGCCGGGCGTGTGTTCATCGTAGGTGGGTTCGAATCCGTAGTGGTTCGCCGCGCCGGGTAGCAGCGAGAACGAACGCTCGAAGCCTCGGGCGTGGGGCGCCAGTTCGGCGGTCAGGCCCAGGTGCCATTTGCCGCTCATCAAGGTCTGGTAACCCGCTTCGCGCAGCAACTCCGGCAACGCGACGACCCGATCGTTGAGGTAACCCTCGTAGCCTGGTTTGCCGATCAGCTCCGGGGTCAGTGCTTCGGCCATGGTGCCGATGCCGGCGATGTGGTGATCGGTGCCGGTGAGCAGCATCGAGCGGGTCGGCGAACAGGTCGGTGCGGTGTGAAAGTCGGTCAGGCGCAGGCCGTTATTGGCCAGGGCATCGAGGTTCGGCGTGGCGATTTCGCCGCCGAACGCGCCGATGTCAGAGAAGCCGAGATCATCGGCCAGGATCACCAGAAAGTTGGGACGTTGCGGCATCAACAGGCTCCTGTTCAGCAGGCAATGAACGACAGCGGCAGATCGCGGATCTGCACCGGTGCGCTCGGTTGGTAATGATCGTCACTGGTCAGCTCGTGCAGCAGTTCTTCGCGCAGCTGATGGAAGTCGAAACTGCTGCGCTGGCGCGGATGGGGCAGGGCGATGTCCACCACCTGTTTGATCCGGCCGGGGCGCGGTTCCATCACCACCACGCGGTCGGCGAGGAAGATCGCTTCCTCGACATCGTGGGTGACCAGAATCGTGGTGATCTTTGCCCGCTCGCGAATCGCCAGCAATTCGTCCTGCATCTGCTGGCGGGTGAGCGCGTCGAGGGCGCCGAAGGGTTCGTCGAGCAGCAGGATCCGTGGGCTTGCCACCAGCCCGCGAGCAATCGCCACGCGCTGGGCCATGCCGCCGGAGAGTTGATGCGGGTAGGCGCGGGTGAAGTCGCGCAGACCCACAAGCTCGATGAAATCATTGATGCGTTGCTGCTTCTCGGAGGCAGCCAGCGGCTCGTTGACCAGGCCCAGGCCAATGTTGTCCGCCACCGTCAGCCACGGGAACAAACGGTGTTCCTGAAACACGATGCCGCGCTCGCCGCCGATACCGCTGACGGCTTTGCCGTCGACGCTGATCTGCCCGCGAAACTGCGTATCGAGGCCCACCAGCAAACGCAGCAAGGTGGATTTGCCGCAGCCGCTGGAGCCGACGATGGCGACGAATTCGCCCTCGGCGATGTCGAGGTTGAATTCGCGAATCGCCTCCAGTTCGAAACCGTCGACGTCAAAAGATTTGCCTACATGGTTGAAGCTGACAATCGGTGCGTTCATGCGTGTCTCCAGCGGGTGGCGCGGATTTCCAGGCGTTGGCCAATGAGGTTGAGCAGGGCGCCGGTGAGTCCGACCAGCAGCATCCCGGCCATGATCAGGTCCATGCGCAGCAGTTGTTGGGCTCCGATCATCTGGCTACCGATGCCGCCGTTGGACGGCATGAAATATTCGGCGCCGATGGTGCCGAGCCAGGCGTAGATCAGGCTCAGGCGCAGACCGGCGAAAATCCCCGGCGCGGCGCCCGGCAGGACCAGTCGCCGAAGGCGTTGAGCGAGGCTCAGGCGCAGCACCTGCGCGGCTTCGTTGAGTTGTGGCGAGAGGTTGGCGACGCTGCGTTGAGTTGCGACAAACAACGGAAAGAAAGCGGCGAGGGCGACGAACACCCATTTCGCGAGTTCGCCCAGACCGAACCACGCGGTGAGCAGCGGCACCCAGGCGAAAATCGCGATCTGGCGCAGGGCGGCGAAGGTCGGGCCGAGTACGCGTTCGCTGGTGCGCGACAGACCCAGCAATAAACCCAGCCCGAGGCCGAGGCCGCCGCCAATCAACAGGCCACCAAGTGTGCGGCCCAGGCTCAGGGCCATGCCGGAGATCAACGTGCCGTCGAGCAATCCGTTTTTCGTCGCCTCAAGCACCACCCACGGGCTGACCAGAATGTTGGCATCGATCCATTGCTGATCGACCGCCAGTTGCCACAATGCAAACAGCGCCAGCGGCAGCAGCCACGGCTGCACGCGTTGCCAGCCTTCGTAGCGCGGGCCGCGACGAATCTCCGCCGCGGCTGGGTGCGGCCAGTGCACCAGTTTCCTGTCCAGCAGACCGATGCCGCGATCCATCGCCACGCCGATCAGGCCGATCACTACGATGCACACGAAGACAATGTCGAGCATGAACAACTGACGCGCCCAGACCATCAGGTAACCGATGCCTTCGCTGGAGGCCAGCAGCTCGACGGCGAGCAACGAAGTCCAGCCAGCGGCCAGTGCCAGGCGTACGCCGGCCATGAACGCTGGCAGCGCGGCGGGCAGCACCAGTCGGCGGATCAACAGTCGTGGAGGCAAACGTAAAACAGCGGCGGCTTCGCGCAGCTTGGGTTGCGCATCGCGCACGCCGACCAGCGTATGCAAGGTCACCGGAACCACGATGGCCTTGACCAGCACCACCAGTTTCAGCGTTTCGCCGATGCCGAAAAACACCATGAACAACGGAATCCACGCCAGCGTCGGCACCTGGGCCAGGCCGGCGAACGTCGGGAAGATCAGACGTTCGAGGCGACGGCTGAAGCCCAGCGCCGCACCGAGCACTGCGCCGGCGCTAACACCCGCCAGCAGTCCCCAGAACAACCGTTGCAGGCTGATCCACAAGTGACTCCACAATTCGCCCTGGGACAGCTCGATCGCGCTGCTCCACACCAGTGACGGCGCGGGCAGGATCTGTTCGCTCATCCATTGATTGCGCGCCGCCAGCCACCACAGGGCGAACAGGGAGAGGGGCAGCAGCCACGGCAGCACACGCTGGCCAAGGCTTGGCCATGAGCGCAGTGCTTTCAGCGGTGGTGCGGGCAGCGGCAGGCTGAGCAGGGATTGTCGGGCCATGGGTGACCTCCGTTGTCGGGTTGCAGGCAGGCCTGCCTTCATGGAAGTACGGTATGCAAATTTGATATATAAAAATTCAATTCAATGCTATTGGGAGATAAGCCAGACCATTTAAGGCCTCCAGCCCATGCGCATCCAATGCATTCGGAGAATATTTTCGATGCTCTGCATGCATATCGATCTACAGGCCCTGTGCACTCTGGCTTAGCGTTTAAAGCTATAAAAATGTGCTTTTTAAGTATTTAAACGTTGATGCGGAATGTGCCTACTTTCGGCTCCTCAATGCCCGCCGTGATCAGGAGCCGCACCCATGAACCTTCCTTTCAAACGTGTCATCAGTCTGTTTGCCGCGCCGGCGCTGGCGGGGCTGCTGGCGTTCTCTGCCCAGGCCGACGAGCTCAAGGAAATCAGGATTGCCGTGCCTGATCTGAGCGCCGGTACCCAGCACAGCGGCGGGGGCATCGTGGACGTGCTGCGCGATCAGCAGATCTTCGAAAAGGCCTTCGCCGATCAAGGCATCAAGATTCAGTGGAGCTTTTTCAAGGGCGCTGGACCGGTGATCAACGAAGCGTTCGCCAATGGCCAAGTGGACCTGGCCTATCTCGGAGATCTGGCGGCCATCATCGGCAAGTCCAACGGTCTGGATACGCGTCTGCTCAGCGCCAGCGCCCGGGGCGTGAAGCAATACCTGGGCGTGGTGCCGGGTTCGGGGATCAAGACGCTGCAGGATCTCAAAGGCAAGCGCGTAGCGATCTTCCGCGGCACTGCGACCCAGTTGTCGTTCGATGCGGCGCTGGCCAGCGTGGGTTTGAGCGAGAAGGACGTGAAGGTGATCAACCTCGATTTCAACGCAGCGGTAGCGGCGCTGGCGGCGAAGCAGATCGATGCGTCGTGGGGCAGTTCCGGGCTGACCGCGTTGCAGGCCAAAGGCCTGGCCGAGTTGCCTCTGAATACCAAGGATCTCGGTGGCGCCGGCAGTGTGCAGTCGGTGCTGGTGGGAACTGGCAAGTTTGTCGATGGGCATCCGGAAGCCGTGGCAAAACTGCTCAAGGCGCAGCAGCAGGCGGTGGAGTGGTTGACGCAGGACAGCAACAAGGACGCCTATGTGCAGCTTGTGTCGGGGCTGGCGAGCTATCCGCCGGTGATCTTGACCCAGGATCTGAAGGATCAGAACCTGAGCGAAGTGTTCCCGTCGACACTGGATCCGCTGTTCCTTCAGAACCTGCAGGGCAAGGTGGATCTGGCGGCGCAGCAGAAGCTGATTCGCAAGCCGTTCAAGGTGAACGAGTGGGTCGCGCCTGAGCTGGCGGCTGCGAAGCTATGAGTCATGTGGTCATTCCCGCGCAAGGCGTGGGAATGACCCTCATACCGCGATGCTGATCGCCTGTTTATCCACCGCCACCAACGTCTCGATCATCGCCCGCGCTGCCGGTGACAGCCGGAATCCCGTGCGGCTCACGATCCCGCACCGCGCATTCATGCTCTCCAGGTTCTGCGGCAGATTGCGCCAGTGCAGCAGCGCCAGCGAGCCCTGGGCAATGTCCTCGACAAACGCCTCTTCAGTACCGACGCCGATCGCGTTGGATTGCAGCACCACTTTCACCAGCGCCGGAAAGTGCTCGGTCTCGATGGTCGGCGAAAAGTCGATCCGGCCGCTGAGATTCGCCAGCAATTTGCGAATGCCCGGCGGGATCAGCGTGGTCGCCAGCGGGTAGTCGAACATGTCGTTGGTCGACAGGCTTTCCTTGGCCAGCAGCGGATGCCCCGGCCGACAGAAAAACACCCCGCGCTTGGGCGTCAGCGGCTGGGTCTGGAAGTTCGGGTCGGACTCGAAATGGCGGATGTCGGCAATGAAGAATTCGATCTCTTCGCGGCTCAGGGCGCGGCTGAGTTTTTCCCAGTTATCCACCTGAAAACAGGTGCGCACTTTCGGGTGTGCATTGATGAATTGCGCCACCGCGTCCGGCACCAGTTTCACCGCTGGCGCCGGGCCGCAACCGAAGTGCAGTTCGCCGGCGTCGAGCTTGGTCATCTGCGTCACCTCGGCGCTGAGCAACGCCGCGCCTTGCACCAGGGTCAGGGCGTGTTGCAGCACCACCTGGCCTTCGGGCGTGGGGCGCAGATCCTTGTTGCCGCGATCCACCAGCACGCAGCCGAACTCCTGCTCCAGCCCTTGAATGCTGCGGCTGAACGCCGGTTGAGTGATGCCCATGGCGTCGGCCGCGCGGACAAAACTGCGGTGTTCGTTGAGGGCGATGAAGTAGCGCAACTGGCGAAGATCCATATGCTTTTCCGGCATCCTAAAAATAGCTCGAAGGCATTTGCGACGAGGTTGCTTGAGGTTTTAAATGCAAGCTCTTATTCCGTCAACGAAGCATGTGAATATCTATTAGATGTAAATGGAATATAGATAGAGCGTTGTTTCGCTGCCGTCCAACCGCAAGCAGTCGATGAGGGTCTACCCATGAGCAATGCCGCACTCGCTGTAAAACCCGCTGTCCACACGCTGGACATTCATCCGGTGGCCGGCCGTATCGGCGCCGAAATCCGTGGCGTGCAGCTGTCCGGTGAGCTGGATGCCGCGACGGTTGAAGCCATTCAACAGGCGCTGATCCAGTACAAGGTGGTGTTCTTCCGCGAGCAGACCCAGCTCGACGATCAACGTCAGGAAGCCTTTGCGCACCTGCTCGGCGAGCCCGTGGCGCATCCGACCGTGCCGTCCCGCGAGGGTACCCGTTACCTGCTGGAACTGGACGGCGCCGAAGGGCAGCGCGCCAACTCCTGGCACACCGACGTGACCTTCGTCGATGCCTACCCGAAAGCCTCGATCCTGCGCTCGGTGGTGGCCCCGGCGTTCGGCGGCGACACGCTGTGGGCGAACACCGCGACCGCGTACAACGAATTGCCGACCGAGTTGCGCGAGCTGGCGGACAAACTGGTGGCCGTGCACAGCAACGAATACGACTACGCCGCGGTGAAGCCGGACGTGTCGGCGGAGAAGCTCGAGCGCTATCGCAAGATCTTCACCTCGACCGTTTATGAGACTGAACATCCGGTGGTTCGTGTACACCCGATCAGCGGCGAAAAGAGCCTGCTGCTGGGGCATTTCGTCAAACGCATCAAGGGCTATTCCCAGGCCGATTCGGCGCACCTGTTCGGCTTGCTGCAGAGCCATGTGATCCGCCAGGAGAACGTCGTGCGCTGGCGCTGGAAGGCCGGTGATGTGGCGATCTGGGATAACCGTTCGACGCAGCATTATGCGATTGATGATTACGGCACTCAGGATCGTGTGGTGCGTCGGGTGACGCTGAAAGGGGAAGTGCCGGTCGGGGCGAATGGGCAGCGTAGCCAGACCATCAAAGGCGCAGAAATCGTCGGCGTTTGAATGATCGTTCCCACGCTCTGCGTGGGAATGCAGCCCGGGACGCTCCGCGTCCCAAAGCGGACGCAGAGCGTCCATTGAGGCGTTCCCACGCGGAGCGTGGGAACGATCAGCACCTCGGCGGGGGGAGCGATCACTGTCACCAAACGCCGATCTGCACCATCTTCTCGGTCTCCGGCTCCCCATAACGAAACCGCTGCCCGCGCAAATCGATCTCCTGATGACTGATCGTCGTGCGCCGCTTCAACCCGCGCACCCACTCGAACAGATGCCCCGCATGCTCCTCGCGCACCGCCGCATACGCCGGGTCCGCGCCCAGATCCTGCAGCTCCTGCGGGTCATTCAACAGATCGAAAAGCTGCGGCCGGAAGCCGTCATACGCCAGGTATTTCCAGCGCTCGCTGCGCACCATGGTCATGCGGCAACGGTCGATCGGCTGGCCCAGTCGCTCCCGTGCCGGGGCCTGGAAGGCGTAGTCGTATTCGCTGATCGCATAGCGGCGCCAGTCGGGGTTTTCACCGTGCAGCAGCGGAATCAGCGAGCGACCTTCCAGGCGATGCTCGGCGCCCGTCACGCCCAGCGCTTCGAGAAAGGTCGGCACGCCGTCGATGGTTTCCGCCAGGCGTTCGTCCACCGTGCCCCGTGTGATGTCCGCCGCCGCACGCGGGTCGCGCACGATCAATGGAACGCCCACCGCCTGCTCCAGCAAAAACTCCTTCTCACCCAGCCAGTGATCGCCCAGGAAGTCGCCGTGATCGCTGGTGAACACGATCAGCGTGTCCTCCCAGCGGCCGTTGCTTTGCAGGAAATCGAACAGCCGCCCCAACTGATCATCGACCTGTTTGACCAGGCCCATGTACGTCGGGATCACGTTCAGTCGTACCAGATCTTTGGAGAAATTCAGGCTTTCCTCATGCTGGCGAAAGGCCTGATAGACCGGGTGGTCGCTTGGAGAGGCATTACGTACCGGTTCGAGAATCGATTTCGTACTGTACAAAGTGTGGTACGGCGCCGGTACGATGTAGGGCCAGTGGGGTTTGATATAGGACAGGTGTAAAAACCACGGTTTTTCACCTTGCTCACCGATGAAGTCGATGGCTCGATTTGTAGTGTAGACAGTCTCTGAATGTTGCTCGGGAATTCGCGCCGGCAAATGGGCATTGCGCATTTTCCAGCCGCTGAGGATTTCGCCGTTGTCCCCTTCGGCCGCGTTGGCCCAGTCATGCCAGGGGTTACGCCCTTCGAAACCCTGCGCGCGCAGGTAGTGGGTGTATGGCGCGGATTCGCGTTTGTCATCGAACAGCGGGTCGTCGGGAAAGATGCCGTCGTGACGAAAGTACGGCTCGAAGCCGACTTCGTTCAGCACTTCGGCCTGGGCGCTTTCAGGGTTGATCGCCAGCCGCTGCAAGGCATCCACGTTGGCCGTGGCGTGGGTCTTGCCGACCAGCGCGGTACGAATACCGTGGGGGCGCAGGTAGTCGCCGATGGTCAACTCTTCCAGCGGCAGCGGCACGGCGTTCCACGCCACTTGGTGGCTGCTGACATAGCGCCCGGTGTAGGCCGACATCCGCGACGGTCCGCAAATCGTGCCTTGGGTGTAGGCACGGCTAAAGCGCACGCCGGCCGCAGCCAGGCGATCGATGTTTGGCGTGTGCAGGTGCGGGTGGCCGTAGCAGGACAGGTAATCGCGGCGCAGTTGATCGCACATGATGTACAGCACGTTGCGCACGGGGTTTTGCGGGTTGGACATGGGGTTCACCAGTCAGGAAGACAGGCGAGGTTTTTCGCTTTCGGCGAGGGTGTTCGGCAAGTGCATTCGGGGAATGCTTGCCATGCATGAAACGCATGGGCTCAGACGGCGAGGTTCGCCAGTGAACACACTTCTTCATCCACCGCATCAATCGCCTTGATCTGCTCGATCATCGCCTCGGCCAACGGTGACAACCGATATCCGGCGCGGCTGACGATTCCATAACGGGTGTAAAGCTCCTCCAGATCATCCGCCAACCCTTCGACCTTCAAGCACACCAGCTCACCCCGGGCTTGATGCAGTGCATCCGAATAGGCACCGACGATGCCGATCGCATCGGAGCGCAGCACCACGCCGAGCAGGCTGGCGCTGTTCTCGCACTCCACGTTCGGAACGAAATCCGGGCGACCACTGAGGTCGACGATGACCTTGCGCAGATTCGGCGGACGAATGCTCACGGCCAGTGGATAACTCATCAATTGCTCGGCCGTGACCCGATCCGATGCGGCCAGCGGATGCCCGGCGCGGCAGCAGAAATGCCATTTGCGCGGTCGCAACCGGTGGGTCAGATAATCCGGATCTGCCTCGAAGTGCCGAGTATCGGCAACGAAGAATTCGAACTCCTCGCTCAGCAGTCTTTTGCTCAGGCTCTGCCAGTCATCGACCAGGTAATGCACCCGCGCTTTCGGGTAGCGGCCGATGAAGCTGCCGATCGCTCGCGGGATTAATCCCGCCGCCGGCGCCGGGCCGCAACCGAAGCGTAACTCTCCGGCCTCCAGCCCGTTGAACTGGCTGATCTCATTGGCCATCTGCTGCGCACCGCTGACCAGCCGCCGCGCATGTTCAAGCAGCACCTGGCCCTGTTTGGTCGGCGGTAATTCCTTGCGTCCGCGATCCACCAACTGGCAACCGACGCTGTGCTCCAGCGCCTGAATGCTGCGGCTGAACGCCGACTGCGACAGGTTCACCGCCTGCGCGCCGGCGACGAAGCTGCGTTGTTCGGCAAGGGCGATGAAGTGTCTGAGCTGGCGCAAGTCGATATGCATTTTTCACATAAAAAATATCCGGGAAATGCATTGGATATGCATTAGGTCGACTCCTTATAAAGGCAATCTCTTATGCAGTAAATCTTTGTAAAAACATAAATAAATAACTTAAAAGAATATGCGGCACGGAAGATGTCTGCGTGTTTTTTGACCAGGAGCAGTCCCATGAGTCCGTTGAACCTCGCTTCACCGCCGCCGCCACGACGGCTCAAACGCCTGCCTCTGGCCCTGTTGCTGGCGGGGAGTGCCAGTTGGACCCACGGCTACGCCGCTGAGACAGAAACTCCCGCGCCGGCACCGACTGGCAAGACCGCGACCGCCACTTCGCAACTGGAAACCGTGACCGTTACCACCCGCCGTCGCGAAGAAAGTTCTCAGGACGTGCCGACGCCCATGAGCGTGGTCAGCGGCCAGACTCTGGAGACGCAGCGGGTCTACCGGATTCAGGATCTGCAGCAACTGGTGCCCAGCGTCAACGTCGCCTACATGCATGCGCGCCAGTCCAGCGTGTCGATCCGGGGCCTGGGCAACAACCCGGCCAGCGATGGTCTGGAAGGCAGCGTCGGGCTGTACATCGACAACGTTTATCTGGGTCGCCCGGGGATGGCGGTGTTTGACCTGATGGACATCGAACAACTCGAAGTCCTGCGCGGGCCGCAGGGGACGTTGTTCGGCAAGAACACCACCGCCGGCGTGATCAACATCAGCACCCGCGCGCCGAGTTTTACCCCGGAGCGCAGCATCGAGACGTCGGTCGGCGAGGACGGCTATTTCCAGACCAAGGGCACGCTTTCCGGGCCGCTCAACGATGTGCTGGCCGGGCGTTTGTCGGCCTATCGCACCCGCAGCGATGGCGACATCAAGAACGAATTCAACGGCCATGATCTGAACGGCGGCTCCCGCGACGGCTTCCGTGCGCAGTTGCTGTTCAAGCCCAACGAAAACTTCAATCTGCGCTGGATCGGTGACTACAACGAAGAGGATTCCAGCGCCGGCACCCGGGTGCTGTACAACACCGGGCCGACCATCAATGGCGTCAATCTCTACTCGGCCCGCGCCGCCGCTGCCGGCGCGACACTGGTCAACGGCTCGCACCGCAAGGTCAATCTGGACAACGACCAGCACGTCACCGTGCATCAGGGCGGCACATCGGTGGAGGCCAACTGGACCCTGCCGAGCGACTTCACCCTGACCTCGGTCAGCTCCTACCGCTTCTGGAATTTCACCCCGCGCAACGACGATGGCCTCAATGTGCCGGCCACCTACAACGCCGGGGTGTCGGTGGAGGACAAACAGTATTCCCAGGAATTTCGTCTGGCGTCGCCCAAGGGCGAGTTCTTCGATTACGTCCTCGGCGCTTATTACTTCGGCTCGGATCTGGACAACAAATCCTTCGCCTATTACGGCCCGCAGGCAGACATCTGGAACGGCACGCCACGGGGCGCGCTGGCCAACGTCAACAGCGTCGGCCGTGGCCACATAAAGACCGACAGCTTCGCGCTGTTCGCCCAAGGCACCTGGCACCTGACCCCGCGACTGGATTTCACCGCCGGGGTGCGTGGCACCTATGAAGAGAAGAACGCCTGGGTCAATCGTGACGCGCCGGTCGGTGGCGCCGCTGTCACGGGTGCCGCAGCCACTGCGCGACGCGGTCGCACCGGTGCCTACGATTCCGGCGACCTGAATCAGTACAGCTCCAGCCCGTCCGGATTGCTCAACCTCAGCTATCGCTTCACCGATGACCTGCTCGGCTACGCCACTTTGTCTCACGGCGAAAAATCCGGTGGGGTCAACCTTGTGGTCGGCTCGGCCCCGACCGCTGGCGCCGACTCGCTGCTGATCGGCACCGAGCGCGCCAACAACGCTGAACTCGGCTTCAAGAGCACGCTGTGGGATCGGCGTTTGCAGCTCAACGCCAACGTGTTCTGGACTCAGGTCAACGCTTACCAGACCAACGCCTACGACGACGTCAACCGTGTGCAATACCTGACCAACGCCGGCTCGGTGCGCTCGCGCGGGGTGGAATTCGAAAGCACCTTGATCCCGCTGCGCGGCCTGACGCTGAACTTCAACGGCTCGTACAACGACGTCAGCTATCTCTCCTACAAGGACGCGCCGTGCCCGCCTGAAGTCAGCCAGGCACCGGGTGCTCCGGCCTCTTGCGACCTCAGCGGCCATCAGGTGGTCGGCGCCTCGAAATGGATCGGCAATGCCAACGGCAAGTACGAATGGAATCTGGATAACGGTCTGCAACCTTACGTCACCGGCAGCTACGCGTTCCGCTCCAAAGCGGTGGGCACGGTCGAAGATTCCGACTACGGCCAGATCCCGAGTTACGCGGTGGTCAATCTCTCCACCGGCCTGCGCGGCGATTTCAATCAGGGTCAGTGGGACGTCTCGCTGTGGCTGAAAAACGCCTTCGACAAAACCTACTACACGACCCTGTGGACCGGCGGCAACGGCGGCTATGAAGGCCTGCTCGGTACGCCGCGCACCCTCGGCGTCACCGGTCGCTACGACTTCTGATCGATCCTTCAAGGAGCTGCATCATGTTGCGCATCAAAACCGCTTTACCGGTGTTGTTGTCCGGCGCAGTGCTCAGTGCCGGGGCGCTCGCCGCGCCGAGCGTTTATCCCACCGGCGTCACCCGATACGACCCGGCCAAGGCCTTCAATCAGTATGTGATCTTCAGCGGTGCCGACAAGCAGACGCACCTGATCGACATGAACGGCAACGAGGTGAAGAACTGGCCGCAGTCGGGTTTCCCGTCGGCGATCATCGACCCGCAACTGGTCGGTGGCGAGCGTGGCCATGTGTTGTTGCAACTGAGCGAAAAGGATCCGGGCAAGCTCGGTTCCGCTGGCAATGGCCTCGGCAATCAGAGCGTCGGCGAGCTGGACTGGAATGGCAAAGTCGTCTGGCAGTGGGGCGACAAGGCCCCCGGTGGGGCGGCGCAACAGCATCACGATCAGCGTCGCCTGAGCAACGGCAACACCGTGGTGCTGGCGAACAAGGTGCACAAGGTCAAAGGCTTCAAGGTGCCCGAGGTGATCGACGATGTGATCTATGAAGTCAGCCCCGCCGGCGAGGTGAAATGGCAGTGGCTGGCGTCGGATCACTTGAACGAATTCGGCTTCACCGCCGAGCAGTTGAAGCTGGTTCGCGCCAGTGAAAATCCGGATTACCTGCACATCAACAACCTCAGCCTGGTCGGGCCGAACAAGTGGTTCGATGCCGGCGACAAGCGCTTCAATCCGGACAACCTGCTGATCGATTCGCGCAACGCGAACTTCATCGCGATCATCGACAAACACAGCGGCAAGGTGGTCTGGCGCCTGGGGCCGAATCTGCCGTTGGCCAATCCGAAAACCGCGCAGAAAATTCCGCGCCCGGTAGACCAGTTCGTCGGTCAGCATGACGCGCACATCATCCCCGCCGGACTGCCCGGCGCGGGCAATCTGCTGGTGTTCGACAACCAGGGTTCGGCGGGTTACCCGAACGTCACGCTGGGGCTGATTTCCGGTTCGCGGGTGCTGGAGATCGACCCGGTGAAAAATGAAATCGTCTGGCAGTACAGCGCCGCCAATTCAAAGCAGCCGGGGTGGGCGTTTTACAGCTCGTTCATCAGCAGCGCGCGGCGCTTGCCCAACGGCAATACGCTGATCGATGAAGGCATGAACGGGCGGTTTTTCCAGGTGACGGCCAGTGGTGAAAACGTCTGGGAATACGTCAGCCCTTATTTGGGCAAGGCACCGGGCAGCGACGCGATCAGCAACTGGGTCTATCGGGCCCTTCCTGTGAGTTATGACTGGGTGCCGGCAGGAACGCCGCGTTCGGAGACGGCAGTGATTGCGCCGGCCATTGGTGTGCAACAAACCAACGCCAGTCGTTAGTTATTAAGAGTCTTCCGAATCGAAATAAGTTATGAGCGACATGAATAGTGCATATAGCAATTTCGTTGAAAAGTCGCGTGGACAATAAATGAATGTCCAACCATCCTGAGTGTCGTGAGTTTCCAGGAGGAAACTTGCTCTCATCGGAAGACACTTATCCAACGATAAAGGAAATCTCGTTATGTCGAGCATTAATGGCACTTATGTAAATGCCAACTCTGGCGCCAAGCTGGTTATCACCGACGGTAATGATTCCAATGGCAGCTTCAGCGGCACCCTCAGCCAGGGTGGCGTGAATTACGACATCCGTTACGGGAACTATCACTTCCAGAACAGTACCGGCAACCCGACCACAATCGCGGTGCTGGCTCAGAACGGAAATAGTGGTTATCAGACCTGGACGCTGTTTTCGCCTGATCACAACTACGCGAAACTCCGGGCTACCGGCTCCCGCGTGAACTTCGATGGTGAAGTTGTGAACTTGGGTGGTGAGTTTCTGAAGCAATAAGAAATTCCGTAAATCGAAGGCCGATGCATTAAAAATGCATCGGCCTTTTTGTTTGCCTTTTAAAAAGTTCGTCAACTATCACCTTGGTATTAGTTGTCACTGAATCCCGGGTCACCGATAACCCGATGCCTTGGATGAATACTTTTTATGCCGGGAAAGCATGTCGATTCCGGCGAATCGCTGGAAGCCTTGCGGGCCGTGGCTTTGGCGGAAATGACTGTTTTATATATTCCATAAACGTCTATTCATAACATGAAAGATTACTTTCGGAGATAAGCGTCTAGCCCAATGATTGACCCATCGATCACGCCGTGGGGGATTCAACAAGCGGCGAATCGGCTACGCGAAAAAACGCAAAGAGACCGCAGGGAGTAAATCAATGGGCAATGTCCAGACCGCCGCCAGCGCACAGGAGGTGCTGTGGCGCCAGGCGCCGAGCGGCGAGTTGGTCGATCTCGGCCGGCCCCATCGCGTGCCGTTGGGGCAGCTGCGTTTGCAGCGCGCGCCCAAGGGCATTCTGAGCCGCCGCGAAACGATTCTGCTCGGCGTTCTGGCGCTGGTGGTGCACGGCGCGGTGATCTACTGGATCAACCAGCATCCGACACCGGCGCTGCCGATCGTGCCGCCGGAAATTCCGCCGATGACCATCGAGTTTTCGCGCCCGGCGCCACCGGCACCACCTGTAGTTGTGCCGCCGCCACCGGCACCGGTGGTCGAGCCTCCGCCGCCGGTGGAAGACGAATTGGCAACCAAGCCGCCACCGAAGCCGAAGCCGATTGCCAAACCGAAACCGGTCGCCAAACCCGTACCGAAACCAGCGCCAAAAGCCGTCGAGCAACCACCGGCGCCGCCACAACCGGCCGCCCCGGCCGCCCCGGTCGCCGCGCCCGCGCCACCTGCACCACCAGCGCCTGCTCCGGTGACGCCGGCCTCGGCCAACGCCGCGTACCTGAAGAACCCGGCGCCGGAATATCCGTCGCTGGCCCAGCGTCGCGGTTGGGAAGGCACGGTGTTGTTGCGGGTGCACGTGTTGGCCAGCGGCAAACCGGGCGAGATCCAGATTCAGAAAAGCAGTGGCCGGCAACAACTCGACGACGCGGCGCTGGACGCCGTGAAGCGCTGGAGCTTCGTGCCGGCCAAGCAGGGTGATGTCGCCCAGGACGGCTGGGTCAGCGTACCCATCGATTTCAAGATTCATTAAACCGAAACCAATTTCGCGCTAAACGTTTACACGAGGGAACACATCATGACGTTACTGGCATCTCCACTGGAATCCATCGAAAGCGCGGTGATCTGGCTGCTGGTGGTCTTCTCTGTCGCTACCTGGGGCCTGGCATTGCTCAAGGCTGTGCAGTTCGGCCGGTTGAAGGCGCAGGACCGCAAATTTCACAAGCGCTTCTGGGCGGCGTCGAGTCTGGACTCCGCCGCCGAGTTGAGCGAAACCCAGCCCGGCGCGGCAGCGCGGGTGGCACAGGCCGGTTATGCGGCGATACAAGTGGGCGAGGCGCCGCAGGCCAATGACCTGAGCCAGGCGATCAACCATCAAGATCGCCTCGAACGTGCCTTGCGCCAGCAGATCGTCCGCGAGCGTCGTTCGCTGGAGTCCGGTCTGGCAGTGGTCGCGAGTATTGGCAGCACCTCGCCGTTCATTGGTCTGTTCGGTACGGTGTGGGGAATCATGGAAGCGTTGAAAGGCATCAGCGCGGCGGGTTCGGCGAGCCTGGAAACGGTCGCCGGTCCCATCGGTGCAGCTCTGGTCGCCACCGGTGTGGGGATCGCGGTCGCGGTGCCGGCGGTGCTGGTTTACAACTACTTTTTGCGTCGTCTGAAACTGACGGCGGCGGACCTGGACGACTTTGCCCACGACTTCTACAGCCTGGCGCAAAAGAGCTCGTTCCGCGTGCTGATCCACCCGACCGCGCACAAGGCTGCGGCCCACGGCAACGCAACAAAAGTGAAGGAGGCGTCCTGATATGGCCTTCTCCACGCAAGACAGCGACGAGGTGCTGAGCGAGATCAATGTGACGCCGCTGGTGGACGTGATGCTGGTGCTGCTGGTGGTGTTCATCGTCACCGCGCCGCTTTTGACCAACGCAATACCGATCAACCTGCCGAAGACCGAAGCAGTGGCGCCGGTCGAGCAGAAAGACCCGTTGGTGGTGAGCATCGACGGTGCGGGAAAACTGTTTATCAACAAGGACGAAATCCAGCCGGATCTGCTGGAATTCAACCTCAAATCGGCCAAGGCCAAGGACCCGGAAGTGCGCGTGCAATTGCAGGCGGACGACGGGGTGAATTACGGCGAAGTGGCGCGAGCCATGGCTTCGATTGAGCGGGCGGGCATCACCAAGCTGTCGGTGATCACTGCACGATAAGGGTTTCACGTTTTTCCGGGGCCGTCTCCTTGGCAGGGTGCGGCCCCTTTTTTTGCCCAATGCTTGATATTCTTTTCGGGTATTAATAAATAGCTTCTTATTCCTTAACGAATATAAATCCCGTCCCTATACTCGTTCAGGAACAGACACGACGCAGGAGAGCTCCCCCATGCGCAACGAATCAATCCGTTATCTGATTGTGCCGGGCTGGCAAGGATCGCCAGAAGATCATTGGCAAACCCACTGGCAGAACAGCCTGCCCAACAGCGCGCGGGTGGAGCAGGCCGACTGGCTGACGCCGCGTCGTGAAGACTGGGTCGCGGCGCTGGCCGAGGCGATTGCCGCCGACAGCTCGCCGGTGATTCTCATCGCGCACAGCCTGGGCTGCATCACCGTGGCGCACTGGGCGGCCACCGCGCCGCTGCATCACTTGCGTCAGGTGCGCGGGGCGCTGCTGGTTGCGCCGGCGGATGTCGAGCGTCCGGCCTGCGTGCCGGCGCTGCGCAATTTCGCGCCGATCCCGACCGATCTGCTGCCCTTCCCGAGCCAGGTCGTCAGCTCCGACAACGACGCCGCCGTCAGTGCGCCGCGTGCGCTGGAACTGGCGCGCAACTGGGGTGCCGAAGCGGGGATTCTCGCCGGCGCCGGCCATATCAACGTGAAGTCCGGGCATCAACGCTGGGAGCAGGGATTCGCTTATCTGTATCGCCTGCAAAACCGCATGGAACACCACGCCCGGCGCCGTGCCTGACCACTTTTATTTCAACGCCCCCGTCTCCCGGCGATTTGGGGCGGGAGTCTGCCATGAGTTTTGAAACCTTCGGCCAGCCGTTGCTGACCTTTCCCGATGCGGAAAAAAGTCCCCTGAGCATTCGCGCCAAGGCGCTGGTGTTCGTCGATCCACGCTCGCGCCAGTTGCGCGAGGAAATGGCCCAACTCGCACCGCGCTCGATTTCGGTGTTGATTCGCGGCGAGACCGGCACCGGCAAGGAATTGCTCGCCCGCCACATTCACCGTGCCAGTGATCGCAGCGGCTTGTTTGTCTCGGTCAACTGCGGCGCCATCAGCCCGACCTACGCCGATGCCGAATTGTTCGGCTACGCCGCCGGCAGCTACAGCGGATCGGCCAGCAGTCGCGCCGGCTGGTTCGGCTCGGCCAACGGCGGCACCTTGTACCTGGACGAGATCGGCGACCTGCCGCTGCCGATCCAGATCAAATTGCTTTCCGCCCTGGAAAACCACGAAGTCACCCGCGTCGGTGCGCATCAACCGAGCCCGGTGGACGTACGGCTGGTCGCCGCGACCAGCATCGATCTGGCGCAAGCAGTAGCGGCGGGGAAATTCCACGAGCGGCTTTATCACTATCTCAGCGAAGGGCATCTGGAACTGCCGGCGTTGCGTGCACGGGTCGGCGACATTCTGTCGTTGGCCGAGTACTTCCTCGGCATCTACAGCCAGCGCCTGGATCTGCCGGTGCCTTTGATCAGCGAAGCGGCGCAACAGGTGCTCGAGCAACACAGCTGGCCGGGCAACACTCGGGAGCTGGAAAACGTCATTCATTTTGCGTTGCTGGTGAGCACCGGCGACGAAATCCTGCCGGAGCACCTGAACCTGCCCGAGGTGTCTGGGCCGCAGGTTCAGATCGAGCGTCAGGTGGCGAGCGTGAGCCTCAACGGCACCGTCGACGAACGTAAGGCATTGAAAGAATTGCTGTTGAGCCTGAGCGAGGCGTTGTAACCATTTTGTTCAACATGAACAAAATGGAATATGAAGCTGAATAAACGTTATTGTCCGGGAATAAAAAATCCCGGTATTGTCCGCTTCACGCCAGCAGTAGCACATCGCTGGCACACGTATTAATGCCGTCGTCGATGACGACCGATTTTCGATAAGGACACTGCATGAAAAAGGTTCTGTTGTTTACCGCATTGGCGGCTGCTCTGACTGCTTCCCTGGCCCAGGCCGGCGAGAAACTGGTGGTTGCTGCGACGCCGGTACCGCACGCCGAGATCCTCGAACTGATCAAGCCGACCCTTGCCAAAGAAGGTGTGGATCTGGAAATCAAGGTCTTCACCGACTACGTACAGCCGAACGTACAGGTTGGCGAGAAGCGTCTGGACGCCAACTACTTCCAGACCAAGCCTTACCTGGACAGCTTCAACGCCGGCAAATACAAGGACGACAAGGCCAAGTACCTGGTGACCGTGCAAGGCGTGCACGTTGAACCGTTCGGTGGCTACTCGAGCAAGTACAAGACCCTGGCTGAACTGCCGGACGGCGCTACCATCGCCATTCCGAACGAAGGCAGCAACAGCGGTCGCGCACTGATCCTGCTGCAGAAGGCTGGCCTGATCGAGCTGAAAGATCCGAAGAATGCCCTGGCCACGCCAAAAGACATCGCCAAGAACCCGCACAACTTCAAGTTCAAGGAACTGGAGTCGGCCCTGCTGCCGCGTGTTCTGAAAGAAGTCGACCTGGACATGATCAACACCAACTACGCGCTGGAAGCCAAGTTGAACCCGACCAAGGACGCCCTGGTGATCGAAGGCGCGGATTCGCCTTACGTGAACTTCCTGGTCGCCCGTGAAGACAACAAGAACAGCGACGCCATCAAGAAACTGGCCGCTGCCCTGACCAGCCCTGAAGTCAAAGCGTTCATCGAGAAGAAGTACAACGGCGCGGTACTGCCGGCGTTCTGATCCGACGCAACAGCAACCCCCTTCAAGGTTGAAAAAAAACGCCGATGACCAGCGATGGTCATCGGCGTTTTTGTGTGTGCTTCAAAAGCCCCCTCACCCTAACCCTCTCCCGGGGGGAGAGGGGACTGATTGGGGGATGCTGTAGAGGTACGCCGACCTGATTATTCTTCACCGAATCCATAATCGGCTCGGTTTTTCAGGTCGATGTCTGTCGAAAGACAACTCTGTCGGCTCCCTCTCCCAAGGGGAGAGGGCTGGGGTGAGGGGGCTTTTCGCGTTTGATCTACGCGGTGTGTTTCAACGCTCTGCGCAAAGCCACCAGCCATTTCACGAAATCCTGCGGGTCCGGTCGCTGCGGCACTTTTACGTCCATGTTCTCTTCCTTGTTATGGGTTTGGCCGGGGGAGTCTGGCCAAAAGCTGTTCGTCCTTGGAGGGCTTTCATGAAAAAAAGATCCGTCCTACAGCGAAAGGAAAAATAGCCTTCTTATTCTGTCGGGGCAAACCCGCAGGATAGTTTTTTGCGTGATATCAATATGCTTTAACGGTATTTAAATTCTTCTTCTTATGCCTTTAAAGTCGGTGCCTGCCGGACAGTTACCCGCTGTCCATGGACTGCACCACCGTCGCTTACCGAGCGGCGTCAGGATGTTTCATGACCTTCGATTACGCATTTATCCTCAGCACCCTGCCGGCGTTTCTCAAAGCGGTGGGCGTGACGCTGCAGGTCGGTTTGATCGCCATTGGCACCTCACTGCTGGTGGCGTTGCTCAATGCGACGATTCTGGTATTCCGCACGCCTTACCTGCAAAAGCTGGTCGGCCTGTATGTGGAGCTGGCGCGCAACACACCGCTGCTGATCCAGCTGTTCTTCGTCTACTTCGCGCTGCCGGCCCTGGGGATCAAGGTTTCCGGATTCAGCGCCGCGATCATCACCATGACGTTTCTCGGCGGCGCCTACCTCACTGAAGTGCTGCGCGCCGGTGTCGATGCGGTGCCTCAGGCGCAGCTTGAATCGGGCCGCTCCATCGGTTTGTCCCACGGCCAGTTGCTGCGCTACGTGATCCTGCCGCAGGCGGGAATCCTCAGCCTGCCGTCGCTGTTCGCCAATTTCATTTTTCTGCTCAAGGAGACCACCGTGGTCTCGGCCGTGGCGGTGCCGGAAATTCTTTACACCACCAAGAGCTACATCGCGCTCTACTACAAGACCTATGAAATGCTCGCCGTGCTGACGCTGATCTGCGTGCTGCTGTTCCTGCCGCTGTCGCTGCTGTTGAGCCGTCTGGAAAGGAGGCTCCAGCATGGCCAGTTCGGGTCTTGAACTGCTCTGGGTGTCGTTGCCGCAACTGGCCAAAGGCGCCGGGCAAACCCTGTCGATCTCGTTCCTCAGTATCGCCATCAGCACCGTCGGCGGCGTGCTCTACGGCGTGCTGCGCACGCTCAACGTGACGTGGCTGAACGCGCTGCTGCGGATCTATCTGGAGCTGTTCCGGGCGATCCCGGTGCTGGTCTGGTTGTACCTGCTGTTTTTCGGCCTGCCGATTTTCTTCGGTCTGAGCCTGCCGAGCTTCTGGTGTGCGGTGTTGGTGCTGTCGCTGTGGGGCGCCAGCGAGGTTGGCGAAGTGGCGCGCGGTGCGTTGCATTCGTTGCCGCGCGGGCAGCGTGAAGCGGGGCTGTCGATCGGGCTGAACGCGGCGCAGCTCTACGGCTATGTGCTGCTGCCCCAGGCGCTGAAACGCATGACACCTCCGACCATCAACGTCTACACGCGGATCATCAAGACCAGTTCGCTGGCGGTGCTGATTGGCGTGGTGGATGTGATCAAGGTCGGTCAGCAGATCATCGAGCGCACCTACGAATCGGTGCTGATCTACGGCGCGCTGTTTCTGTTTTTCTTTTTTATCTGCTACCCGCTGTCGGCCGCCTCGCGCGTGCTGGAGCGGCGCTGGACGCAAGCATGAGCGCATTGATCGAGTTTCAGGGTTTCAACAAATTCTTCGGCGAACAGCAGGTGCTCAAGGGCATCGACCTGCAAGTGAAATCCGGCGAAGTCATCGTCATCCTCGGCCCCAGCGGCTGCGGCAAAAGCACCTTGCTGCGCTGCCTCAACGGTCTGGAAACCGCCCACAGCGGTCACCTGAAGTTCGCCGGCCGTGAATTGCTGGACAAGGCCACCGACTGGCGCGAAGTGCGTCAGCAGATCGGCATGGTGTTCCAGAGTTATCACCTGTTTCCGCACATGAGCGTGCTCGACAACCTGCTGCTCGGCCCGCTGAAAGTGCAGAAACGCGAACGCCGCGAAGCACAGCAACAAGCCGAAGCGTTGCTCGAACGCGTGGGCCTGGCGGACAAACGCGACGCCTTCCCGCGCCAGCTCTCCGGCGGCCAGCAGCAACGCATCGCCATCGTCCGCTCGTTGTGCATGAACCCGCGGGTCATGCTCTTCGACGAAGTCACCGCCGCCCTTGATCCGGAGATGGTCAAGGAAGTGCTGGAAGTGATTCAGGGCCTGGCCCGCGAAGGCATGACCCTGTTGATCGTCACCCACGAAATGGCCTTCGCCCGCGCGGTGGCCGATCGCATCGTGTTCATGGATGGCGGGCGCATCCTTGAGCAGAACCCGCCCGAGCTTTTCTTTACGAACCCGCAAACCGCACGCGCGCAGCAGTTCCTGGAGAAGTTCTCCTACGTCGAAGCGCTGACTTCAACGACTTCGCCCACAACGTCTCAAACCAAGGAACTGGAACTGCCATGAAAACTGCCAAAGCCTTATTTGCACTACCGCTGATCAGCCTCGCGCTGTTGGCCGGCTGCAACAAGACCGAAGAACCGGCCAAGCCGAAAGTCGCCAGCGAAAGCACCGCGCCGGCCGGTTACCTGGACAAGATCAAGGCCCGCGACAAACTGATCGTCGGCGTGTTCACCGACAAGCCGCCGTTCGGTTTCGTCAACGAAGGGGGGCGTTACGTCGGCTTCGATACCGATATCGGCCGTCAATTCGCCAAGGATCTGCTGGGCGATGAAAACAAGGTCGAGTTCGTGGCCGTGGAGCCGGCGAGCCGCATTCCGTTCCTGCAAAGTGACAAGGTCGACCTGATCCTCGCCAACATGACCGTGACCCCGGAGCGCAAGGAAGCGGTGGAATTCACCAACCCGAACCTGAAGGTCGCGGTGCAGGCGCTGGTGCCCCAGGGCAGCGAGGTGAAAAAACTGGATGACCTGGCGACCCGCACCACCATCGTCACCACCGGCACTACCGCCGATATCTGGCTGACCAAAAACCATCCGGACTGGAAACTGCTGAAGTTCGAGAAAAACTCCGAGTCCCTGCAAGCCCTGGCCAACGGCCGTGGCGATGCCTACGCGCAGGACAATCTGGTGCTGTTCAGCTGGGCCAAGCAGAACCCGGGCTACCGAGTGCTGGATGAAAAACTCGGTGCCGAAGCGCCGATTGCGCCGGCGGTTAAGAAGGGCAACATCGAATTGCGCGATTGGGTGAACGCGGAGTTGGCCAAGCTGGGGGAAGAGAAATACCTGCTCAAGCTGTATGACCAATATGTGCGTAAAGAACTGAGTGATGACACCAAGCCTGAGAGCGTGATTGTCGAAGGCGGGAAGTGGCAGGGTTAACTCCCTGGTAGATGATCGTTGATCGTTCCCACGCTCCGCGTGGGAATGCAGCCCGTGACGCTCCGCGTCACTGGACGCGGAGCGTCCCCAGAGGCATTCCCACGCAGAGCGTGGGAACGATCAGATACGGTGTGGGATCGAGAGTGTGAGACTAATCAGGCCAATTCCACGCCGGCTCATCCAGAACCCTCTGCCCGACGATCCCGGTCTGGCCGAGGGTTTTTTCCAGCACGATGCAATTGCATTCCGGGTCTTCCTGCAACGCCGAAATCAAGCGCCGGGCATGGGACACCACCCACACCTGACACTGCTCCGACACGCGGATGATCAAGCGCGCCAGCGCTGGCAGCAGGTCCGGATGCAGGCTGGTTTCCGGTTCGTTCAGCACCATTAGCGACGGCGGGCGTGGCGTCAGCAGCGCGGCGACCAGCAGCAGATAACGCAACGTGCCATCCGACAGTTCCGCTGCCGACAACGGCCGCAACAACCCTTCCTGAAAGAACTCGATGGCGAAGCGGCCGCCCGCCAGCGGTGCGATGTTCAGCCGCGCGCCGGGAAACGCATCGCTGATTGCCGCCTGCAGCGCCTCGGGATCGCCGATCTCGCGGATGGTCTGCAACGCCGCTGCCAGATCGCGCCCGTCGTGGTGCAGCACCGGCGTGCGCGTGCCCAGTTGCGGCTGGCGCACCGGGGCGTCGGCGTCGCTGCGAAAGTGATCGTAGAAGCGCCAGCGGCGGATGAACTCGCGCATCTGGAACACTTCCGGCGAGGTGCGCAGGCTGCCGACCTGATCGAACAGGCTGTCGAAGTTCGGCGTGTATTGCGCCAGAACATCCCAGCCACGACCTTCACGGGCTCGGATCATCGGCCCGTCGCGATCCACCAGCAGACTGGCCGGACGATAAAGCGGCCCGGCCCAGATGCATTCTTTTTTGATTTCCGGGTCGAGGGAAAAGTACGAGAGGCTTGGCTCCGGCAATCCCAGGGCGATCGAATAGCTGAAATCTTCCCCTGCAAAACCCAGGCGCAGGCGTTTCACGCCCTGGCGCACGGTGGACTGGATCGGCACCTCGCCGTTGCGCATGCGCCGACTGATGGTTTCCGGCCCGGCCCAGAAGGTCGAGTCGAGCCCGCCCTCACGGGCCAGCGCATTGACCACGCCGCCCTGAGCGGTTTCCGCCAACAGCCGCAGCGCCCGGTACAGGTTGGACTTGCCGCTGCCGTTGGGGCCGGTGATCAGGTTCAGACGGCCCAGCGGGATTACCAATTTATTGATCGAGCGGTAATTGGCCACCGCTAGGGTCTTGAGCATGAAAATCCTTCTTGAGTGCCCCGAAATCCGGGTCAGGATACTCGCTGCACAGAAATGCATATATCGCCCGGACGAAGGTTGAACCCTGTTCTAAGCTCACAGTCGTATCGTCACTTGCACGTTCGTACACAGGAAGGAGTCTGCATGGCGAGTCCCGGATTGAAAACAGCGGTCATGCTGAGTCTGTTCGCTTTGTTGAGCGCGTGCGGCGAGAAAAAGGCCCCCGCCGAATACCTGCCCCGGGTCTTCGTGCAGGAGGTCAACCCCGCCAATTACGCCGCCGCCGTGACTCTCACCGGCGACGTCCAGGCCCGCGTGCAGACAGAACTGTCGTTCCGGGTCGGCGGCAAGATCATCCAGCGCATGGTCGATGTCGGTGACCGCGTCTCGGCCAAACAAGTGCTGGCCAAGCTCGATCCGAAGGATTTGCAGACCAACGTCGATTCCGCACAGGCTCAGGTAGTGGCCGAGCAGGCTCGGGTCAAACAGAGCGCCGCCGCGTTCGTCCGCCAGCAGAAACTGTTGCCCAAGGGCTACACCAGCCAGAGCGAATACGATTCCGCGCAGGCTGCATTGCGCAGCAGCCAGAGTGCCTTGAGGGCAGCGCAGGCGCAGTTGGCCAATGCCAAGGATCAATTGAGCTACACCGCGCTGATCGCCGATGCGCCCGGCGTTATAACCGAGCGCCAGGCCGAAGTCGGCCAGGTGGTTCAGGCCACGGCGCCGATATTCAGTCTGGCCCGGGACGGTGACCGCGACGCCGTGTTCAACGTTTACGAATCCCTGCTGGCCGAGCGGCCGGCGGAGCGTTCGATCGTCGTCAGCCTGCTCGACAACCCCGCCATCAAGACCACCGGCACCGTGCGTGAAATCACCCCGGCGGTGTCCGCGCAGTCCGGCACGGTGCAGGTCAAGGTCAGCCTCGACAGCCTGCCGCAGGGGATGCAGCTGGGCTCGGTGGTGAGCGCCACGGCCAAGGGCACCGGCAAGTCGGCCGTTGAATTGCCCTGGTCGGCGCTGACCAAGAACGTCAACGATCCGGCCGTGTGGATGGTCGACGATAAAGGCGAAGCGCAGTTGCACAACGTCACCGTCAGCCGCTACCTGATCGGCAAGGTCATCATCAGCGAGGGCCTCAAGGGCGGGGAAAAAGTCATTGTCGCGGGTGGGCAGTTGCTGCATCCGGGCATGAAGGTCGAAATTGCCGAAAACACCTACAAGGATCTGCAACCGGGAGCACAGCCATGAAGCGTCTGGGGCTGTTATCCATTGGTGTGTTGCTGGCCGCCTGCTCGAAAAGCGAACCACCGCCGGAGCCGGTACGGCCAGTGTTGTCGGTCAAGGTCGAAGCCATGAGCGAGGAAAACCTCGGGCGTTTCGCCGGCAGCATTCAGGCGCGCTATGAAAGCAACACCGGTTTTCGTGTCGGCGGGCGTATTGCCAGCCGTAACGTCGATGTCGGCACCGAGGTGCAGAAGGGCACGCTGCTCGCCACCCTCGATCCGTCCGATCAGCAGAACCAGCTGCGTTCGGCCCAAGGGGACCTGGCCAAGGTTCAGGCTCAACTGATCAACGCCCAGGCCAATGCCCGCCGTCAGCAAGCGCTGTTCGACCGTGGCGTGGGGGCGCAGGCGCAACTGGACATTGCCATGACGGACCTGAAAACCACCCAGGCTTCGCTGGATCAGGCGCGGGCGGCGGTCAACCAGAGCAAGGATCAACTTGATTACACCCAGCTACGCTCCGACCACAAGGCGGTGGTCACCGCGTGGAACGCCGAGGCCGGGCAAGTGGTGACGGCGGGCCAGCAGGTGGTGACCCTGGCGCAACCGGATATCAAGGAAGCGGTGATCGATCTGCCGGACACCCTGGTCGATGAGATCCCGTCCGACGTGGTGTTTCTGGTGGCCGGGCAGCTCGACCCGAGCATCAACACCACGGCCACCCTGCGCGAGATCGAACCCCAGGCACAAAGTGCGACGCGCACCCGCCGCGCACGGTTGACCCTGGCCAATACGCCCGAAGGCTTTCGCCTCGGCACGGCGATCAGCGTCACCCTCAGCTCGGCGATCAAGCCGCGTATCGAATTGCCCGCCACAGCATTGCAGGAGGTCGACGGCAAACCGCGAATCTGGGTCATCGACACCCAAAGCAAAACCGTCAACCCGCGCGACGTCAGCGTGATCAGCCGCACCGACAGCAGTGTTGTACTTGCGGGGGGCGTGAAGAACGGCGAGCGTGTGGTCAGCGCCGGCGTCAACAGTCTCAAACCCGGACAATCCGTGAAACTTGACGAGGACAGTCAATGAAAGGCTCTTTCAATCTCTCCGAATGGGCCCTCAAGCATCAGTCTTTCGTCTGGTATCTGATGTTCGTCGCATTGCTCATGGGTGTGTTCTCCTACTTCAATCTGGGGCGCGAGGAAGACCCGTCGTTCACCATCAAGACCATGGTGATCCAGACCAAATGGCCGGGCGCGACCCAGGAGGAAACCCTCAAGCAGGTCACCGACCGCATCGAGAAAAAACTCGAAGAGCTCGACTCCCTCGACTACGTGAAAAGCTACACGCGCCCCGGCGAATCGACGGTGTACGTGTACCTGCGCGACACCACCAGCGCCAAGGACATTCCGGAAATCTGGTACCAGGTGCGCAAGAAGATCGACGATATCCGCGGGCAGTTTCCTCAAGGGATTCAGGGGCCGGGATTCAACGACGAGTTCGGTGACGTGTTCGGCTCGGTGTACGCCTTCACCGCCGACGGCCTGACCATGCGCCAGTTGCGCGATTACGTGGAACAGGCGCGGGCCGAGATCCGCAATGTCCCGGGGCTGGGCAAGATCGAAATGATCGGCCAGCAGGACGAAGTGATTTACCTGAACTTCTCGACCCGCAAACTCGCAGCGTTGGGCATCGATCAGCGTCAGGTGGTGCAGAGCCTGCAATCGCAGAACGCCGTGACTCCGGCCGGTGTGATCGAGGCGGGTCCGGAGCGGATTTCTGTGCGGACTTCGGGCCAGTTCGCTTCGGAGAAAGACCTGGCCGAGGTCAATCTCAAGCTCAACGACCGCTTCTATCGCCTGGCAGATGTTGCCGACATCACTCGCGGTTACACCGATCCGGCCACGCCGGAATTCCGTTTCGACGGCAAACCGGCGATCGGGCTGGCGATTGCCATGCAGAAGGGCGGCAACGTTCAGGAGTTCGGCAAAGCCCTGCACAAGCGCATCGATGAACTGACCGCGGATCTGCCGGTCGGCGTGGGTGTGCACACGGTGTCCGATCAGGCGGTGGTGGTGGAAGAAGCGGTCGGCGGCTTCACCAGTGCCTTGTTCGAAGCGGTGGTGATCGTGCTGGTGGTCAGCTTCATCAGCCTCGGTGTGCGCGCCGGGCTGGTGGTGGCGTGCTCGATCCCGCTGGTGCTGGCGATGGTGTTTGTGTTCATGGAGTACAGCGGCATCACCATGCAGCGGATTTCCCTTGGCGCTCTGATCATTGCCCTCGGCCTGTTGGTGGACGACGCGATGATCACCGTGGAAATGATGGTCACGCGCCTGGAAATGGGCGAGAGCAAGGAAGAGGCCGCGACATTCGCCTACACCTCGACCGCGTTCCCGATGCTCACCGGTACGCTGGTGACGGTCGCCGGTTTCGTCCCCATCGGCCTCAACGCCAGTTCTGCCGGCGAGTACACCTACACGCTGTTCGCGGTGATTGCCGTGGCGATGATCGTGTCCTGGATTGTGGCGGTGTTTTTCGCCCCGGTGATCGGCGTGCACATTCTCAGCACCAACGTGAAAGCCCATGAGGCTGAGCCGGGACGCGTTGGCCGTGCATTCAACGGCGGTTTGCTGTGGTGCATGCGCAATCGCTGGTGGGCCATCGGCATCACCGTGCTGTTGTTTGTGCTGGCGGTGTTCTGCATGCGATTTGTGCAGAATCAGTTCTTCCCGTCCTCGGATCGACCGGAAATCCTGGTCGACCTCAACCTGCCGCAAAACGCCTCGATCGACGAGACCCGCAAGGCCGTCGACAAGCTCGAGGCCACGCTCAAGGGCGACGCGGACATCGTGCGCTGGAGCACCTACATCGGTCAGGGCGCGATCCGTTTCTACCTGCCACTCGACCAGCAATTGCAGAACCCGTACTACGCGCAACTGGTGATCGTCAGCAAAGACTTTGAAGCCCGCGAGGCTTTGAGCCAACGCCTGCGCGAACGGCTGCACAAGGATTTCGTCGGCATCGGCAGCTACGTGCAGGCGCTGGAAATGGGCCCGCCGGTAGGGCGTCCGATCCAGTACCGGATCAGCGGCAAGGACATCGACCAGGTGCGCAAGCACGCCATCGACCTGGCGACTGAACTGGACAAGAACGAGCACATCGGCGAGATCATTTACGACTGGAACGAGCCGGGCAAGGTCCTGCGCATCGACATCGCTCAGGACAAGGCGCGCCAGCTCGGGCTGTCGTCCGAAGACGTGGCGAACCTGATGAACAGCATCGTCAGTGGTGCGCCGCTGACCCAGGTCAACGACGACATCTACCTGATCAACGTAGTCGGTCGCGCGGTGAGTTCGGAACGTGGTACGCCGGAAACCCTGCAGAACCTGCAGATCGTCACGCCCAACGGCACGTCGATTCCGCTGCTGGCCTTCGCCACGGTTCGTTATGAGCTGGAGCAGCCGCTGGTGTGGCGTCGTGACCGCTTGCCGACCATCACCATCAAGGCGTCGGTGCGTGACGAGATTCAGCCGACCGATCTGGTGAAACTGTTGAAGCCGTCCATCGACGCGTTCGCCGAAAAACTGCCCGTTGGCTACAAGGTCGCCACCGGCGGTACGGTCGAGGAGAGTGGCAAGGCCCAAGGGCCGATTGCGAAAGTGCTGCCGTTGATGCTGTTTTTGATGGCGACGTTCCTGATGATCCAGCTGCACAGCGTGCAGAAGCTGTTTCTGGTGGCCAGTGTCGCGCCGCTGGGACTGATCGGCGTGGTGCTGGCGCTGGTGCCGACCGGCACGCCAATGGGCTTCGTGGCGATCCTCGGGATTCTGGCGCTGATCGGCATCATCATCCGCAACTCGGTGATCCTTGTGACCCAGATCGACGAGTTCGAGCGCAAAGGCTACGCGCCATGGGATGCGGTGGTGGAAGCCACCGAACACCGACGGCGCCCGATCCTGCTCACCGCCGCGGCGGCGAGCATGGGCATGATCCCGATCGCCCGGGAAGTGTTCTGGGGGCCGATGGCCTACGCGATGATCGGCGGGATCGTGATTGCGACCCTGCTGACGCTGCTGTTCCTGCCGGCGCTGTACGTGGCCTGGTACAAGATTCGCGAGCCGAAGAAGGACGCTGCGTCATCGGCACAGTGAGTACGCCTGTTACATATTTGCGAAGGGTCTGACTTACAGCATCGGAGTATTCGGTTACCGTCCCTTCTCCTCCAGGAGAAGGGATGTCTGATGCTTACCGTTACCTTCTGGCTGCGCGTGTTATTGCTGATTGCCGGTTTGAGCCTGCCGTCCCCGTCACAGGCCGATACGGTATTGGAGAACCCGCTTTGGCGCGTGCAACTCGATCCGGCAACGCTGGCTGTTCGTATCACGCCTGCAAACGGTGCGACGGTGCAGGCCTCGGCGGGCGTTGCCGCGCATAAGGTCAGCCACTTGAGCAGACGGGGTGATCACATCGATTGGCAATGGGATGACGGAGCCTGGACCCTCAGTGCCGCGCTCGATCAACGTGATCTGTCCTTCTCGATCACGGCGCGTGAGCCCGCAGAACTGGAATTTTTGCGCCAACCCGCCAGCGCGATGGGCAAGGGACTGATCTGGCCCCTGGCCGAGGGGCACTATGTGCCGCGAGGCGATCGGGTGTGGCAGGCATTCCTTTTGAGTCAGGGCGAATTCAATACCACTCAGGATCTGAGTCTGCCGCTCTGGGGTGTTGAACAGGATGGCTTCAGCCTGCATTGGCTGATGACCAATCCCTTCAACAATCGGCTGTTGTTCAGTGCCCAGGGCAAGGCTTTGGCACTGTCCGCCCGGCATCACTTCACTTCGCTCGATCCGTCCGCGCCATTGACGTTCACGCTGTTTCTCGGGGCGGCGGACCCGCTGGCTGGCGCCAAACGCTACCGGCAATGGCTGATCGATAACGGTCGCTATGAAACGCTGAGCAGCAAATTCGAGAAAACGCCTCAGGCGAAGCGGCTGCCGGGCGCCAGTCATCTGTATCTTTGGGGCAACGATCTGCTGGGGGCCAAGGATGTGCGCAGCTGGCCCGTGCTGCTCGACACGTTGCGCGGCAGCGGCTCACTGGCCCGTGAGCTGAAAACGGGGATGGACCGTGAGGCGTTGCAGATACTTGCCACTGGCGGGGAGTTGAGCGGCTATCAGAAAAAAGTGCTTTTACGCAGTCTCAACCACGCCCTGAATACCCTTGCACGCAAGACCTGGCAGGCCCGAGCGGTGCCGGACATGCAGGCTCTCGTCAAAGGTTACGCTGAAGTACGCGCGAAAGTGGCAGCCGATCTCGGTGACGCATTGATTCCCGAGCCGGAGCGATGGGGCAGCACTCTGTCACTGGACACGATCAAGCAATTGCAGAACGCCGGACTGTCCCGTTTGTGGTTGGGACTTGGTGAGGGCTGGGAAGGCGGCCTCTGGCACCCCGAGACGATCAAGGCGGGCGTGGCGGCGGGCTATCTGATCGCGCCTTACGATTCCTATGAGACGGCGCTGAGCCGCAGTGAAAATCCTGACTGGACCACCGCACACCTGGGGGACAAGGCGAATCTTGAATGCGCAATCGTGAAGAGCGATGGAACGCTGAAAAGCGGCTTCCAGCAATCGGGGCATTACACCGATCCCCGGTGCGTGCGCCCACTGCTTGAGCGACGTGTGACGGCCATTCGGGATGCCGCCGGTTTCAATAGCTGGTTTCTCGATGCCTATGCCACCGGGATGCTGTTCGACAGCTACCGTCCCGGGGCAACGATGACCCAGGCACAGAATGCCGAGGGCAACATCGGAGCATCACGCTGGATCAATGAAGTGCTTAAGCTGCCTGCCGGTTCGGAGGATGGCAACGCAACGACCGCGCAAGGCGTGCTGTTCGCCCATGGAATGCAGACCCCGGTGATCGGTTGGGGCGACGTCGAAATGAGCAAGAACACCAAGTCCAGGTATTTTGCAGGCAAGTGGTATCCGCCTGAGCAGCCAGAGGTTTTCTTCAAACCTGTGCCGATCAAGGAATCTTTGCGGCGTATTCACTTTGATCCGGCCAGTCGTTTGCCGTTGTATCAGGCGGTGTTCCATGGCTCGGTCATCACGTCCCACCATTGGCTGTTCGATAGCCTGAAACTGACCAATGTACGGGCAGATAACGAACTCGCTCAGTTGCTCTACAACGTCGCGCCGCTGTATCACCTCAGTGCCGACACTCTGGCGCAACGAATACCGCTGATTGCCCGTCAGGATGCTTTTTTCCGTCCTTTGCATGAACGTCTGGCGCCACAGGCGCTCACCGGTTTCGAATGGTTGAGCGAAGATCGGCTGGTGCAGCAGACAGCCTTTGAAGACGGCACGCAATTGCTGGCCAATTTTGATGTGCAGGGGCGCGAAGTACAGGGGCTGACATTGCCCGCACGGAGCATCACTGTGCGCTCGCCCGAGCAAGCGCCAGCTTACTTTCAGGTTGAGACAGGGCCCTGAGTCTCAGGTCTTGCGCCAGACACTCGCCAGCCAGGGCTGCTGCTCACGCGGCAGCCCCGCTGGCCGGTAGTAATGCTCCAGCTCGACAAACCCGGCAGCGGTCAACAACCCGCGCCATGCTTGCAGATCGTGATACGAGCCATAACGCGGCCCGTTCCAGCCCTCACGGTTATCCCCGCGCGGATTGGAACTGAACAGCACGCCGCCCGGTTTCAATGTCCCGTGCAGTTGCTTCAAGACCCGGGGCAACTCCTGCAATGGCACATGAAACAGCACCGCGTTGGCGAAGATCCCGTCGAAGCGTTGTGCCGGCAGATCCAGCTTCAGAAAGTCCTGACACCATACTTCACAGCCACTGTCATCCCGCGCCATCTGCGCGAATTTCTCCGCGCCGTCGAGACCGACGGCGACGTGTCCCATCCGGGTGAATGTCTGCAAATCCCGCCCCGGCCCGCAGCCGAAATCGAGGATGGAAAACGGCGCGTCACCCTGGATGTGCCGCAACAGGGCGTCGATGTTCTGGCTGACATCGTGATCGCGGGTGCCTTCACGAAAATCCTCGGCCACCGAATTGTAGTGGCCGAGGGTGGTGGAGGTGATCTGCTCAAGGTCGAGAGGATTCTGTTTCATGGTCGGGCTGCGGTGGCAATCGGGTTATCGGAATATACGCCATGCGTGCGAGGCCTGTGAGACCAGGGATCCGCAATGAGGTCGGTGTCGATGTCATAACTATTTACCGCACGGCGTGTTCGCGCTGCTGCTGAAATAGCGCCCGTGCGATAGATGGCTGTCGCGTTGTCTGCCCTTTTCAATCAGGAGGGACTCACTTGGAAAAACAGGATTTCCCATGATCACGGGTCGCAAAACCACCGTTACCTCACCGCCCCCTCGTTCTGCGACGGACACGACCTTCAACCGCTTGCGGCCTGGCAGGACGCATTCGATCGACGAGCCTGCGGTGAAGGTGTCACGAGTTACACAACCAGTCGCCGACAGTCAGCCCGGGCTCCCGATATTTTCCGATCACATCACGACCAGTCCGCTGCCGCTTGTTGAAAGTGCTTCCATTCAATCGGTGCTGCCATCGCTGAACAACTATCGATTGTCACTTCCAGCTCAATTGCCAGCGGCCGACGCCAAGGGCATCAGGCACTTCAAGGGGCGCCAGTTCGTCGACATCGCACCGGGCGAAGTCGTGCAGATTCGGCAGGACGCGACAACAGGCGAGTATCGCGCCACTTTATCGTCCGAAGGGGTTGCATCAGGACCTGCGCTGGTACTCGATCGTCGGACGATGATCTGGAAGCCGGTGCACGCTTCGATTCTGTCCGACATCAGTAACGTCATGAACACCCGGACAGACGCGCCGGGAAAATTCTACGAGGGCCGCGATGACCGGTTCGAGCAACGGGTTTCCGAGTCCGTAACCATTGTCGCGCGCGGTCTGGGACAGTTTTCCCCCCAGCATTCAGCCATTTTGCGTTCGGAGCTTGGAAGGGCGCAGGGAATGTTCTCCGATGCAAAGGACTGCATCGGGGCGAACTATGTCGAGACCACAGAAGTATTGCAGGGGTACTTCGGTCAGCATTATGAGCTCGTCAGGGAGCGACTCGGCGATTGCCTGTCGCGGGGCGAGGCGCTGTCCAGGGAGTATCAGGGACCGTGGGGGCAGGACAAGTTCGTGGGCGTGGAGTTTGACCCGGATCGCAGGGCCCGGATGTTCACACTCGACTTCCATGGCCGGTTCTTCATCAGCCAGAATCTCATCGAGCCAGGGGGATTTGCGGCTGTTTTGGGCCACGAAATGATGCACACCAACCGGATCAATCGATTCAAGAGCGTAGGGCCCGGTGCAGTGGATTTCTTTTACCTGGATGTCCTGATGGGAAAAGCACTGGATCGTCCCGTCCCTGCCTACGACATTGCCGAGCGCGGTGTGTCCGAGGTCATCATGCAGGGTGGATTGACGGTGGCGTATCTGAACGGCTTCACGAGTGACCATGACAGCTTCATCGCTGGAGTCGCGCAGGCTTTGGGGGTTTCGGATGCGCTGGATGTTCAGAGTGCCGTTGAGCTGTTCAACGCCCATCCGACGGTGCGGACACAGATGGCTTCGAACAATGCCGACAGCATTGTTTATGCTGCGAAAAGCCTGCAGCAATTGCATCTGGCGAGAACGGCCGACAGCCGCTTGATGAGCAGTTTGTTGGTGAGCTGAACCCTTGGCCCGGCAAGGCGCGAAAGCGGACATTTCCGCTTTCGTGCGAGAAATCAGCGCTTGTTCAAACCCCGCGCCAGGCGATCGCCACCCAGCTGAATCACCGCCACCAGTGCCACCAGCAGCACGATCACGGTCAGCATGATCTGGCTGTCGAACCGCTGATAGCCGTAGCGATAGGCGATGTCGCCCAGGCCGCCGGCACCGATCGCCCCGGCCATGGCCGAGGAGTTGATCATCGTCACCAGGGTGATGGTGAAACCGCCGACGATCCCCGGCAGCGCCTCGGGCAGCAGCACATGCCAGACGATGTGCCAGCGCCGACAGCCCATGGCTTGCGCTGCTTCGATCAGGCCGTAGTCGACTTCACGCAGGCTCACTTCGGCGATCCGTGCAAAGAACGGCGTGGCCGCGATGGTCAACGGCACGACTGCCGCCCACACACCGTAGGTGGTGCCGACGATCAGCCGGGTGAACGGAATCAGCGCGACCATCAGGATCAGAAACGGGATCGAGCGAAACAGGTTCACGAACGCACCCAGCGCGCGATTGAGCACTGGCGCTTCGTAAATGCCGCCCTTGTCGCTGGTGACCAGAATCACTGCCATCGGAATCCCGACGAGCAACGCGATCAGCGACGACACGCCAACCATCAGAAACGTGTCGATAAAACCCTGCAGCAAGCGATCAAACCACATAACCCAGCACCTCCGTGCGTTGTGCCCATTGCCCGGCGCGCTCACGCAATTGCTCGGCATTCAGCTGCGAACCCGCGACCGCCAGCAGCAGTTGCCCGAGCGCATGGCCCTGAATCCGTTCCACGCCGCCCTGGAGCAATTTCACCCGGCCACCGAGCGCGGCGAACAGCGCGGCCAGATCCGGTTCGTCCTGTTGGCTGCCAGTGAACTGCAAGCGCAGCACCACGGCCGCATCGGGCGACGACGGTTGCGCCTGCAAACGGCTTTGCAATTCTTCGGGCAAGGCGTGTTGCAGCGGCGCGAGCAAGGTCTGGCTGACCTCGTGCTGTGGGTTGCCGAACACTTCCCAGACCGGGCCCTGCTCGACGATGCGGCCGTGTTCGAGCACGACGACGCGATCGCAGATCTCCCGGATTACTGCCATCTCGTGAGTGATCAGCACGATGGTCAGGCCCAGGCGTTTGTTGATCTCGCGCAGCAGGCCGAGGATCGACTGGGTGGTTTCCGGATCGAGGGCCGAGGTGGCTTCATCACACAACAGAATATCCGGGTCATGCACCAGCGCACGGGCGATGCCGACGCGCTGTTTCTGCCCGCCGGACAGCTGCGCCGGATAAGCCTTGTGCTTGGCTTGCAGGCCCACCAGTTCCAGCAGTTCGCGAACCTTTTTCTCCCGTTGTTCTTTCGGGACACCGGCGACTTTCAGCGGCAGTTCGACGTTCTGCCACACCGTTTTCGCCGACATCAGGTTGAAGTGCTGGAAGATCATGCCGATCCGCCGGCGCAGGGCGACGAGGCGATCCTCGTCGTATTCGCCGATGTCCGCCTGATCAATCAGCACCCGGCCCGAGGTCGGTTGTTCGAGGCGGTTGATGGTGCGGATCAGCGACGATTTGCCGGCGCCGCTGCGGCCGATGATGCCGAACACTTCACCGCGCTGGATCGCCAGGTCGATGCCTTGCAGGGCGGCGACCGGGCCTTGTTTGCCGTCGTAGGTCTTGCCGAGCCCGACGAAGCGCACATGAGCGCGGTTCAGTTCGGGATGCAGTTCGGTGCGCTGTGCCAGCGCGGGTGGCTCTGGAAGATCCAGTCGCCGTTGGATGGCCGCGGTCATCCTCAGCTTTCCCAACCGGCCTGGTAGAGCTTGCCGTGGGCCTTATCCAGTGCGGCGCGAACGGCCGGCGAATGCTGGTAGATGTCGACGAACTTGATCAGGCGCGGGTCGGTCTTGCTCTTCGGCTGGATCACGAACTGAATCACGTATTCCTTGTGGTCGAGGCCGTCGAACAGCAGCGCAGAGCCGGCATCGAAAGTCTTCGCCAGACGGATGTAGGCCGGGTAGCCCTGGACCAGATCGGCGTCATCGTAGGCGCGCACCAGTTGCACGGCTTCGACTTGCAGGATCTTGATCTTCTTCGGGTTGGCGACGATATCGTCTTCGGTGGCCTTGTAGCCGACCCCCGGCTTGAGGGTGATCAGACCGGCCTTGGCCAACAGTTGCAGGCCGCGTCCGCTGTTGATCGGGTCGTTGGCGATGGCGACGCTGGCGCCTTCCGGCAGCTCGTCGAAGCTTTTGTATTTCTTCGAGTACAGGCCGACGTTGTTGATGATCCCTGGCGCGAACGGCACCAGGTCGAAACCGGAGGCGGCCTTGGCGTTTTCCAGGAACGGGATGTGCTGGAAGTAGTTCACGTCAATGTCACCGGCGGCGAGGCTGACGTTCGGTGCGATCCAGTCGGTGAACTCCACCAGTTCGACTTTCAGGCCTTGTTTGGAGGCCTCTTCGACGGCGGCTTCCAGCGGAATCGCGAAGGCGGCGGTGGTGCCGATTTTCAACGGGGCATCTGCGGCGAACACCGCCGAGCTGAACAGGCCGAAGGCCAGGGCCAGTGCTTTGACTGGGTGGGACAGGAGCTTCTTGGTCATGGTGGTTTTCCAGTCAGTGAAATTAGCCTGATTCCCACGCCGAGCGTGGGAACGATGAGTGCCGGGGTTAGTGTCGGTAGTGGGCGCCGGTGTGTTGCTGCGGCAGGTGCGCTTCGCCGTGAAACAGTTTTTCCCGCAGGCTGCCGGTGTCGTACGCGGTCTTGTACGAGCCGCGCCGTTGCAGCTCCGGAATCACCAGATCGATGAAATCCACATAGCTTTCCGGGGTGACGATGCGGGTCAGGTTGAAGCCGTCGAGGCCGGTTTCGGCGATCCACGATTCCAGTTCATCCGCCACTTGCTGCGGTGAGCCGACCACGGTGATGTAGCGCCCGCCCAGAGCGTGCTGGTCGAGCAATTTGCGGCGGGTCCAGTCGTTGTTCTGCAGGTTCTTGGTGGCGGACTGGATCGCGTTGCTCTTCACGTACTGGATCGGTTCGTCGATTTCGTACTGGGAAAAGTCGATGCCAGTGGACGCCGAAAAATGCGCCACGCCCGCTTCGGCGCTGGCGTAGCTCAAGTATTCGGCATGCTTGGCCCAGGCCGCTTCCTCGGTCTCGCCGACGATCACATTGAGGCCCATGAACACCTTGATGTCCTCGGGATTGCGACCCGCTTCGACGGCGCTGGCGCGGACCTTGTCCACCTGCACTTTGGTCGACTGCTTGTTCTGGCCGCTGATGAACACGCACTCGGCATGACGCCCGGCGAACAGCAGACCGCGATCCGAACTGCCGGCCTGGAACAGCACCGGCGTGCGCTGCGGTGACGGTTCGCACAGGTGATAACCCTCGACCTGATAGAACTCGCCCTTGTGTTCGACCTTGTGCACCTTGTCCGGCTGCGCGTAGATCCGCTGCTGCGGATCGTTGAGCACCGCGCCGTTTTCCCAGCTGCCTTCCCAGAGTTTGTAGAGCACTTCGAGGTACTCGTCGGCCTGGTCGTAACGCCGGTCATGTTCGACCTGTTCACTGAGGCCCATGGCCTTGGCGGCGCTGTCCAGATAACCGGTGACGATGTTCCAGCCCACCCGTCCACGGCTCAGGTGATCGAGTGTCGACATGCGTCGGGCGAACAGATACGGCGGCTCGTAGGTGAGGTTGGCGGTCAGGCCGAAACCGAGGTTTTTGGTCACCGCGGACATCGCCGACACCAACAGCAGCGGATCGTTGACCGGTAGCTGAATCGACTCTTTCAGGGTGACGTCTACCGAGTTCTGATAGACGTCGTACACGCCGACGATGTCGGCGATGAACAGCCCGTCGAACAGCCCGCGCTCCAGCAACTGCGCCAGTTCGGTCCAGTATTCGATGGTCTTGTATCGGGTCGAGGTGTCGCGGGGATGGGTCCACAGCCCATGGTTGATGTGGCCGATGCAGTTCATGTTGAACGCATTGAGCAGGATCTTTTTCTTGCTCATCAGATGGTCCCTCGCAGCGGAGGGTTTTCATCGTTGAGGTAGTAATTGCCGACCGCGTGATATTTCCAGCGCACCGGGTCGTGCAGCGTATGTACCCGGGCGTTGCGCCAGTGACGGTCGAGGCCGTGCTCGATCAGGGTGGCCTGGCTGCCGGCCAGTTCGAACAGGGTGCTGCCGGCGGCCAGGGAGATTTCGGTGCTGATCGCCCGTGCTTCGGCGACGGCAATCGAGGCCGCTGCAACCGTCTCTGCGTTGGTCTCGGCCTGGGCAGCGTCGAGGAATTCGCCGGCACGTTCGAGCAGCGCTTCGGTGGCGTGCAGGCGGATGCTCAAGTGGCCGAAGCTCTTGAGGGTCAGCGGGTCTTCGGTGGCCTTGTCGTTGCCCGAATCGATCCATGGCCGGGTCTTGCTGCGCACGAAGTGCAGCGCATCTTCGTAGGCAGCGCGGGCGATGCCGGTGTCGATGGCGGCGTGAAGGATCTGCGCCAGCGGGCCGACCGGGGTCGGGCGCTCGAAAGCGCTCTGGAACGGGATGACATCTTCGGCGGCGACATACACGTCTTCGAACACCACTGAACCGCTGCCGGTGGTGCGCTGGCCGAAGCCGCTCCAGTCGTCGATCACGGTCAGGCCTTTGCTGTCGCGCGGGACGAAGGCCAGTTGCTGCACGCCGTTTTCATCGACCACGGACGTTGGAATGCGTTGGGCGTAAATCGCACCGGTCGCATAGAACTTGCGACCGTTGATGCGATAACCGCTGTCGTCACGTTCGAGGCGGGTGACCCGGTCGTGGGCGGTCCTGGTGCCCAGTTCTGCCAGGGCATTGCCGAAGCGCTGGCCGGCGAGGACTTCGGCGTACAGCCGTTGTTTCTGCTCGTGGCTGCCGTTCACCCGAAGCACTTCGAGGGCATAGAAATGGTTCTGTGGAATCTGCCCCAGCGAGCCATCGGCCCTGGCGATCAAAGCGATGACTTTGGCCAGGGTCACGTTGGACACACCGGCGCCACCGTACTCCTTGGGCACGCTGATGCCCCACAGGCCGGAGCGGGAAAACACGTCGAGTTCCGGCAGCGGCAGCCGGCGTTCGCGGTCGCGCAGGTTGCTGTCGCGCTGGAAATCTTCGGCCAGGTCGCTGGCGACGATCAGGGCTTGCTCGTCGCTGGTGATGAGCGCGACGGGATGGGAAAGAGTCATGTGTTTCTCCAGAGATCTGGTCAAAAGTGTTCGGGTCGTCAGATCCAGGAATGGCGAGCCGGCAACTTGCCGTTGAGGCGATAGGCGCCGACTGCGTGGTACTTCCAGCGCACCGGGTCGTGCAAGGTGTGCACCCGGGCATTGCGCCAGTGACGGTCGAGGTTGAATTCGGCGAGGGTGGCGCGGCTGCCGGCCAGCTCGAAGAGTTTTTCGCTGGCCAGCAGCGAGATCTCGGTGGTCAGCACCTTGGCTTCGGCCACGGCAATCGACGCGCGGGCGGCGGATTCGGCGGTCAGTGGCGAGGCGTGCACCTGATCCAGCACCTGCCCGGCCTTGCGCAACAGCGCTTCGGCAGCGTGCAGTTCGATTTTCAGTTTGCCGATGTCGGCGATCACGTAGAGGTCATCGCTGGCCCGTTCGACGTTGGCGTCGATCCACGGCCGGGCGCGGGTCTTGACGAATTCGATGGCATCATCGATGGCGCCACGGGCGATCCCGGCGTCGATCGCTGCCTGAATCAGCTGCGACACCGCGCCCTGGGTGTTGGGCTTTTCGTTGATCTTCCAGTTGTCCACCACGAGGCCGGCATCGACCCGCACGTTGTTCAACAGGATCGTGCCGCTGGCGGTGGTGCGCTGGCCGAAACCCGACCAGTCATCGACGATGCGCAATCCCGGCGTGCCGCGCCGGACGAAGGCCAGGACTTGCTTGCCGTCATCGTTGAGCGCCTTGACCGCGACCCAGTGGGCGAACAGGGCGCCGGTGGAATAGAACTTCTGGCCGTTGATCACGTAGTCATCGCCGTCAGCGGTGATGCGCGCCTTCAGTTCCAGGGTGTCCTTGGTGCCGCGTTCAGGCCCGGCGTTACCGATGCGCCAGCCTTCGAGCACGCTCTGCAGCAGATGCTTTTTCTGCTGCTCGGTGGCGCTGCCGAGGATCAGGTTGATGATGCCGAACTGGTTCTGCGGGATTTGTCCCAGCGCCGGGTCGGCCGCGGAAATGATCGCGAACACCTCGGCCAAAGTGACGAAGGAAACCTGCGGGCCGCCGTACTCGCGCGGAATCGCGATGCTGCCGAGGCCGCTGCGGGTGAACTGTTCGATTTCCGACCACGGCAGCTTGCGCTGGCGATCACGTTTGGCGGCCTGCACGCGGGCGACCTGCGCCAGCTCATGGGCGGCCTTGATGGCTTGAGCGTCGTTGCGCAGCACTTGCGCGGGCAACAACAGCGGGGCGATGTCCAGGTCACTCTGGACGTTTGCGTCTGCCAGACTGGACATCAGTGCCGCTCCTTGGCTGCACGCAATGCCCTGGCGATCTGCACTGGGGTGATTGTGTTCCGGACCATGCTACCTACCTCACATCTCATGAAAAACGCCGCAAAGGTGCGGCGAACGAAAGAATGTCCGGTGGTCCGGTGCATATACCCTAAGCGCGTATAAAATTTAAATAAACTAACTTTTAGGAATATGTATAGAAGGGGGCGTGGTCTGGCTGGTCAAGCGTGCGGCGACGAGGGACGGCGTCCCTCATCGACCGTTTTGGCTCATTTCTTTTGTGGCTCTGCCGCCTTCAGCGTTTCCTTGAGCGGCACCTTGAGGTAGGGATTCACGCAACCGATCTTCAGCGTTCGCGGCGGTGCCCAGCGCGAGTTGTTGCCGACCCGGTCGAGAATGCAGTAGGTCACGTCCAGCCGCAGATCCTCGCCGGCCTCGGTGATGACTGCCGGCGGCACCCAGACCTGAATCGGCTTGCCGATATCGGCCGGGGTGATGAGTGCCAGATCCATCCGTACATCGCCCCAGCGCAAGGTGATGGCATCGCCTTCGGCCATGTTCAGATACGGCTCGATGGTCAGTGGCACGCCGCGTCTGATCTGGTTTGCGTTGACGCCCTGACGGCGAATGGTCTCGGGCAGGGTCACGGGGGCCAGTTGCTGGTTTTCGTCACCGCACACCGCCGGTGGTTGCCCGCCGGGGCAGTCGAGCTTGGCTGTGACCCGCGCGGCTGCCGACAACGATGGGCCGTGACCTACCCGCATGACCCGATAGTGGATGCATGACGAGCCGCTGGCGATAAAACTCTCCGGCACTCGCAGGCTGACCGGGGTCGCGACGTCCTGCGCTGTCAGCATGTGAGAAGCGACGTAGCAGTTGTTCCAGAACAGTTCGATCAGGTCGCCCGTATCCATGTCCGGGTAGGGCGGCACATTGACCAGCAGCTGAGCCGCTGCCGCGAGGTTGATGCCGTTGTTCTGGGATGGCGCCAGGCTCGGCGCGGCCAGTTCGGGGATAGGCGAAGTGCGGGTCATGAAATCCTCTCCTTGAAGCCTTGCAGCGAAATCCGTTTCTGAAAGTTCAAATGGCCAGAATTGCCCGGTAATAAATACGGGGTCTTTCGGCCAATCGTTATTTGGTCTTTTTGATGTGGCGGGTTGCGATAAGTGACTAGATAAAAGTTCGCCGGAAGTTCTGTCAATGGACGGGGTTGGTTAATTGCAGAATTACGGATTTATCAGAATTCTCCTACAGTGGTAAAGCACTCTACCTATCTGGTATGGCGAATTGAACCACGGTATCTGCCGGGCTTTGCGTGCTCTGGCAGCTATTGGATCGCGCAGTGGGAAATTCGAGGGCGCGCACTTTAATCATGTCGAGTCTGTTGCAGGACGTATATATATATTCTGCAATCGCTTGATCAAGTTTTGTCGGGAGGTGTAAGTAGAACTTCCATCCATGGAAGTTTGTATTCCGGAAAGTTTACAGGTCAGCCGTTATTTCTGAACTTGCTGAGGAACTGTCGAGTGCGTTCTTCTTTCGGATTGGCGAACAACGCTTTCGCTTCACCTTGTTCGACGATCACGCCTTTATCGAAAAACACCACGCGGTTGGCCACATCACGGGCGAACGCCATTTCGTGGGTGACGATCACCATGGTGCGTTTCTCCTCTGCGAGGCCGCGGATGGTCGCCAGCACTTCACCTACCAGCTCCGGATCGAGGGCCGAGGTCGGCTCGTCGAACAGGATCACTTCCGGCTCCATCGCCAGCGCCCGGGCAATCGCCACGCGCTGTTGCTGGCCACCGGACAGGCGCCGTGGGTAGGCGTCTTCCTTGCCCGCCAGGCCAACCTTGGCCAGCAGCTTCTTGCCCAGGGCAATGGCTGCATCGCGGGGCGTCTTCTTGACCACGATCGGGCCTTCGATGACGTTTTCCAGGGCGGTGCGGTGCGGGAACAGGTTGAAGTTCTGGAACACGAAGCCCACATGCTGGCGCAGGTTGCGCACCAGGCTCTGCTGCTGGTTCAACGGGCGGCTGGTATCGATCTCGATCTCGCCGACCTTGATCCGGCCGCTGGTGGGTTCCTCGAGGAAGTTCAGACAGCGCAGGAATGTGGTCTTGCCCGAGCCGCTGGGGCCGATGATTGCCACGACCTCGCCTTCCTTCACCTCCAGATCAATGCCGTTGAGCACGACTTGACCCTTGAACTGCTTTGTCAGTTTTTCCACGACAATCATGGGGTCAGGACTCCTGGTCGTGCCGATTGACCCGCTCTTCCAACTTGTTCTGGAAGTGCGACAGCACCGTGGCCAGAATCCAGTAGATCAGCGCGGCGGCAAGATACATGGTGAAGACTTCGAAAGTCCGGGCGGTAATCAGCTGCGCCTGACGGAACAGCTCCGGCACCTGAATGGTGGCGGCCAGCGCGGTGTCCTTGACCAGCGAAATGAAGCTGTTGCCCAGCGGCGGCAAGGCCGTGCGCATCGCCTGCGGCAGGATGGCCCGGCGCAGGGTCTGCGCGCGGGTCATGCCGATGCTCGCGGCGGCTTCCCACTGGCCGCGTTCGATCGAACCGATCGCGGACCGCAGGATTTCACAGGCGTAGGCGGCCATGTTCAGCGAGAAACCGATCAGCGCCGCCGGCAGCGGGTCGAGTTCCATGCCCAATTGCGGCAAGCCGTAATAGATCACGAACAGTTGCACCAGCAACGGCGTGCCGCGAAAGAACGACACGTAGATGCGGGCCAGCCAGCTGACCGACTTGAAACGCGACAGGCGCATCAACGCCAGGCCAAAGCCCAGCAGCAGGCCGAAAAACATGCCGCCGAGGCTGAGGATTACCGTGTAGTACGCGCCCTTCAACAGGAAGGGCGCGGAGTCCAGTGCGAGTTGGAAAGCTTCTTCCATTATTGGGTGACGTCAGCGTTGAAGTATTTCGTGGACAGCTTCTCAAGGGTGCCGTCGGCACGCAGTTCGTCGAGGGCCTTGTTCACGGCGGCCAGCAGTTCAGGCTCGCCTTTGCGCAGGGCAATACCGGCTTCCTGACGCGAGAAGGCTTCACCGGCGGCGACGGTTTTCGGCGCTTTCTTGGCGTATTCCAGTGCGGCCAGACGGTCGATCAGGATCGCGTCGGTACGGCCGTTGTTCAGGTCGGCGAACTTGGTCGGATCATCGTCGTAGGTGCGCACGTCGGCACCCGGCACGTTGGCGCGGACCCACTGTTCGTAGTTGGTGCCCAGGCCCACGCCGACTTTCTTGCCGGACAGGTCAGCGGCGGATTTGATGTTCAGCGCGGCGGCCTTGTCTTTCAGTACCAGCGCCTGAATCCCGGAAACGGTGTACGGCTCGGAGAAGTCATACTTCTTCTTGCGCTCGTCGGAAATGGTCACCTGATTGACCACGACGTCCAGACGCTTGGATTCCAGGGCCGCGAGGATGCCGTCCCATTTGGTCGGCTGAATCTTGGCCTTCACGCCCAGCTTCTTGGCCAGAGCTTCGGACAGTTCGACTTCGAAACCCGACAGCTTGCCGTCGGCATCGACGAAGCTGAACGGTGGGTAAGTGCCTTCCAGGCCGACGTTGATAACGCCTTTGTCCTTGATCTGTTGCAGTTGTTCACCGGCAACGGCGCTGCTGATCAGACCGGCGCTCAGTGCCAGGCCCAGCGAACCTACCAGCAGATTTCGACGTAGTGCGGAAAGAATCATGACAAGCCCCTGTGTTTTCTTATGGAAGACGCTTAAGGAAAGTTGGCGAATCCGGGAATTGGACGACAGCGCTATCCTGCCTTAAAGCAGCTTATGCGTCTCTCGCGAAATTCGCCTGCGGCGAGACTATATGACGGTTCTTTTAGAATGGAAAATAATGAATTTTCCGTTTGTTATTCATCTGTGGAATATCTGTTTTTCGTATTCCGGGATGCATTCCCACGCAGCGCGTGGGAACGAGCGCGTCAGAGAAAATCCTTGTACGCGAACAACGCCGGGGCGCCGCCGGTGTGCAGGAAGATGATCGGGCCGTCGTCGAAACGCCCGCGACCGATGCCGTCGAGCAACCCGGCCATGGCCTTGCCGGTGTAGACCGGATCGAGCAGCACGGCGTCCTGGCTGGCCAGCAGTTTCACTGCCGACAGCGTTCCGGCATTCGGCTCGCCGTAACGCGGGCCGAAGTATTCGTCCCACAACTCGACCTTGAAGCTGTCCGGCAGCGCCACACCCAACAGATTGGCGGTGCGCTCGGCCAGGCCTTGGACTTTCGGGCGCTGATCTTCTTCGCTGCGCGAGACGGTCACGCCGATCACCGGCAGTTGCGGCAGGGCTTCGCTCAACGCCAGCGCCAGACCGCTGTGGGTACCGGCACTGCCCGAGGCCAGGACCACGGCGGAAAATTGCAGGCCGGTGTCCTTGATCTGCTCTGCCAGCTCCAGACCGGCGCGCACGTAACCCAGCGCGCCGAGGGCGTTGGAGCCGCCGATCGGCACCAGATACGGCTTCTTGCCGTTGCTGCGCAGGCGCACGGCAAGGGCGGCCAGTTGTTCGTCGGCGTTGTCGAGGTTGTCGACCAGCTCGACCTTGGTGTCGAACAGGTCCAGCAGCAGGCGGTTGCCGTTGCCGGTGTAGTTGCTGTCGTCGGTGCCCAGTGGATTTTCCAGCAGCGCTACGCAACCCAGGCCTAGCTTCGCGGCCAGCGCGGCAGTCTGGCGAACGTGGTTCGATTGCAGTGCACCAGCGGTGATCAGGGTATCGGCGCCTTGGGCGAGGGCATCGGCGGCGAGATATTCGAGCTTGCGCAACTTGTTGCCGCCCATGGCCAGCGGCGTCAGGTCGTCGCGTTTGATGTAGACATCGCGGCCGAGCCAGGTGGACAGACGCTCGAGCTTTTCCAGTGGGGTCGGTTGGCCGAGCAGGTCGAGGCGGTTGAAGCGTTGCAGCTGTTGTTTGATCGGTTGTGTGGACATGGTTCCGTACTGGCGGAGGAAGATCACCGGACTATAGGCACGCCGATTTACCGGGGCAACCGTCAATCGCTTATAGCCAAATGTGCTTAGTCCAGCACTATCGGTTCTTAATTCGCCCCGATGGGGTTGCCGTAAAGTAGTCGCCGTTGACGCGGCCAGACAGTCCGGCCGCCCGTGAGGAGTCTTTACCGTGAGCGAGCGTTCCAGCCATTGGCAATTGCAGACCATCGTCAGCCAGCTGCGTACCGCGCGGGATCAGTGGCGGGCACAAAATGGCCGTGCTTCCGGCGAGCAGGGCGGGCGCGAGTTGCCGTCCCGTGACGCGATGGCGCAGATCCTTGAAGCCCTGTGCGGGGCATTGTTCCCGATGCGACTGGGGCCGGTTGATCTGCGTGAGGAGAGCGAGGATTTCTACGTCGGCCACACCCTTGATGTCGCCTTGAATGCACTGCTGGCCCAGGCACGACTCGAACTGCGTTACGTCGCCCGTCACAGTGCCCAGGCCGACACTGAGGTCGAGGCGCAGGCGATCAGGATCATCCAGGATTTCGCCCTCGCATTGCCGGGCCTGCGCAGCTTGCTCGACACCGATGTGCTGGCCGCCTACCACGGCGACCCGGCGGCGCGCAGCGTCGATGAAGTGCTGCTGTGCTATCCGGGGATTCTGGCGGTGATTCACCATCGTCTGGCCCACCATTTGTACCGCGCAGGCCTGCCGCTGCTGGCGCGGATCAGCTCGGAAATCGCCCACTCGGCGACCGGCATCGATATTCATCCGGGCGCGCAGATCGGCCGCAGTTTCTTCATCGACCACGGGACGGGTGTGGTGATCGGCGAGACCGCGATCATCGGCGAGCGCGTCAGGATTTATCAGGCGGTGACCCTCGGCGCCAAGCGCTTCCCGGCGGACGAGGACGGCCAGTTGCAGAAAGGCCATCCACGCCACCCGATCGTCGAGGACGACGTGGTGATATACGCCGGGGCGACGATTCTCGGGCGGATCACCATCGGCAAGGGTTCGACCATCGGCGGCAACGTGTGGCTGACCCGCAGCGTGCCGGCCGGGTGCAACCTGACCCAAGCCAATCTGCAGCATGACGACGGGACGCAGAAGTAACGATTACACCTGATCGTTCCCACGCTCTGCGTGGGAACGCCTCCAGGGTCGCTCCGCGTTCCGGACGTCCCCCGAATTACAGAGTGGCCTGCAATATGACGCGGAGCGTCAAGGGCGGCATTCCCACGCAGAGCGTGGGAACGATCACTTGGGAACGATCGTCCTCGCCACAGCGTCATACCCCCTCTTGAGCTAGCGTACGAAAGGTACCGCTGAGCCCTGCGATTAGTCCTTGGCGCGCTATCCATGTTTAACTTGAACGTTCATTCAAGTTAAACCGGCGGTTCGCTGCCCGCTCACAACAGGAGGCTTGCCTTTGCTGAGTCCGATCATTTCAGCCATTTTCCAACCCCTTGAGGTGCACCGTTCATGAGTGCATCGTCTACCCCCGCCAGCGGTCTGGTGCGCATGAATCCGCCGGTGTTCTGGTTCGCCGCGACGGTGATCCTGCTGTTCGGCCTGACACTCATCGCCATGCCGGAACAGGCCGGCGCCTGGCTTCTCGAAGCGCAAAACTGGGCGGCCAACACGGTCGGCTGGTACTACATGCTCGCCATGACCCTGTATCTGATCTTCGTGGTGGTTACCGCGTTGTCGGGCTACGGCAAGATCAAACTCGGTGCCGACCACGACGAACCCGAATTCAGTTACCTGTCCTGGGCCGGCATGCTGTTCGCCGCCGGGATCAGCATCACGCTGTTTTTCTTCTGCGTGTCCGAACCGCTGACCCACATGCTTCAGCCGCCGCAAGGCGAGGCCGGCACGGCGGACGCGGCGCGTCAGGCGATGCAGATTCTGTTTCTACACTGGGGCCTGCACGGCTGGGGCGTGTTCGCTTTCGTCGGCATGGCGCTGGCGTATTTCGCTTATCGGCACAACCTGCCACTGGCCCTGCGTTCGGCGCTGTATCCGCTGATCGGCAAACGCATCAACGGCCCCATCGGCTACGCGGTGGACGGCTTCGGCATCATCGCCACGGTGTTCGGCCTCGGTGCGGACATGGGCTTCGGCGTGCTCCATCTCAACTCCGGTCTGGACTACCTGTTCGGCATCGCCCACACCCAGTGGATTCAGGTCGGCCTGATCACGCTGATGATGGGCGCGGCGATCATCGTCGCCGTCTCGGGTGTGGATAAAGGCGTGCGGGTCATGTCCGACATCAACATGCTGCTGGCCTGCGCGCTGCTGCTGTTCGTGTTGTTCGCCGGCCCCACCCAGCATTTGCTCAACACCCTGATCCAGAACCTTGGCGACTACCTCGGCGCGTTGCCGATGAAGAGTTTCGACCTCTACGCCTACGACAAACCGAGCGACTGGCTCGGCGGCTGGACGGTGTTCTACTGGGCCTGGTGGATTGCATGGTCGCCGTTCGTGGGCCTGTTCATCGCACGGATTTCCCGTGGCCGGACCATCCGCGAATTCGTCTTCGGCGTGCTGCTGATTCCGCTCGGTTTCACCCTGGCGTGGATGTCGATCTTCGGCAACAGCGCCATCGACCAGGTGCTCAATCACGGTATGTCAGCATTGGGCATGTCGGCCCTCGACAACCCGTCGATGACCCTTTACCTGCTGCTGGAAACCTACCCGTGGAGCAAAACCGTCATCGCGGTAACGGTGTTCATCAGCTTCGTGTTCTTCGTCACCTCCGCCGACTCCGGCACCGTGGTGCTCTCGACCCTGTCGGCCAAGGGCGGCAACCCGGATGAAGACGGGCCGAAATGGCTGCGGGTGTTCTGGGGCGCGATGACCGCGCTGGTGACCAGTGCACTGTTGTTCTCCGGCAGCATCGATGCGTTGAAGTCGGCGGTGGTGCTGACCTCGTTGCCGTTCTCGATGATCTTGCTGCTGATGATGTGGGGCCTGCACAAGGCGTTCTATCTGGAGTCGCAGAAGCAGATCGCGCAACTGCATTCCCTGGCGCCGGTCTCCGGTTCACGGCGTGGCAAGGGCGGCTGGCGTCAGCGTTTGAGCCAGGCTGTGCACTTCCCGTCGCGCGACGAGGTGTACCGCTTCATGGACACCACGGTGAAACCGGCCATCGAAGAAGTGACGGCCGTGTTCGCCGAGAAAGGCCTGAACGTGGTCACCCAACCGGACCCGGCACACGACAGCGTCAGCCTGGAAATCGGTCACGGCGAGCAGCATCCGTTCATCTATCAGGTGCAGATGCGCGGCTACTTCACGCCGTCGTTCGCCCGTGGCGGCATGGGTTCCAAGCAGCTCAACAATCGCCGCTACTACCGTGCCGAGGTGCACTTGAGCGAGGGCAGTCAGGACTACGATCTGGTCGGTTACACGAAAGAGCAGATCATCAACGACATCCTCGACCAGTACGAACGGCACATGCAGTTCCTGCATCTGGTACGTTGATCGGGGCAGGGCGCCGGGACGATTCAGGTCTCGGCGCTCAGCACCATGAACAACACCATCGCCGCCAGCGGCACGCCATACACGGCGCTGCCGATCGCAATTTCCGACCCCAACGGCTGCCCGGCGTGGACCACGCCGACCGCACCATTGATCACCGTCAACGCCAGCCACAACGCCGCGAAACCATAGGCCAGCGTCTGCCGACTGAAGCCGATGCGCTCGCCGATGTAAAACATCAGCGCCAGCAGGATCAGGCCGAAGAAGATGATGATTGCGGTGTGCATGGGGAGGCCTGCGGCATAGTCAGTGTTTGGTCGGGCGCCTTCGCGGTTTCATTTAGAGCATAGCCAAACCCGCCCACGCCATATTCGTCAGGTACTTTCCCGCTCTATGACCGTGCACTGCAGCAGATTCAACCGCTGTACCTCATCGCTCGGCAACACGCCAAGGCTTTCCAGCACCCGCGTCGCTGCCAGTACACCGATCTCCAGCGCCGGCGGTTTGATGGTGCTCAGGCTCGGCAGCAGCATCTCGGCGAACGGGTAGTCGCCGAAACCGAGGACGGCGCAGTCTTCGGGGATCTTGAGGCCGGCGCGTTGTCCGGCCAGCAGGCCGCCGGCGGCGAGGTTGTCGTTGGCGAAGATGATCGCGTCCGGGCGGGGTGAGGCGTTCATCAGCGCTTCCATTGCTTGCTTGCCGGCCTCGAATGGGGCGCGATCGGCGTCCGGTGCGAACACCCACGGTTCCAGGCCCAACTCACGCACGGTCGCCGCATAGCCGTCGCGGCGTTCCAGTGCGCTGAAGTCGCCGGGTGCGCTGTTCTGCACGAAGGCGATGCGTCGATAGCCTTTGTTGTGCAGATAACGAGCGGCGCCGACACCCACTTCAAAGTGCGAAAAACCGATCTGCATCGGCTCGCGATCCGGCTGGTAATCCCAGGTTTCGATCACCGGGATATCCGCTTCGGCAAGCATCTTTTCTGTGCCCGCGCTGTGGAAGTGACTGGTCACCACCAGCGCCGCCGGCGACCAGCCGAGGAAGGCCCGCACGGCGTTTTCTTCCTGTTCAGTGCTGAAGTAACTCGATGCCAGAAGAAGCTGATAACCGTGACGGCTGAGGGTGTCGCTGAAGCCCTGAATGGTGTTGGCGAAGATCGGCCCGGAAATATTCGGGATCACCATGCCGACGATTTTTCCCCGTGCAGAGGCGAGTCCGCCAGCCACCAGATTCGGCACATAACCCAGTTCGGCGACTACCGCCGCGATGCGCTCGCGGCGTTCGGGCGAGACCTGTTCCGGCTGGTTGAAATAGCGCGACACGGTGATCGCCGAAACACCGGCCTGGCGCGCCACCGCGTTGAGGGTCACGCGACCGGCGCCACGGCGTTTGCGGGGCTTTTCTTCGCTCAAGGCTCGATCCTTCTTAAAAACCAAAACGCATATAAAAGTAATTTTTCAGTATTGGACGGTCTATGTCCGGCTTGCCAATACTGGCGATGTTAGCGCTAACAAAGCGCGTTGTCTGCTACTCGCTCGAGCGAATGCCCAAGACACCGAGACAGGCGCTGTCGTCGCAGAACGGCAGCGGTTCAGGGCAACTTTTCGAGCGGGCAAACATGCACAACATTCCTGGGGCGACACACAAACTGGCGCAATCGATCAGCGCTGCGGGCTGGCTACTCACCGGGCTGGCCGCGCTGCCGCTGCCCGTCGCGTTCGCCGCCGACAGCACCGATCAGGAGCCGACACTCAAGTCCGTCACGGTCACCGCCACCCGCCGCGAAGAGTCGCTGCAAAAAGTGCCGGTGGCGGTATCGGTGATCGACGGCGAGCAGCTGGAGCGCGACAACCGCAACAGCGTGGCGAGCATCGTCCAGCAAGTGCCGTCGCTGAATTTCCGCACCGGCGCATCGAACAAGGACACCTCGTTGTTCGTGCGCGGCGTGGGGACGATTTCCACCTCGCCGGGCGTCGAGCCGACCGTGGCCACGGTAATCGATGGCGTGGTCTACGCCCGTCCCGGCCAGTCCACTCTCGATCTGCTGGACCTGGAACGCGTCGAAGTTTTGCGCGGCCCGCAAGGCACGCTGTTCGGCAAGAACGCTTCGGCCGGCGTGCTGAACATCACCAGCAAGGCGCCGACCGCCGAGACCCACGGCTACATCGATCAGTCGTATTACAGCGGCAATGAAAGCCGCACCCGGTTCGGCATCGGTGGCAGCCTGATTCCGGACACGCTCAAGGGCTCGATCAGCACCTTGTTCGGCACTTACGACGGCAACGTCGACAACCAGCACAACGGTCAGGAGGTCAACGGCTACAACCATCGCGGCGTGCGCGGCAAACTGGAATTCACCCCGAACGACGACGTCACCTTCACCCTGATCGCCGACTACATGCAGTCCCACGATGACGGCCCCAACGGCGTCGTGACCAAGTCGTTGACCCCGGCCTTCGCCAATGCGTTGAGCCCGGTCAGTGCCACCAGCCACAATCGCGACATCAACACCGACACCCGCTCCCACGTCGAGGACACCAACAAGGGCCTGTCCGGCCAGCTCGACTGGCAACTGGGCGATTACACCCTGACGTCGATCACCGCGTGGCGTGGCTGGGACAACACCCAGTATCAGGACGGCGACCGCCTCGGCACGGTAACGGCGGCGTTCCCCGGCACGGCGGACAAGGGCGATCTGGCCTTCGACCAGTACTCGCAGGAGCTGCGTCTGGCCTCGCCGAAAGGCGAGTTCCTCGAATACGTTGGCGGCCTGTTCTACATGCACGGCAAGGACGAGGAAACCTATCAGCGCACGCTGACCACCACCACGCGGACTGATCGCGGCGTCGCCGATTACAGCACCACCAGCGACAGCTACGCGGTGTTCGGCGAGAGCACGCTGAATTTCACCTCGGACTTGCGTGGCATCGCCGGCCTGCGCTACACCCACGACGATCTGGAATACGATCACCGTCGCGTTTCCACTTCCGCCACCACCGTCAGCGGCATTCAACCGGCCACCCGCAGCTCCGGTTCGGTGGACGAGGATGGCTGGTCCGGTCGGCTCGGTTTGCAGTACGATCTGAGCGATACCGTCACTACTTATCTGACCTACTCGCGCGGCTACAAAGGCCCGGCCTACAACGTGTTCTTCAACATGCAGCCGCGCGATACCGAAGCGCTGAAACCGGAAACCTCCAACACCTGGGAGGCGGGGATCAAAGCCTCGTCCTGGAACAATCGCCTGACCACCAACCTCGCGGTTTTCCACAGCGACTACGACAACTACCAGGCTAACTTTTTCGACACCGTCGCCGGGCAAGTCGTAACGCGCCTGATCAACGCCGGCAGCGTCAGCACCGAAGGCGTGGAACTTGATTTCGCCCTGCAGGCGACTCAGCAACTGAAGTTCTCCGGCGCGCTGGCCTACACCCGGGCCCGCATCGACGAGTTCGCCTGCCCGGCGGGCGCGGCGGCGTCGTGCAACGTCAACGGCAAACCGCTGCCGTTCAGCCCGGACTGGAAAAGCTACGTGCGCGCCGACTACACCATCCCGCTGGATAACGGCCTGGATATCGAACTCGGCACCGACTACAGCTGGCAGAGCGAAGTGCAGTACGACATCAGCCAGAACGCCGACACCAAGCAGGGCGCCTACGGCCTCTGGAACGCCAGCGTGGCTCTGGCCGATTACACCAACGGCTGGCGCGTGGCGTTGCTCGGCAAGAACCTCACCGACAAGTCCTATTCGCCGCTGCTCGCCAGCGGAGGCAACTACATCTACCGCGCCGTGCCTCGCGACGACGAGCGCTACTTCGGCGTGCAACTGCGCAAGGACTTCTGAGATGAGCAGACAGCTGAAACTCGGCGCGTTCCTCATGGCCACCGGGCACCACGTCGCCGCGTGGCGTCATCCGGACGTTCCGGCCAACGCGGGACTGGATTTCGCCCATTACAAACGCCTGGCGCAGATTGCCGAGGCAGCGAAGTTCGACACCCTGTTCGTCGCCGACAGCGTCGCTGCGCCGACCCAGGACATCGCCAGCCGCATGGCCCGTTCGGATCACTTCGAACCGTTGACCTTGCTTTCGGCCTTGAGCGCGGTGACCGAGCACATCGGCCTGATCGCTACCGCCACCACCAGCTACAACGAGCCGTATCACGTGGCGCGCAAGTTCGCTTCGCTCGATCACCTGTCCGGCGGGCGAGCGGGGTGGAATCTGGTGACCTCGGACAACGCCGCCGAAGCGCAGAATTTTGGCCGCGACGAACACATCGGCCATGTCGAACGCTACAGCCGCGCCCGGGAATTTCATCAGGTGGTCACCGGGCTCTGGGACAGTTGGCAGGACGATGCCTTCATTCGCGACAAGGTCACTGGCGCGTATTACGACCCGGAAAAACTGCATGTGCTGGATCACGTCGGTGAGCACTTCCGGGTCAAGGGCCCGCTGAACGTCGCGCGTTCGCCACAGGGTCAGCCGGTGATCGTGCAGGCCGGCTCGTCGGAAACCGGACGTGAACTGGCTGCACAGACCGCCGAAGTGGTGTTCACCGCGCAGACTTCACTGGCCAGCGCCCAGGCGTTTTACGCCGACCTCAAGGGGCGCTTGCCGAAGTACGGACGCAGTGCCGATTCGCTGAAAATCATGCCCGGCGTATTTGTCGTGGTCGGGCAGACGGAAGCCGAAGCGCAGGAAAAATGTGAAACGTTTCAGCAATTGGTCGAACCCGAGGTTGGCGTCGCCCTTCTTGGGCGTATGCTGGGCAACTTCGATCTGTCGAAGTACCCGCTGGACGGGCCGCTGCCGGAGTTGCCGCTGACTGACAGCGGCCAGCAAAGCCGACAGAAACTGTTGACCGAACTGGCCGGCCGAGAACATCTGACCCTGGCCGAACTGGGTCGCAGAATCGCTGGCGGTCGCGGGCATTACAGCGTCGTCGGCACTCCGGCGCAGATTGCCGACCGCTTGCAGGAGTGGTTCGAGCAGGGCGCGGCGGACGGCTTCAATGTGCTGGTGCCGCACCTGCCCGGCGGGCTCGAAGACTTCGCCAATGGCGTGGTCCCGGAACTGCAACGGCGTGGGCTGTTCAGAATCGAATACGAGGGCCGGACCTTGCGCCAGAACCTTGGCCTGGCCCGGCCCGGCAATAGATTTGCGTAGCAATCGACACCCGATTCAAGACCGACAAGAGAGGATTCGATGACTTACACCGCTGCCGAAAACCGCTATGACTCCATCCCTTACCGCCGCGTCGGACGCAGCGGTCTGGTGCTGCCGGCGCTGTCCCTGGGCCTGTGGCACAACTTCGGCGACAGCACGCCGATCGACACCCAGCGCTCGTTGCTGCGCACGGCTTTCGACCTGGGCATCAACCACTTCGACCTGGCCAACAACTATGGCCCGCCCTACGGCAGCGCCGAGATCAACTTCGGTCGTCTGCTGCGCGAAGACTTCAAGCAGTACCGCGATGAACTGATCATCTCCAGCAAGGCCGGTTGGGACATGTGGCCCGGTCCTTACGGCCAGGGCGGCGGCTCGCGTAAATACGTGCTGGCCAGCCTCGACCAAAGCCTGCAACGCCTGGGCCTGGATTATGTGGATATCTTCTATTCGCACCGCTTCGACCCGGACACCCCGCTGGAAGAAACCGCCAGCGCCCTCGCCACGGCGGTGCAGCAGGGCAAGGCGCTGTACATCGGCATCTCGTCGTACTCCGGAGTGAAAACCCGCGAGATCGCCGCGTTTCTCAAAGAGTGGAAAGTGCCGCTGCTGATTCACCAACCGGCGTACAACCTGCTCAACCGCTGGGTGGAAAAGGACCTGCTCGACACCACCGATGAGCTCGGCACCGGCGTGATTGCCTTCACCCCGCTGGCGCAAGGCCTGCTGACCGACAAATACCTCAACGGCGTGCCGGCGGATGCGCGGGTCAATCGTCCGGGTGGTGGTTCGTTGCAGGCTTCGCATTTGTCCGAGGCGAACATTGCTCATGTGCGGGCGTTGAACGAGATCGCCAAACGTCGTGGGCAGAGCCTGGCGCAACTGGCGTTGGCGTGGACACTTCGGGATCCTCGGGTGACTTCGGCGCTGATTGGCGCGAGCCGACCGGAGCAGATTATCGAGAACGTCGGGGCGTTGAAGAATTTGAGTTTCAGTGCTGAGGAACTGGCGGAGATTGACCGGTTTGCTCAGGAGGGCGGGATTAATCTTTGGGAGAAGCCTTCGACGGCAGAATAACGACACACAGATCGTTCCCACGCTCCGCGTGGGAATTCAGCCCGGGACGCTCCGCGTCCCCTGCCAAGCCGAACGCGGAGCGCCCGTAGAGGCGTTCCCACGCAGAGCGTGGGAACGATCAATCTTGCTCTTGCGTTAAAGGCTCAGCGAAAAAACGGCACATCCCCCAACACCGTAGCCCGCTGCATCACCCGCCGCGCCGGACGGTAGTCATCCACCGCGTAATGCTGCGTCACGCGGTTGTCCCAGAACGCAATGTCATCTTTCTGCCAGCGCCAGCGAATGGTGAATTCCGGCCGCGTCGCATGCGCGAACAAGAACTTCAACACCGCTTCGCTCTCGGTCTCCGACAGCTCATTGATCTTCGACGTGAACCCTTCGTTGACGAACAACGAGCGCCGTCCGCTCACCGGGTGCGTGCGAATCACCGGGTGCGACAGCGGTGGATTCTTGCGCCGTGCCGCTTCCCACTGCGCCAGCGCTTCCGGCGTGTTGCCGTAGCGCTCCAACGGAAAAGAACGGGTGAAATCGTGAGTCGCGGTCAGCCCTTCGAGCAGTGCTTTCATCGGCGCCGACAGCGCCTCATATGCGGCAATCCCGCTGGCCCACAACGTGTCGCCACCGAACTCCGGCAACAGCTTGGCGCTGAGCACCGCGCCCATGGCCGGGGTCGGCAGGAAGGTCACGTCGGTGTGCCAGATCGCGTTGTCGCGCACGTCGGTGACGGCGGTGTCGAGGATCAGCACTTCCGGTTGTTCCGGTACGTTCGGGTAGATCGGGTGAATATGCAGGTCGCCGAAATAGGCGGCGAAGCGCGCCTGTTGCGAAGGCTCGATCGGCTGATTGCGGAAGAACAGCACCTGATATTTGAGCAGTGCCTGCTCGATGGCGTCGCGCTGTTCCAGGTTCAGCGGCTGGCTGATGTCGACGCCGCTGATCTGTGCGCCGAGGGCCGAGCTTAACGGGGTGATGTTCAGGCTGCTCATGGTGGTTCTCTTCAATTCCGGAGCCCCGAAACTGTCGGGGTAGTCAGTGCTGAAAAATCAGTGGGCCTGGCCGTGCCACGGCACCAGTTTGCGTTGCAGGGCGCGCAGGCCCATTTCCATGGCGAAGGCGATCAGGGCGATGACCAGAATCCCCAGCACCACCACATCGGTGACCAGGAACTGCGCAGCCGACTGCACCATGAAGCCCAGGCCGCTGGTGGCCGCGATCAGTTCGGCGGCGACCAGGGTCGACCAACCCACACCCAGGCCAATGCGCACACCGGTCAGAATGTCCGGCAGCGCACTTGGCAAAATCACATGGCGGATCAGTTGCGCCCGGGTGGCGCCCAGCGACTGCGCGGCGCGCAATTTGGCCGGGTCGACGGTGCGCACGCCGGTGGCGGTGGCAATCGCGATCGGGGCAAAAATCGCCAGGTAGATCAGCAGCACTTTCGACAACTCGCCGATGCCGCACCAGATCACGATCAGCGGCAGATAGGCGAGTGGCGGAATCGGCCGGTAGAACTCGATCAGCGGATCGAGCACGCCACGGGCGATGCGGTTGGCGCCGATGGCAATGCCTACCGGTACTGCGGTCAGAATCGCAAAACCGAGGCCCAGACCGATGCGGCTCAGGCTCGCACCCAAGTGCTGCCACAACGTCGAATCCATATAGCCCGTGGTCGCCAGCAACCAGCCTTTTTGCAGCACGGCGGACGGTGGCGGCAGGAACAGCGGCTCGATCAGGCCGGTGGCCGTCACCGCCCACCAGATCACCAGCAACGCGAACAGGGTCAGCAGGCTGATCCAGCGAGTGCTGAGGCTGCGGCGTACGGGAGTCACCACCGACGTGGCGGCGGGTTTCACGGCGGTGGCGGAAACGTCGTAACTGCTCATGCGCGCTCCTGCCGCTGAACGGCGCTGCGTTGCGAGAACACTTTGGCCAGCACGTGTTCGCGGGTTTCGATAAAACGCGGGTCGGATTTGATGGCTCGTGCCGACTCACCGGCGGCGTAACGCTGGCCGAAGTCGAGATGCAGACGCTCAACGATCTGCCCCGGATTCGGCGCCAGCAGAATCAGGTCAGTGGCGAGGAACACCGCTTCTTCAATGTCGTGGGTAATCAGGAATACCGGTTTGGCGGTGCGTTGCCAGACTTGCAGCAACAGTTCCTGCATCTGTTCGCGGGTGAAGGCATCGAGGGCGCCGAAGGGTTCGTCCATCAGCAATACACGTGGGTCGGCGGCGAGAGCGCGGGCCAGGCCAACACGCTGTTTCTGGCCGCCGGACAGCTGCCAGATGCGACGATGTTCAAAACCGGAAAGGTCGACCAGCGCGAGCATTTCCCGGGCGCGCTGTTCGCGTTTGTCCTTGGCCACACCGGCCAGTTCCAGACCGAAAGCGACGTTGGCCAGCACGTCCTGCCAGGGCAACAGGGCGTCGTCCTGGAACACCACGCCGCGTTCGGCGCTCGGACCTTTGACCGGCACGGTGTCGAGGGTGATGCGGCCGGCGCTCGGTTCGACGAAACCGGCAATCAGGTTCAACAGCGAAGTCTTGCCACTGCCGGACGGGCCGAGGGCCACCAGCAATTGCTGCGGGCCGAGGGTCAGGGAAATGTCGGACAGTACCGGTTCCGGGCTGCCGGGATACTGTGCGCTGATGCGCTCCAGCTGTAGCAAGGCCATCGCAATTAACTCCCGATCAGTTGGTGATGTACTTGGCGCTGACGTACGGCGCGTAGTCCGGCAGTACCGCTTCGACCTTGCCTTGCTCCTTGAGGAACGCAGCGGTGTCGGTGATGGCTTTGGTGGTCGGTGCGCCGAGGTCACTGACCTGATCCGCCGCCAGCGGATAGACGTTGCCTTGCAGCAGCAAAGGGATGTCGCTGGCCTTGGCGCCCGAAAGCTTCACAAGCTTGTCGACGTTGCTCTGATTGGCCAGCCAGGCTTTCGGATCCTTGCGATAGTCGGCGTAGGCGTCGAGGGTAACCTTGGCGAAGGCGGTGACGATTTCCGGGTGCTTCTCGGCGAAGTCCTTGCGCACGATCCAGGCATCGAAGGTCGGCGCGCCGAACTTGGCCAGTTCACCGGAAGTGATCAGCACTTTGCCGTTTTCCTTGGCCACACCCAGCGCCGGATCCCAAACGTAGGTGGCGTCGATGTCACCGCGTTTCCACGCGGCAATGATCGCCGGCGGGGCGAGGTTGAGCACGGTGACTTTCGAAGGATCGATGTTCCAGTGCTTCAGCGCGGCCAGCAGGCTGTAGTGACCGGTGGACACGAACGGCACGGCGATTTTCTTGCCGACCAGATCCTGCGGCGTCTTGATGCCCGAGCCGTCACGGGCGACCAGCGCTTCGGCGGCGCCGATCTGGGTGGCGATGAGGAAGGTTTCCACCGGAACTTTGCGGGTGATCGCAGCGGTCAGCGGGCTGGAACCGAGGTAGCCGATCTGCACGTCACCGGAGGCGATGGCGGCAATGATGTCGGCACCGTTATCGAATTTGCGCCAGTTGATGTCAGCCTTGGTGGCTTTCTCGTAGGCGCCGTCGGCCTGGGCGACTTTCGCCGGGTCAACGGTGGTCTGGTAGGCGACGGTGAGGTCGGCGGCCTGAGCCAGGAAACTCGCAGCAGCCAGAGAGGCCACGGCCAGCAGGCGAAGCGGGAAATTCAGTTTCATTCAAGAGCTCCATATCAGGCGACCGAGCGTCGGCGTGAAAGGAGACTAAATGATCTAAGAATCTAAAAATAAATAACTTTTTAGAATGAGCTTATGAGCGGAAAAATCTAAGCCGGGGGTATTTGATAGTTCCCACGCTCTGCGTGGGAATTCAGCTTGTGACGCTCCGCGTCACTGGGACGCAGAGCGTCCCTTGAGGCTTTTTTTGATCGTTCCCACGCTCTGCGTGGGAATGCAGCTCGTGACGCTCCGCGTCACTTGGACGCGGAGCGTCCATTGAGGCGTTACCACGCAGACGGTTCGACGCCTCGACGTGGGAACGATCAAAGAACCTTCTGATGTCAGTTGCTGATCGCCAGAATGCTCGCCTGATACGACCCGACAAACACGTCGAAATCGCCCACCTCGTTCTGCTCCAGCTCCGCCTGTTGCGCCAGCGAAGACCGCGCCAGTTCTTCGAACTTCGCTTGCTCTTCAGCCGCCAACGGCTCGCTGCGGAAGAACTCCGCGTGGGCCTGGCTCTGGCGCAGGGAGAATTGCGCGAAGCTTTCCTTGTGCGTGGCCATGGCCGCCAGCACCTGGGCCGAAGGCGTCAGGGATGAATCCTTGACCTTGGCCAGTTGCGCATCGAGCGCCTTGCTATGGGCATCGCCACCATGGCTTTGATCCAGCATCGCCGCCAGCGGAGCGATTTTTTCCAACAGTTCGGCAGCCCATTCCTTCAGCTCGACCGGTTGGCCGTCGCGCTGCAATTGCAGGCCCGGACGGCGACCTTCCTTGACCACGCTGAGGAAGTTGGAGGTGGCGTTGCCGCAGGAGTTGTTGGTCAGCAGCGGGCTTTCGTTCAGCGCGCAGTACAGCAGGAATGCGTCGAGGAAGCGCGACTCGGTGAGGTCGATGCCCATCGGCAGGAACGGGTTGATGTCCAGGCAGCGCACTTCGACGTACTGAATGCCACGGGCCATCAAGGCCTGGATCGGCCGCTCGCCGGTGTAGGTCACGCGTTTCGGGCGGATGTTCGAGTAGTACTCGTTTTCGATCTGCAGGATGTTGGTGTTCAGTTGCACCCACTCGCCATTCTGGTGCGTACCGATTTCAACGTACGGCGCGTACGGCGTGGCCACCGCTTGGCGCAGGCTGTCGGTGTAGCTCGCCAGATCGTTGTAGCACGGGGTCAGGCCCGCCTGGGCGTTGCTCTGGTAACCGAGGTCGCTCATGCGCAGGCTGGTGGCGTAGGGCAGGTAGAGGGTGTCCGGATCCAGTTGTTCCAACTGGTGCGAGCGACCGCGCAGGAAACCCGCGTCCAGCGCCGGCGAAGCGCCGAACAGGTACATCAGCAGCCAGCTGTAGCGGCGGAAATTACGGATCAGCGCGATATAGGACGACGACTGGAAATCCCGGTCGGTGCCGACGAAGCCTTCGGCTTCTTTCAGCAGCGGCCAGAGCTTTTCCGGCAGGGAGAAGTTGTAGTGAATCCCGGCGATGCACTGCATGGTCTTGCCGTAACGCAAGGCCAGGCCCTTGCGGTAGACGTACTTGAGCTGACCGATGTTGGAGGTGCCGTAATAGGCGATCGGGATGTCTTCCTCGGCCGGCAACGGGCACGGCATCGATGGACTCCACAGGTACTCGTTGCCGAGCTTGCTGTAGGCGAAGCGATGAATCTTGTCCAGGCTGGCGAGGGTATCGGCCGGGTCCGGCAGGGCGGGCGTGATGAACTCCAGCAGCGACTCGGAATAGTCGGTGGTGATCTGTTCGTTGGTCAGCGCGGAACCCAGGGCTTCAGGGTGCGGCGTCTGGGCCAGGCGGCCTTCGCCGGTCACCCGCAGGCATTCACGTTCGATACCGTGAAGGCACTGCTCAAGCAGAGAGAGGTTAGCGCGCTCGCCGAGCAGAGCCAGGCGGCGGTTGAGAAGTTCGCTCAATTTGGATTCCTTCACGCGTCAGTCGCCCCAATATGGGGGTGGGCAGGACGGTCTACAAGGGTGAAGTTGAAACTGGCGTTTTCGCCTGGTTTTCGGGCCATGAAAGCCCCATTGGAAACGCCAACTTCAGTCCCTGAATCTGGCAGACGCGGGCGAGGAAAACTCCGACGCTGCGATCACAGCGCCGAAATTAACTCAAAATGATGAACAACATCTACAGGACAGCGAACGTGCCTTGCGCTTTTGCGACCAGTTTGTCGCCCTGCATCACGTCGGCTTCGACCACCAGCGTGCGCCGGCCCGGGTGGATCACCCGCGCCGTGCACAGCACCTCGCCTTCAGAGACGGCGCGGATGTAGTTGATCTTGCACTCGATGGTTGCGCTCTGCTGGTCGAAACCGTGGGTGCTGGAGCAGGCCAGCCCCATGGCGATATCGACCAGACTGAACAGCGCGCCGCCGTGCAGCTTGCCGCCGCGATTGCGCAGTTCGGGTTCCAGCGCCAGGGCGACTTGCGCCACCCCGGTTTCCAGGCTGTGCAGACGGCAGCCCAACAGCTTGAAAAACGCGCTCTCGACAAGCCCGGCCGGCATTTCCATCAGCGTTTCTTCAACTGCTTGGCGTTGGCGAACAGCGAGGCCATTGCGTTATTCACCGGAGCCGCCGGGGTGCTTTCCTTGCGTGGCGCCGAACCCTGCGACTGGCGTGGCGCCGAGCCCGGACGTGAACCACGGGCACCGTCGATCTTCTCGCCCGGGGTGTCGCTCATGCGCATCGACAGGCCGACGCGTTTGCGCGGGATGTCGACTTCCATGACCTTCACCTTCACCACGTCACCGGCCTTCACCGCCTCGCGCGGATCCTTGATGAACTTCTCCGACAGCGCCGAAATGTGCACCAGACCGTCCTGATGCACGCCGATGTCGACGAACGCACCGAACGCGGTCACGTTGGTCACGACGCCTTCGAGGATCATCCCCAGTTGCAGATCCTTCAGGTCCTCGACGCCTTCCTGGAACTCGGCGGTCTTGAACTCCGGACGCGGGTCGCGGCCCGGTTTTTCCAGCTCTTGCAGGATGTCGGTGACGGTGGGCAGACCGAAAGTCTCGTCGGTGAATTTCTTCGGATCCAGACGCTTGAGGAACGCCGCATCGCCGATCAGCGAGCGGATGTCACGGTCGGTTTCAGCGGCGATGCGCTGCACCAGCGGATAGGCTTCCGGGTGAACGGCCGAGGAGTCCAGCGGGTTGTCGCCGTTCATCACGCGCAGGAAGCCGGCGGCCTGTTCGAAGGTTTTCTCGCCCAGACGCGCGACTTTCTTCAGCGCTGCGCGGGTTTTGAACGCGCCGTGCTCGTCACGGTGGGCCACGATGTTCTGCGCCAGGGTCGCGTTGAGGCCGGAGATCCGCGCCAGCAGCGCCACGGAGGCGGTGTTCACGTCCACGCCCACGGCGTTCACGCAGTCCTCGACCACGGCGTCCAGGCCGCGCGCCAGTTTCAGCTGCGACACGTCGTGCTGGTACTGGCCGACACCGATGGATTTCGGGTCGATCTTCACCAGTTCGGCCAGTGGATCCTGCAGGCGACGGGCAATCGAAACCGCGCCACGGATCGACACGTCCAGATCCGGGAATTCCTTGGCTGCCAGTTCCGAGGCCGAGTACACCGATGCACCAGCTTCGGAAACCATGACCTTGGTCATTTTCATTGCTGGATATTTTTTGATCAGTTCGATGGCCAGCTTGTCGGTCTCACGGCTGGCGGTGCCGTTGCCGATGGCGATCAGGTCGACCGAGTGCTTGGCGCACAGGGCGGCCAGGATGGCGATGGTCTGATCCCATTTGTTGTGCGGCACGTGCGGGTAAACCGTGGCGTGATCCAGCAGCTTGCCGGTGGAGTCGACCACCGCGACCTTGCAGCCGGTACGCAGGCCCGGGTCGAGGCCCAGGGTTGCGCGCGGGCCGGCCGGGGCGGCCAGCAGCAGGTCGTGCAGGTTGTGGGCGAACACGTTGATCGCTTCGGTTTCGGCGCCGTCGCGCAGCTCGCCCAGCAGGTCGGTTTCCAGGTGGGTGTAGAGCTTGACTTTCCAGGTCCAGCGCACCACTTCGCTCAGCCATTTGTCGGCCGGACGGTTCTGGTTCTGGATGCCGACGTGCTGGCCGATCATGCCTTCGCACGGGTGCAGGGTGCCCGGCAGCTCTTCGCCGACTTTCAGCGCTGAGCTGAGAATGCCTTCGTTGCGGCCACGGAAAATCGCCAGTGCGCGGTGCGACGGCATGCTTTTCAGTGGTTCGTCGTGTTCGAAGTAATCGCGGAACTTGGCGCCTTCCTCTTCCTTGCCGGCGATTACGCGGGCACTGAGAGTGGCTTCCTGCTTCAGGTAGGTGCGCAGTTTTTCCAGCAGGTTGGCGTCTTCGGCGAAGCGCTCCATGAGGATGTACTTGGCGCCTTCCAGTGCTGCCTTGGCGTCGGCCACGCCTTTTTCCGCGTTGACGAAGCGCGCGGCTTCGGTTTCCGGGGTCAACGACGGGTCGTTGAACAGACCGTCGGCCAGTTCGCCGAGGCCGGCTTCCAGGGCAATCTGGCCCTTGGTGCGGCGCTTCTGCTTGTACGGCAGGTACAAGTCTTCGAGGCGGGTCTTGGTGTCGGCGAGTTTGATTTCGCGCTCCAGCTCAGGGGTGAGTTTGCCCTGCTCCTGAATGCTGGAAAGAATGCTGATGCGCCGTTCGTCGAGTTCTCGCAGGTAGCGCAGACGCTCTTCCAGATGACGCAGTTGGGTGTCATCGAGGCTGCCGGTCACTTCTTTCCGGTAACGGGCGATGAAGGGAACGGTAGAGCCTTCATCGAGTAGCGCGACGGCCGCTTCGACCTGTTGTGGGCGTACGCCGAGTTCCTCGGCGATGCGGCTGTTGATGCTGTCCATAAAACCACCTGACAAATTGTGAAAGCAGGCTCGCAGGCGCGTGAATTAAGGCCCGGAGTCTGGTGGGGCGGCTTGATGCTGGCCGCTGCCTGGGTCAAAAGGCATCCCATTGACCCGTGAAATCGAACAATTACTGCGGCGCCCATGAAAATAAGGGACGGCCACCTGCGGTAACGATTCAGACGTTGCCTGGCACAAAAGGCCGCGCATTATAACCAGCGTTCTGTCATTCGGGGGCGACGCAGTCTGTAGGCACAAGCCCCGGTTTTCTGGCAGTGAAGGAAAAATCTGCTAACAATGCACACGGTGCGTATAACGGCAGCTACGCCATAATGCGCGCCGAGCTAAAAGGAGCATCCAATGAGCAGCACTGCACAAACTGCTGAAGGCGAAAAAATTCTCATCGTTGACGACGATCCGGGGCTGAGCAGCCTGCTGGAACGCTTTTTCGTCAGCAAGGGCTACCGTGCCCGCGCCGTACCGAACACCGAGCAGATGGATCGTCTGCTGTCGCGTGAAGTGTTCAACCTGGTCGTCCTCGACCTGATGCTGCCCGGCGAAGACGGCCTGACTGCTTGCCGTCGCCTGCGTGGCGCGAACAATCAGATTCCGATCATCATGCTGACCGCCAAGGGCGACGAGCTGAGTCGTATCAAGGGCCTGGAACTGGGCGCCGACGACTATCTGGCCAAACCGTTCAACCCGGACGAGCTGATGGCCCGCGTCAAGGCCGTGTTGCGCCGTCAGGCCGCACCGGTGCCGGGCGCGCCGGGCAGTGAAGAAGAAAACGTCACGTTCGGCGACTACGTGCTCTCCCTGGCCACCCGCGAACTCAAACGCGGCGATGAAGTGCACATGCTCACCACCGGTGAGTTTGCGGTACTCAAGGCTTTGGTGATGAACGCCCGTCAGCCGCTGACCCGCGACAAGCTGATGAACCTGGCCCGTGGCCGTGAGTGGGATGCCCTTGAGCGTTCCATCGACGTGCAGATTTCCCGTCTGCGCCGGATGATCGAACCCGATCCGTCCAAGCCGCGTTACATCCAGACCGTCTGGGGTGTTGGCTATGTGTTCGTGCCGGATGGCAACTCCACCAAGTGATGGGTGATTTGTAGGAGCGAGTCTGCGGGGGACGGTCGGAAACGCCGTCCGCGCAGACTCGCAATCCGCAATATGCGAGCATTGCTCGCTCCTGCAAGTGTGTAGCGGTTATCCATGAAAACCCCCGTCTGGTTCCCCCAAAGTTTCTTCTCCCGCACCCTGTGGCTGGTGCTCATCGTCGTATTGTTTTCCAAGGCATTGACCCTGGTTTATCTCTTGATGAACGAGGACGTGCTGGTGGACCGCCAATACAGCCACGGCGTCGCCCTGACGCTGCGTGCCTACTGGGCCGCCGATGAAGAAAACCGCGCGAAAATCGCCGATGCCGCGACCTTGATCCGGGTGGTCGGCGCCGGTGTGCCGGAAGGCGAACAACATTGGCCCTACAGTGAAATCTACCAGCGGCAGATGCAGGCGGAGCTGGGCGCTGACACCGAAGTGCGCTTGCGCATGCACTCACCGCCGGCCTTATGGGTTCGCGCGCCGAGCCTCGGTGATGGCTGGCTGAAAGTGCCACTGTATCCACACCCGTTGCGTGGCCAGAAAATCTGGAACGTGCTCGGCTGGTTCCTGGCGATCGGGTTGCTGTCCACGGCGTCTGCGTGGATTTTCGTCAGCCAGCTCAACCAACCGTTGAAGCGTCTGGTCTACGCCGCCCGGCAACTCGGCCAGGGCCGCAGCGTGCGCCTGCCGATCAGTGACACCCCCAGCGAGATGGCCGAGGTTTATCGCGCCTTCAACCAGATGGCCGAAGACGTCGAGCAGGCCGGCCGCGAGCGTGAGCTGATGCTGGCGGGGGTCTCGCATGACTTGCGTACGCCGCTGACCCGTTTGCGGCTGTCGCTGGAGTTGATGGGGGACCGCACGGATCTGACCAACGATATGGTGCGCGACATCGAAGACATGGACGCCATCCTCGACCAGTTCCTCGCGTTCATTCGCGATGGTCGGGACGAGTCGGTGGAGGAAGTGGATCTCAGTGATCTGGTGCGTGAAGTCGCGGCACCGTACAACCAGAGTGAAGAGAAAGTGCGCCTGCGCCTGGAGCCGATCCAGCCGTTCCCGTTGCGGCGGGTGTCGATGAAGCGTTTGCTGAACAACCTGATTGGCAACGCGTTGAATCATGCTGGCGGCAGCGTGGACGTCGCGGCCTATGTCTCCGGGGACACGAGTGCGCCGTACGTGGTGCTGAGCGTAATGGACCGTGGGGCGGGAATCGCCCCGTCGGAACTTGAGGCGATTTTCAACCCGTTCACCCGAGGTGATCGGGCGCGGGGCGGAAAAGGTACCGGCCTGGGGCTGGCGATCGTCAAGCGGATTGCTTCGATGCACGGCGGCAATGTTGAACTGCGCAACCGCTCCGGTGGCGGGCTGGAGGCGCGGGTTCGATTGCCGCTGGGGTTGATGCTGCCAAGAGATGCCGTTTAACGGCAGCTACAAGCGGCAAGCGACAAGCCAAAGCTGCTTTTACTCGCCGCTTGCAGCTCGTAGCTCGCCGCTCCCCAGTGCCCCTATCCCTTGCCTTTGGTGCGGGTCATGTTCGGCCCGCCATTCTTCTCAAGGTGTTCGATGATGATCCCCGCCACGTTTTTGCCCGTGGTGGTTTCGATCCCTTCCAGGCCCGGTGACGAGTTCACCTCCATCACCAGCGGCCCGTGGTTGGAGCGCAGGATATCGACACCCGCCACCGCCAGCCCCATGACCTTTGCCGCACGCAGCGCGGTCATGCGTTCTTCCGGAGTGATCTTGATCAGGCTGGCACTGCCGCCACGGTGCAGGTTGGAGCGGAATTCGCCGGGCTTGGCCTGACGCTTCATCGCCGCGATCACCTTGTCGCCGACCACGAAGCAGCGGATGTCGGCGCCGCCAGCCTCCTTGATGTATTCCTGCACCATGATGTTCTGCTTCAGGCCCATGAACGCCTCGATCACCGACTCCGCAGCCGTTGCGGTTTCGCACAGCACCACGCCGATGCCCTGGGTGCCTTCGAGCACTTTGATCACCAGCGGCGCGCCGTTGACCATGTCGATCAGATCGGGAATGTCGTCAGGCGAGTGGGCGAAGCCGGTCACTGGCAAACCGATGCCCCGGCGCGACAGCAACTGCAGTGAACGCAGCTTGTCCCGCGAACGGGCGATGGCTACCGATTCGTTGAGCGGAAAAACCCCCATCATTTCGAACTGACGCAACACCGCGCAGCCATAAAACGTCACCGACGCGCCGATCCGCGGGATCACTGCATCGAAACCTTCCAGCGGCTTGCCGCGGTAGTGGATCTGCGGCTTGTGGCTGGCAATGTTCATGTAGGCGCGCAAGGTGTCGATCACCACCATTTCATGCCCGCGTTCGGTTCCGGCTTCGACCAGACGGCGGGTGGAATACAGACGCGGGTTCCGCGACAGCACAGCGATCTTCATGCAACACCTGTGGAGGAGGTAGATACCGGGAACACCGGCTTGTCTTGTACATATTTGATGCCCGGATTGACCACCAGCTGGCCGTCGATCAGGGCTTTGGAACCGAGCAGCAGGCGATAGCGCATGGACTTGCGGCAGGCGAGGGTGAATTCGATCGGCCAGACCCGATCACCCAGGGCCAGGGTGGTGCTGATCACGTAGCGCACCTGAGCCTGGCCATTCGAACTCTTGATGGTCTTGCGGGCGACCAGCGGCGCTTCGCAGCGTCGATGGCGCAGCTGCACGACGGTGCCCAGGTGCGCGGTGAAGCGCACCCACTTCTCGCCGTCGCGTTCGAACGGCTCGATGTCGGTGGCATGCAGGCTGGAGGTGCTGGCGCCGGTGTCGATTTTTGCCCGAAGGCCGGCGACTCCCAGATCCGGAAGCGCCACCCACTCGCGCAGACCGATAACGGTCAAATGGTCAAATGTCTTCAATGGAAAAAACCAACGATTAACGCGTCCACGCTTCAGGGGACACCTGGGCTAACGCTTTGAATGCGGGTCTGGCGAACCAGTAACCCTGCATCAGAAATATTCCGCAGTCCGCCAGGAAATCCCGTTCACCCGCACTCTCTATGCCTTCGGCGATGACTGTAACGTCCAACTCCGCACAGATTGTGACAATCCCCCGAACGATAGCCTGACGAACACGGTCACGGTCGATATCGCGAATCAGCGCCATATCGAGTTTGATCAGGTCCGGTTGGAAATCGGCCAGCAGATTGAGCCCCGAATAGCCGGCACCGAAATCGTCGATGGCCGTCTTGAAGCCGAATTCGCGGTATTCACGCAGAATATTGGTCAAATGGCGATAGTTATCTACATGCTCGCTTTCCAGTGTTTCGAAAATCAGCCGGTCGATCGGAAAATTGTGTTTCCTGGCGGCCTCCAAGGTGCTGCGAATGCACAACTCTGGACGATAGACGGCGTTGGGCATGAAGTTGATCGACAAGTGTGTCTGCATATTAAGTTCGGCCGCGCCTTCGATGGCGCGAGTCCGGCAGAGCTGGTCGAAACGGTAGCGGTTATCTTCTGTAACCTGATCCAGCACGGTTAATGCGCCTTCACCAGCCGCACCACGAACCAGTGCCTCGTAGGCGTACACCGACTTGTCACGCAGATCCACGATGGGCTGATACGCGAAGGAAAAGTCGAAGCCCAGCGGCTCGCTTTGCTGGCAGCCCAGGCACCCGGATTTGGGCGAGGTCAATGAAGACGGAAATTTGGTCACTCGATCACTCCATGCCGTTGAACCGGCGAAGATCACAGTTTATCTGGAGGGCCGAGTTCTTGCGCCCGACAGAATCGGTAGTACAGTTCCGACTACTGGCTGAACGAGGAATTCATATGGCACAAAAAAGCGAAGAGGACGACAAGGTTCGTCTCGATAAGTGGCTGTGGGCCGCGCGTTTTTTCAAGACTCGCGCCTTGGCCAAAGCCGCCATCGAGAGTGGCAAGGTGCATTGTCGGGGAGAGCGCTGCAAGCCTGGCAAAGAACCACGCATTGGCGATGAATTCGAGATTCGCGCCGGCTTCGACGAAAAGACCGTTGTGGTTCAGGCCCTGTCGATCGTGCGTCGCGGAGCACCTGAGGCGCAGACGCTGTATGCCGAGACCGAGGCCAGCATTGCCAAGCGTGAAGCGGCTGCGGCGATGCGCAAGGCAGGCGCTCTGGGTGTGACCACCGACGGCAAACCGAGCAAGAAGCAGCGTCGGGATCTGTTTAAATTTCGTGGGAACAGTAGCGGCGAATAAAAAAACGCAGCCTGCCGGCCTGGGTGCAAGACCCCGCCGGCGGGTGCGCTTTTTTGTTCAGCAATGTTCGATTATTGCGCGGACACCACACTCATCCGCGAAACCACCGGCAGTTTGCCCAGCAGCCGGAAAACCGGTGCCGTGACCTTCAACCAGAAGTTCGCCGCGTGATAAGCAAACGGCGTGTAGTAACCCCAGCCCAGTGCCCACACCGCCAGCAGCATGCCGCCGATGTAATCGTCCTGGCCCCAATGAGCACCGGCGACCAGACGCGGCAACATGAACAGCAGTGCCAGGCCCCAGATCACCAGAAACTGACCAGCCGTACGGCTGAACACGCCCATGAACAGCGCCCAGATCAGCAGCACCGAGGCGTGGTCACCGGGGAAGCTCTGGCTCGAGCGATCCTTCAGCTCCCAGGTCTTCTCCAGATGCGGGAAGTAATCGCTGATATGCACGGCACCTTCGAGCACCATCGACGGGCTGCTGTGCTGCCAGCCCATGTGATCGGAGAACTTGGAAAACAGCGCGCGGATCACCACCATCAGCAGCAGGATCGAGAAAAAACCGAAAAAGGCGCGGCGCACGTCAATCGCCCTGAACACCCAGTCGCCCTTGATCAGCAGCGTCAGCAGAATCAGGCCGACGACGATGTCGAACGGTCGCAGACTTGCAATTGCCCAGATGTGGAGCCATATGGGGTTGCTGGCCAGCGGTGCGTTGAGTGAGCGGAACAGCCACTCGTCGAAAATCACACACAGCATCTGACCTGTAGGCCATAACCAGAAAGCCAGTAGTGCCAATGGCACAACGTTGCACAGAACCAGCCGGCCGAGGTTCCACCTTGATTGGAACAAACCCGGATTGTTCATAAAATGCCTCCCGTGGCTGAACATCGGCATCAAAAAGGATGCCAGAAGCGCGGGATTTTCATTCTTTGTAACCATTTTGTCATCACATTCAGATACCCAGACCTATGACCGATTTCCTCGATACCGATTACACCCAACGCTTCATCTTCGATGACAGCGACACGCGCGGCGAACTGGTGTCGCTGGAGCGCAGCTACGCCGAAGTGCTCGCCAAGCACCCGTACCCGGAACCGGTTGCGCAATTGCTGGGTGAACTGATGGCCGCCGCCTCGTTGCTGGTGGGCACCCTGAAATTCGATGGCTTGCTGATTCTTCAGGCCCGTTCCGAAGGCCCGATCCCGCTATTGATGATCGAATGCTCCAGCGAGCGAGAAATCCGTGGCCTGGCGCGCTACCACGCCGAGCAGATCCCGGCCGACGCAACCCTCGGCGACCTGATGCCGAACGGTGTCCTGGCCTTGACCGTTGACCCGATCGCCGGCCAGCGCTACCAGGGCATCGTCGACCTCGACGGCGAAACCCTGTCCGACTGCTTCACCAACTATTTCGTCATGTCCCAGCAGGTCGGCACTCGCTTCAAGCTGTGCGCCGACGGCCGTCGTGCCCGTGGTCTGCTGCTGCAGCAACTGCCGGCCGATCGCCTGAAAGACGAAGAAGAACGCGCCGCCAGCTGGCAGCACATCACCGCGCTGGGCAACACCTTGACCGCTGATGAACTGTTGAGCCTGGACAACGAAACGGTTCTGCACCGCCTCTACCATGAGGAGCAGGTTCGTCTGTTCGATGTGCAGAAGCTGCGCTTCCACTGCAGCTGCTCCCGCGAGCGTTCGGGTAACGCACTGGTCAGCCTGGGTCTGGAAGATGCGCAGGCGCTGGTGGCCGAGCAAGGTGGCCAAGTCGAGATCGATTGCCAGTTCTGCAACCAGCGCTACCTGTTCGACGCGGCAGATATCGCTCAATTGTTCGCTGGCGCGGGCGTCGAGACGCCGTCAGATACCCGGCACTAAAACGGTTCAGCGCAGGTAAATTCACTGCTCAACGACGGAATTACGCCGTTACGACGGGAGGGCCCTACTCTTTTTGGGCTTTTCTGGCATAATCCGGCCCACTTTTTTCGCGGTAGTAGTGCACGACTTTCTACTACAAAACGTTTGGAGCACACTCGGCCACTGGCCGACGGGGAACCTCATGACGCAAGCCAATAACGCCGTGTACACCGATCTGAGTGTTGATGATCTGGTAAAAGAAGCCCTGAACCGCGGTGAAGGCGAGCTTGCCGATACCGGCGCTCTGGTTGTTCGCACCGGTCACCGCACCGGCCGTTCGCCAGTCGACCGTTTCATCGTTGAAGAGCCTTCCACCCAGGCTGCCATCGCCTGGGGCCCGATCAACCGCAAGTTCCCGGCCGACAAATTCGACGCGCTGTGGGCTCGTGTTGAAGCATTCAACAACGCGCAAGAGCATTTCGTTTCCCACGTGCATGTAGGCGCGGCCGAAGATCACTACCTGGCCGTGAAAATGACCACCCAGACTGCCTGGCAGAACCTGTTTGGTCGTTGCCTGTTCATCAACCCGGCTCAGTACAACCCGGCCGGTCGCGAAGAGTGGCAAGTGCTGAACGTCGCCAACTTCGAGTGCGTGCCTGAGCGTGACGGCACCAACTCCGATGGTTGCGTGATCATCAACTTCGCCCAGAAGAAAGTGCTGATCGCCGGCATGCGTTACGCCGGTGAAATGAAGAAAGCCATGTTCTCCGTGCAGAACTTCCTGCTGCCGGCCGCTGACGTGCTGCCAATGCACTGCGCTGCCAACATCGGCGAAGAAGGCGACGTGACCCTGTTCTTCGGTCTGTCGGGCACCGGCAAGACCACCCTGTCTGCCGACGAAAGCCGTTACCTGATCGGTGACGACGAACACGGCTGGGGCGAAGGCGTTGTCTTCAACATCGAAGGCGGCTGCTACGCCAAGTGCATCGACTTGTCCGAGAAGAACGAGCCGGTCATCTGGAAAGCCATCAAGCACGGCGCGGTGCTGGAAAACGTCGTGATCGACGATGCCAAGCACGCCGACTACGCCGATGTCAGCCTGACCCAGAACAGCCGCGCGGCCTACCCGCTGGAGCACGTTGCCAAGCGTTCCGAGAAGAACCTGGGCGGCGAGCCGAACGCTGTGATCTTCCTGACCTGCGACCTGACCGGCGTGCTGCCGCCAGTGTCGATCCTCAACGAAGAACAAGCGGCCTACCACTTCCTGTCCGGCTACACCGCACTGGTGGGCTCGACCGAAATGGGTTCGGGCAGCGGCATCAAGTCGACCTTCTCCACCTGCTTCGGCGCACCGTTCTTCCCGCGTCCGGCCGGCGAATACGCTGAACTGCTGATCAAGCGCATCCGCGGCTTCGGCTCCAAGGTCTACCTGGTCAACACCGGCTGGACCGGTGGCGGCTACGGCGTCGGCAAACGCTTCAACATCCCGACCACCCGCGCGGTGATCGCAGCGATCCAGAGCGGCGCGCTGATCGGTGCAGCTACCGAGCACCTGGACACCATCAACCTGGACGTGCCACTGGCCGTACCGGGCGTCGAAACCAACCTGCTCAACCCACGCAACACCTGGGCTGACAAGGCTGCATACGACGAAGCTGCCAAAGCACTGGCCGGTCTGTTCATCGAGAACTTCAAGAAGTTCGAAGTGAGCGACGCGATCAAGGCTGCCGGGCCTAAGTTGTAAGACTTAGTTCTGGTGAATGAAAAAGCCGCCTGTTGAGGGCGGCTTTTTTGTGGGTGACGGGTTGGACTTCATTGTCAGATCAACTGCCATTATTCCCGCAGAATCCGCGTTAAACAGCCAGAATAATGCTACTTAAGGAGCCGCGAACTCCTAAGCATTTTCCCTCCAGCCATCATGGCCATTGCCGTCTGGTATGCAGCACTCGTAGCACTTCCACAACATCAACTTTGACTGTGTAGATGATGACGTAGTTTGGAGTGACGACGATTTCGCGGGTACCTCCCGCGATACCTTTTCGGTACAGGCTGGGTGCTGCCGAGCGCTTTCTCCTTTCAGTTCGAAAGCCTCATCAAGTTCAATCGCTGCAGCGGGATTTTCCTGGCCGATACGCTCCATGATGTTGTCTCGGTCATCCAGCGCTTCTTGGCGCCAGACCAACCTCATCAACGTGCTCGCTGACGAAGGGCATCCCGTTTGGCGGCAAATATCCTGCGAGCGTCTTCATCGCTGACGCTGGGTCTTGGGTCATCAATGCTGATTTGTACCTGTTGCTTGACCCATTCTTCATACGCAGCTGCTTCATGAGCTTGTTTCATCGCTTCGGCGCGATCAGGGCGGGCATAGGTTTTTATCTGAAGAGGGTCATAACTGGAGGCGTCCACATCGAAGTGATTGATGCCCACTCCTTGCAGGTAGGTCACCAGTGTTTCAAGCCGCTTGAACAGACGTACCTGGCCACTGCGTTGTGCGGTCAGTGAGTATTCTTTGCTTCCTTGCTGAATCTGAATCGACCAGCCACCCGGTTTGGCGACGATATGTGCGCTACTGATCGAACCGTTCTCAAACAGCCGCGTGAGAGTGCTGTGATCAATGGTTTCAGTGGTCATGAAGGCAAGCCCTTGGTTGAACAATGGCTCCCATCGTACGCAATCAATAATAGTTTGCAAAATTCTGATCCTTAAGTTTTGCGCCGGAGATGTCAGCGTCAGTGTTCGAGATAGAGGCAGGCAGTTCTAGCCATGAACACGCCTGCCCGAGGAGTCCGTCAGGCCGGCGCTTTCCAGTTGAGCATTCGTTGCTGGGCGACCTGGAGCAGGTCATAGCCGTCTTTGGTGAGAAGGTAGAGCGCGTGGGTGATGTGCGGGATGTCTTCGACATCGGCGTGTTTGAAGCAGAGGCAGTAGAGGGTTTGCAGCAGGTCGCTTGATGCGCGCAGGCGCTGGACGGCGCATTCGAGGATGTCTTGCGGGTTGGCTTCGGTGTCGATGACGAGGGGCTTGGTGTCGGTGAGGTTGGAGTCGAGTGGGCGGTAGCGATTGGAGTGGAGCTCGTTCCATGATTTCATTTTTTAGATCCTCAATTGCTTCGAATGAAGCCACCACATCGTGACCAAGCGACTGGAGGCGACTGTGTTCGGGTTGGTCAACCGGTGAGGATCATGCACATACCCGGCACGCTCGGAAGCGTCCCAAACACAGCCACCATAACGCTGCTGGCAATTGAGTGCCGGCAGCATACAGCGGACGCGAATGCATGTTCCATTCGGGTGACCAAGCCCGAGTCGCTGAATTGGCAGCGACAGTCACAACTATAGGTTTCGGCCCACTGGCGCCGATAGAAGACAAGGCGCCGCCGCGTGTAGGAACGGGATGCAGATTCGGGCAGGCCGTTCCTACAGATCAATCACGGTTTTCAACGAATCGCCCGATACGCCTCAACATCCAGCACACTCGTCGTCAACCCGGTCGCCGGGGTGTAGATCCCGCCTTTCACCGTCGAGAACGGCACGCCTTTGCTGCCCAGCGATACGTAGCGTTCGCCTTGATCCAGTTCGGTGAACCAGGTGTAGGAACACTTTTCCATGGCCTTGTATTTCGCTGCCGCGTTGACGATGGCGGCAGTGTGGTTGCGAAGGTCGGCATCGGTGAGGTTGAGGTTTTTGTCGAGGACGGTGCCCCAGCGTTTCAGGCAGACCTCGGCAAAGTGACGGACGATGAGGCCGGGTTCGGCCAGCACTTTTGGACCACTGTTGCCGTCGGCGGAGGCGTTGCCGACCAGGGTGGCGTGACGGCCGGGCATGGGGAAGATGCTGGTCTTGGTGCCGGTCGCGGTTTGTGGAATGACGCAACTGAAACCCTTGGAGCGCTCATCCCGCGCATAGAAACCCACATATTCTTTTACGTTGCTATTGAGCTTTACCCGGTGTTCCTGAAAGTTACCGATGCCCGGCACCGGGTCGATAGCAAAGATATTCACTGGAATGTTTTTCAGTGCACTGTCGTTGAACATGGCATTGGCCAGCATATGACAACTGATACCGCCGCGGCTCCAGCCCACCAGATTGACTTTTGTTGGAATAACACCGTCCTTGCGAAAGGTTTTGATAATTTGCTCCTGTAACTTCTGTTGCGTGACGCTGCGATCGCCATAGTTATATTTACGCCACAGCCAGGAACCTTCGACTTTTACATCTTCAATCGGAATGCCGGCGGCTTTGAGGCGGTTGTATTCCGCTTCGGTCAGTTGTTCGCGCTGCCAGTCACATTGGCCTTTGATGATGTTCATCGCGTGCTGGACGTTTTCCTCCCAGCCCTTGCCGAACAAGGTGCCACTGAGGCCGTAGTCCTTGGATTGGGTGAACAGTTCATCGGCTTGCAGGTTGCTGGTGCCGGGGCCGTCGACCACGATCCAGTCGGCGAACTCGCGCCCGTTGTGGTGAGAGGCCAGTGTGGACACCAATTCCCCATTCCAATAGTTAACGTGTGCATTATCAAACTTTGTCGAACCTGTACCGCAGAAGAAAATAGTCAGAGTTGTCATGTTATTACTCTTGGTTGATGTAAGAACAGACAGACTAGTTCCGGTTTTTGTTGTAATGGAAGCGATGGGTTGTTGCGAACTTTGTAAGTGTGGCTGGCAGTATTAGTTATTTATTTGTTGTCTGGCAACTTCCAGCAAGTCACAACCGTCTTGCGTCAATAAATAAAGCGCATTGACGATGTTGGGAATATCTTTCACATCGGCCTGTTTGAAACACAAGCAGTAAAGAGTTTCCAGCAGATCGCTGGCGGCGCGCAGACGTTGATCGGCGGCATTGAGCAGGTCGCCCGGTTTTGCTTCGGTGTCGATAACCAATACCGGTTTTTCAATGTCGCAAGTCTTGAGAGGGCGAAAACGGGTATTCAGCGGTTTGTACATATTCATGATCAAGGTGTGTCCCTTACGAAGTCGCTTCGGTGAGCCGACACAGAGTTTTCAGTCGCGCCAGCCACTATAGAAGGGGGCTGACCGCAGGGACAAGACGGCCGCAATGGACAGATTTCGTAAGGGTTTTTTCCACGATATGGGCATTTGCCCTACATGTTTTTTCGGTTTTTCAAAGCCAAACCCTTATTAGCGAATTTTCCGACGTGATTATCAGGCGTTTCAAAGTAAACCTCTGTATGGTGCGCGCCAGAATCCGTAGGGCGTTTCCAAACGTCCGACACAGACTTAAAGGGAATTAGGTATGCAGTGGCTACGAATGGCCTCGATCGTTTTGCTGTGGGTGAGTGGCTGTCGTTTGGCGTTGGCCTCCGACATGGGCAATGGGTTGGTGCTTGCCAACCTGGAGCGCACCGGTTGGCCCGACGCGCTCGCCACTCAGGCTGACATCGACACAGCTGCCCGCGCTGAGGTGCTGGTTTTCGGCAAGGCTCTGCTGGCGAGCGAAGCCCTGGATGAACCGGGACTCACGCAACGACTGGGCGTGCAGCAAATACAGCTCAAGTCGATCAGACAAGTGCGCGACGGTCTGTGGGATCGCTTGCTCAACACCTACCGCAATGCCAGCACTCACTGCGACGAGAAAGCATTTTGCCCCCGGGTGCGCAGCGTTGCCGACTTGCGTCAACTGGCGGCAGCCTTCACCGGCGATATCAGCCCGGCTCATGCACGATGGGCGAGCCAGAGCCTCGATGTGCATGAACGGGTCCTGGATGAGCAATTGCGGGTAGCCGTATTGCGGCCCTGACACAGCGCTTGTGGGGGTTAAGTCGAGGGCGCTGCGGTGACGGTCACGGCGCTGGCCAGGATCGGCGGAAAGTCTTCGGGAGAGGGTGTGCAGCCTCCCAGCAGCAGGGAGGCCAAGATCAGGGCGAGGGGCAGTTTCAAGTTGTTCGACATGTTCACTCCTTGGTAAAAATCCATGCGCATGGGCCGTCCTGGCTCAAGGCGTGACGGACATTACCCTCGGGTCGCTTCACACGGCGATGAACAAAGTGTTTCATTTGTTTGATCCCTTGACCGAGCCGTCGACGCTGTATCATCCCGTATCGATTTGACCCCCGACCTATTCTCGACGCGCTGCGATCGCCCGCTAGGCTGTTGGCATCACAGCGGTCAACGGAGTGACAGCGAATGCACAACACCCTGGAACAGGTTTTCGGTTATCCACAGTTTCGACCCGGTCAGGAGGCCGCGATCAGCGCTGTTCTCGCTGGGCGCTCGGCGGCCGCGATATTTCCCACCGGCTCCGGAAAGTCCCTTTGTTACCAGGTCCCGGCACTCTTGCTGCCACACCTGACGCTGGTGGTCTCACCGTTGCTGGCGCTGATGCAGGATCAGCTCGAGTTCTTGCGCCGGCACGGGATATCCGCAGGCAGCATCGATTCGGCGCAGAGCCGCGAAGATGCCAACGACGTGATGGCCCGCGCCCGTTCGGGTGAGCTGAAGATCCTGATGATTTCCGTGGAGCGTTTGAAGAACGAGCGCTTTCGCAACTTTTTGCAGCAGGTTCCGATCTCGCTGCTGGTGGTGGATGAGGCGCACTGCATCTCCGAGTGGGGCCACAACTTCCGCCCCGACTACCTCAAGCTGCCGGACTACCAGCGCCAGTTCAACATCCCGCAAACCCTGCTGCTGACCGCCACTGCAACGCCAAAAGTCATCGCCGACATGCAAGCGAAATTCGCCATCGCGGCAGACGATGTGGTGACCACCGGTTTCTACCGGCCCAACCTCAATCTGCTGGTCGAGCCGGTGCGTGGGCAGGACAAGCGCCGGCGTCTGGTGGAGTGGATGAACGAGCGCGCAGGTCAGCCGAGCATCGTCTACGTGACCCTGCAGAAAACCGCCGAGCAGATTGCCGAACATCTGGAGCGCAATGGCATTCAGGCCGAGGCTTATCACGCCGGTTTGCCCCATGAGCAACGGGACGCGATCCAGAAGCGCTTCATGGGCGGGCAGTCCGATTGCATCGTCGCCACCATCGCCTTCGGCATGGGCATCGACAAGAGCGACATCCGCAATGTGGTGCATTTCGACCTGCCCAAATCCATCGAAAACTACAGCCAGGAAATCGGCCGTGCAGGGCGTGACGGGCAACCGTCTGATTGTCTGGTACTGGCCAACCGCGACAGCCTCAACGTGCTGGAAAACTTCGTGTATGGCGACACGCCGGAACAGGAGAGCATTCGTCACGTGCTCGACGAGTTGCAGGCCGCCGCGCCCGAAGGCCAATGGGAATTTCTGCTCGGGCCGCTGGCGGATCAGAGCAACATTCGCGCGTTGCCTTTGAAGACGTTGTTGGTGCAGTTGGAGCTGCGAGGACTGATTGCCCCGCGCTACGCGTACTACGCCGAGTACCGTTTCAAATACCTGCTGGAGCCCGAGGCTTTGCTCGAGCGTTTCGAAGGTGAACGCAGGGATTTCGTCGCCGCGATCATCCAGACCTCAAGCCGCGCGCGTACCTGGGCCACGGTGAATTTCGAGGCGATGTACGAGCAGTATTCCGCCGAGCGCAACCGCGTGGTGAAGGCGCTGGATTATTTCCAGGAAAAGGGCTGGGTCGAGCTTGAGAGCAAGCAGATGACCGAGGTCTACAACGTCCTGCGCGGCGATTTCGACAGCCAGGCCTTGAGCGCTGAACTGCATGACTATTTCACCCGCCATGAACAAACCGAAGTGGCGCGGATTCACGCCATGCTCGAGCTGTTCGCCACCGAGCGATGCCTCGGATATCGGCTGGCGGAATATTTTGGCGATCACAATGCGCCGCAGCAGTGCGGCCATTGCTCGGTGTGTCACGGGCACATCGCCCGGCTCCCGGCGCCTCCGGAATTGCCGGCGCTTGTGGATAAAAGTTTTGCGGCGTTGTGTGGGGAATTTATCCATAGGCATCAACAACTGACCGGCAGTGCTCCGTCGGCCGAGCGATTGACCCGGTTTCTGTGCGGAATCAGCGTGCCGTTGTTTACCAAGCTCAAGGCGCGGGCCATTTCCGGGTTTGCGGCGCTTGAGGAATATCCCTACGCCGAGGTCCGGGCCTGGGCTCAGACGCATCTTTGAAGTTCCGAATCCATCTGCTGAATGTCGATCATCACGGCAATGAACTTCAAAAATGCCCGGTGGCTGACTATGGTGATGGCTGTCTTCGGATCGCCAACAAGAGAACAACATGAGCCAGACATCCTTCGCTATTCAGCAGGCCGCCGTGATCGGCGCCGGCACCATGGGCCGCGGCATTGTCATGTGCCTGGCCAACGCCGGCGTATCAGTGCAGTGGGTCGATAACAATCCACAGATGCTCGAACAGGCGCTGTCCACCGTGGCCGATACCTACGCGCACAACGTGCGACAGGGCCGGATCGATCAGGCCGAAGCCGATGCGCGGATTGCCCGTGTCAGCGCGGCGGCGGACTATGTGGCAATCCGCAACGTCGACCTGGTGATCGAAGCGGTGTACGAGAACCTCGAGCTCAAGCAGAAGATCTTCCGCGAGCTCGATGGCGTGTTGAAACCCGAGGCGCTGCTGGCGAGCAATACTTCGGCGCTGGATATCGACGCCATTGCCGCCGCGACACGGCGACCGACTCAAGTGCTAGGCCTGCATTTCTTCAGCCCGGCGCACATCATGAAGTTGCTGGAAATCGTCCGTGGCGCACAAACTTCTCCGGCTGTGCTTGAGGCTGCGCTTGAGCTGGGCAAGCGCATGGGCAAGGTCAGTGTGGTGTCGGGCAACTGCCACGGTTTTATCGGAAACCGCATGCTGCATCCGTATGTGCTCGAAGCGCGCAAGATGTTGCTCGAAGGGGCGTACCCGCATCAGGTCGATGCGGCGTTGCAGAGCTTCGGTTTTGCCATGGGGCCGTTTCGCATGTACGACGTGGTCGGCATCGATCTCGAGTGGCGTGCCCGTGAACTGGCGGGCAAGGGGCAGGATGCACCCGAGGTTCAGGTGGATAACCGTTTGTGCGAACTGGGTCGCTTCGGTCAGAAGTCCGGCAACGGTTATTACCACTACGAGCCGGGCAGTCGTCAGGCCGAGCATGATCCCGAGGTCGATGCGCTGGTTTTGAGCGTCAGCGAAGGCTTGGGGTTTCATCGCCGGGATATTGGCTCGGAGGAGATCCTCGAGCGGTGCCTGCTGGCGTTGGTCAACGAAGGGGCGAAGATCCTGCAGGAAGGGATTGCCGAGTCGGCGCATGACATCGATCAGGTCTATCTGAATGGCTATGGCTTCCCGGCGGAGCGGGGCGGGCCGATGGCCTGGGCGGATGATCAGGGTCTGGCCGACATTCACAAGCGATTGCTGGCGCTGGAGACCCGGCAGGGCGATCACTGGCGGCCGGCGCCATTGATTGGCGAGCTGGCGGCGCGCGGCAAGGGTTTTTATCTTTAGACTGAGCAGATCACTCCAGGAATCGACACTGATGTCCAACCCGATGCCGCAACGCAGCGATTACCCGCACTTCCAGCCGATCACCACGCGCTGGCACGACAACGACGCCTACGGCCACGTCAACAACGTCACCTATTACAGTTTCTTCGACACGGCGGTGAACACCTACCTGATTCAGGTCGGGGGGCTGGATATCCATGACGGCGAGGTGGTGGGGTTTGTGGTGAGTTCGTCCTGCGACTACTTCGCGTCGATCGCTTTTCCGGATCGAATCGAGATCGGCTTGCGGGTAGGCAAGCTGGGTAATAGTTCGGTGCAATACGAGCTGGCGGTGTTCAAGGCCGAAGAAGACGAGGCCTGTGCCGCCGGGCGCTTCGTGCATGTGTTTGTCGATCGGGCGTCCAATCAGCCGGTGTCGATTCCAACCCGATTGCGCGAAGCGCTGGAACGTCTGGCGATGTGACAGGCAAAAAAAATCGCAGCCCGGGGGAGCTGCGATCTGGATGTATCGGCTAAAGAGGCCAGGCCTCAGTCGCGATAGTAGCGGTGATGCTTGCGATGGCCATAGGCATGGCCACGACCTGGGTGACGGTCACGGTAGTAGCGACGATCATCATGGCGACGATCGTAATGACGATCATCGTCATCGCTCTTGTTGCCCATGTAGTTGCCCAGCGCGCCACCCGCGCCGCCGCCGGCTGCTGCGCCGATCAGGCTGCCGGTGGTGCCGCCCATGCTGCGGCCGACCACGTTGCCGCCGGCTGCGCCCAGCGCACCGCCAATGGCTGCTTCACCACGGCTGCGCTTGTCGGCGCCCACCGCACTACCACCCGCGCCGCCCAGGGCTGCGCCGATGGTTGAACCTGTACTGCCGCCTAACGATTGACCGACGACCGAGCCAAGAACCCCGCCCAATGCGCCGCCCACACCTGCTTCGGTGGTGCCTCCGGCAGAAGCGAAGCCACTGACCAGGCCAAGGGACAACAAGAGAATCGAGGAGAACTTCATAGAGGAGCCTCAAAGGGATGACGGCGCGATCCTGAGGCTCTGCAATGGGCGTGACAATCGAAATCCGACGAATAGCACGACCTGTATACAATTCTGCAAGTTGCTGATTTTTGGGCGGAACTTAACGGTTTTTCGCCGGTCTTTAACTACTTCGGACAGGCCGCTTTGATCACAAAGCGGCCTTTTTTGTGGGCGTTCGAAAAGTGCTCGTGCAGGAAAGGATCATTGAATCGGCTGCCGCTTTTCGCGAGCAGGCGCCGTATCAGGCCGACTTGGCCATGATCAACCCCGTTTCACTCGCCGCTTCCAGGCGAATGGCAATGAACTTCGACGTCGGCGTATGGCTGCCATCGCCGGTGCTCTCCAACGGCACCAACGGATTCACCTCAGGGTAATAAGCCGCTGCCTGCCCTGCAGGAATATCGAACGCCAAGAGCGTGAAGCCCTTCACCCGGCGCTCGCGACCATCGTCCCACAGCGATACGATGTCAGCCTTCTGTCCCGGCTTGAAGCCCAGACGGATGATGTCGGCTTCGTTGGCAAACAACACATCGCGCTGTCCCTTCACCCCGCGATAACGATCGTCGAGACCATAAATCGTGGTGTTGTACTGATCGTGAGAGCGCATCGATTGCAGGATCAGATCCGGCAGTTTGCCGGTGGCGCGAGTGCGCTCGTGGATCAGGTCCTTGGGCAGCATGTTCGGCTTGAAGTTGGCCCGACCGGACGTGGTGTTCCACTTGCGTGCACCGGCGCTGTTGCCGAGGTAGAAACCACCCGGGTTCTTGACCTTCTCGTTGAAGTCCTTGAAGCCCGGAATGGTGTCGGCGATCAGTTCGCGGATGCGCCGGTAGTCGGCCACCAGCCAGTTCCAGTCCACCGGTTTGCTGCCCAGGGTCGCGGCGGCGATGCCGGCGATGATCGACGGCTCGGAGCGCATCTGGTTCGACAGCGGCTGCAACTGACCGTTGGAGGCGTGCACCATGCTGAACGAGTCTTCCACGGTGACGGCTTGGGGGCCTTCGGTCTGGATATCGATGTCGGTACGACCCAGGCACGGCAGGATCAGCGCGTCCTTGCCGTGGGCCAGGTGGCTGCGATTGAGCTTGGTGCTGATCTGCACGGTCAGGTCACAGTTGCTCAGGGCCTGGAAGGTGCGCGGGCTGTCCGGCGTGGCCTGGGCGAAGTTGCCGCCCAGACCGATAAACACCTTGGCGCGACCTTCGGCCATCGCGTGAATCGCTTCGACCACGTTGTGCCCGTTGTGACGTGGCACCTTGAACTGGAAGCGGCGTTCAAGGGAATCAAGGAACGCCACCGGCGGACGTTCGTTGATGCCCATGGTGCGGTCGCCCTGCACGTTACTGTGGCCGCGCACCGGGCACAGACCGGCGCCGGGTTTGCCGATGTTGCCGCGCAGCAGCATCAGGTTGGCGATTTCCTGGATGGTCGGCACCGAGTGGCGATGCTGGGTGATGCCCATCGCCCAGCACATGATCACGTTCTTGCCTTTGGCGTACATGCGCGCCGCCTGTTCGATCTCCACCAGGGTCAGGCCGGACTGCTCGACGATCTGCTCCCACGGCGTGTCGTCGACAACACCGAGGTACTCGAGCACGTTGATGCTGTGTTCATTGAGGAAATCGTGATCGAACACGGCCGGTGCGCCAGCCTTCTGCGCATCGCGCTCCCATTGCAGCAGGAACTTGGCCATGCCGCGCAACACCGCCATGTCGCCGCCCAGCGCCGGGCGGAAATACGCGGTGTTGGTCGGCTTGTCGCCGTTGGTGAGCATTTCCAGCGGATGCTGCGGGTGCTGGAAGCGTTCCAGGCCGCGTTCTTTCAGCGGGTTGACGCACACCACCTGGGCACCGCGCTTCACTGCTTCACGCAGCGGTTCGAGCATGCGCGGGTGGTTGGTGCCGGGGTTCTGGCCCCAGACAAAAATCGCATCGGCATGTTCGAAGTCGTCGAAGGTCACGGTGCCTTTGCCGACGCCGACACTCTGCGCCAGGGCCACGCCGCTGGCCTCGTGGCACATGTTCGAGCAGTCGGGGAAGTTGTTGGTGCCGAAGGCGCGCACGAACAGTTGATACAGGTACGCCGCTTCGTTGCTGGCGCGGCCCGAGGTGTAGAACTCGGCCTGATCCGGGCTCGACAGCGCTTGCAGGTGTTTGCCGATCAGCGCGTAGGCATCGTCCCAGCTGATGGGTTTGTAGCGGTCGGTTTCGGCGTCATACACCAGCGGTTCGGTCAGACGACCTTGATATTCAAGCCAGTAGTCGCTCTGTTCCAGCAGCGAGGTGACGCTGTGTTTGGCGAAGAACTTGCCGTCGACCCGACGCTTGGTCGCTTCCCAGTTCACCGCTTTGGCGCCGTTCTCGCAGAATTTGACCATGCCGCTTTCCGGCGAGTCGCCCCAGGCGCAGCCCGGGCAGTCGAAGCCACCGTTCTGGTTGGTCTTGAGCATCATGCGCAGGTTTTTCAGCGCGTTGTCGCTGGTCAGCCAGGCCTGGGCCACGCTGATCAGGGCGCCCCAGCCACCGGCCGGGCCCTTGTAAGGCTTGTAGCGCGGAACGGGTTTCTGGTCGGCTTGATGATGTTGGCTCACGGGTGTTTCTCCATTTCTGGGCTATACACCCGCGGCGCGTTTTTCTGCGGCAGGTGAATGAGATTGAGGTTATGGCGTCGGGCCCATTGCACGGCGAGGCCGGTGGGCGCGGACAGGCTGACCAGGGTCTGAATCCCGGCCCGCAGGACTTTCTGGATCAATTCGAGGCTGCAACGGCTGGTGACAATTGCCAGGCCGCCGGCTGTGGATATCTTTTGCCGGATCAGACCGCCAATCAGCTTGTCGAGGGCGTTGTGCCGGCCGATGTCTTCGCGGCCCAGCAGCAATTTACCGCTGGCGTTCATGAACACCGCCGCGTGCACTGCGCCGCAATGCTGACCCAGCGGTTGGAATGCGCCGATACGCTGACGCAAACCATCGAGCCATTCGGCAGGCGGCAAAGGTGCACCGGGCAAGACCTTGAGGTCAGGCAGCGCCTGCTCCACCGCTTCCACGCCGCACAGTCCGCAACCGCTGGTGCCGGCCAGTTGCCGCCGCTGCTGCTTGAGGTTCCAGAAGGCGCGGTTGGCAATGGTCACTTGCGCATATTGCGCCGAGCCCGAGCCGGTCAATTGCAGGTCGTAGATGTCCGAGGCATCTTCGATGATGCCGCTGCCGAGGCTGAAACCGACGATGAAGTCTTCAAGGTCGGTCGGCGTCACCAGCATCACGGCCTGACTGATGCCGTTGTAGGCAATCGCCAACGCGACTTCTTCGGCCAGCGCGGTGCTGGCCGATTCCGCGAGGGGGAGATCGCTGTAGCTGTAGGTCTGACTGGCGGCTGGCGCGGGCGTTTCGAGAGCAGGCGCCGCGCAGGCCGGGCGCTTGGCGTTCATGGCATCACCGACGGATTGATCAACGTTAAGACTAGGCGCGGCAAGATGTCGCGTCTAATCGCTAGTGTCGATCCCTCGATAGATGCCGTCGATCAAGTGTCCGTGGGTGATTTTTGATAAAGCGCGAAACAGGCTTCGGCCAGCGCCGATCGTGGTGCCCCGCGACGCATGATCAGGCCCAGTCGGGCGAGGGTCTGGGCGTTTTCGATGGGTTGCAGGCGCAGATGATCGGTCAGGTTCTCCAGGCCGCCGTCCAGTGGCATCACCGCACAGCACAAGCCGCCGTGCACCGCTTGCAACAATTGGTGAACGGCGTCGGTTTGCAGTAACGGCTGCGGCGTCAGGCCACGACTGTGGAAGTTATGGTCGATGGACTGGCGAAAGTGCATGCCGCTGGTAAGCATGCCCAGGGGCAGTTCGATCAGCGATTCCCAACTCAACGGTGCCTCACCAAAGTTGAAGAACCGCTGGTCGTAGAGCAGGCCCATCTGCGTTTCGCTGAAGGCCAGGGATTCAAACCGCTCGCCGTCGAGGCGGTCCAGGTAAGACACGCCAATGTCGATGCGGTTGTTCGCCAGTTGCTCCAGAACCTGTTCGGAGCTCAGCGAGGACAGTTCGAAGCGCAGGTTTGGATGTTGTGCGTGCAGGCGTTGCATCAACGGCAGTGCATCGAAACTCGACAACGGCACCACGCCCAGGCGCAGGGTGCCGATCAGATTGCCGCGACAGGCCGCCGCTTCCGCCTGCAAGCCGTCGTAGGCCGCCAGTACCGTGCGTGCCCAGGCCAGCACCCGTTCCCCCGGCGCGGTGAACCCTTCGAAGCGCTGGCCACGGTTGACCAGTGGCAGGTCGAGTTCTTCCTCGAGGCTGCGCAGGCGCATCGACAGGGTCGGCTGGGTGATGTGGCAGCGGGCGGCGGCCTGGCCGAAGTGGCGGGTTTCGTCGAGGGCGATGAGGAATTTCAGCTGCTTGATGTCCATCTTCGCTCCGGGGCGCTGGCAGGGGTGGGCGATTCTACCGCTTGAGTGACGGCAGGGTCATTGGTCGGCTTGGAACCGGGTTTGTCCGGGGTGGTCTAGGCTTGGGCGTCTGGAACCCAAATCAAGGAGTGTGCGCCATGAGTCTTTTGAGCTTTGTGAAAGAAGCGGGTGAGAAACTGCTCGACCTGCTGACCCCCGGCAACGCCAATGCCAGCGAGCAATTGAAGGAACACATCAGCAAGGTCGGGTTGGGTAATCCGAATGTCCAGGCAACCGTGGACGGGGACAAGGTGACCGTTACCGGTGAAGTGGCGAGCCAGGAAGAGAAAGAGAAGATTCTTCTGGCAGTGGGCAACATTGCCGGTGTCGGCAGCGTCGATGACCAGATCACCGTGACCGGGCCGGTTGTGGCGGCGGCGCGTTTTGTGGTCGTGAAGAAGGGCGACACCCTCAGCGCAATTTCCCTGGCGGTGTATGGCAACGCCAACCAGTACAACAAGATCTTCGAGGCCAACAAGCCACTGCTGTCACACCCGGACAAGATTTATCCGGGGCAGACGCTGCGTATTCCCGAGTAACAACATGCCTGCGGGAGCAGCCTTTGGCGGCTCCTGCAGTCTTCAGAGCCCGGCAATCAGAGCCCGGCAATCAAATCCCGATAATCCTCGACCGCCGCAAACTCCCCGGTGTCCTTCGGCCCTTTGCGGCTGTCCGGTTCCTTCACGGCCAACAGATGCGCCACGCCGAAATTCCGTGCACTGCGCAGGATCGGCAAGGTGTCGTCGATGAACAGACTGCGCGCCGGGTCGAAGTCGATGTCGGTCTGCAACGCGTCCCAGAATTGCGGGTTCTCCTTGGGAAAACCGTAATCGTGGGAGCTGATCAGCCGCTCGAAGTACGGCGCCAGTTCGATGCGTTCCAGTTTCAGCGACAGTGAATCGCGGTGTGCGTTGGTGATCATCACCACGCGTTTGCCGGCTCGTTTGATCGCTTCCAGAAAGGTGTCGGCGTCCGGGCGCAGGGCGATCAGGTGGGCGGTTTCCCGTTTCAGTTCGCAAACTGACAGCTTCAGTTCGGCGCTCCAAAAGTCCAGGCAGTACCACTGCAGCTGACCGGCATGGCGCTCGAACAACGGCTGCAATTCCATTTCCGCCATGACCCGGCTCACGCCATGCAGTTCGGCATAGCGCTGCGGCAGGTGTTCCAGCCAGAAGTGATTGTCGAAGTGCAGGTCCAGCAACGTGCCGTCCATGTCGAGCAGAACGGTATCGATGTCGGACCACGGTAATGAAGGCATGGCAACGTCTCGAGCGGTAGAAGGATATCCGACGCAAACAATCGGAAAAGCCGCGTTATAGTAGCGCGTTCACGCCAAGGAGCTTTGCATGCGCCAGAAACCCACCGTACTCGCCCGCGAGATCGTCGCCACCAGCCGGCTGTTCTGCGTCGAAGAGCTGAAGCTGCGTTTCTCCAATGGCGTGGAACGCACCTACGAGCGACTGGTCGGCAAGGGCGCCGGCTATGGCGCGGTGATGATCGTGGCAATGCTCGATGCCGAGCACGCGGTGCTGGTCGAAGAATACTGCGGCGGTACCGACGAATATGAACTGTCGCTGCCCAAAGGCCTGATCGAGCCCGGCGAAGATGTGCTGGCCGCCGCCGAGCGCGAGCTCAAGGAAGAAGCCGGTTATGGCGCGCGACAGCTGGAGCATCTGACCGAATTGTCGTTGTCCCCCGGTTACATGAGCCAGAAAATCCAGGTGGTGCTGGCCACCGACCTGTACGAAGAGCGTCTCGAAGGCGACGAACCCGAGCCGATGCGTGTAGACAAAGTCAATCTGCGACAGCTGTCGGCACTGGCGCAGAATCCGAATTTCAGTGAGGGACGCGCCCTGGCGGCGTTGTACCTGACCCGCGACCTGCTGACCCAGCGCGGATTTTTCCAGTCATGAGTGAGATGCCGATGAATTTTCCCCATCCGTTGATGGCGCCGGTGGTTGAACTGGCACTGCGGGCCGGTGAGGCGATCCTGCCGTTCTGGCGTGCCGATGTGGCCGTCACCGCCAAGTCCGATGATTCGCCGGTGACGGCGGCGGACATGGCCGCTCACCATGTGATCGTGGCGGGCCTGACGGCGCTGGACCCGAGCATTCCGGTGCTGTCCGAGGAGGACGCCGACATCCCGCAAAGCGTGCGCGCAGGCTGGCAGCGCTGGTGGCTGGTGGACCCGCTGGATGGCACCAAGGAGTTCATCAGCGGCAGCGAAGAATTCACCGTCAACATCGCGCTGATCGAGAACGGCCGGGTGGTGTTCGGTGTGGTGTCGATGCCGACCAACGGTCGCTTCTACGTCGGCGGAGCGGGGCTCGGTGCCTGGCGCGGCGACACGGGCGGCACGCCGGTGGCAATTCAGGTTCGTGACGTACCGGGGCCGGGCGAAGCGTTTACCGTGGTCGCCAGCCGTCGTCATTCGAGCCCGGAGCAGGAACGTCTGCTGGCCGGTTTGAGCGCCAGCCTGGGCGAGTTGCAACTGGCCAACATCGGCAGTTCGCTGAAGTTCTGTCTGCTGGCCGAAGGTGCTGCGGATTGTTACCCGCGACTGGCGCCGACTTCGCAATGGGACACGGCGGCGGCGCAGGGCGTTCTGGAAGGGGCGGGCGGTGAAGTGCTCGACCTGAGTGGCGCAGCGTTCTGTTATCCAGCTCGGGAATCTTTGTTGAACAGTTTCTTCCTGGCGTTGCCGGCGAAAGCAGCATGGCGGGCAAAGCTGCTCGAACTTGCCCGCTCGTAAGCGTGTTCAGTTTTCAGCGGTGCAGGACGTACTGCCCGCTGAACGTCACTGCATCCTCATCGCTCCCGGCATTGACGACCCGCGTGTGCAGCGTCAGTCGCGCCCGTCCGTAACGCTGATACATCGTCAGAAATTTCTTCCACTGCGCTGCGCTCGGTGACGGGCAGATCGCAATGGCATCACCGGTCACCGGCAGTGGATAGCTGATCTGCCCTTCCTGAATCACGATGTGACCGTCTTCGATGCCTTCCTCTTTCAAACGCAAATGCAGCCAGCCCCAACCGGCCAGCACCGCGCCGCAATACAGGCTGCCGCCGAACATGGTGCTCTTGTGATTGACGTTGGCGTCCAGCGGCAGGTGCAGGCGCAATTGCTGCTCGTGCCAGTCGAGTACCTTGAGGCCCATGTCCCGGGTCAGCGGGATGTCGTGATGAAGAATGGATTCCAGATAACGACTGTCGTGCTTCATGCCCGGACCTCTTGCGGCAGAAAAGTGAATTGAGTGAAGTTCATTCGGATTCGTCCGAATGGCCGCCGCTGCCCGCGAAATTCAGCCCGTGCTTGCGCAGTTTGTCGTGCAGGGTCTTGCGCGGAATACCCAGGGCTTCGGCGAGACTGCGCACAGAACTGTGAGAGCGTGTCAGTTCGGCGGCGATCAGGGATTTCTCGAAATTTTCCACTTGTTCGCTCAGCCCGCCCGCCGTGATCTCGACGGTGGTGCCGGGGCTGCCATCGGGCTGCGTGTTGTCCAGGGCCAGTTCCAGGCCGAGGGCAAAGCGCTCCGCCGCGTTCTGCAATTCCCGCACGTTGCCTGGCCATGAATGCCGCAGCAGCAACGCCCGTTGCGCCGGTTGCAGTTCGTGAGGTGGCAGTCCGTGGCGGGCACTGGCTTCGTCGGCGTAATGCTGGAACAGCATCAACGCATCTTCGCCCCGTTCACGCAGTGGTGGAATGCGCAGCGGCGCCACGTTGAGGCGGTAATACAGGTCGGCCCGGAAGCGACCTTGATCGGCAGCCTGACGCAGGTCTTCCTTGGTGGCGGCGATAACGCGGATGTCCAGCGGGATCAACTGATTGCCGCCCAGACGCTCGACCACTCGCTCCTGCAACATGCGCAGCAGTTTGACCTGCACGTCCATGCTCATGCTCTCGATTTCGTCGAGGAACAGCGTGCCGCCATTGGCGAATTCGAACTTGCCGATCCGACGCTTTTGCGCGCCGGTGAAGGCGCCGGGCTCATGGCCGAACAATTCGCTTTCGACCACCGACTCGGCCAGCGCCCCGGCGTTGATCGCCACGAACGGGCCGTTACGCCGACTCGAAAGATCATGCAGGGCGCGGGCGACGACTTCCTTGCCGGCACCGGTTTCGCCGAGGATCAAGACATCGGCCTTGGTCGCCGCCAGTGCGCCGATCTGCTCGCGCAGGCGTGACATCGGTGCGGACTGGCCGACCAGCCGCGCGCTCAGCTCGTTGCGATCACTCAGGGCCATGCGCAGGCTGCGGTTGTCCAGCACCAGACGGCGCAGAGCCAAGGCGCGGCGCACGCTGTCGAGCAGGGCGTCGCTGGCGAAGGGCTTTTCCAGAAAATCATAGGCACCGGCGCGCATGGCCTGCACGGCTAGCGGCACATCGCCGTGGCCAGTGATCAGCAGCACCGGCAACTCGGGATCCTGAGCGTGCAACTCGCTCAACAGTTCCAGGCCATCCATGCCGGGCATGCGGATGTCGCTGACCACCACGCCCGGCCAGTCGCGCTCCAGTTGCGCGGCCAGACCCTTGGCCTCGGACAGCGGAAGAATTTTCAGGCCGGCCAGATCCAGAGTCTGGCCAAGGGCCTGACGCAGGTGCGGATCGTCGTCGATCAGCACCACCTGAATGCGGTTGTCGATGGTCATGCGCTTCGATCCTCGGACGGTTGCAGGCTGACCCCGGGCGCGCCGGCGCGCAGCCGCAGGGTGATCAGGGCGCCACCTTGCTTGTGGTTGGCGAACGACAGTTCACCGCCGAAGGCGCGCATCAGGGTTTCGCAAATGGCCAACCCCAGACCGAGACCCTGAGTGCGGGTCTTGGTCGTGTAAAACGGTTCGCTGGCGCGGCCCAGGGCTTCCATGCAGAAACCCGGGCCATTGTCGCGAATGTACAGATTGACGCCTTCGTCGGTGGATTCGGCACTCAGCCACAATTTGCGCGGCGGGCCTTTTTCAGTCAGGGCGTCGAGGGCGTTGGCCAGCAGGTTGCCCAGCACCTGGCGCAGACGGGTTTCCCCGGCCTCGACCCACAGGGTGGCGGCCGGCAGGTCGCGGATCAGTTCGACATCCATGCTCCGGCGACGTTTGGCCAGCAACGCCAGGGCGTCGTCCAGCGCCGGTTGCAGGGCCACGCTTTCCGGGGCGTGGCGGTCGCGGCGGGCGAAGGCGCGCAGGTGGGCGATGATCGAGGCCATGCGCCCGGTCAGCTCGCTGATCAGTTTGAGGTTGCCTCGTGCGTCTTCGGTGCGTTCGTGGTCGAGCAGCACTTCGGCGTTTTCGGCGTAGCTGCGGATCGCCGCCAGCGGCTGGTTGAGTTCGTGGCTGATGCTCGCCGACATCGTCCCCAGCGCCGACAGCTTGCCAGCCTGTACCAGATCGTCCTGGGCGCGCACCAGTTCCTGCTGGGCCTGTTCGCGTTCAAGCACTTCCTGTTTCAGTCGGCGGTTGAGGCCTTCGAGATCACTCGTGCGCTCGGCAACCCGGCCTTCGAGTTCCCGTCGGGCCTTGGCTTCGAAGGCGATTCGCTCCAGGTAATGACGACGACGCTGCATCATCAGGCCCAGCAACAGCATCACCACCAGCAAGGTGGCGCCGCCGATCGCCACGACCGTGCGCACAGGTCGGTCGATCAACGTACGCGGGGCGAGGATGCTGACGCTCCAGCCGGTTTCCGCGATCTCCTGGGTCTGCGGCAGCCACGCGGTCGGGCTCAGGTTCAAGGGCCGTGGCTCGCGGGTCGGGTAGGGCTGGATCGCGGCGATCGCCGCGCGCTCGGCATCACTGAGGGTGCGGGTCGCGCGAAAACGCCATTCCGGGCGCGAGGTGAGGATGACCACGCCGTTGTGGTCGGTCACCAGCAGTTGTTCCGGGGTTTTGCCCCACAGGCTTTCGGTGTGGTCGAGGTCAACCTTGATCACCAGCACGCCGATGATTTTTTCGCCGTTGCGCACCGCTGCGGCGAAGAAATAGCCGCGCTTGGCGGACGTGGTGCCCAGACCGAAGAAGCGCCCGAGGCGGCCGGCCATGGCTTCGCTGAAGTACGGCCGGAAAGAGAAATTACGCCCGACGAAGCTGTCGTGTTTGTCCCAGTTCGACGCCGCGAGCGTCTGGCCGCTGGTGTCCATCAGGTACATGACTTCGGCGCCGGTCTGCGCGGCGATGTTTTTCAACAGGCGGTTGGCGTTGCCTTGGGTCACGCCGTCGTCCGGCGCCCCGAGTACCGCGCGCAGCGCGGGCAGGTCGCCGAGGATTTGCGGCAGCACTTCATAGCGATGCAGCGTGCCCAACAGGTTGGCGACGTAGAGGTCGAGGGTCTGGCGATTCTGACCGGCCAGCTCGCTGCGGTAATAGCGCTCGGCCAGGTGTTCCAGCGGCCACAGCAACGGTGCCAGGCACAGGGCCAGCAGGGCGAGGCTGCGCCAGCGAGGGCGGCGGGGAAGGGTCGGAGTCATGAGCATCGAGCGCCTGTGGGTACAGGCGCATTATGCCTAGGCTTGCAGGCGCAGTCTGCGCACCCGTGGCCGGGTGTGCAGCGGCGCTGAAGATTCACACAGGACTTCAGGAAAAGACGTCGGCGTCCTTGAGTAGGCCGGCTGCCTGATCCTTGGCCGACAGTTTTGGCGCTTCGTCCAGCTGCCAGTCGATGCCCAGATCCGGATCGTCCCAGCGAATGCTGCGCTCGGACGACGGGTTGTAGTAGTCGGTGGTCTTGTAGAGGAACTCGGCGAACTCGCTCAGCACCACGAAACCGTGGGCGAAACCTTCCGGTACCCACAGTTGGCGATGGTTGTCGGCGGACAGGTGCACGGCCACCCACTTGCCGAAATGCGGCGAGCTGCGGCGGATATCCACGGCGACATCGAGGACTTCGCCGGCGGTGACGCGGACCAGTTTGCCCTGGGTATTTTCCAGCTGGTAATGCAGCCCGCGCAGCACTCCTTTCTGCGAGCGCGAGTGGTTGTCCTGCACAAACTGCGTGTCGAGGCCGGTGGCGTCCTGAAAGGCCTTGGCATTGAAACTTTCGTAAAAGAACCCGCGCTCATCACCAAACACCTTGGGTTCGATGATCAGGACACCAGGCAGGTCAGTGGGGATTACATTCATGGGTATTCCGGTGGCAGGTTTGAATGGCCGACATTCTTGCGCAAAGTACCGGTGGGTGCGAGAGGGGCATGCAAATCCCCCTGCTTCGCAACCTGTCGGGGGACGGATGGTCTGGGGGTTGCTTATCGCCTGAAGCAATGGCGATATAGGCGCCTAATAAAATTTCAGGGGTCGTTCCATGTCGTTCGCCACGTTGATTCATCGCGCCAGTTTGCCCAGCCCTCAGGTTTCGCTGGAGCAGGCCCGGCATCTGCTGGCGCAGCATTACGGCTTGAACGGCACGTTGCAGGCCCTGGGCAGCCAGCAGGATCTCAATTACCGGGTTGACAGTGAACGTGGGCGGTTCGTGTTGAAGATCTGCCGGGGCGATTATTCGCTGGTCGAGCTGCAAGCCCAGCATGCGGGCCTGAAATATCTGGCTGAACACTGCGATGTCCACGTTCCCCGGGTCATCCCGGCCAGGGACGGCCAAGACCTGCTGACCCTGGACGTCGAGGGCGAATCGGTGCATGTGCGGCTGCTCGATTACATCGAGGGCCAGCCACTGACGGCTCTCGATCATCTTGGCCATGAGGTTGTTGCCGGGTTCGGCCGGCTCTGCGGCGAAATGGATCTGGCCCTGGCCGGGTTCGACCATCCGGGGCTCGAGCGCACATTGCAATGGGACGCGCGCCACGCCAGTTCACTGATCGAGCACCTGCTGCCGGTCATCGAAGACGAACGCCAACGCACGCTGATCGCCGAGGCTGCCGAACAGGCCAGGCTTCGTTTGCAGCCGCTGCTGGAAAAGCTGCCGGTACAGGCGATCCACATGGACATCACCGACGACAATGTGGTCTGGCAGCGTGACGCCCGACGGCACTGGCAGTTGCAGGGCGTTATCGATTTCGGCGACCTGGTGCGCACCTGGCGCATCACCGATCTGTCGGTCACCTGCGCCGCATTGCTGCATCACGCCGCCGGCGACCCGTTCGTGATCCTGCCGGCCGTGCAGGCCTATCACGTGGTCAATCCGCTGCAACACGAAGAACTGCTGGCGCTGTGGCCGCTGATCGTGGCGCGGGCCGCGGTGCTGGTGCTCAGCGGCGAGCAACAGGTCAGCATCGATCCGGGCAACACCTACAGCCGCGACAACCTGACCCATGAATGGGAGATCTTCCGGGTCGCTACCTCGGTGCCGCTGGCGTTGATGGAGGCGGCGATTCTCACGGCGGTCGGCCAGGCATTGCCGGCCATCGACAGTGAAGGTTTTGCGCCGTTGTTGCCCGATCTGGTCGGGCGCGAATTCGCGTTGATCGATCTGGGTGTGTTGAGCGCCCACTTCGAGGCGGGCAACTGGGAGCAGCCTGGCATTGATCAGCGTCTGTTGAGCGAGGCCGCTTCCATGCACGGTCTGGCGGCCAGTCGATACGGACAATACCGGTTGTCGCGCACTCGGCCCGACAGCGCCGATGAGCCAGAGACTTTCCCGCTGCACGTTGAATTGCATGTGCCCCAGGGTTCTACGGTGGAGGCGCCGTTCGCTGGCATACTGCACCTGTCGGCCGACGGCGCACTGCGACTCGACGGCCCGCAACTGAGCCTGCGTCTGTGGGGCGTGAAAGCTTCGTTGCACGGCGGCGCGGCGCTGGTGAAAGGTCAGGTGCTGGGTTTGGTGGACGGTCCGTTGATCGTGCAATTGATTCGCGGCGCACAGCTGGAAGCGCCGCTGTTCTGTACACCATCACGCGCGTTGGCGTGGCAGGCGTTGTCCCCCTCGCCGGCCGCACTGCTGGGCCTGGCCTGCGACGCCGAACCCGAGCTGGACGCAGCGACTCTGCTGGCGCGCCGCGACGCCAGTTTCGCCCGCACCCAGAAACACTATTACGTCGACCCGCCGCGTATCGAGCGCGGCTGGCGCAATCACCTGATCGACATGCAGGGCCGCTCCTACCTCGACATGCTCAACAATGTCGCGGTGCTCGGCCACGGTCACCCGCGCATGGCGGCGGTCGCGAGCCGGCAGTGGTCGCTGCTCAACACCAACTCGCGGTTCAACTATGCGGCCGTCGCCGAGTTCTCCGAACGCTTGTTGAAGCTGGCGCCGGAGGGCATGGATCGGGTGTTCCTGGTCAACAGCGGCAGCGAGGCCAATGACCTGGCGATCCGCCTGGCGTGGGCCGCCAGCGGTGGCCGCGACATGATCAGCGTGCTGGAGGCCTATCACGGCTGGACGGTCGGCGCAGACGCGGTCTCGACCTCGATTGCCGATAACCCGCAAGCCCTGAGCAGTCGCCCGGACTGGGTGCATGCGGTGACTGCTCCGAACACCTATCGCGGCGAGTTTCGCGGCGCGGATTCGGCGCCGGATTATGTGCGCAGCGTCGAGCATCATCTGGCGAAGCTCGATGAGCAGAAGCGGCAACTGGCCGGGTTCATCTGCGAGCCGGTCTACGGCAACGCGGGCGGGATTTCGCTGCCGCCGGGTTATCTGAAAAAGGTTTATGAATTGGTGCGCGCCCGTGGCGGTGTGTGTATCGCCGATGAGGTGCAGGTCGGATACGGCCGCATGGGCCATTTCTTCTGGGGTTTCGAAGAGCAAGGCGTGGTGCCGGACATCATCACCATGGCCAAAGGCATGGGCAACGGCCAGCCGCTGGGCGCGGTGATCACCCGCCGGGAAATCGCCGAGGCGCTGGAGGCCGAGGGCTATTTCTTCTCGTCCGCCGGCGGCAGTCCGGTGAGCTGCCAGATCGGCATGGCGGTGCTCGATGTCATGGAAGAAGAAAAGCTCTGGGAAAACGCCCAGGTGGTCGGCGCTCATTTCAAGGCGCGGCTGGAAGCGCTGATCGATCAATATCCGTTGGTCGGCGCAGTGCACGGTTCGGGGTTCTATCTGGGGGTCGAGCTGATCCGCAATCGGGAAACCCTGGAGCCGGCAACCGAGGAAACCACGCTGTTGTGTGATCGCCTGCGCGAGCTGGGGATCTTCATGCAGCCGACCGGCGATTACCTGAACGTTCTGAAGATCAAACCGCCGATGGTCACCTCGCGTCAGAGCGTGGATTTCTTTGTCGACATGCTGGCGAAGGTGCTGGAAGAAGGGCTTTGAAACGATCCGCAACCTTCGAATACCGATTTGTATCGGTATTTGAAGGGGCTAATTCAGATTGTTTTTTATTATTGGCTTCTAAAGCCGATATTTATCGTTTATAAAGTCGCCATAGTCCGTCGTCCATCCCTGTACGGCGCGTTGAAAACCCTCGACGGTTCCCTGGAGTCTGATCGACATGACCACATTGAAAAGCACACCACGCGCCGATGGCTTCTACATGCCGGCCGAATGGGCACCGCAAACCCAGACCTGGATGATCTGGCCCGAGCGTCCGGACAACTGGCGTCTGGGCGGCAAGCCGGCCCAGGCTGCCCATGCCGCTGTGGCCAAGGCCATCGCGCGTTTCGAGCCGGTCACCGTGGCGGTGTCCGCCGGCCAGTACGAAAACGCTCGCGCTCGCCTCGACGTGCCGAATATCCGCGTGGTCGAGATGTCCAGCGATGACGCCTGGGTTCGCGATAGCGGACCGACCTTCGTGATCAACAACAGCGGCGAAGTGCGCGGCGTGAACTGGGACTTCAACGCCTGGGGCGGTTTTGACGGTGGCCTGTATTCGCCGTGGAATCGCGACTCCCAGGTCGGCGGCAAGATCCTCGAAATCGAGCGCAGCCCGCGTTATCGCACCGAAGGCTTCGTGCTCGAAGGCGGCTCGATTCACGTCGACGGCGAAGGCACCCTGATCACCACCGAAGAATGCCTGCTCAACCGCAATCGCAACCCGCACCTGGGCCGCGAAGAAATCGAAGCGGTGCTCAGTGAAAACCTGTCGGTGGACAAGATCATCTGGCTGCCGGATGGCCTGTTCAACGACGAAACCGACGGCCATGTGGATAACTTCTGCTGCTACGTGCGTCCGGGCGAAGTGCTGCTGGCCTGGACTGACGATCCGCAGGATCCGAACTTCCCGCGCTGCCAGGCCGCGATGAAAGTGCTGGAAAGCAGCACCGACGCCAAGGGCCGCCCGTTCACGGTGCACAAGATGCCGATTCCGGGGCCGCTGTTTGCCACCGAAGAAGAGTGCGCGGGCGTGGATCCGGTGGACGGCACTCAGGAGCGCAACCCGAGCGTGCGTCTGGCCGGTTCCTACGTGAACTTCCTGATCGTCAACGGCGGCATCATCGCGCCGAGCTTCGACGATCCGATGGACGCCCCGGCCCGGGAGATCCTGCAGAACCTGTTCCCGCAACACGAAGTGGTGATGGTGCCGGGGCGCGAACTGTTACTGGGCGGCGGCAACATTCACTGCCTTACCCAACAGCAACCCGCACCGCACAAAGAGTGAGTGCGGATGTAACAGCTTGAGTTGATTAGGAAATCGACCGGGCAGTCATTTGTTGCCCACGCTTGAAGAGAAACCCGCAGCCCGTCAGGACTGCGGGTTTCTTTATGTCCGCTGGTCGACAATTGCCAGACATTGGCATAGCTCTTGTATCGCTCATGGTGCACTAGGGAGGGGGGAGAACTTCAACAGTTCTGTCATAAACCTTGGATAACGTAGCCGCTCATGAACGGGGAGAGAGCGCTGAAATGAACGCCGAAGTGAACGTAATCAGCGAGCGGACGATGCATCCCATGGCTGTAAATAGTGAGTCGCTCCAGATTGTCGCGCACTGGTTGAAATCCAATGGAACGCGTCAGATCAGGGAACCTGATCCGCGCCGGATGATGATCGAGCGTTACCCCGCTGGCCTGTTCAGCGAGGCCGAACTGGAAGCACTCTGGGATGTGATGGAAGGATAAGAAGAACAAACAGGGATTGTAAAAAGCGCTGCCGGGATGGCAGCGCTTTTTTTATGGGCGCGATATCAGAAGCTTTAGGTGTCAATGCCCACCGGGTTGTCTGCCTGACCTGGAAGTGGCGGCTGCCGGTCTCGATTTGACCGATTGCCGAAACACACTGAAAGCCATTCCGGCGTTTTTCCGCAACGACCGAGGGACTAATGTGCCGACATCATTCCCCACCTTCCAGCCGGAGCATTTCGATGACCCTTCACTACATTTACGACCCGTTGTGCGGCTGGTGCTATGGCGCCAAACCGCTGGTACAGGCCGCACAGCAAGTGCTGCCAGTGATCGCCCACGCCGGCGGCATGATGACGGGTGCCAACCGCCAGAGCGTTTCGCCGCAACTGCGCAATTACGTAATGCCCCATGACCGGCGCATTGCTGAATACACGGGTCAGCCATTCGGCGGCGCTTATTTCGAAGGCCTGTTGCGCGATCACACCGCGGTGTTTGATTCGGCACCGCCGATTGCCGCTGTGCTGGCAGCGGAAAAAATCGACGGCCGTGGCCTGGAACTGCTGGGGCGTTTGCAGACGGCGCACTATGTCGAGGGGCGCCGAATTGCCGACGAAAGCGTGCTGTTGGAATACGCGGTGCAGCAGGGTTACGACGCCGCTACTTTCTTGAACGCCAAGCAGTCCGTCGACACCGAGCAACATATGAAGAACAGCCGCGCTCTGTTGGCGAAACTCGGCGGGCAGGGTTTTCCGACTCTCGCACTGGAGCAGGATGGTCAGTTCACAGTGGTGGATATCGGCCCGTGGCTCGGTAAACCGCAGGCCTTCGCACAATGGTTGAGCGAGTCGTTTACGCCTGCGACAGCGGCGCATGCCTTGCCGGTCTGTAGCCTCGACGGGTGTGCGTGACCCGGCATCAAAATCCCTGATTACAGGCGTTTCCCTGCACGAAGCCACCGCAAAATTTACTTTTTTTAGACGTTTTTCGCCTATTTAAAGACGATTCTTGAAATTGACACATTGTTGAGGGCGCGGCTACGATTCGGCCCAACGCCTGTGGCTAACCGCCATGACTCAAAATCAGGAGCAGGCCCGCCATGACATTGTCTTGAGCGGGTCTTTTTGTTTCGGGGTGAATAAAAGAGTGCAATAAGCGCCGTTTCAGCCGTTCGACACAGCGCGTTTCAACCCGTAATAAGGAAAACAAAATGTTGAACAAGCGAATCAGTTTGATCGCACTGGGGATGTTGAGTGCCACTTCGGCCATGGCTAACGACCAGGCCGAGTCCAAGGGTTTTGTTGAAGACAGCAGCCTCAAAGTGCTGCTGCGCAATGCCTACATCAATCGTGACTACAAAGATGGCAACCAGGACAAAGCCGAATGGGGCCAAGCGGCCATCGGTACGTTCTCGTCCGGTTTCACTCAAGGCACCGTGGGTGTGGGTGTGGATGCCTTCGGTCTGTATGCACTGCGCCTGGACGGCGGCAAGGGCCGCAGCGGTGCCGGTGGTATCGACTTCTTCAAACAGGGTGATAGCGGCAACGCGGCTGACGACCTGTCGAAGGGTGGCGCAGCGGTAAAATTCCGTATCTCCAACACCGTACTGACTTACGGTGACCAGATGCCGGCCCTGCCGGTGCTGAGCTACGACAACGTGCGTCTGCTGCCGGAAAGCTACACCGGTACTTTGATCACTTCCAAAGAGATCAAGGGCCTGGAACTGAACGCCGGCCGTTTCACCGCCGAATCGCGCAAGAGCGCTGAAGGCCGTGACAGCGGTGGTCTGAAATCGATCAACGTGTTGGGCGGTAGCTACCAGTTCACCGAACAGTTCAAGGCAGCGCTGTACGCTTCCGACGTCGAAGACGTGCTGAAGAAGCAATACGTGAACGCCAACTACGTGTTCCCGATCGACAAGGATCAGTCCCTGACCCTGGACTTCAACGGTTACCGCACCAAGCTGGACAACTCCTACGTCCGCGAAAACGGTGTGACCGGCGACGACAACAAGATCTGGAGCCTGGCAGCGACCTTCGCCACCGGCCCGCACTCGTTCACCGTGGCGCACCAGCGCTCCACCGGCGACAGCAACCTGGGTTACGCCTACGGCGGTTATCAGAAAGGTCAGGGTCGCGTGGGTGACGGTGGCAACACCATCTACCTGGCCAACTCCTACTGGTCCGACTTCAACGCTGAAGACGAGCGCAGCTGGCAGTTGGGCTACGGCCTGGACTTCAGCGCATTCGGCGTACCGGGTCTGAGCTACAACTTCGCGTACGTGCGTGGCGACAACATCACCACGTCCACCAGCGAAGGCGGCACCGAGCGTGAAATCTTCAACCAGTTCAAGTACGTCGTGCAAAGTGGCCCGGCCAAAGACCTGAGCATCAAGCTGCGTAGCTCGATCCTGCGTGTTTCGCAGAAATCCAGCGAATACAACGTCAGCGGCAACGAACTGCGTGTGTTCGTGGATTACCCGATCAACATCTTCTGATGATCGGTTGAGCCCGCGAAGCGCGACAGAAAAACCCCGACTGGTTCGGGGTTTTTTTTTTGACGTTTTTTGCGAAAACAGCATAAAAACCCGTGTTTTTGTCATTTGAAATGCACTTTCAAGCCGTTTCAAATCGCGTTTCAAACAGGGCTTTAAATGCCTGAAATTCTTTCTCATGGACGCAAATTCTCCACCTAATAGATTAGGCCGCTCAATGCAGCGGAGAATTTGGTAATGATCGTTTTAACCAGAGAAGTGGGCGAATCGCTACGGCGCGACAAGTACGCCAATGTGCAGGGTGCTGACTTCAATCTCTACGGTCATTTCGCCGACTTCGTCAGACTGACCAAAAGTTGGGAAAACATGGAGCCTGACAGTTACTACGGTCAGGCCGAAGCCGGCATGCGTTACCGTCGTTACAGCGACTTTGAGTACAACCCCAAGACTCGCGAACTGAAGCAACTGGAACATCGCGCGTACGTGCAGTCCAAGGCCAACAACAGCTATGTGGGCGGCGTGGTGCGGCACTTCCAGGACTTCTCGGACGAAGTCATCAGCTCGCCGGTAATGCGCAGCCTGATCGACACCGATTTTGAAGTGTACAAAAGCGTGTTGCCGGAAGAGCTGCACGATGAAATCTGGCAGTGCCAGATCCATCAGATCCGCATCGAGATCAAACCCGGCAAACAACTGGAAATCACCCCGGAAGGCATTCACTGCGACGGTTATCCGTTCAGCGGCGTGCACTTCTGGGGTCGCAACAATGTCGAGGGCGCGGAGAGTCGTTTGTACGACATCCACGAGCAGCAACTGGCGTCGACCACTTACCAGGAAATCCTCGACACCACCTATTTCCTCGACCGTGATATGCGCCACTACGTGACACCGGCACGCAACACTCACTCCCATGCCATGGCGTACCGGCAGATCCTGGCGATTTCCTTCTCGCGGCCCGGGACCGCTTTCGACATTGTTCGCTAATCAGATCACCCCAATCGACGGCGTCGAATGCTCGACGCCGGTGGTGCTGCGGCGCGCGACGGCCAAGGACGCGCAGCGCATGGAGCGTTTCTTCCGTCAGTTCGACGAAGTGTCGTTCTGTGAATGGCAGGACGCCAAATGCCTGCGCGGCGTGTTGATCCAGAAAACCACCACGGCCTATCTTGCCTTCGACGTCGAAGGCGAGATCGTCGGCGCGGTGCTGGGCGGCATGCTCGGCAGTCGTGGCACGATCAACCATCTGGCGGTCAGCCTGCGCTATCGCAGCCAGGGCGTGGGCCAGCGGCTGGTGGAAGCGGCGTCGGCCGACATGAAACGGGTCGGAGTGCTGCGGATGTTCCTGTTCGTCGATGATGCTAACCTCGCGGGCAAGCGTTTCTGGACGGCCCAGGGTTTTTGCGAACCTCACGGCGAGCGGACATTTGAGAGGGATCTATGAATGAAACATCCGGCAGTGCGCCGCTGATGGTCGACCGTCAGCCATCGCGCACCTTTGCCGAAGCCAGCCCGGTGGTCGCTGGTTACTTTACCGTGTCGTTCGTGTTCGGGCTGATGGCGGTCAATGCCGGGCTGCCACTGTGGCTGCCGGTGGCGATGTGTCTGTTCGTGTATGCCGGGGCTTCGCAGTTTGCGGCGCTGGCGCTGATCAGCAGTGGGGCGTCACTGACCACCATCGTGCTGACCACGTTTCTGATCAACGCGCGGCACATGCTGATGTCGGTCTACATGGCGAAAGCCTTGCGGGCACTGGGCCTGAGCCGCATGGAACGCTGGTGCTACGCCGGCGGGCTGACCGATGAGTCGTTCGCCTTTCACAGCGTCAAACTGGGCACCGGGGCACCGGTGAACGTTCGCTACCTGATCGGCTTCAACCTGTTCTGCCACACCTCCTGGGTGATCGGCGGATTGCTCGGCGCCCTCTGCGCGCAGTACGCGTCGCACCTGATCAAATACCAGCTCGATTACGCGCTGACCGCGATGATGCTCTACGTGCTTGTCTCGCTCTGCAATACCCGCAACAAACTCATCGCCGCTATGGCTGCAGTGGTCTGCATGGGCGCACTGAGTCTGGTGGGCAGTTCGCCGTTCAACGTTTTCATCGCCACGTTTGTGGGCTGCGGAGTGGGTGTATGCCTGACCAAACGTTCCTGATCCTGGTGGTCGCGCTGATGATGGCCGTGACCTTCCTGCCACGGGCCTTGCCGCTGCAGGTCAACACCGAGCACTGGCCGCCCTTCGTCGCCCGCGCGCTGGAGTACCTGCCGGTGGCGATCGTCGCTGCGATCAGCCTGACACCCTTGTTGATCAAGGATCAGCACATACAGCTCGATCGCCCGGAATTCTATGCAGCGATTCCGACGCTGTTATGTGCGTATTTCAGCAAAAACCTCTTTCTCAGTGTGGCGGTTGGGACGGCTGCGTACATTGCGCTCGGCTCGTTCATGTAGCGGCAGATCGACCACGTCGTTCAACGCCTGACCGGACAGATCCGGGTTGTTCACCGCCAGGCGCACTTCAAGGAAATCCTCGAACCCGGGGAAGATCGTCAGGCCGTTCTTCTGCGCGGCCTCGCGGGAGACCATGCCGACCGCATCCATTTGGGTGATGAGCGACAGGGTCAGCGTTTCGCTGCAGGAATAAATCGTGCGCTGGCTGTTCTCGTGATTGCCCAGCCCGGCGTCGAGAAAACGCAAAAAGCTGTGGGAATACGGACAATCTTCTGCGGGACGCACCTGAAACTTGTTGCCAAGCAAGGTCAGCGGATCGTTCTCCTGACCACAGTGCGCGCCGACCACCTGCACCTGTACTTCAGGCAGGACAATGCTCGGCAGACCCGGACGCTGCGGACCGATCAGCACCGCAAGGTCAAAGTCCTCGTTCTTCAGCTTGCTGAGGTTTTCCATCGACTCGGCGTAGCTGAATTCCATCTGGTAATCGGGAAACACCTCGATCAGGCGCCCGATCAGTCGCCGGTTGAAATCCGGGTCCAGCGTGGTGTTCAACGCCACTTTCAACGTGCGCTGTCCCGGCACCTTCAACGCTTCGACTTTCTCTTCCATCTGCCGCGTGGCAATCAGCACTCTGTCCATATAGGGCGTCAGCTCGGTGCCTTGCGGCGTCAGCGTCAGCCCCTTGTTGGATCGTCTAAACAAGCGGAAACCGAACTGCTCTTCGACCTTGTTCAACTGTGCGGCCAAGGCCTGCACGGTCAGGCACGAATGCTCGGCTGCTGCCGACAACGAGCCGGTCTGCACGATGCGCATGAGGTTGCGTAAGGTTCTGCTATCCATGGGTAATGCCCTCTGAAGTGGGCTGGGTATTGTTGTGTACGTGACGGCCTGAACGGCGCCATTTGCCGGCTATATTCCTGTACCTGAGCATAGTTGTCGCGCAATTAGTAGCGAATCGATGTCTCCGCCGATGGCTGGAGGCTGACACAGGATCGGGGTTTTTGGCGACGTGGGGGTGATAGGGATCAAAAAAAGTGCCCGACTCGAAGGAGTCGGGCACTTTTTTTGTGCGGTGGGGTTACAGCGGCTGGGACAGTTTCGTACAGCCATTTCGCGCTGTTCAGCGTTGATGCCGGAAGCCTCCTATTGAAAGACAAGAACGGGCTGATTTATTACCGCAGCACAAGTGGCTGAAATATCAGGCAGTTAATTTCGGGACATTTTCAGTCCGAGGCCATTGGATATCCAGGCAATGCCGGCATCCGCGAAGCTAGCGAGAGGATGCCAATGAGCGTGCCTGGGAGCAGGGCGTTACCTGAACAAAAGAACTGGAAGGATCTTGGTTTACCGGACATTCGGGACATTGATTCCGAGTTGCTGACTTCTGCAATCAGAGAATGTCCGGGTGCCGAGAGTCTGGAGGCTGCATGGGAGCAAGTTGCCAAAGGCTTCGGACTTCATGACGGCCTCAATTCAACAGTGATTGAGACACCCATTTGCCCTGTTCTGGTGAGGCGCGAGCACTTGTTGCACATTGTGGAAAAACGCCCGAATGCTCGGGAGCGCTTCACAGACTTCGCGCAAGACACCCTGAAAAAGCCGTTAGAGATCTGGAAGATTTCCTACGATGACGACTCTTTCCGACTGACATACATCGGTGTCTACAACACGAAATACCAGATGCTGGTCGTGATCCATATCGATCACGGCAACGTACTCTGGAACTTCATGAACTGTGACAAAAAGGGACTGAACAAGCATCGGCATGGAGAGCTGCTGTTTCAAAGTTACCGATGGCCCAAACAAAAAGGGCAGCCTTAACAGGCTGCCCTTCACGAAAAAGTTGCTTGATATTGTGCTCCCTCAAGCAGGGGAGAAGAGGTCTCACCCGAACGCTGATTTTCAGGTCATCAACGGGGTTCCTAACGCCGACTATCGCCACCTGATGGCAGTCGGTTTCGCGCTCTTGGGGCCGATTCTCGGCCACTGAATCAGATGTGTCAACCTACGACTTCAATGGGTAAACGGTAGCGACATGGGTGTATCAATTCATTACACCGCATCACAAATGAAGTACCCCACCCCTACTTTTTCCCCTCCCGGCACACGCCTACATTGAGCTCCAACACCTGACCATCATCCCGAGGGCAGGTCACTGGAGTAGTCGTCATGCCATTTGTCAGCGTACGCATCACCCGCGACGGCGTTACCCGTGAGCAGAAAGCTCAGGTGATCGCCGAAATCACTGAAACCCTGGAACGTGTCCTCAACAAACGCCCGGACCTGACCCACATCGTGATCGAAGAAGTCGACACCGATAACTGGGGCTACGCCGGCATCACTACCACCGAGTACCGCCGACAGCTGGCGGAACGGGGTCAGTCATGACCCCGACCGTGACCATCGATTTCATTTCCGACGTGGTGTGCCCCTGGTGCGCACTCGGGGCGACAGCGCTGGAGCAGGCGATCGGCAATCTGGCCGGCGAGGTTTCGGTGGAGCTGACCTACAAGCCCTTCGAACTCAACCCGGACATGCCCGCCGAAGGCGAGCCGGCCGTGCAGCACCTGATGCGCAAATACGGCCGCACCGCCGAAGACGTCGCTGCCGGCAAGAAGATGCAGATCGAGCGCGGCAAGGCCATCGGTTTCGAGTTCGACCTGGAGAAACGCACGCACTTTCACAACACCTTCGACGCCCATCGCTTGTTGATGTGGGCAGCGCAGGAAGGGCGGCAGGTCGCGCTGAAAAAGATCCTGCTGCGCGCTTACTTCCGCGACGGCGACAACCCCAACGATCACCCGACGCTGATCCGTCTGGCGACCGAAGCCGGGCTGGATGCCGCGAGGGCCCGCAAGGTGCTGGCCAACGATGAATTCGCCAGCGAAGTGCGGCAACTGCAGGCGTTCTACCGGCAGCACGGGATCAACTCGGTGCCCGCGCTGATCCTGAACGGCAAGCACCTGGTGTCCGGTTCGCAATCGGTCGAGTACTACGAACAAATGCTGAAAAAACTGGCTGCGGCCTGATTCAACACTTACTTATTGATTGAGGATTTCATCATGAGCAACTCGAAAAAAACCGTCGTTATCACTGGCGCCTCCCAAGGTCTGGGCGAAGGCATGGTCAAGGCCTTCCGCGAACTGGGCTACAACATCGTCGCCACCTCGCGCTCGATCAAACCGTCGAACGACCCGCAAATCCTGACCATCGCCGGCGACATTGGCGACTCGGCCACCGCTCAACGCGTGATCAGCGAAGGCGTGGCCCGCTTCGGCCGCATCGACACCCTGGTCAACAACGCCGGCATCTTCGTCGCCAAACCGTTCACCGCCTACACCCCGGAAGACTACTCCGCAGTGCTGTCGGTCAACCTCAATGGCTTCTTCTACATCACCCAACTGGCCATCGCCGAGATGGAAAAACAGGGCAAGGGCCACGTGGTCAACATCACCACCAGCCTGGTCGACCACGCCATCGACGGCGTGCCCTCGGTCCTCGCTTCCCTGACCAAGGGCGGCCTCAACGCCGCCACCAAATCCCTGGCCATCGAATACGCCAAGCGCGGAATCCGGGTGAACGCGGTATCGCCGGGCATCATCAAGACACCGATGCACGGCGAGGAAACCCACGCGGCACTGGGTGCGCTGCATCCGGTTGGACACATGGGCGAGATCGACGACATTGCGCAGGCGGTGGTGTATCTCGATAACGCGAATTTTGTGACCGGCGAGATTCTGCATGTGGATGGTGGTCAAAGCGCTGGGCACTGATTGATCCGGTAACACAAAGCCCTCGCCGCGATGCGAGGGCTTTTTTGTGGGCGACGGTTTACGGATCGGGGCTCAGCACTTTGACCGCATCATCGACCAGCGCCTTGCTCAACTCCTGCAAGTATTGCGAGGCGCAGGCGTGGAGTTCCGGGTCGTTGGCGGCAGAAGTATCTGATGTGAGCAGTTTGGAAATGTGCAGTAGGTGGGATGCGTGGGAGAGGGCGGTGACGACAGGTACGCCGGAGTTGGTGCGGAAGAGTGCGTGGTTGGATTGGAAGGAAAAATGGGTGAGGCCGAGGGTTTTTAGGTCGTGGGGGTTGGTCATGGCTTCACCTACCTTTTGTTGGGAGGTGGAAGGGGCAGACTTTGGACGGATCGATGCTGATCATTTGTGAAACTCCCTGTATCAAATGAGGGCTGCCAATTCGTTCTCAGGCGAAAGGGTGGCAGCTATGCGCAGGCTGAGAAACCGGAGATACAGGAACCCGGCAGGCCCGAAAGCCTCCCACGCACAGCCGCCATTGCACGGAAATGCAGGCACAAAAAAACGCCGGCAAACGTGGGTTGGGGGCGCTGGTGCGCCTGCATCTTACGCGGGTTCTCAGGCCCGGTCGCTGGATTGGCAGCGACGGGTTTGACGGTAGCGTGGGGGAGGGGAAGAGCGCAATCGTGGCCAGGTGGTGGCGGGGCTGATGTCGTTGGAAGAAACCTATACCCTTTTATCACCCAGCAACTGAAGGAGGAAATCAGCGATGGTCAATGAACTGGAGCAATTCCAGCAGGACTTGCTGGACTCTGTCCGCCAAACGAAGGCGGGAAAACCTGCTCGTGTGACAGAGGTGCCACTTTCGGCGGCTGCTGAAGCGCGAGCCAAGGTGGGTGTTTCGCAGAGTGCGTTCGCCAAGTTGATCGGTGTGAGCCTGCGGACGTTGCAGGATTGGGAGCAGGGTCGCAGGCAGCCGACAGGTGCGGCACAGACATTGTTACGTGTTGCTAGCCAGCATCCGGAAGCATTGCGGGATTTGCAGCCAGCCTGAGGTGAAATCGTCTACGGATTGTTCCGATTAGAACTGGCAACGCGGTTGCCGATGATCGGAGTGTGGACGAAATGTGGACACTCCAGAAACAACAAAGCCCCTGCATTTCTGCAGGGGCTTTGTTTTGTATCGTGCCGGCACTAGGAATTGAAAATAGATCTGTCCCCATTCCCGTCTGTCCCCATTCCCCGTCCCCATTCCCTCCAAACGCAACCTGCTGCTGCGTGATTTCATCCCGTCTGCCGGATGCAGTGCGCAGAAAATGGGGCGAGCTGCGCTGGATTTTATGGTGTTCGGTGAGGGGTACTTTCAGCGCAAGCGCAATGTGATTGGCCAGGTGCTGGAG
>NZ_CATKQA010000002.1:0-224921 GCF_949767575.1 Pseudomonas sp. IT-P2 | reverse complement strand
TTTGAATTCAATCACTTGCGCTAGAAGCAACTCAAGTTGCTCGCTAGCGGGAGGCGAATAATACAGGATCAAAACAGGTGGTCAACCCCCGTGTGAAAATTCTTTTCCATACTCAACAGGCCAGGTCGCGTTTGCGAAAACTACCCCCCGTACCGGCTATATAAGGTAGCAATCATCCAATCACCCCCGCATAGATCGCTCGATCAACATTTCCCCCGGATAGAATCACACCGACCGTTTTCCCCTCCCGCCTTTCATGCTCCTGCATCAAGGCCGCCAACGCGGACGCGCCCGCCCCTTCAGCAAGGTTATGGGTATCGGTGTAATACACGCGCATGGCCTCGGCGATTTCATCTTCGCTTACCGAGACGATCCGCGCTGCCCCCTTCCTATAAATGTCGAACGCCTCGGCAACAGGCCTGCGCACGGCAAGGCCGTCGGCAAAAGTGTTGGCCGACGCGGTTTCACAGATCGTTTTCGCTTCGAAAGACAGTTTGGCGGCCATTGCTTCCGTCGACACCACCCCTACTACCTCGGTACTCAGGCCCAACACATCCCGGGCAGCAATCACACCGCAGATTCCCGAACCACAGCCGATGGGTACATAGACGGTGTCCAGCTCTGGCGCTGCACTGAACAGCTCAAGCGCATACGTCGCAACGCCCTTGACCAGTTCGGCATGAAATGGCGGCACCAGGTACAAGTCATGTTCCTGCGCCAGGCGAGCAGCCTCTTCGCGAGCTTCATCGAAGTCACGCCCGTACTCGACCACCTCACCGCCGAACCCGCGCATGGCGTTGTTCTTTTCCTGCGAGTTGCCCTGTGGCACAACGATCAATGCCCTCAGCCCCACGGCACTGGCTGCCAGTGCAAGACTTTGGCCATGATTGCCACGCGTCGCAGAAACGATGCCTTTGACGCTCGGGTGCTCACGGCGCAGCCAGTTCATGAAGGTAATGCCGCCGCGCACCTTGAAGGCACCGGTCGGCGTGTGGTTTTCGTGCTTGACCCAAACGGTGCATCCCAATCGCTCGGCCAGCAGAGGCCAGCGATACTGGGCGGTAGCTGGCATCACCTGGTAAACCTGGCGGGCAGCGTGTTCGAGGTCATCGCGCGTGATTGTATGCATGAGCGTCTCCTTGGCTTTGCCCCAGTCTAGGCACGCAGGCGTCGCGTCGGCTTTCAAAAAACGAACCTGACTTTTATGCCATCCCTTCACTACTATGGCGCTCATGAGTCATCGAAACCGTCAGCACATCACACCCCTTGCGGAACCGGTCCGTCGCATCGAGGCAGGTTCGTGGACGATCGAATTGCTGCCCGGCGCAGCCTACTCGGCACGCTACGTGGCGACCCAGTCAGCGATTGGCTTTGCCTTCGACAGCCAACGCGGCCTGCATGCCATCGGTACTGACCGGGTACGTCCCTTCGACGCGATGCCCAATGGCCTGGCGTTTGTCCCGGTCGGCTGTGATGTGTTGTCCGAGTCCCCCGTGGGCGGTGAATACCTGCGGGTCATCCGCACCAAAGGGGGTGTGTTGGCCGGAGATCGGCCATTCAACAACCGCATCGACCCGCAGGCCATTCTTCTTGCCCAGCGAATGCGCAGCGCGCTGTTGCAGCCCAAATGGGACGATGACTTGGAAACCTGGGCGCTTGCGCTGGCTGAGCGCGCCGCAGTTCAGGACGTGCCAGTGCACCGCGGCTCGATCACCGACAGCCGAATGCGAAGGCTGGATGAGTTCATTGACGCAGGTCTCAATGGCCCGCTCGATGTACTGTCGATGGCACACCTGCTCGAATTGTCCGAAGGCTATTTCACTCGCGCCTTCAAACAAGCCACGGGCAAAAGCCCCCATAGCTATTTGATCGACCGGCGCCTGGCCAGGGCTCGGGCGATGATATGCGACGGGAAAACGGCCTTGTCGCAGGTCGCCCTGGCCTGTGGATTCAATTCCCAGGCGCACCTGGCAAGCGCCTTCAAACAACGACTTGGCGTGAGTCCGGCACAATTACGCAAAAGTACTTGCCACAGCGCCAGCACCGGTAAAAAACATCCGTCGTGATCGCTGTCTTCTGATCCGAAAAATCACGCCCACAACCCTTCGGGTCGTGTTCTGCAATGCCGATTGCACGTCGTTCATGCAGGCTGCACGACCTCCCTCAGCCCTGCTATCGCACAACCCCTGATCCAGACGCCTTTGGCCGAGACGCGCGACTGGCATGGCAAATGCGTTGTTCTTCGGGAATCCACGGCGCCGAGAGACATCGGACTGTGTTCTAACCCTGAATAGCAGAGGCAACCAACATGAACGCGATCGACCTTCTGAAAGCCGACCACGAGAAAGTCAAAGGGATTCTGAGCCAACTCAGCGAATCGACGGACCGGGCCCTGAAAAAACGTGTCGAGCTACTGGGCAAACTGGAAATGGAGATCTCGATCCACACCCGACTCGAAGAGGAAATCCTTTATCCGGCCTTCAAGGAAGCCGGCACCAAGGAACAGGACATCATGTACTTCGAAGCCAAGGAAGAGCACCGCACCGTGGATTCGCTGGTACTGCCAGACCTCAAACTGACTGATCCGGGTACGCCCGAGTTCGCTGGCCGGGTCAAAGTGGTCAAGGAGCTTCTGGAGCATCACATCGAAGAGGAAGAAACCGAGATGTTTCCGCAGGCAAAAAAACTCCTCGGCAAAGCGAAGCTCGATGAACTGGGCGAACAAATGGAAGCAATGAAAGCCAGCTACAAAAAGGAAATGATGGCCGGCAACGTGGCGGCGTGATGCTCCCGAAACCCAGAAAGCCCGGCATCTGCCGGGCTTTTCTTTGGGTTGATATCACGCTCGAGTCCCGCGAATTTTCATCCGCCCGCCGGTGGCATTCAAACGCCGTTGTGTGGTGTGCTGTTCGTCATGAGCCCGCTGTTCCCATTCGGGCTCACAACATTCCGGCCATTAACCGATGAGGTCCGTTTCATGAGCAATACGTCTTACGTGCCACCCAAGGTCTGGAAACACAGCGCGCCTTCCGGCGGCCAATTCGCCAATATCAATCGCCCGATTGCCGGGCCGACGCATGAAAAAACGCTGCCGTTCGGCAAGCACCCGCTGCAGCTCTACTCGCTGGCCACGCCCAATGGTGTGAAGGTGACCATTCTGCTCGAGGAATTACTGGCGCTTGGCTGCACCGACGCTGAATACGATGCCTGGCTGATCCGCATCAACGAAGGAGACCAGTTCTCCAGCGGTTTTGTCGAGATCAACCCCAACTCGAAAATTCCGGCTCTATTGGACCGCAGCGTGGAGCCGGCCATTCGCGTGTTCGAATCTGGCTCGATCCTGTTGTATCTGGCGGAGAAATTCGGCGCCTTCCTGCCCTCCGATCCGGCGGGTCGCACCGAAACCCTGAACTGGCTGTTCTGGCAAATGGGTGCTGCGCCGTATCTGGGCGGTGGCTTCGGGCATTTCTATGCGTATGCGCCGGAAAAACTCGAATACCCGATCAATCGATTCACCATGGAAGCCAAGCGTCAGCTGGATGTACTCGATCGCCGCCTGAGCGAAAGCCCTTACCTTGCCGGCAACGACTACACCATCGCCGACATCGCGGTCTGGCCGTGGTACGGACAACTGGTGCGCAACAATGTGTACTCCGCCGCCGAGTTTCTGAGCGCCCATGAATACACCCACGTGCAGCGCTGGGCGCAAGAGATTGCCGAACGACCTGCGGTTATTCGCGGCCAGCGCGTCAACCGGACGTGGGGCGATGAAGCGAGCCAGGTTCCGGAGCGACATCAGGCGAGCGATCTGGATTGACATTGGCCTTATCCGATACAGCGCCTGTAGCCTCCGGCATCAGGCGTTGTGTCTGATAAATCGCTCCCACCGCCCCACGGACCGCTACGCTTTATTTCCAGGTGTCAGCGGCCCAGCGATGAAAGTGCGACACCCGACCTCGAACAACAACGGAGGGTCGTCCACCCGCATGAACATTCTCTACGACGAACAGGTCGACGGCGCCTTGCCCGACGTCGACAAAGTCGCGCTTCTGCAAGCCCTGCAGCACCAATGGCCAGACCTGGACGTGCTGCATCAGCGCGAGGAACTGAAACCGTACGAGTGCGATGGCCTCTCGGCCTACCGCACCACGCCGCTGCTGGTGGTACTGCCACGGCATATCGATGAAGTTCAGGGCGTGTTGCAGATCTGCCATGAACGACGGGTGCCGGTGGTGGCCAGGGGCGCGGGGACCGGTTTGTCCGGCGGTGCTTTGCCGCTGGAAAAAGGCGTGCTGCTGGTGATGGCGCGCTTCAACAACATCCTGCAGATCGACCCAAAGGCCCGCACTGCACGGGTTCAACCCGGTGTGCGCAACCTGGCGATTTCCCAGGCCGCCGCGCCGTTCGGGCTGTATTACGCACCTGACCCTTCCTCGCAAATCGCCTGCTCAATCGGCGGCAACGTGGCGGAGAACGCCGGTGGTGTGCATTGCCTCAAGTACGGCTTGACCGTGCACAACCTGCTCAAGGTCGAGATCCTCACCGTCGATGGCGAACGCCTGACGCTGGGGGCGGACGCACTGGATTCCCCCGGTTTCGACCTGTTGGCGCTGTTCACCGGTTCCGAAGGCCTGCTCGGGGTCATCACCGAAGTCACGGTCAAACTTTTACCCAAACCGCAGACGGCCAAAGTGCTGCTGGCGGCGTTCGACTCCGTGGAAAAGGCTGGCCGCGCCGTGGCGGATATCATCGCGGCCGGCATCATTCCCGGTGGCCTGGAAATGATGGACAACCTGGCGATCCGCGCTGCCGAAGACTTCATCCACGCCGGTTATCCGGTGGATGCCGAGGCCATTCTGCTTTGTGAACTCGATGGCGTTGAAGCGGATGTCCACGATGATTGCGCGCGGGTCCGGCAAGTGCTCGAACACGCCGGCGCCACCGAACTGCGCCAGGCCCGAGACGAGGCCGAGCGCGTGCGATTCTGGGCCGGGCGCAAGAATGCCTTCCCTGCCGTGGGCCGGTTGTCGCCGGACTATTACTGCATGGACGGCACCATCCCGCGCCGCGAGTTGCCTGGCGTACTGCATGCGATTGCACAGCTTTCAGCCGAATACGGCCTGCGAGTCGCCAACGTATTCCATGCCGGCGACGGCAACATGCATCCACTGATTCTGTTCGACGCCAACCAGCCCGGCGAGCTGGAGCGTGCTGAAACGCTGGGTGGCAAGATCCTCGAACTGTGCGTCAAGGTCGGCGGCAGCATCACCGGAGAACACGGCGTGGGCCGGGAAAAAATCAACCAGATGTGCGCGCAGTTCAACAGCGATGAGCTGAACCTGTTCCACGCCGTCAAAGCCGCGTTCGATCCCGGCGGCCTGCTCAACCCCGGCAAAAACATTCCAACCCTGCACCGCTGCGCCGAATTCGGCGCCCTGCACGTACACCACGGGCAACTGCCCTTCCCCGAACTGGAGCGGTTCTGATGGGCGACGCGATGGATTTCGATGACAGCGCCGCGCTGCTCGAACAGGTCAACCGGGCACTGGAAAACGCTACCCCGCTGCGCATCCAGGGCGCCAATAGCAAGGCGTTTCTCGGGCGCATCGTCGGTGGCGAGATTCTCGACACTCGCGCCCATCGCGGCATCGTCAGCTACGACCCGACCGAACTGGTGATCACCGCACGCTGCGGCACTCCACTAGTGGAACTGCTGGCCGTGCTGGACGCTTCGCAACAGATGCTGGCGTGCGAACCACCCGCCTTCGCCGACGATGCCACGGTCGGCGGCATGGTCGCCACGGGCCTGTCCGGGCCGCGTAGGCCCTGGTCGGGATCGGTGCGCGATTTCGTGCTGGGCACGCGAATCATCACCGGTCATGGCAAACACCTGCGCTTCGGCGGCGAAGTCATGAAGAACGTCGCCGGTTATGACCTGTCGCGCCTGATGGCCGGCAGTTACGGATCGCTTGGGGTGATCACCGAAGTCTCGCTCAAGGTGCTGCCCAAACCGCGAGCGTGCCTGAGCCTCAGTCTGGAAATGCCCAGCGAACAGGCGTTGCTGCGTCTGGCCGAATGGGGCCAGCAACCGTTGCCGATCAGCGCCGCGTGTCACGATGGCCGGCAACTGCATTTGCGTCTTGAGGGTGGCGAAGGTTCGGTGGCGGCCGCCCATGATCGCCTGGGTGGCGAGCTGATCGACAGTTCGTTCTGGGCCGATCTCAACGAACAACACCTGGGCTTCTTCGACGAAGACCAACCGCTCTGGCGCCTGTCCGTGCCGCTGAACACGCCGCCGCTGAACCTGCCCGGCGAGCAGTGGCTTGACTGGGGAGGCGCGCAACGCTGGCTCAAATCGACGGCCGAAGCTGCGATCATTCGCAAAGTCGTCGGTGACGTCGGCGGGCATGCGACCTGCTACAACCACGGCCTGATCGACGAACCGTTCCATCCTCTGGCGCCCCCCCTGCTGCACTATCACCGCCAACTCAAACGACAACTCGACCCCCGGGGCATTTTCAATCCCGGGCGTCTGTACGCGGAGCTTTGAGCCATGCAGACCACCCTCAGCCCGCAAGCCCGGCAACTGCCCCGCGCCGAAGAGGCCGAAAGCATCCTGCGCACGTGCGTTCATTGCGGATTCTGCAACGCGACCTGCCCGACTTATCAATTGCTCGGCGATGAACTGGACGGCCCGCGCGGACGCATTTACTTGATCAAGCAAGTGCTTGAGGGCAACGAAGTCACGGCGAAAACCCAGCAACATCTGGATCGCTGCCTGTCATGCCGCAACTGTGAAACCACCTGCCCTTCCGGCGTGGACTATCACAACCTGCTCGACATCGGCCGGGCGGTGGTGGACGCCGCCGTCCCGCGTCCGCTCGGGCAGCGCCTGTTACGTGAAGGGCTGCGAAATATCGTGCCCAATCCACGGTTGTTCAAAGGGTTGATCAACGGCGGTCAGATGTTGCGCAGATGGTTGCCCGACGCCTTGCAAGACAAGCTGCCACACAACGCGGTAATGCCTGCATCAGTTCCCGGCATCCGCCATGCCCGGCAAGTGCTGATGCTGGAGGGTTGCGTGCAACCGGGCCTGTCACCCAACACCAATGCCGCAGCGGCGCGGGTGCTGGATCGTCTGGGCATCAGCGTGATTCCTGCCCGCGAGGCTGGCTGTTGCGGCGCGGTGGATTATCACCTTGACGCCCAGGCCACCGGCCTTGAGCGCGCCCGCCACAACATTGATGCGTGGTGGCCGGCCATCGAACGGGGTGCCGAGGCGATCGTGCAGACGGCCAGCGGTTGTGGGGCGTTCATCAAGGATTACGGGCATTTGCTTCGCGCCGATCCGGCTTATGCCGAAAAGGCCAAAGCCGTCAGCGCGCTGGCAAAAGATCTGGTTGAGGTGCTGCGCGAAGAGCCGCTCGAATCCTTAGGCATCCACGCCAATCAACGTGTGGCTTTCCATTGCCCCTGCACCTTGCAGCACGCGCAGAAACTTGGCGGTGTGGTGGAGTCGGTGCTGGTCCGACTGGGCTTCGACCTGACTGCGGTCCCCGACGCTCATCTGTGCTGCGGCTCGGCAGGTACTTACTCGATCACCCAACCGGCGCTGGCCAGGTCACTGCGCGACAACAAACTCGCTGCGCTGGAGAGTGGTCATCCCGAGATCATCGCCACCGCCAACATCGGCTGTCAGGCACACCTCGATGGCGCCGGCCGCACGCCCGTCAGGCACTGGATCGAACTGGTGGACGCGCATTGCCGCTGAATGTCCGGAGTGCCTGCTACCCTTCAAGCGGTGGCGCAGACAAGTCTTCGTGACGGATAAAGATGTGGCCTGCATCGCGCACCAACTGCCGCCACTCGGAAGCGTTGATAAGTCCCTGCTCCAGCATCTCGTCGGCCCCCTTGAGCAACTCATCATATTGATCCTGTGGGTCGAGCTGCTCCCGGGACTGTGTTGCCAGATTGCGCCAGGCCGACAGGGACTCTTTTTTGCGTTGATCAAACATATCGAATGCCTCGCGAAGATGACATCGGGTAGAGCCGGTTCGGTTCTGCGTCGTTCGATACATGCGACGAGTGGAAGGCAATGCGGTTGCGGCACTCAATGTTCGTTATGAGCTAATAACCCCTTCATTAAACGGTCGCTCAAACGTTGTACTAGGATAGGATCCAAATTTCCCGATTTGAGGTCGCCGGCCAAGGATATCCGCCGGAGACTCGGGAAAGCGCAATTCCCCCATTGCTACTCATGGATGAAACACATGAACTCACACCTGTTCCCTCACATCGGCAAAGTCATCGCCAGCACCGGCAGCCGGCATTTTCCGCGGATGCTGCACGACCTGATCCTCACCCAACTGGCCGTGGATGCCACACACATCCGGCAGATGCGCGTGGAGCCGGTCGCACGTACGCAACCGCGCACCGAGCCGGAATGCCCCAAAGAGGCAACCCTGACGGCCGAGACGGTGTATTCCGAACTGAGCACCGATCCCGGCAACAGTGACGTGCCCGCCCCCGAACCCTCCACGGTCACCGATGCTTCGCAGTTGCACCTGACCCGGCGCAAGGACGGTTACCGTTATGTGATTTCCGTGTACCGCTGCGGACCGTCGAAGCGCTTCTCCGCGCGCGAGCGCAGTCTGTTGCAGGACATCTCCCCGGTGTTGCTGCCGATGGTGGAAAAGCACATCCACGCGCTGCAACCGGCGAGTGCGGATCCCGAGGCGCAAGCCGCAGCGACCGAAGCATCGCTGCAAGGACTGGAAACCCTGCGCCTGCGTTTTTGCGAACGCGTGCAGCAACTGGGCCTGAGCCTGTCCAACCGTGAACTGGAAGTGTGCGTCGGTCTGCTGGCCGGGCGCACCGCGCCTGAACTGGCCGAGCAATTGCAACTGAAGGTCAATACCGTCGAGAGCTACCTCAAACGTGCTGCCATCAAACTGGGAATCAGCGGCCGCCATTCGCTGATGCGCTGGATGTATTCGCCTGAGGACTGCCCGGCCGCCTGCGACCCGTCCAACGCGGCCTGATCGATCACACGCCGGAAAAAAACCGCCGTCCTGCCAGGGACGGCGGTTTTTTTCATGTCCGGCCCTCAGTCCCGCGCCAACGCCTCGATCGGGTCGAGCCGCGATGCATTGCGCGCCGGCACAAAGCCGAACACGATGCCGATCAGCGTCGAGCAGATCACCGCCGTCAACACCGAGCTCAACGAGAACACCATTTCCCATTCCTTGATGAACAGCGAAAACAGGTGGCCGATGGCGTAACTCAACGAGATTCCAATCGCCCCGCCCAGCAGACAGACCATCACCGCCTCCACCAGAAACTGCTGACGAATGTCCGACTGCCGCGCCCCGACCGCCATTCGGATACCGATCTCGCGGGTCCGTTCGGTGACCGACACCAGCATGATGTTCATCACCCCGATGCCGCCGACCACCAGCGAAATCACTGCAATCAGCGATAGCAATAGCGCCAGTGAGCGGCTGGTTTTCTGCACCGTCTGCATGACACTGTCGAGGTTGTTGGTGAAGAAATCCTTGGTGCCGTGGCGCTGCAGCATCAGCTTGTTGACGTTGTCCTCCACGACCTTGCTCGGTTGGCCGTCCTTGATCCGCACACTGATGCTGTCCAGGTAGCGCTGGCCCAACAGTCGACCGGCTGCGGTTTCGTAAGGCACCCAGACATTGAGCGACTTGCTCGACGAGAAAATGTTCTTCTTTTCTGCTGCCACACCGATCACGGTGCACGGCAGGTTGCCGATCAGGATCACCTGTCCCAGCGGATCGACTCCCTCGCCGAATAACCGTTGGCGGGTGTTGTGATCGATCACCACCACCTGAGCCTGGCGTCGGGCATCGTTTTCGCTGAACGCAATGCCCGACTCCATCTTGATTCCGCGCACCTGGAAGTACAGATCGCTGACCCCGTTGACCTGGGCATCGAGATCGATGTTGCGATAGCGCAGCAACAGATTGCGCCCGACCACCGGCGTGGCGCTGTCGACGTAATACAGCTGGTTGAGCGCCGTCACATCCGTCGGCACCAGGGTTTCGATGGCCGCCGAACGGCTGTCGCCGAAACTGGTGCCGGAATAGATATCGATGGTGTTGCTGCCGATGGCCTGAATGTCCTTGAGCACATAGCGCTTGGCCCCTTCACCGATGGCCGATATCGACACCACCGAGGTGATGCCGATAACGATCCCGAGCATGGTCAGCAAGGTGCGCATCCGATGCGAGATCAGCGCGACCCAGGCCATGTTGAAGGCTTCCTTGAACAACCCGAGGCTGGCCACCAGACGCCGCGCCCCCGTGGATTTGGGGACCGCGTCCTCATTGTTCAATGCCGTGGTGTCATGCTCGTTGCGGCGGTCGCTAAGGATTTCGCCGTCACTGACCTCAATGATGCGCTCGGCATTGGCCGCGACCTTGGGGTCATGGGTCACCAGAATCACCGTGTGCCCGGCCGCGTGCAACTCCAGCAGGATGCGCATCACCTCCTTGCCGCTGGTGGTGTCGAGGGCGCCGGTCGGCTCGTCCGCGAGGATCACTTCGCCGCCGTTCATCAGGGCCCGGGCGATACTGACCCGCTGCTGCTGACCGCCCGAGAGTTGACTCGGACGATGGGTCAGGTGCCCTTCCAGCCCAAGGCGCGCCAACAATTCACGGGCTCGCGCATGACGCTGTGGTTCCGGCGTGCCGGCGTAGATTGCCGGCATCTCGACGTTGTGCATCGCGCTCAAGTGCGGCAGCAAGTGGTAGCGCTGGAAGATGAAGCCGAAATAGTCGCGACGCAGTTCGGCCAGCGCCTGACTGTCCAGATCGCGGGTTTCCCGGCCGTTGATCCTGTAGCTGCCGGCCGTGGCGTAATCGAGGCAGCCGAGGATGTTCATCAGGGTCGATTTGCCGGAGCCCGAGGCGCCGATGATCGCGACCATTTCCCCGGCATGGATCGTCAGGTTGATGTTCTTCAGCGCGAGGAATTCGCGATCGCCAGCCGTGAAGCTGCGGCTGATGCCGGTCAGTTGCAGCAGAGGTTCGCTCATGCTCATGCCCCTGCCACTTTCGTCACCGGATCACCGATCACCACCCGGTCGCCTTCGGCCAGGCCTTCGTTGACCTGCACCTTGACGTTGTTGTTGATCCCGGTCTGCACATTGCGCGACTGCGCCTGGCCCTTGGCGTCCAGCACCCGCACCGGGAAGCTGCCATCGCTGTTGCGTGGGCCCAGCGCGGCGACCGGAATCGTCAGCACCGATTTGGCGGTGTCGAGCACCACCCGCACCTGAGCGGTCATGGAAATACGCAAACGGTGATCGGGATTCGGCACCTCGAACAGCGCGTTATAGAACACCGCAGTGTTCTGCTTCGGCGTGCCGGCGGGCGGGGTTTCGAGGAAGTTCTGCGGCGCAGGCTCAGTGCCGCGCAGTTTGCCGTAATAACGTTTGTCCTCACCAAGAATGGTGAAGTACACCTCCTGCCCCGGTGCAATGTGGATGACATCGGCCTCCGACACCTGAGCCTTTACGGTCATGGTGTCCAGGTCCGCCAGTTTGAGCAGGATCGGTGCCAGCTGATTGGCGATCACGGTCTGGCCTTCCTGGGTCACGATGCCCACCACATCGCCATCGATGGGCGCGACGATCCGCGTGTAGGCCAGATTGACCTTGGCGGTGTCGATCTGGATGTGTGCACTCTTGATCTGTGCATCCAGCGACAACAGATTGGCCTGCTGCACCTCGTAGTTCGATTGCGCGGTTTCGAAATCCTGCCGCGAGATCGAGGCGTCCTCCTGCAGGTTCTGATAGCGCTCGTAGATGGCCTTGGTCTGGCGCAGTTGAGCCTGGGTCGCCCGGCGCTGGGCTTGCAGATTCTCCTCATCGACCTGTGCCTGACGCAGGGTGTTCTGCAGCACCAACGGATCGATTTCCGCCAGCCACTGGCCCTTCTTGACCTTGTCGCCGACCTTGACCTTGAGCGACTTCAACTGCCCCGAAACCTGGGCACCGACGTCCACCTGCTTGATGCCCTCCAGCAAACCGGTGGCCAGCACTGCGTTTTCAATGTCAGCGCGTTCGACCGTGGCGGTCAGGTATTGCGGTGCCTCGGCCGGCGCCTGCACCGTGTAGAACACCAACCCGGCCACCAGCGTCAACGCGATTCCCAGACCGACTTTGCGCACCTTCGACTGTTCCATAAATGACCACAATTCCGTTCAGGGTTGAGCCCGGCCAGCGGCCGGGTTCCAGGATAAAAACTTCAATCAGGACAACACTTGGCCCGCCGCCACCGTCAGCCCGTCATGCCACCACGCCGCAAGACTGAAGACGTTGGGCGCCTTGAGGATCGTGAAGTGGTTGCCTGGGCCGTACCACACCGCCAGATCCCTGGCCTCACGCTGCCAGCCTTCGAGCATCGCCGCCTGTTCGCGCTGGTTGCCCGAGGCGTCCAGCGTCGGGTCGTCCACCAGCGCCAGACGCACCGGACCGGTGTAGGCCAGCGCCGGCCGATAGACCGTGCGCAGTGCGGTGGCGAACGTGCGCACCGGGCCCTGCATCGCATCGAGTGACGCGCGCTCCGACAGCACACCCGCGCGCACCATCCCCTCGTGCAGCAGGCGCATTTGCGTGCTGTCGTCGGCTTCGGCGAACGTCAGCGCATCGATGCCCAGAGACTTGCCGCTGGACAGTTGCAGCGACTCGATCAGCCGCAACAACGCCGCCGTCGTGGTGTAAGGCTTGCCCACCACACTGTTGCCGCCCGGCGATTCACTGTCGATCAGCGTCAGGGATGCCACTTCGCGCCCAGCCGCCTGCAACTGCGCCGCCATGGCGTAGGCCACCCAGCCACCGAATGAATGCCCGATCAAATGCACCGGTCCTTGCGGATACAGCTGTTCAAGCGCCCGCCGGTAGAACGTGGCGGCGCTTTCGACCCGGCTGTGCGGCACCGTCGCGCCGTCCAGGCCTCGGGGTTGCAGCCCATGAATCGGCCACTCCGGCCCCAGCGCCTCAGTCAGGTGGAGGAACCCGGTAACACTGTCGCCGGCACCCGGCACGCAGAAAATCGGTGCATGCCCGGTGTGACCGGTCTGAATGGTTAGGATCGGCTGATACGCCGCTGGCGCGGGCGCAGTTGCCGTTTCCAGCGCCTGAGTCAGGGCCTGCCCCAGAGCCTGAACGTGCGGTGCTTTCATCATGCTCTGGTGATCGCCCGGTACGTCGATGCAGTGCAACTCGGCACCTGGCAATTCTTCAGCCCAACCGCGCGTGGCGCTGAGTCGTGACATTTGCGCCGAACGCTCCGTGGCACGCAGCAGATGCAACGGCAGGCCGATCGGGTTGATCCGGTAATGCGCCAACGCATGCCCGTGGGCCACTTCCCGGTCGAGGTAATGCCAGGCATCCGCCGACGAGACAGCCGCCAGTTCGGGCCTGAGCAACTGTTGTTCGTGACAATGGTTGAACAAATCGGCGAACGCCCACTGCTCAAGTTCGGTCTGCAACATGGCCAGACGCGCCAGTGCCTGCTGCCCCTGCGTCTCGCGTCCGGCCCAATGCGCCGTGCAATGCAGAAGCAATTGGCGCTTGTGCACATGTGCATCGTTCCACAGCGCCTTATCCGGATCGGCCAGACGTGGCACGTAGGAGTCGATCAGCCCGACAAACGCCACTGACTCGTCCATCCCGAGCAGTTGCGCCGCGATTTCATAAGCCAGCACGCCACCGAACGACCAGCCGGCAAGCCGATAGGGGCCGTGGGGTTGTCTGGCGCGGATCACCTCGACCAGCCGGGTTGCCAGGCATTCCATGGTGCGCAGTTGCGCCATACCGGGATCGATACCCGGCAAGCCGTAAATCGGGAACTCGCCGCCGATGTACAGGCCCAGCGCCGGGAAATACAGGTCCCGACCACTGAACTCATGCACCAGGAACAACGGCGTGCCCCGCTCGCTTGCCCGCACCACGACCACGCCGTCATGGTGTTGCACAGCGTCATCGCGCTGGCACAACAGCGTGGCAGCAGACTCGACAGTTGGATGCTGGAACAGCTCGGCCAACGAAATCGGCCTGTTGGCCTTCTGCATCAGATCGACGAGCCGCACCGCCAGCAGCGAATGCCCGCCCAGTTCGAAGAAGTTGTCATGGCGGCCTACCCGCCCGACTTGCAACACTTCAGCCCATAGCCCGGCCAGTGATTCCTCAAGAGGATTGGCCGGCGCCTGATAGTCACGCATGACCAGCGCTTGGTGTGTCGGCGCGGGCAAGGCTTTGCGATCGACCTTGCCGTTGTTGTTCAGCGGCAGGCTCTCCAGCACCACCCAGGCGGTCGGCACCATGTACTCCGGTAACCTGGCTTGCAGCAGCGCGCGAAGGGTAGCGCCCTGCAATGCAGGATCGTGCGCCGTGTAATAGGCCACCAGCCGCGTTGGCTCCTGGCCGTCGCGTCGGGCCACGACCACCGCTTCCTTGACCCCCGGACAGCTCAACAGACGGTTTTCGATTTCTCCGAGTTCGATCCGGAAGCCGCGGATCTTCACCTGGTCATCATTGCGGCCGAGACATTCCAGTCGCCCCGGCGACTGCCAGCGGACCAGGTCGCCCGTGCGATACATCAAGGCTTGCGGGTTATCGCTGAACGGATCCCGGAGGAATTTCTCGGCACTCAGTTGAGGCCGATTCAAATAGCCCAGCGCAACCCCCTGACCACCGATGTACAACTCGCCGGTGACGCCGAACGGCACCGGTTGTTGCCGGTTATCCAGCACATACACGCGGGTATTGCCGATGGGGCCGCCAATCGAGACGCTGTCGGCATCCGGCGCCACCTCACGCACTTCGAAGGTGGTGGCGTACGTCGTGGTTTCGGTCGGGCCATAACAATGCACCAGGCGCAGGTCCGGTGCTTCGGCGAGCAGCTTTCGAAACGCTGCCGGATCGCCACGCTCCCCACCGCACAGCAGGATGCGCAGCCCTTTGAGCACCTCGGGAATCAATTGCACATACTGATTGAACAATGCGGTGGTGACGAAGAGGATCGTGGCCCCGCACCGGCTCAGCTCCCGGCCGAATGCCTGTGGGTCGAGCAAAATCCCATGATCGATCACGGCCACCTGGCCACCGTTGAGCAAAGCGCCCCAGATATCCATGGTGCTCGCATCGAACGCCGGGTTCGAAGCGAATGCCACGCGATCACTCGGGTTGAAATCGGCGTAGCCGCAGTCGATCACAAGGCGGGTAATGCCGCGATGCGGCACCATGACCCCCTTCGGCGTGCCCGTGGAGCCCGAGGTGTACATGATGTACGCCAGCGCCTCCGAGGACTGAGGCAGATCCGGGTTGTGCGAAGGACTCCCGGCAAGCGCCAGGGTATCCAGATCCATTCGTCGCACCGGGTACTCGAAGGCCTGATCGCTGCCGGTCAACAGCGCGACCGCCTGACAATCCTGCACCATGAATGCCTGACGCTCGGCGGGTGCGTTGATGTCCAGCGGCACATAGGCCGCCGCACACTTGATGATCGCCAACTGCGCGATCAACAGTTCCAGCGAGCGTGGCAACAGAATCGCCACATGATCGCCGGGCTGCACACCTTGAGCGATGAGATGATGAGCCAGGCCGTTGGCGCTGCGGTTCAGTTCTGCGTAACTCAACACCTGCGTCCCGTGCACCGCGGCAACGGCTTGCGGATGCTCGGCGGCCTGCATCTCGAAGATCCGGTGCACGGTAAGCACTTGCGGACAATCCCGTGCGGTGGCGTTGAATTCGTCGAGCAACTGCGTGCGTTCCTGATCCTCGATTATCTGCGCGTGTTCCAGCACTGCCTGGTCGTTGTTGACCATGGCCTGCAACAAGCGCTGGAAATAACCGACATAACGCCGTGCCGTCGCCTCATCGAAGAGCGCTGTGGCGTACTCCATCCAGCCATTTATCCCGTTCGGCGATTCACCCAGGGTCAGGGTCAGGTCGAACTTGGCGAAGTGACTCGGCTCCGCCACCGCTTCCAGGGTCAGATCCCCCAGCGCCAATACCGGCCCGTCGCTGTTGCGCCAGTTGAACATGGTCTGGAACAGCGGGCTGTGGGCCAGGCTGCGGGCCGGTCGGGCGATTTCCACCACTTGCTCGAAGGGCAGGTCCTGATGGGCCTGGGCCTGCAGGGTCAGCGCCTTGACCCGCGCCAGCAGCGCTTCGGTGCTCAACTCACCGGAAGTATCAATGCGTAACGCCAGGGTATTGACGAACAACCCGATCAGTCCGTCGATTTCGGCCCGGAAACGGTTGGCCACCGGCGAACCGACCACCACGTCCGATTGCCCGGCCAAACGACTGAGCAGCATCGCCCACGCGCTCAGCATCGTCATGTACAGCGTCACGCCATGGCGCTGGCTCAAGGCTTTGAGGCCGGCGCTCAAGCGCTCGTCCAGGCACACTTCGACGCTGCTGCCGGCGTAATCCTGTTGCGGTGGTCGCGGTCGGTCGGCAGGCAACGTCAGCAAGGCTGGCGCATCGGCCAGCGTGCGTTGCCAATAATCGCTCTGGCGCTGCAAAACCTCCCCGCTCAGCCAGCGTCGCTGCCAGACGGCATAGTCGGTGTATTGCAACGCCAGCAGCGGCAAAGGGTCCGCCAACCCCTGACTGAAAGCCTGATACAACGCCATCAGCTCGCGGGTCAGCACCTCCATCGACCAACCGTCGGAGATGATGTGATGCAAGGTGATCAGCAACACATGGTGATCGTCGGCCATACGCACCAGCCGTCCGCGAATCAACGGATCATCCTGCAAGTCGAACGGGCCGGAAGCTTCCCCCTGAATCAGCGCCTGCAAGGCTTCATCGGCCTGCGGGTGCTGGCGCAGGTCCTCGACCCGCAGCAGCACACCGCTGTCGGGCGGAGTAATCAGCACCTGGGCTTCGCCGTTGTACGGCGTGAAACGGCTGCGCAGGCTTTCGTGGCGGGCGACAATCCGGGCCAGCGCCCGCTGTAGCGCATCGGCGTCGAGCACACCGCGCAGACGCAGACCGATCGGAATGTTGTAAGCCGTGTTGGCACCTTCCATCTGCGCCAGAAACCAGAAGCGCTGCTGGGAAAACGACAGCGGCAATGCGCCTTCCCGTGGCACCGGCAGGATCGGTGGCTGCGTCGAGCGTCCGGCCCGGGCAAGCGACTGCGCCACCGACGCCAGCTCGGCATTGGCGAACAACTCGCCGAGCGCAAGCTCCACGCCCAGTCGCTGACGCACCTGCGCGACCATGCGCATGGCCAGCAACGAATGGCCGCCCAGCTCAAAGAAATGATCCTGTCGGCCTATCCGTTCAACCTGCAGAATTTCGGCCCAGATCTGCGCCAGCGTGCATTCCAATTCGCCTTGCGGCGCCTCGTATTCGCGTGTGAGCAGCGCCGTGCGCTCCGGCAACGGCAAGGCCTTGCGATCCAGTTTGCCATTGGCGGTCAGCGGCAGGCTGTCGAGTCTGACGAACGCGACCGGCACCATGTACTCGGGCAACTGGCCCAGCAGATGCTCGCGCAGTTGCGCCACAGCCAGTGGCTGCACCTGGGCCTGCTCGGTGAAATAAGCCACCAGCCGTGGTTGTCCAGGCTCATCTTCACGGGCCAGCAGCACCGCTTCCTGAATGCCGGGAAGCTGCTGCAGACGGCTTTCGATTTCCCCCAGTTCTATACGCATGCCGCGGATTTTCACCTGGTCATCGTTGCGCCCCAGGTATTCGATTGTCCCGTCCCGGCGCCAGCGGGCAAGGTCGCCGGTGCGATACAGACGCGCATTCGGACGTTGACTGAACGGGTCCGGCAGAAAGCGTTCGGCGGTCAGTTGCGCACGGTTCAAGTAACCACGCGCCACGCCTCGGCCACCGATATACAGCTCGCCGGGCACCCCGATCGGCACCGGACGCTGTTGCTCGTCGAGCAGGTACACCGAGGTATTGCTCACCGGTTTACCGATGTGCAGCGCCTCCCCCGCCTCGATCCGTCCGGACGTGGCGACTACGGTGGCTTCGGTCGGGCCATAGTTGTTGATCACATCGAAATGCTGATTGCGCGAAAACTGACGCAAGCGGTCGCCGCCGATCAGCAGGGTACGCAATGTCGGGTGCTCGAGATGCCGGCTGAAGGCGTATTCGGCGACGGGCGTCGGCAGGAAACTCACGTCCAGCGGTTGCGCGCACCACCAGGCCAGCAGCCCGTCGACGTCTTCGCCGCCATCCTGCGCAGGCGCCAGGTGCAGGGTCGCGCCGACGCACAGAGCTGGCCAGACTTCCCATGCCATCGCGTCGAAGCCGAACCCGGCCAGACTCGACGTATGGCGACCGGTACGCAGGTCAAAGGCGTTGCAGTGCCAGTCGACCAGATTGGCCAGTGTCTGGTGTTCGACCATCACCCCCTTGGGCAAACCGGTGGAGCCCGAGGTGTAGATCACATAAGCCAGGTTCGCCTCGGACAGACCTGCTACCACTGGGTTTGCGTCATTGCCTGAGCGCCAGGTGCGCGGATCAAGATCGAGTACCGGCAGCTCCTGTCCCGGCAGCCGTGCGAGCAGGTCACTCGAGGTCAGAATCGCCACTGGCTCGCAATCGCTCAGCAGATAATTCAAGCGTTCGGCCGGATGCGCGGGGTCGATCGGCACATACCCGGCGCCTGCCTTGAGGACAGCGAGCAATCCGGCCAGGGTATCCAGCCCTCGCCGGGCGACGATGGCTACCCGGTCATCCGGCTGCACACCCAGATCGATCAAGCGATGCGCCAGAAGGTTGGCCTGGCGGTTCAGTTCGTGGAACGTCAGTTGCTTGTCCAGATGCACCGCTGCCAGCGCTTGCGGTCGCGCGACGACCTGCGCCTCGAAGCGTTGATGAATGGTCTGTCCGCGAACGTATTCGACATTGCTGGCGTTGAACCCCGTCAACAACTGTTCGCGCTCCAGGCCGGGCAACACCGACAGTTGACTCAACGGCGTATCCGCCGCGTGCTCCAGCGCCTGCAACAGGTTTTCCATGGCACACAACATGTAGCTGCAGATGCGCTGCGCCTCGACTTCACGGGTGGCCAGCAGCGTCAGGCTGAAGTGATCGCCAAAGTCATCGATGCTCAAGGTCAGCGGGTAATTGGTGCGTTCCTCCGCATGCAGGACGCTGATCCCCTCCCAGGCCGAGAGCGCTTCGGCACTGGCATTGGCACTTGAGGTGCTGTGCCGATAATTGAGCAGCGAACTGAACAGCGGCGATGACCCGACCACCCCGCTGCAGCGCTGGGCCAGCACCAGCGGGGCGTGCTCATGGCGCATCAGGCTGGTCAGACGTGCCTGGGTGGCCTTCACCGCCTCACTCGCTGCCAGCGCGCTGACCTCGACCCGGAGCGGCAAGGTGTTGATGAAAATGCCCAGCGCGCGGTCGGTCGACTCCGCCCCTTGCATCCGCCCCATCAGCACGGTACCGAACACAACGGCGGACTTGCCGGTGAGTGCATTCAGGACCTGCCCCCAGCCGAGATGGAACAGACTCGCGACACTCACCCCGAGCGAGCGGGCACTGGCTCGCAGGCGCTGCCCCAGCAACGGGTCAAGTGGCACACCGCACTCTTCGATGTCGCTGCCGTCGCCATGCACGCCCTGCAGGCCGAACGGCAACGTCGGCTCGTCGATGTCACCGAGCATCTCGCGGAAAAACGCCTCGTGCTCGGACTCGCTGATGCCTAGCCGCGCCTGGGCGACATAATTGCGAAACGGTACGGGCACTCCCAGTCTGGTGCTCTGTCCTGACAGGCACGCCTGCATTTCCTCGCTGACCACCGCGAGCGCCGAGTGATCCATCGCCATGTGGTGAAACAGCAACATCGCGACGATACGCCCGGTCTCTGAATCCCGGGCATGAGCCAGGCGCAATAGCGGCGCACGTGTCACGTCGAGACGGAAATGCCGGGCGTCGAATCGCGCATGCAACTGCTCAAGGACATCGCCCTCAGCCGCATCAAGCTGCACGTTCTCCAAAGGCAACTCGACACTTCGCAGGACGACTTGCACCGGCGTGTCCAGTCCTTCCCAGACGATGGCGGTGCGCAGAATGTCGTGGCGCTCGATGACAGTCTGCAGAGCCCGAACGAATGCCTCGAACCGCTCGGGTCCGCTGAACGCGAATTTCGCCTGCATCACATACGGATCACCCTGTGCAGCGCTCGCGTGGTGGTAGAGGATGCCCTCCTGCAACGGCGTCAGTGGATAGATGTCCTGGACATTGGCGCCGCCGCCAGGGATCTGCGCGACAATTTGATCGAGGGTGTCCTGGCTCAGGTCAACCATTGTCAGCATCGCCGGGGTGACCCGTGTTGTGCCCGGTGAAATGCCATTGACCGGCACTGCAACCTGCCCTTCCCGTGCGGGCGAGTAACTGCCCGCCTCGATCAGCTCGATCAATGCCGGCTTGTGCTCGCGCAATGCGGCCAGCAAAGCCGGTTCACTCAGGGCCTGCTTGTTGCCATTGACCCGTAATTGCCCGTCCGTGATTGCCAACTGGATGTCTTTTGTCTTCAGCGTCGCCAACAGTTCATTCAGGTTCACAGGACGATCTCCATTCTTTCCGTGATGGCTGCGTAACCAGCCAGAGTCGGTTGCTCGAACAACGTCCGGACATCGGCTTCGATACCTGCCTGTTGCAGGCGCCCGATCAGGCTGACCGCCAGCAACGAATGCCCTCCCAGCTCAAAGAAATGGTCTTGCCGCCCGACGCGCTCGACTTTGAGCAATTCGCACCACAGTGCCGCGAGGAGGATTTCCATCTCGCCGACCGGCGCTTCGTATTCGCGAATGCTGACTGCAGCCGAATCCGGTGCAGGCAGCGCCTTGCGATCGACCTTGCCGTTGGGGCTCAGCGGCAGGCTGTCGAGCGCTACAAACGCCGACGGCACCATGTAATCGGGCAAGCGTGCCAGCAAGTGTTCGCGCAACGCCTCGATCCCCGGTTGCCCGACTTCGGCATGCCAGGTGAAGTACGCCACCAGACGCTCATCACGCACCAGCACCACGGCTTCGCGCAGGGCTGGATGGCTGAGCAGTTGCGCTTCGATCTCACCCGGTTCCAGACGCAAGCCACGCAGCTTGACCTGGAAGTCGTTGCGCCCGATGAATTCGAGCTGGCCATCGGTGCGATAGCGCACCCGGTCGCCCGTGGCGTACAGCCGATCGCCGGCCACGAACGGGCTCGGGATAAACCGTTCGGCCATCAATTGCGGCAGGCCCAGATAGCCACGCGCAACCCCGGCACCACCAATGAACAACTGACCGATCACGCCCATCGGCACCGGCCGCTGAGCGGCATCGAGGACATATAGACGGGTGTTGTTGATCGGCCGTCCGATCGGCAACGCGCTGTCCGGCACCGGCATCGACGGTTCCAGCGTCCACACCGTGCTGTCGACCGTGGCTTCGGTCGGGCCGTAAACGTTGTGCAAGCGCACTTGCGGCAAACGCACGCGCACAAGGCGGGCCAGCGCCGGCGTCAGGTCGCCGCCGCCACAGAACACATCGGTGAGGCTGCTGCACTGGCTGACGTCGTCCTGCTCCAGGAACTGTTGCAACAGCACCGGTACGAACTGGATCACGCTGATCCGTTGCTCGCGAATCACCTGCGCCAGATACGCCGGTTCGCGGTGCCCGTCAGGACGTGCCAGCACCAGACGCAGGCCAGCGCTCAGAGGCCAGAACAGCTCCCAGACCGAGGCATCGAAACTGAACGGGGTTTTCTGCAACAGGGCACCGTCCGTCACGGCGGGACATAGCTGCGAACTCCAGTGCAACAGGTTGCCCACACCACGGTGCTCGACCATCACGCCTTTCGGCGCACCGGTCGAACCGGAGGTGTAGATCACGTAAGCCAGGTTCGAAGCGCTCAGGCCCGGTACTTGCGGGTTGTCATCCGGGTTGGATGTCCATTGCGCCTGATCCAGATCGATCACCCGCGCGGTGCTCTCGTCGAGCAAAGCGCGAGTCGCCCCATGCACCAGCACCGCTACCGGCGCGCTGTCCTTGAGCATGTAATCCAGACGTTCCGCCGGGTACGCCGGGTCCAGCGGCACATAGGCACCGCCGGCCTTGAGGATGGCGAGCAGACCGACGATCAGCTCCAGCCCGCGCTCGACACAGATCGCCACCCGCGAATCCGGCCCCACGCCCAGCTCACGCAGGTAATGGGCCAGGCGATTGGCCTGTGCGTTGAGTTCGGCGTAGGTCAGCCGCTGTTCACCGGCCTGCAAAGCAACGGCTTGCGGCGTGCGTTGTACTTGCGCTTCGAACAGCCCGTGAACGGTTTGCTCCAGATCGTCGGCGGTGCCGGTGACATTGAGATCGTAAAGGACACGCTGACGCTCTGCGCCTTCAAGGATCGGCAAGCGGTTCAGCGGCTGATCCGGAGCCTGCTCCAGAGCATCCGCCAGTTGCTCCAGCGCGGTCTGCATGTAGTCGCAGATCCGCTGCGAACCGATGCTCGCCGGGGTCATGGCGGTGAGCATGAACCCGCTGCCCAGATCATCGACGCCCAGACTCAGCGGATAGTTGGTGCGCTCTTCGCTGCTCAGGGTCTCGATGCCTTGCCAGGCCTGACGAAGGTTTTGCTGTTGAGCTTCATCAGCGCTGTGCCGGTAGTTGAGCATCGAACTGAACAGCGGCGACGGCGCGGCCACGCCGCTGCAACGCTGGGCCAGCGCCAGTGACGCGTGTTCATGGCCAAGCAGCGCACTGAGCCGCGCATGCGTCGCCCGAGCCCCATCACGCACCGGGGTTGCTCCCAGATCGACCCGCAGCGGCAAGGTGTTGATGAACATCCCCAACGCCCGGTCGGCACCCTCGCCGCCCTGCATCCGGCCCATCAGCACCGTGCCGAACACCACCCGCTCCTGACCGGACGTCGCCGCCAACACCTGCGCCCACGCGAGGTGGAACAGGCTGGCCACGCTGATGCCCAGTTGCCGCGCGAGACTGCGCAGACGCTGGCCGGTGGCGGCGGTCAGGGCCTGTTGCGTTTCCTCAATGTCGCGACCGTCTCCCTGCACATCCTGCAAGCCGAACGGCAGGGTCGGCTCGTCGATGTCGCCGAGCATGTCGCGGAAGAACGCTTCGTGCTCCTGCTCGCTGACACCCAGCCGCGCCTGCGCTACGTAGTTGCGGTAAGGCACCGCCGCGCCCAGCGAGGCTTCGCGCCCTTGCAGGCAGGCGAGCATTTCGTGCTGCACCACGTCCAGCGCGGTGTGATCGAGCACAAGATGGTGGAACAGCAACATCGCAAGCACCCGGTCGTGTGCCCGATCACGGGCATACACCAGACGCAGCAACGGCGCCTGGCTGATGTCGAGCCGGTAGTGCCGGGCATCGAAACGCTCGTGCAACTGGTCAAGGATGTCGCCATCCGCCGGATCGAGCACTATTTCCTGCGCAGGCAAGTCTGCGTGACGCCAGACCACTTGCATCGGCTCGGCCAGCTTCTGCCAGATCACCGCCGTGCGCAGGATGTCGTGACGGGCAATGACCTGGCGCAGCGCCGCGACAAAGCTGTCGACTCGCTCGAGGCTGTCGAAGGCCAGCCGCGATTGCAGCAGGTACGGGTCGCCCTGCTCCGCGCTCAAATGGTGATAAAGAATGCCCTCCTGCAACGGCGCCAGCGGATAAATGTCCTGCACGTTGGCGGCGCCACCCGGCACGCTGGCGACGATCCGGTCGATGCTCGACTGATCCAGCTCGGTCAGGCTCAGCAACTCCGGAGTGATGCGGGTGCAGTCGGCAGGAATGCGGTTGGCCGGCACTTCGATCTCACGACCGCTGCCCACTGCTGCGGCCAGGGCTGCCAGGGTCGGCTGGCTGAACAGCACACGCACGTCGGTGTTCAGGCCGATCTGGCGCAGGCGTTCGATCAGACTCACGGCCAGCAACGAGTGGCCGCCCAGTTCGAAGAAGTTGTCGTGGCGACCGACTTTTTCCAGCTTCAGGACATCGGCCCAGATCTGCGCCAGCGCGGTTTCCACCGGGCCTTGCGGGGCTTCGTATTCACGGCTGAGCCAGGCACTTTGATCCGGCTCCGGCAAGGCCTTGCGGTCGAGTTTGCCGTTGGCGGTCAGCGGCAAGGTGTCGAGTCGAACGTAAGCCGCCGGGATCAATGCTTGCGGTAGACGCGTTTGCAGATGATTGCGCAGGGCTTCGATGTCGGTCGGCGCACACTCGGTGAACCACACCAGCAACTGGCCGTCGCGCACCAGCGCCACCGCGTCCTGCACTGCCGGATGGCTGCTCAGGGCGGCTTCGATTTCCCCCAGTTCAACCCGCACGCCGCGCAGTTTCACCTGATCGTCATTGCGGCCCAGGTATTCGATGTTGCCGTCCGCCAGCCAGCGTGCGAGGTCGCCGGTGCGGTACATCCGCGCCTGCGGCTGATCGCTGAACGGATCAGTAAGAAAGCGTTCGGCGGTCAGATCGGGACGGTTTAGGTAACCGCGCGCCACGCCAGCGCCGGCGACGTACAACTCACCCGTCACCCCCACGGGCACCGGACGTTGCTGGTCATCGAGCAGATAGATTCGGGCGTTGGCCATCGGCCGGCCGATGTGCAGCGGCTGGCCGACTTCGACCCGGCCGGACGTCGCGACCACCGTGGCTTCGGTCGGGCCGTAGTTGTTGATCACCGCGAAGGTCTGTTCGCGGTTGAACTGCCGCAGCTTGTCGCCGCCGATCAGCAAGGTACGCAGGGTCGGGTGTTGCAGCCCGCGGCTGAAGGCATATTCGGCCACCGGGGTCGGCAGGAAGCTGACCTGCAACGGCTGCGCCCGCCACCAGTCGAGCAGTTCGTCCAGGTGCTCGTTGCTCACCGATTCCGGCGGCAGGTGCAACGTCGCCCCGACGCACAACGCCGGCCAGACTTCCCAAGCCATCGCATCGAAGCCGAACCCGGCCACGCTGGCGGTGTGACTGCCGGCGTGCAGGTCGAAGGCTTCGGCGTGCCAGTGCACAAGGTTTTCCAGGGTCGCGTGTTCGACCATCACGCCTTTCGGCTGGCCGGTGGAGCCTGAGGTGTAGATCACGTAGGCCAGGTTGTCCGGCGTAAAATCGGCGACCTGCGGATCAGCAACCGACAGGTCTTGCCAGGTCTCATGGGCAAGATCAATCACCGGTATGCCAGCCTGATTCGGCAAAGCTACGTCGCGAACCAGTACCACTCTCGGCGCACTGTCGGCCAGCATGTAAGCGATTCGCTCGGGTGGATAAGCCGGGTCGACCGGTACATAGGCGGCGCCGGCCTTGAGGATCGCCAACAGCCCGACCAGCATGTCCGGGCTGCGTTTGAGACAGATCGCCACTCGTGTCTCGGTAGTGCCCCCCAGCCCCTGCAGATGATGGGCCAGGCGATTGGCGCGCTGGTTCAATTGCCTGAACGTCAGGCGCTGCGTGCCCGCCTGAACCGCCACGGCATCCGGCGTGCGCGCAACCTGCGCTTCGAACAGACGATGAACACCTTGCGCTGACGGGTAAACCGCCGTGCTCGCGTTGAAGTCGCCAAGCAGCTGCGCGCGCGCCGCCGCTGACAGGACGTTGAGACGTTCAAAGGCCTGTCCGGGGTTGTCAGCCAACGCTGTCGCCAGCTCCGTCAGAGCGCTGTGCATCAGCTCGCAGACCCGCTGCGCCCCCACATGATCCGGGGTCAGCACCGACAGATTGAAGCCATCGCCCCGGTCGTTGATGCTCAAGGTCAGCGGATAATTGGTGCGCCCGTCCTGGGCCAGGAATTCGATGCCTCGCCAGACCGGGTCAACCGTCTGTCGCGCAGCGTCGTGGCCGCTGTGTCGATAGTTGAGTACCGCGCTGAACAGCGGCAAAGGGGCGGCCACGGCGCTGCAACGCTGAGCCAGTGCCAGCGACGCATGCTCATGTCCCAGTAAAGCCGCCAACCGCTCATGAACCGTTCGAACCGCTTCGCTCACACTTTGCCCGGCAACTTCCACGCGCAACGGCAAGGTGTTGATGAACATCCCCAAAGCCCGATCCGCGCCCTCGCCGCCTTGCATCCGCCCCAGCAGCACGGTGCCGAACACCACGTCCCGGCGTCCGGAAGTCGCCGCCAGCACCCGCGCCCAGGCGAGATGAAACAGGCTTGCGACGCTGACCCCGTATTGCCGCGCCTGTCGGCGCAAGTGCCGATTCAATTGCACCGGCAGCGCCAGCGAATGCTCCTCGATGTTGCGGCCGTCGCCCTGTACGTCCTGCAAGCCGAATGGCAGGGTCGGCTCGTCAATATCACCGAGCATCTCGCGAAAGAAGCTTTCGTGTTCTTCCTCGCTGATGCCTTGGCGAGCCTGATGTACGTAGTTGCGGTAGGGCGCGGCAGGCGGCAAAGACTCAACCTGCCCCGGCAGATACAACTGCATTTCCCGGCGAACCACCTCCAGTGCGGTGTGATCCAGCACGACGTGATGAAACAACAGCACACCTGCCACCCGGTCACGCAGCGGATCTTCGGCATATACCAGACGGATCAGCGGTGCCTGACCGAGGTCGAGGCGATAATCCCGGGCATCGAACCGTGCGCGCAACTGATCGAGGATATCGCCATCCAGCGGACTCAAATCGACCGATTGCACCGCCAGCGCAGCCTCTCGCCATACCACTTGCTGCGGGCTCGGCAATCCTTCCCAAACCAGGCTGGTGCGCAGGATGTCGTGGCGCGCAATCACCTTTTGCAAGGCGTTGGCAAAAGCGTGCAAGCGCTCGACGCTGGCAAAGGCCAGGCATGATTGCAGCAGGTACGGGTCACCCTGCTCCGCGCTCAAGTGGTGATAAAGGATGCCCTCCTGCAACGGCGCCAGCGGATAAATGTCCTGCACGTTGGCGGCGCCGCCCGGCACGCTGGCGACGATCCGGTCGATGCTCGACTGATCCAGCTCGGTCAGACTCAGCAGTTCCGGAGTGATGTGGCTGCAATCAGCGGGAATGCGATTGGCCGGCACTTCGATTTCGCGACCGCTGCCCACCGCAGCCGCCAGGGCTGCCAGGGTCGGCTGGCTGAACAGCACGCGCACATCGGTGTTCAGACCGATCTGGCGCAAGCGTTCGATCAGGCTCACGGCCAGCAGCGAGTGGCCGCCCAGTTCGAAGAAGTTGTCGTGGCGTCCGACCTGCTCCAGCTTCAGCACGTCAGCCCAGATCTGCGCCAGCGCGGTTTCCACCGGGCCTTGCGGGGCTTCGTATTCGCGGCTGAGCCAGGCGCTTTGATCCGGCTCCGGCAAGGCCTTGCGGTCGAGTTTGCCGTTGGCGGTCAGGGGCAAGGCGTCGAGGCGCACGTAAGCCGCCGGGATCAGGGCTTGCGGTAGACGAGTTTGCAGATGATTGCGCAGGGCTTCGATATCGGTCGGCGCACACTCGGTGAACCACACCAGCAATTGCCCGTCGCGCACCAGCGCTACTGCGTCCTGCACTGCCGGATGGCTGGCCAGCGCCGCTTCGATTTCCCCCAGTTCAACCCGCACGCCGCGCAGTTTGACCTGATCGTCGTTGCGGCCCAGGTACTCGACATTGCCGTCCGCCAGCCAGCGCGCAAGGTCGCCGGTGCGGTACATGCGCCCTTCGTTGAACGGATCATTCAGGAAGCGTTCGGCGGTCAGATCGGGACGGTTCAGATAACCCCGTGCGACACCGGCGCCGGCGACGTACAACTCCCCCGTCACACCTACTGGCACTGGCCGTTGCTGATCGTCGAGCAGATAGATACGAGCGTTGGCCATCGGCCGGCCGATGTGCAGCGTTTGACCGACTTCAACCGGACCCGAGGTGGCGACCACCGTAGCCTCGGTCGGGCCGTAGTTGTTGATCACCGCGAAACTCTGTTCTCGATTGAACTGACGCAGCTTGTCACCACCGATCAGCAAAGTGCGCAAGGTCGGGTGTTGCAGCTCGCGGCTGAAGGCGTACTCGGCCACCGGGGTTGGCAGGAAACTCACCTGCAACGGCTGCGCCCGCCACCAGTCGAGCAGTTCGTCCAGATGCTCGTTGCTCACCGATTCCGGAGGCAGGTGCAATGTCGCGCCGACGCACAGCGCCGGCCAGACTTCCCAGGCCATCGCATCAAAACCGAAACCGGCCACGCTGGCGGTGTGACTGCCGGCCTGCAGGTCAAAGGCATCGACGTGCCAGTGCACAAGGTTTTCCAGGGTCGCGTGTTCGACCATCACGCCTTTTGGCTGGCCGGTGGAGCCGGAGGTGTAGATCACGTAGGCCAGATGTGCCGGGGTCAGGTCCGGCAACTGTGGATTGCTGTCTGGCAGATGCTGCCAGGCGTCGCTGTCAAGGTTGATAACCGGCACGGCGCCCAGCAGGTCGCGAGTGGCCGTCTGTGCCAGGACCGCCACCGGATCGCTGTCCTGCAACAGGTAAGCGATCCGTTCTGCCGGATGTGCCGGATCGACCGGGACATAACCGGCGCCAGCCTTGAGGATCGCCAGCAGCCCGACCAGCATCTGCGGACCCCGCTGCACACAGAGCGCGACGCGGTCGTCCGGTTGCACACCGAGGCCGATCAAGTGATGGGCCAGGCGGTTGGCGCGGCGGTTCAAGCCGTCGTAGCTCAGACTTTGCCCGCCCTGCACCACTGCCACAGCGTCGGGTTGGCTCGCCGCTCGCGCTTCAAACAATTGGTGCACCAGATGGCCGTGGGCAAAGTCGCGACCGGTGACATTGAAACCGACCAGCACGCGCTGGCGTTCGGCCGCCGACAGGATCGACACCTGATTCAATGGCGCATGCCGATCCTGTTCCAGCGCGCTCAGCACATTGTGCAGTGCGGTTTGCAGGTAATCGCAGACCCGCGCGCCATCCACTTCGGGCACTGCCTGCACAGAAAGCCGGAAGCCCTGTCCAAGGTCGTCGACGCTGACCACCAGCGGATAGTTGCTGCGCTCACGAGAATCAAGAATCCGGATGCCTTCCCAGCCCGGCGTCGCCGTCTGTTGCGCGCTGTGGCGATAGTTGAGCAAGGTATTGAACAGCGGATCCGAACCCGTCACGCCACTGCAACGTTGAGCCAGTATCAGCGGCGCTTGCTCATGCACCAGCAGTTGCGCCAGACGCTCGTGGGTCGCCCTGACACCCGCCTCCACCGCCGTGGCCCCGACATGGACCCGCAGCGGCAGGGTGTTGATGAACATGCCCAACGAACGATCGGCGCCCTCTCCCCCCTGCATGCGCCCCAGCAACACCGTGCCGAATACCACTTCCTCGCGCCCGCAGACCTGGGCAAGTACCTGGCCCCAGGCCTGATGCACCAGACTCGCAACACTGATGCCCAGCGTGCGGGCCTGTTGGCGCAGGCGCCCGGCAAGATGCTCATCCAGTGCCAGTTCGCTGTCCACGATGTTTGTGCCATCGCCGAGTACGTCCCGCAGGCCGAACGCCAGGGTCGGTTCAGCGATGTCGCCGAGCATCTCGCGAAAGAATGCTTCATGGGCCTCGGCATTCGAACCGAGACGGGCCTGAGCGACATAGTTGCGGTATTGCACGGGCGGCGGCAGCACGCCGACTTGCCCGTCAAGGGCGTCGCTCATCTCGGCCACCAACACCTCAAGCGCGGTGTGATCGAGCACGATGTGGTGCAACAGCAGGATCCCGACCCAGCGGTTTTGCAACGGGTCCTCGGTGTAGGCAAAGCGCATCAACGGCGCACGCTGCAAGTCCAGGCGATAGTGTCGCGGATCGAAGCGCGCCTGCATTTGCTGTAACACATCACCGTCCTGCGGATCGGCATCCACCCGCTCCAGTGCCAGCGGCGCCGCACGCCACACCACTTGCACCGGCTCCTCGAGGTTTTCCCTGACCACACTGGTACGCAGGATGTCGTGCCGGGCGATGACACTGTTCAACGCGCGAACAAACGCCTTGATCTGCGCCAGTCCGTCGAAGGCGAACTGCGCTTGCAACACGTACGGGTCACCGTCGGCAATGGCCAGATGGTGATAGAGGATCCCCGCCTGCAACGGTGCCAGGGCGTAGATGTCCTGCACGTTGTCGATACCGCCGTCGACGGTCTCGACGATACGGTCGATGGCCGCTTGATCCAGCGTGGCCAGCGGCAGCATGTCCGGGGTGATGCGGGTGCAACCGGGTTCGATGCGGTTGGCCGGCACGCTGACCGTGGCGTCCCCTCCCAGCGTCGCGGCGAGTGCAGCCACGCTCGGCTGGCCGAACAGCACGCGGACGTCGCACTGCATGTTTTGCTGACGCATGCGTTCGATCAGCTTCACCGCCAGCAGCGAATGACCGCCCAGCTCGAAGAAATTGTCATGCCTGCCCACCCGCTCCAGCCCGAGCAAGGTCTGCCAGATCACAGCGATGCGGGTTTCGATTTCGCCAAGCGGTGCTTCAAACGCCCGCCGGGCGAAGGCTTCGTTGTCCGGCTGCGGCAACGCCCGGCGATCGAGTTTGCCGTTGGCCGTCAGCGGGAAGGCATCGAGGCGCACGAACGCGCCCGGCACCATATGCTCGGCCAGCGATGCCAGCAGGTGATCGCGCAATTGCGCAACGCTCGGTTCGACACCTTCGGCGGCCAGCCAGTAGGCCACCAGACGCGTGTCGCCAGGGCTGTCCTCGCGGGCGATCACCAGCGCATCGCGCACGCCGTCGCAGGCTGCAAGACGTGCCTGAATCTCGCCAAGTTCGATACGGAAACCACGGATTTTCACCTGATCGTCGTTGCGTCCCAGGTATTCGAGTTCGCCCTCCACCGTCCACCGTGCCAGATCGCCGGTCTTGTACAAACGCGCTTCGGCATGCTCGCTGAACGGATCGGCGATAAAGCGCTCGGCGGTCAACGCCTCACGATTCAGGTAACCACGGGCAACCCCGGCGCCACCCACATACAACTCCCCGGTCACTCCGGCCGGTACGGGTTCCCGCCGGGCATCGAGGACGTACAGCTGCAGGTCGGGAATGCGCACGCCGATCGGGCTGCTGGCGGTCAATTGCGCGTCTGCCGCCACCAACGGTCGATAGGTCACATGCACCGTGGTTTCGGTGATGCCGTACATGTTCACCAGCCGGGTGCCGGCGTTGCCGACCCGCGCATACCAGGGTTTGAGCGATCCTGGCTCCAGCGCTTCACCGCCAAAAATCACTTCGCGCAGCGAATGCTGCAACGGGCTGCGGCCTTGGGCGGCGACCAACTGCCGGAACGCGCTTGGCGTCTGGTTGAGTACGGTGACGCCCGAGCGGCAGAGCAACGCGTAACACTCGTCCGGCGAGCGACTGATGTGTTGCGGCACCACCAGCAACTGTCCGCCGTACGCCAGCGCACCCCAGATTTCCCAGACCGAGAAATCAAAGGCAAACGAATGGAACAACGCCCAGACGTCTTGCGCATTGAACCGGAACCAATCGTGGGTCGCGCCAAACAGGCGTGCCACGTTGCGGTGCTCGACCATCACCCCTTTGGGCAGCCCGGTGGAGCCAGAGGTGTAGATCACGTAGGCCAGATGCGCCGGATTCAAGTCCGGGATCTGTGGATTGAACGCCGGTTCATTTTGCAAACCTTGTTCGTCGAGGTCGATCTGCGGCACGGATAGCCCGGCAATCCGATCCAGAGTCGCGGCCTGCATCAGCACCGCCACCGGCGCACTGTCTTGCAAAGTGAAGGTGATGCGCTCCAGCGGATAAGCCGGATCGATCGGCACATATCCGGCACCCGCTTTGAGCACGCCGAGCAGGCCGGCGATCATTTGCGGGCCGCGCTCGACGCAGATCGCTACCCGGTCATCCGGACGGATGCCAAGGGCGAGCAAACGATGGGCCACCTGGTTGGCCTGTCGGTTGAGTGCTCCATAGCTGTAAGTTCGCCCCTCGAACAGCAACGCGACCGCCTCGGGCCGAGTGTGCGCATGCGCTTCGAATTGCTGATGGATCAACGGCGTGTCGAGAAAACTCGCCCTCGGTGTATTGACGCCATACAGCCAGTGTTCACGCTCCGCGGGCGGCAGGATGTTGAGGCTGTGCAATGCGGCTTGCGGGTTGTTCTGCAGCGCATCGACGAGACTGTCCAGTGCCGTGCGCAGGTAACCGGCGATGCGTGAGGCGCCAAGCGTCGCGTCGGCCAGCACCGTGATGCGCAGGTCCTGACCGAGGTCATCGATGTTGACGGTCAGCGGGTAATTGGTGCGCTCGCGGGCACCCAACACGCGCACCCCCGGCGACAGCTCGATCACTTCGGCGACTTCCTCCACGCTGCTGTGGCGATAGTTGAGCATGGCGCTGAACAGCGGCGTCGGCACCGCCACGGCGCTGCAACGCTGGGCCAGCGCCAGGGACGCCTGCTCATGGGCGAGCAGCGCGGTCAGGCGCCGGTGCGTCGTCAGCACGCCGTCATGAACGCTCGACGCGCCGACATCCACCCGCAAAGGCAAGGTATTGATGAACATCCCCAAGGCCTGTTCGACACCGTCAGCCGCGTTCATCCGTCCCAACAGAACGGTGCCGAACACCACCGCCGAGCGCCCGCACAACTGCCCTAGCACGCATGCCATGGCCAGGTGCATCAGGCTCGCCACGCTCACGCCTGATTGTCGCGCCTGGGTACGCAGGCGCTGGCTCAGATCGCTGTCGAGCATGCACGAGACTTCCTCGATGCCCTGCCCGTCACCTTGTACATCGTGCAAGCCACCGGGCAGTGTCGGCTCGTCGATTTCGCCGAGCATCTCGCGGAAAAAGTCTTGATGCGCTTGCTCATCCGACCCCAGACGTGCCCTCGCCAGGTGGTCGCGAAACGGCACCGCCCTCGCGACTTCGGCATCGCGGCCGGACAGGTAGGCCTGAATTTCCCGGCGCACCACATCGAGCGCGACGTGATCCATGATCATGTGATGGAACAGCAACAATGCGACCACCCGGTCGTTGACCGGATCCTCGGCGAACACCAGCCGCAGCAACGGGGCCTGTTGCAGGTCGAGGCGGAAATATTGTGGGTCGTGGCGTGCCAGCAATTGCGCGAGTACATCCTCACGGTCATTCAGATCGACTTCCTCACAGACCAGCGGGGCTTCACGCCAGACCACCTGCACAGGTTCGTCCAGATGCTCCCAGAGGATGGAGGTGCGCAAAATGTCATGGCGCTCGATCACCCGACGCAACGCTTCGGTGAATGCCTCCAGCCGTTCGCGACTGTCGAACGTGAACCGCGCCTGCGACACATAGGGATCCCCCTCCGGCGCGGAGAGATGGTGATAAAGCAGCCCCTCCTGCAGCGGCGCCAGCGGATAGATGTCCTGCACATTCGCCACGCCGCCCGGCACGGTGGCGACGATGCGGTCGATAGCCGGCTGATCCAGTTGCACCAGCGGCAGCATGTCCGGGGTGATGCGCAACGCCGGGCTCGACCAGTCGCCGCCGTGGCTCGCCACCAGTTCCAGCAACTGCGCCTTGTGTTTGGCGAGGCTGTCCCACAACGCATCGTCCAGTGCGTCGTCATCGCCCAGAATGACCAGGTCTTCATCGTCCTGTTGAAGGCGGATCGCATGGGTGGAAATAACAGCCATCAGCTCGCGAAATTGCATGGGGGTAACCTGCTGTAAATTCGGGAAAAAGGAGCGCGCAGCGGCGAGTCCGTACGGCGGCGCGCAGCCTGGAAAAGCTAAAACATCGGGGCTTGGGTGTCTGACATGGGAAGCGGGGACAAGACCCGTGACCGGCCAGTCATGGCGTCGATCCGCGGGAACCGCGAATCGACGCCGGTGTCGGCTCAGAGCCGGCGTTTGCGGTTGAGCGTCGGTATGGTGGTTGGTGGGACTTCCACCTGTTTTGCCTGGTCCGAGGTTTGCGCCGCCAGCGCGGCCAGAGTCGGCTGGCTGAACAGCGTTCGCGCATCGACGTGTAGCCCGGCCTGACGCATGCGCGCCACCAGGCTGACCGCCAGCAACGAATGCCCGCCGAGTTCAAAGAAGTGATCGTTGCGCCCGACCTGCTCCAGTTGCAGCACTTCGGCCCAGATCTGCGCCAGCCGGATTTCGACTTCGCCCTCGGGCGCCTCGTAGCGGCGACTGAGCACCGCCTCAGCCCCAGGTGCCGGCAAGGCTTTGCGGTCAACCTTGCCGTTCGGGGTCAGGGGCAATGCGTCGAGTTTTACGTAAGCACCCGGTGCCATGTACTCCGGCAAACGCTCGAGCACATGGGCGCGCAAGGTTTCGATGGGGGGCGCGTCGAAGCCTTCGCGCACGGTGAAATACGCCACCAGCCGCTCGTCCCGCACCAGCACTACCGCTTCACGCACGGCGGGATGCTCGATCAGCCGTGCTTCGATTTCCCCCGGTTCCAGACGCAGGCCGCGCAGCTTGATCTGGAAGTCGTTGCGACCGAGGAATTCGAGGTTGCCGTCCGCCCGGTAGCGCACCAGATCGCCGGTGCGGTACAGGCGATCACCGGCCACGAACGGGCTGTCGATGAAGCGTTCGGCCTGCATCTCCGGCAAGCCCAGATACCCCCGCGCGACCCCGACCCCGCCGATGTGCAGGTGACCGCTGACACCGAATGGCACCGGTTGATCGTGGGCGTCCAGCACGTAGAGCCGGGTGTTGCAAATGGCCCTGCCAATCGGTAGCACGGAGTCGGGTACAGGCATGTACGGTTCCAGCGTCCATGCGGAGCTGTCGACCGTGGCTTCGGTTGGACCATAGACATTGTGCAAGCGCACCCATGGCAGTTTTTTGCGCACCGCTTGGGCCAGTGCAGCGGTGAGTTCGCCACCCCCACAAAACACATCAGTGAGAGTGGTGCACTGACTGACATCGTCCAACTCAAGAAACTGTTGTAACAGCGCCGGGACGAATTTGACCACGCTGATCTGCTGCTCGCCGATCGCTTGCGCCAGATAGGCCGGTTCACGATGGCCGCCGGGACGTGCCAGAACCAGTCGCATACCGACTGTCAGCGGCCAGAAAAACTCCCACACTGAGCCATCGAAACTGAACGGTGCTTTCTGCAACAACGCACCATGCGTCCTCGGGGGACTGATCTGCGACCCCCAATGCACCAGATTGCATAACCCCCGATGTTCGATCATCACGCCCTTCGGCGTGCCGGTGGAGCCCGAGGTGTAGATCATGTAGGCCAGGTTTGAAGCGCTCAAACCCGGTACTTGCAGGTTTTCAGTCGATCCGCCCTGCCAGGTGCAGCGGTCGAAATCGATGACCGGCACACCCGGATCGTCCAACAGATTGCGGGTGGCCTCATGCACCAGCACCGCCACCGGCGCGCTGTCCTGCAGCATGTAATGCAGGCGTTCCAGCGGATAGTCGGGATCCAGCGGCACATACGCACCGCCGGCCTTGAGAATGCCGAGCAAGCCGATCACCAGATCCAGGCTGCGTTCGACACAGATCGCCACTCGTGAATCGGGCTGCACGCCTTGCTCGCGCAGATGATGCGCCAGACGGTTGGCCTGTTCGTTCAGTTGTCGATAGGTCAGTTGCTGCTCGCCAGCCTGCAATGCGATGGTGTCGGGTCTGCGCTGTACTTGTTGCTCGAACAACACCTGAAGCGGCTGATCGAGCGGACAATCGACTTCGCTGGCATTGAACTCGACCAGCAGTTGTTCAAGCTCCGCCGCCGGCAGGATCGGCAAGCGATTCAGCGGCTGTTGCGGGGTTTGCTCAAGGGCATCGACCAGTGCCTGCAACGCGCTTTGCACGTAGTCGCCGATGCGCTGCGCACCGATGCTCATCAGGGTTCGCGTGGTGATCTGCAAAGCGCTGCCCAGATCATCGACGCTCAGGGTCATCGGGTAGTTGGTGCGCTCTTCGTTCTCCAGGGTCTGAATGCCTTGCCAGGCTGGCTCCGACGCCGATTCCTGCGCCTCAAGGTCGGTGTGCCGATAGTTGAGCAACGCACTGAACAGCGGCGCCGGTGACGCAACGCCGCTGCAACGCTGGGCCAGCGCCAGAGACGCATGTTCGTGCCCGAGCAAGTCGGTCAGTCGGGCGTGGGTGAGCAGCACCGCATCGCGCGCGCCACGGTCCATGTCCACCCGCAATGGCAAGGTGTTGATGAACACCCCGAGCGCCCGATCCGCGCCCTCGCCGCCTTGCATCCGGCCCATAAAAACGCTGCCAAACACCACGTGTTCCTGCCCCGAGGTCGCCGCCAGCACCTGCGCCCAGGCCAGGTGAATCAGGCTGGCCACGCTGACGCCGGCCTGCCGCGCCTGAAGACGCAAGCGCCGATCCAGTTCAAGCGCAAGCGTTCGCACGGCTTCGTCGATACCGCGACCGTCGCCCTGCACATCCTGCAAGCCGAACGGCAAGGTCGGCTCGTCGATGTCGGCGAGCATCTCGCGGAAGAACGCTTCGTGTTCCTGCTCGCTGACACCGAATCGGGTCTGGGCCACGTAATTGCGATACGGCACCGCTGGCGGCAGCGGTTCGCGCTGCCCAAGCAAATTGGCGCGCATTTCATGACGCAGGACTTCCAGCGCGATGTGATCCAGCGCCAGGTGATGAAACAACAGAATCGCCACGATCCGCCCGTGGGCCGGGTCGCGCGCATACATCAGCCGGATCAGCGGCGCCTGACTGACATCGATGCGATACCGCCGGGCATCGAAGCGCTCATGCAGTTGCGCGAGGACATCGCCCTCGACCGGATCAAGATTGACTTCCTGTACCGGCAACTCGGCTTCGCGCCAGACCACCTGCACCGGAGTGGTCAAACCTTCCCAGACCACCGCAGTGCGCAGAATATCGTGGCGCGCCATGACCTGACGCAGCGCCGCCGCATAGGCCTCGACCCGCTCGACGCTGTCGAACGCCAGCTGCGACTGCAGCAGGTACGGATCACCCTGTGCGGCGGTGATGTGGTGATAAAGGATGCCTTCCTGCAACGGCGCCAGCGGATAAATGTCCTGCACGTTGGCCGCCCCACCCGGCACCGTGGCGATGATCCGGTCGAGGGTTGCCTGATCCAGTTGCACCAACGGCAACAGATCCGGGGTGATCTGCGTGCAACCTGGCGCAATACGGTTGGCCGGCACTTCGATCTCGCGACCAGTGCCCACCGATGCGGCCAGTGCCGCCAGCGTCGGCTGGCCAAACAGCACGCGCACATCGCTGCTCATCCCCAGCTGACGCATGCGTTCGATCAGGTTGACCGCCAGCAGCGAGTGCCCGCCCAGTTCGAAAAAGTGATCGTGACGCCCGACATTTTCGACTTGCAGCACCTCGGCCCAGATCTGCGCCAGGAGGATTTCGACGTCGCCTTGCGGGGCTTCATATTCGCGGCGGATCAACGCCTCCGGCCCCGGCGCCGGCAACGCCTGGCGATCCAGTTTGCCGTTGGCCGTCAGCGGCAACGCCGTCAAGCGCACATAGGCCGATGGCAGCATCGCGCTGGGCAGACGGGTCTTGAGGTGAGCATGCAGCTGCGTGATATCCAGCGGCTGGCGTTCGGTGAACCAGGCCAGCAACTGTCCGTCGCGCACCTGCACCACCGCATCGCGCACCGACTCATGGCTGCTCAACGCCGCTTCGATTTCGCCGGGCTCGATGCGCACGCCACGGATTTTCACCTGATCGTCGTTGCGGCCCAGGTACTCGAGGGTGCCGTCCGGGCGCCAGCGTGCGAGGTCGCCGGTGCGGTACATCCGGGCGTTGGGCTGGCGGCTGAAAGGATCGTCGAGAAAGCGTTCGGCGGTCAGCTCCGGCCGGTTGAAGTAACCCCGCGCCACCCCGGCGCCTCCGACGTACAGTTCACCGGCCACGCCAATCGGCACCGGGCGTTGTCGGTCATCCAGCAGATAGGCCGTGGCATTGCTCACGGGTTTGCCGATGTGCAGCGTCCGACCCGGTTCGATTCGCCCCGAGGTCGCGACCACTGTCGCTTCGGTCGGGCCGTAGTTGTTGATCACCGCGAACGTCTGCTGGCGATTGAACTGGCGCAGGCGATCGCCGCCGATCAGCAGTGTGCGCAGGGTCGGGTGTTCGAGGTGACGGCTGAAGGCGTACTCGGCAATCGGGGTCGGCAGGAAACTCACGTCCAGCGGTTGCGCACGCCACCAGTCGAGCAGCGCGTCGATGTCTTCGCCGCCATCACGGGACGGCGCCAGGTGCAGGGTCGCGCCGGCACACAGCGCCGGCCAGACTTCCCAGGCCATGGCGTCGAAACCGAAGCCGGCGAGGCTTGACGTGTGGCAACCGGCGCTCAGGTCAAAGGCCGTGCAATGCCAGTCGACCAGGTTCGATAACGTGTGATGTTCGACCATCACGCCTTTGGGCTGGCCGGTAGAACCGGAGGTGTAGATCACGTAGGCCAGATGTGCAGTGGTCAGCCCCGAAACGTCAGGGTTGAGATCGTTGATCGGCCAGCCGCGCGAATCGATTTCAATCACCGGCACGTCGAGCATCGGCAAACGCTCGCGCAGATCGTGCTGGGTCAGGACCACGGCCGGAGCACTGTCGCGCAATAAATAGCTCAGCCGTTCCGCAGGATGAGCCGGATCGACCGGCACATAACCGGCGCCGGACTTGAGAATCGCCAGCAGCGCGACCAGCGTGTCCAGCCCTCGGCGCGCGACCAGCGCCACGCGGGCGTCGGGTCGAACGCCAAGCCCGATCAAATGATGGGCCAGGGCGTTGGCCTGTCGGTTCAGCTCGGCATAGGTCAGCCGCTGTCCCTGGAATTCGACCGCTACCGCATCCGGGCGTGTCGCCACTTGCGCTTCGATGCGCTGGTGGATGGTCAGGTTTTGAGGGTATTGCGCGCGTGTGTCATTCCATTGTTGCAGCAACGCCGTTTCGGCCGGCAGGCTCAGGCTGAAATCGCCCACCGCCAGCGCGGGTTCTTCAAGCCCCTGCTCCAGCACCCACAGCAAGCGCCCGCTCAGCGCCGCGATTTCATCGGCGTCAAAGTAGGCCTCGTTGTACACCATGTACAAACTGTCCTCGTAGTCGCCACGGCTGCTCAGCAGGTGCACCGACAACGGCGTGCCCTCTTCGTGGTTCGACACTTTGACCACCCGCCCCTGCGCCTCGCCGTAGCGGTATTCATGCACATCGCGCTCATAGGACACGGTCACTTCGAACAACTGCGAGCGATCCTCGCGCAGCAAGCCGAGGGCACGGTTCATTTCGCTCAAGGGAAAACGCTGGTGGCGAAAGTCTTTTTTCAACTCGTCGTGAATCGCCTTGACCAGCGTCTTGAATGACAATTCGCGGCCAAACCCCATGCGCACCGCGCTGACCTGGGTGAACAGCCCCAGGGTCGATTTGAACCGGGCGCCGGAACGGTTGAGCAGCGGCACGCCCACCACCCATTCGTCACGCTGGGCGCTGCGGCTGAAATACACATGGATCGCTGCCAGCAGCACATGAAACGCCGATGCGCCGTACTCTCGGGCCACCTGCTTCATGCGCTCGTGCAAACGCGCCGGAAAGACTTGCGAGAAAATCCGGGTCGGTGCCGCAGCACTGGCAAAGCGCTCTTGATAACGCGGCAGCAACAGAGGCTCGGGCCGATGTTGGTATTTGTCCAGCCAATACGCCCGGTCACGGGCGTAACGGTCGGACTGAAAATACCGCGCATCGTCACGGATGAAATCGACATAGGACGGCGCCGAATCGGGCGGCAATTGCCCGAGCGCCAGCGCGTTGTAGATCTCGTCGAGGGATTTGAGCATCTCGCCGAAACCCCAGCCATCGACGATCAGGTGGTGGGCCTGGAGTGACAGCCAATGACGGTCGTCATCGAGCCAGAGCAGACGAAACCGGAACAACGGCCCGCCATCCAGCGTAAACAGTTGCTCGATATTTTCCTGCGTCAGTTGGCGCGCTGCGGCGTATGGATCGGGATGGCTGCGTAAATCGTGTACCGGCATCGGCACCGGCATGGACCGGGCAAAACGTTGCAACGGCAGCCCATCCTCGCCGGCCCCCGGCAGCAGGCTGGTGCGCATCGCGTCATGCCGGGCCACGAGACCTTCAAGCGCCGCCTGCATCAGGGCCGGATCCAGCGGCCCGGTCAGTTCGACATAGCCACCGATGTTGTACATCGGCGAATTTCCCTGACGCAATTGATCGAGCCAGATGTCGCGCTGGGCGGCAGTCAGCGGAAAGGCCTCGGAAATCGCGGACAGACCGTCCGCCGCGTCGGCAGCAAATTGGTTCATAAGATCCATCTCACGTGATTTGGCGCGTATTCAAGCATCGGCCCCGAAACCCGCGTGACACGTAAAACCCGGACAACACTCCCCACTTTGTACAGTTGTGCGAACCAACAGGGCCTGAGAAGTCAGCTGATCCCCTAAAAGTTCGGAAAGAAATGACTGAAAATCCTGTAGGACAATCGCCACACTCGACTATCCGCTAGCGCCCCGCAATGGCGCGGCACCGCGGTCCGAACCCCGGAATCCGGGGTTCGTACTAGATCGTACAGTCATAGACTACGAGTCCGTACACATTGATCTGACAGAAACGTGACGCCATTTTTTCGGAAATGGTGGCACTTTGTGTCCCTGTTTTCCCCTACAGACGTAGGACAAATGCATAGGCTTAAATCCCGTTCCAGATCGATTTTCAGGAGAAACAACTGGGTGGGCGTTTCACGGGTGCATGCACGGCAGACGATTCGGCAATGGCTCTAAATCAAGGATGACAAGGATATGAACCTGACCGGCAGTCTTCGCAACATGGAAAATCCGCACTTTTACTGGCAACTGGGAGAACTGATCGCCAGCACCGGCAACGAGCGTTTTGCCACCAACATGTTCCAGCTGGTCGACAACCTCGTTCCGGTCAATCGCGTCGATCTCAGTGAGTGGACCCTGGACGAACGGGAGTCCAGTGTGGTCGAGATCAGGGCATTGGGCAGCGCCGGTTTGCCGGACACCTTCCCGCCCCCAGCCCCGTTGCAGCACCCGGACGACCACCCGCTGCTGCAACAGATGATCGAGATGAACGACTCGCTATTGATTCAATTGAAAGCCTCGCTCCAGCATCGACACCCGCACCACAGCGTTCACCAATGCAATCTGGTATCGCGCACGTCCAACCGCCGTTGCGTCATCTCGTTCTACCGCCCCCACACGCATCGGGTGTTTTCGCTGCCGGAACTGTCGTTCCTCAAGCGCCTGTCCGACACCCTGTTGCCCTTGATCGAGCGCCACGCGCACATCAGTCGACAAGCCATCGCCCGCCAACCCCGCGCGCCACAAGCCGATCAACCCCAGACGCCGTTGCAACAGGTGTTCGACGAACGCCTGGCGTTGGGTGACATCACCTTGTCGGTGCGTGAGAAAGAGGTCTGTCTGGGCCTGCTGACCGGCGGCACCGTGCCGCAGATGGCGGAAAAGTTGCGGGTCAAGAACAGCTCGATAGAGACCTACCTCAAACGTGCGGCCGCCAAGCTCGGGGTCAGCGGGCGACACGGTCTGGCGAAATGGATGGCCGGGGCCTGATCCGGCATTTTTCTCATTCCGGGCGCCCGGCGTCCGCTCTCATTCGTGAACGAGGCTGTTTGATGTTCAGATTGCCGATTTCCCTGCTGTCCGCTGCGCTGCTGGGCGGTTGTTCGTTGATCCCCGATTACCAGCGACCGGCATCGCCGAGTGCCGCGCAGTATCCGCAAGGTCCCGCGTATGCCGCGCAATCCCCGGTCACACCCCGCGCCGAGGACTGGCGCGCACTGTTCAATGACCCGGCGTTGCAGCAATTGATTGACAGCGCGCTGGTCAACAACCGTGATCTGCGGGTGGCCGCGCTGAATGTCGAGGCGTTTCAGGCGCAGTACCGCATCCAGCGCGCCGATCTGCTGCCGGCGGTCTCGGCCAATGCCAACCAACTGCGTCAGCGGGTGCCGTCCAGCGTGACCCGAACCCAAGCGGCGATCACCTCGACCTACTCGGTGAATCTGGGCATCAGCGCCTATGAACTGGACTTCTTCGGCCGGGTGCGCAGCCTCAGCGAGCAGGCGCTGCTGACCTGGCTGTCCACCGAAGAGGCCCGGCGCAGTGCGCAATTGAGTCTGGTGGCCAATGTCGCCAACGCTTACCTGACCTGGCGCGCCGATCAGGAGTTGCTGGTGCTGGCCCGGGAAACGCTGGCCGCCGACGAACGAAGCCTGCACCTGACCACCCGCAACCGCGAGGCCGGCAAATCCTCGGCGCTGGACCAGATTCAGGCGCAGACCAGCGTCGACAGCACCCGCGCAAGCCTCGCTCGTTATCAGCGTCAGGTCGCCCAGGACTTGAACAGCCTGACGCTGCTGGTAGGCGCGCCGGTGCCCGAGCACCTTCCGGCGCGTCCGCTGGACAGTGACCTGGTGGCATCCGTGCCGGCCGGGTTGCCGTCCGATCTGCTGCAACGTCGGCCGGACATTCTCCAGGCCGAATACAAGCTGCGCGCTGCCAATGCCAACATCGGCGCGGCGCGGGCGGCGTTTTTCCCGAGTGTCAGCCTGACCGCCAATGCCGGGACATCCAGCCGCGATCTGTCCGGGCTGTTCAAGGGCGGCTCCGGTGCCTGGACATTCCAGCCGCAGATCAACCTGCCGATCTTCAACGCCGGCAGTCTGCGCGCCAGCCTGGACTACGCGAAGCTGCAAAAAGACATCACCGTCGCCGAGTATGAAAAGACCATTCAGACGGCATTCCAGGAAGTATCCGACGGCCTCGCGGCGCGCCAGACCTACGAACAGCAACTCCAGGCCCAGCGCGATCTGGTGCAGGCGACCCAGGATTATTACGACATGGCGCAGCACCGCTATCGGAGCGGCGTCGACAGCAGCCTGACGTTCCTCGATGCCCAGCGTTCGTTGTTCAGTTCTCAGCAAGGGCTGATTACCGATCGGTTGGCGCAGCTGGTGGCGCAAGTGAATCTGTACACCGCGCTGGGCGGCGGCTGGAGCCCGGTCGAGCCGCTTCCACCATCGCCTTGAGTCATTTTTTCTTACACCTTTTGTCGCCTGTTCCGACATTGACAGGTGATCAAAAACCGACCTGCCGGATCATTTTGGTATCATGCGCCGCTTTTACGGTTAACCCGCCCGCCTGTCCTGCCGACCGGCGGGCTCCAAAGGGCGGTATGAAATGACGGCTTTGTTGACTCGCCGCAAGGTGCTTGCGGGAATGGGCGTACTCGGTCTCGGCCTGCTCGCCGGCTGCGACACCCGCGGCGAACTGTCGTACAAGTACGGCAAGGATCTGAGCGACAAGATCCTCGGACGCACCTTCAAGCTCAAGGACACCGAAGGCAACACCGTGACGCTGTCGAGCTTTCGCGGTCTGATGCCGATGATTTTCTTCGGCTTCACCCAGTGCCCGGCGATCTGCCCGACGACGCTGGCCCGCGCCGCCAAAATCAAGAAGCTGATGGGCAAGGACGGCGACATCCTGCAAGTGGTGTTCATCACCCTCGACCCGGAACGCGACACCCCGGAAATCCTCGACGCCTACGTCAAGACCTTCGATCCAAGCTTCGTCGCCCTGTACGGCACCCTCGAAGAAACCAAGGCCACCGCCAAGGAATTCGACGTGTTCTACGAAAAAGTCCCGGCCGGCGACACCTATACCCTTTCCCACACCGCCACCAGTTATGTCTACGACACCCGGGGCACATTGCGTGTGGGCCTGTCTCAATCGCTTTCTGCACAAGAGTGCACGGAAGATTTGCTTACCGTCATGGAGGTCTGCTGATGAACCCTTTTCTGAACCACATCAAACGTGCCGCACTGGGCCTGTCCCTGCTGGGCCTGGCTTTCCAGGTATCGGCGCAGACCAGGGTCGACGACGCTTGGGTGCGTGCGACCGTGCCGAACCAGTCGGCCAGCGGCGCGTTCATGAGCGTCACCGCCGACAGCGACAGCAAGCTGCTCAGCGTTGCTTCGCCGGCGGCCAAGGACGTGCAGATTCATGAGATGACCATGAAGAACGACGTGATGAGCATGGGCCCGGTGAAATCGGTCGACCTGCCGGCGGGCAAAGCCGTCAACTTCGATCCGAATGGCTACCACGTGATGCTGATGGGCCTGACCGCTCAACTGAAGGAAGGCGACAGCGTGCCGCTGACCCTGACTATCGAAAACGCCAAGGGCGAAAAGGAAACCGTGGAAGTGAAAGCGCCGGTCAAGGCGCTGACCATGGAAGGCCACGATCACAGCAAGATGCATTGATCGCTGACTGACAGATTTACGGCCTCAAAAAACAAAAGGGGCGGCATGATCGATGATCATGCCGCCCCTTTTGCATCCGGATGTCAGACCAGTTTCAATTCGACCTCTATATTGTTGCGCGTGGCCTTGGAGTACGGGCACACCTGATGCGCCGCATCCACCAGCTGCTGCGCCGCGCCGCGCTCCATGCCCGGCAGGCTTACATTGAGTCGCGCCTGCAACAGATAACCTCCCGAGTTGGTACCCAGGTCCACTTCGGCATCCACCGCCAGGTCCGCTGGCAGGCTGATTTTCTGCTGCCCCGCCACCGCTTTCATCGCACCGATGAAACACGCCGACCAGCCTGCCGCGAACAATTGTTCCGGATTGGTCCCGCCGCCACTGGAACCGGGCGACGACAGTTTTACGTCGAGGATCCCGTCGGAACTGCGCGAGGCGCCGTCACGTCCGCCGGTGGTGTGGGTTTTCGCGGTGTAGAGGACTTTTTCGATCTGACTCATGGCGTTCTCCTGAATGAATAACAGCAGATTGTTCACTCGGCGCCTCTCCCCGCAGCCTTGAGGTGCGCCACCGGTTTCACACAGCCCTCTCACTATAGACGTGGGTTTGTCGCTTACCCGGTCGGCGGACGTGCGGGTTGTTCAGAAATGACGGCCGTTCAACTCCCCGCCCCACCATGCGCCTCTTCAAAGAAATAATCCTTCCAGCTGTCCGCCTTGTTTTTCAGCACGCCCAGCTCCTGCAATTTCTCGGCATAGATAAAGGTGCGCTGCGGCACCACGGTGAAATCGATTTCCGGATCGGTGACGATTTTCTCGACCAGCGCCAGCGGCAGCTTTGACTGTTCAACCCGAATGTAGGCCTGAGCCGCCGCAGGCTTGTCGGCCTTGATGATTTTCGCGGCCTCGGCCAGCGCGTCGTAGAACGCCTTGTAGGTTTTCGGGTTTTCGTCGTGGAATTTTTCCGTGGTGTAGAGCACGTTGAACGTGGCCTGGCCGCCGAGCACGTCGTAGGAACTCAGCACTTTATGCACGTTGGGATTCTGCAACGCCTGGTACTGGAACGGCGGGCTGGAGAAATGCGCGTTGATTTCCGAGCCGCCGGCGATCAGTGCAGCCGTCGCATCCGGGTGCGGCAGGCTGACGGAGATGTCGTCGAATTTCTTGTATTGGTCATTGCCGAATTCCTTGGCCGTTTCGATCTGCAGCGTGCGCGACTGGAAGCCCACACCCGCCGCCGGAACGGCGATGCGATCCTTGTCGCTGAAGTCCTTGAGGGTTTTCACGTTCGGGTTATTGGTCAGCAGGTAGTTGGGCATCGAACCCAGCGAAGCGATGGCCTTGACGTTCTGCTTGCCCTTGGTGCGATCCCACACGGTGAGCATCGGCGGTACACCGGCCGAGACCACGTCCAGCGATCCGGTGAGCAGCGCTTCGTTCATGGCGGTGGCGCCGGAAATGCTGTTCCAGTCGACCTTGATGTCCAGGCCCTGGGCCTTGCCATGCTTCTCGATCAAGTGCTGATCGCGCACCACATCCAGAATCAGATAACCGATGCCGAATTGCTGGGCGATGCTGATCTTGCCTTCGGCTTGTGCAGTGTTACCGAGCAATGCGCCGGCCAGCGAGGCCGCCAGCAGCGTCAGTGCAGAACGTTTGAACGGTAGGGCCATGACAACCTCGCAGTGATTTACAGGGAAATCTGTGAGGCCGGACTCTATCGCTATAAAAAACGAAATTTAAATACCGTTATCGAATATTGATATCACTGGAAAAGCAGCTTCGAAAAACTGATGAACAGGCTGATACCAACGTTCAAGGCGTACGCTGGTTGAACCGGGTCCTAAGACCTTCGGCGTTCGACGACAGGCGCTTCGCGGTGTCCACGAACGGGGTGACGATCAGGCTGTACAACGTCAGATAACGTGTGCGGTCCTGCTCGCCCGTGCCGAAGCGCAAGTCTTCGGGCTTTGAAGTGGTGACGTACAACGTGCCGAACAGCCAGTCCCACAGTGACAGATTGATCGCGAAATTCTTGTTGAAATGGCGCGGTGCGTCGCTGTGATGAATCTGGTGCTGGGCCGGGCTGCTGAGCACATGCTCGACTGCCGGCCCGAACGACAGCCAGACATGGCTGTGGCGCAGATTGGAGCCCAGGCTGTTGATGATCAGCACCAGCCAGGTCACGCCGAACAGCGTGTAGCGGCTGACCTCACCGCCACAGGCGTACCAGACCGCCCCGGCAAACGCGCCGAGGCCGGCGGTGATGACGATTCGTTCAACGATCGATTCGACAATGTGAATGCGGCTGGCCGTGGCCGGCACCAGCACCGGCGCCGAATGGTGAACCTTGTGGAACTCCCACAGATAGCGGGAATGAAAGGCACGGTGAATCCAGTAATGCAGAAAGTCCCTGAGCAGGAACACGCCCAGTCCGTAGAGCAACGCGATCAACGGGTGTTCCGGCACCTGCTCACGCGCGCCCCACAGCTGAGTGAAAAACTGTGCGTAGTCGCCAGAACGCAGAATGTGCGGATCGACGAGGCCCACCACGGGCAACACCAGCGTCACCCGAAGAATCGCCTTGATGAAGTAATAACGGTAATCCAGCCAGGCCGAACGATGCCCGTGAACACGACCGCCGCCGACAAATTGCCAGAAGGATCGGGCTTGCGTCAGGTGCCGGGATTTTCGGTGGCGATAAAGGCCGTATGCCACGCCGTAGGACGTGAGCAGAAACACCACACCGAGGCGGCCGTTCAAATCGAACAGGCCAAGGAACCGTTCGGTGACCGGATCGATCACCCAGCGGCTGAGCTGCGCATGAAGTTGCGTGAGTAAATCCACGACGACCGACTCCATCAGGGGTCGCGCATTGTAAATCGCACTGGTTCGCAAATGCAGCACGAACGGATCAAAGGCCGGTTAAACAGCCTGAAACAATAAAACCGGCGCCTCGCTCAGGTCGGAAAACCGCCAGGACGTACGCCGATCAAGGTCCCGCCCCTTGCGGATGGATCACAGCGATCTTCGGGACCGGATCATCCAGCCGTTTAAAAAGGCGATCAGACTGCCGACGCTTGGTATCATCGCCCACACTTTTATGACGGTTTAATGGCTGGAAGGTCTTTTTTTGTGAGCGCTCTTTTTCAACGGCTGCGGTGCCTGGATGCCCGCCTTCTCTCTCTGGTTTTTCTGGTACTGATCGTGCCGGTGTGCCTGCGGGCGGCACTCGGCTGGTCGAGCCTGTTTGGTTACCTGTCGGATCTGGCCATCGGCAGTCTGCTGGTGGTGGTGTTGCACCGCCGCCCCTGGTGGCTGGCGCTGCCGGTGCTGCTGTTCTGGGGATTGCTGGCGGTGGCGACCGCGGAACTGGTCAGCGCGGTCGGCCGCCTGCCGACCGTGGCGGACCTGCATTATCTGATCGACCCGCAGTTCGTGGAAAACTCCACCGGCGGCGGCTTCGCCCATCCCGGCGTGGCGGTTGCGCTGCTTGTGGCCCTGGCCCTGTGGCTGCTCAGTCATTGGACTCGACGTGCGACACCGGTTCGCGCTCTGCCCCAAGCAGCCTGGGCGACCCCGGTGCTGCTGTTCTCCGCGTACTGGGGCGCGCAGCACCTGAACCCGAGCGATGCCGATCCGTGGCGTCTGTACAACCTGCCGCACCAACTGCTGGCCGCGCAGGTTGCCGACGTGCAGATGCAGGCTGAAGAATGGCTGGACGGCAACACTCAAGTCGCGCCTCCACCGATGGCCGGGCTCACCGATGTCGATCTGAACGGTCACCCGTTGCTGGCGGCCAAGGGCCAGGCGCGCAATGTGCTGATCGTCGCCCTCGAAGGCATTCCCGGCGCTTACATCGGCGCCAATCGCCAGGCCATCGGCAGCCATTATCAGGAAGACCTGATGCCCAACCTCAGCCGCTGGGCCGAGCGCGGCATGAACACCCCGGATTACGTGCTGCACACCCACCAGACCATTCGCGGTCTGTACGCCATGCTCTGCGGCGATTACGACAAACTCGACAACGGCACGCCCAAAGGCGTGGAAATGCTGACCCAGCACGAACGCAATCAGGCTTGTCTGCCGGCCCAGTTGCGTCAGCACGGTTTTGCCACGCACTACCTGCAAGGCGCAGGGCTGCGGTTCATGGCCAAAGACAAGATCATGCCGCACATCGGGTTCGATGCGACCCATGGCCTGGAGTGGTTCACCAACGCCAACTACCTGGAATTCCCGTGGGGCAAAGATGACAAGGCGTTTTTCGAAGGCGCACTGAAATACGTCGGCGAACTGAAGAAGCAGAAACAGCCGTGGATGCTGACGCTGCTGACCGTCGGCACCCACCAGCCCTACTCCGCGCCGGAGGAATACCTGCAACGCTACGACACGCCGAAGCAGGCCGCCGTCGGTTACCTGGACGATGCACTGGAACAGTTTCTCAGCGGCCTCGAACGCCAGGGCGTACTGAAAGACACGCTGGTGGTGATTACCTCGGACGAATCCCACGGCATCGACGGCGTACGCCTCGCGTCGTCCTGGGGCTTCAACCTGACCCTCGCGCCGGAACAGGCGCAACTGCCGCGCCTGAACGCCGGGGTCTATGGTCACGTCGATCTGAGCGCGTCGATTCTGGATTACTTCGACTTTCCGGTGCCCTCCGCTCTCAGCGGTCGTTCGCTGTTTCGCGATTACGATTCGGGCCGCGAAATCATGTCGTTCACCAACGGCAAGCTGCGTTACCACGACGGTCGCGGCCTGCTGACCGAATGCGACATGCCGCGCCGCTGCCGCAATTACGCAAGCAATGGATTCATCGCCGAAAGCGCCACATTCAAAGGCAACGCCAGCAGCCAGAATGCCCGGGACATCGCCGCCCGCGCCTCGGCCCTGGATCTGTCGCTGCTGCGCACCCCGCTGAACCAGCGTTATCAGTTCGGCAGCGCCAACGTCATTCCGCTGCAAGCGCAGATCAAGGACGACTGGGCCGACAACCTGATCGGCGCGCAATATCTGGAGATGCCTAAAGGCTCCCACACCCGCGTACGCCTGACCGTACGTTCGGTCGATCCGCAGCAGGCAGCGTACATTCAGCTCAAGGCCAAGGAATTCGAACAGGACGTGCAACTGGGCCTGCCGACCGAGATGGTCGCCACGGCGGATCAGCCGCTGGAGATGGATTTCAGCTTCGACAACCCGCAACCGCGCAAGGCGTTCTCGTTTCACTTGTTGGGGTATGGCCTGGGCGCCGTGGAGGTCAGTGATTTCAGCGTGATCACCGAACTGCCAGGGCAACAGGATCTGCTGGACGAGATCCCGGAAGAAGACACCGCTCAATCGAGTTGAGGTCGACGCCAGCGTCGCAACGACGCTGGCGCCTGTCCGATGTGACCGATCAGAACGTGGTGCGCAGCCCTACCTGAATGCTGCGCCCTTCTGCCGGCGCAATATCGCGCAGGATCGAGCTGGCATAACGCACGGTCTGGTTGGTCAGGTTCTCGGCATTGACGAAGGCCAGCCATTTGCTCTGGCCAACATCAAAGTGATAACCCACATTCGCCCCCAGCGTGGTGTAGCCGTCGGTGCTGCTTTCATTGTCCGGCACCCGGTGCTGGGAACTGGCGTGTTCCACATCGATCCGCGCCTGCCAGCGATCCAGCTCCCACAACAGACCGGTGTTCAACCGCAGCGGTGCGATGCGCGGCAGGTCCTGGCCGTTGTCGAGGTTCTTGGCGCGGGTGTAATCGCCCGACAGTTCCAGAGCAAACTTGCCGTAGGCGTTTTCGCCGAGGGTCCAGCGATCCTGCGCTTCGATACCGCTGAAGCGCGCCCGTACGCCGGAGTAGGTGTATTCGGGGATGCCGTCGGCGTCCTCCTCCCCTTCGTCATTCAGCGTGCGTCCGGTGCTGAGCAGGCCGATGTAGTTGGAGAAATGGCTATAGAACACGCCGACGCTGCCCTTGTGCGTACCGTTGTCGAAACGCAGGGCCAGGTCGCTGGAGACGGCTTTTTCTTTCGACAGCCCCGCATCCCCGACTTCATAAGTGCCGGTGGCGACGTGGGCGCCGTTGGCGTAAAGCTCATAGAACGTCGGCGCGCGTTCGGTGTAGCCCAGGGTGGCAGCGACCGACCAGACCGGCGTCAGCGTGTACACCGCGCCGGATGACAGGCTGCCGGCGGTGAAACTGCTGGAGCGATCGGCATTGGCGAAACGCTCGTTGCCTTTGCCATCCGGGTCGACCGTGGTGTGCTCAAGACGTCCGCCGAGGGTGAACAGCAGACGATCCGTGGCTTGCAGCTCTTCGAGAATGAACAGTGCACCGGCATCGGTATCGGTGTGCGGCACGAACGCTTCTTCGCCCAGCGCCGAGAACTCGTTGCGACTGACTTGCGCGCCAATCACCCCGTTGAACGGCCCGAGCGGCTGATGCCGGGCCTCGACCCGCGCCTCGTAGCCCTTGTTCTTGAACGTGGTGCCGACTTCGCCGCCCTCGATTTCCCGGTGCTGGTAATCGGTGTAACCAGCGTCGAGTTTCACCGAGCTGAACGGGCCGTCGAGGTTGCGGATTTCCGAGGCGAACGCGTAGTGCTCCTGCTCCATGCGGATGCGCACATCGTCTTCGGCCGGCGAGCCGTAGTTGGAGTCGTAATTGCTGTACGACAGCCCCGCGTAACCGTCATCCCAGGTGTAGGAACCGCCCACCGCACCGCCGTCCTGACGACCGTCGCTGTTGGCCAGCCGATGTTTCTTCGAATCGCCATCGTCGTTCGCCCGTTCACGGCCGGTTTTGGCGTAGCCGGGAATCTTCAGGTCATTGAACTCGCGGGCGCTGGCGTCCAGGTGCAAGGCGAACTGGCCGTTACCGGCTTCAAGCTTGCCGGCGCTGCTGCGGGTGGTGTCGGCGCCGCCGTAGCGCAACTCGCCGGCACCGTGGATGCCTTCAATGGCTTCGGTCGGGATGCGGTTGTCGAAGGTGTTGACCACCCCGCCGATGGCGCTGCCGCCGTACAGCAAGGCCGCCGGGCCACGGACGATTTCGATGCGCTCGACATTGACCGGGTCCAGCGGCACCGCGTGATCGTAGGACAGCGACGAGGCATCCAGCGCGCCGACGCCGTTGCGCAGGATGCGAATGCGATCGCCGTCCTGCCCGCGAATGATCGGCCGACTGGCACCCGGGCCGAAGTAGGACGACGACACGCCCGGCTGCTTGTTCAGGGTTTCGCCGAGGCTGCCCTTTTGCTGCAGCGTCAGGCTGTCACCGCTCAACACGGTCGAGGGCGAGGCCAGGGTCTGACTGCCCAGCGGATTGCCGGTGATGACTTGCGGTTGCAGCTCCAGCGGGTCGGCGGCAAATGCGGGCGAAGCGATCAGCAGCGCCGAGGCCATGAGCGTCAGGCGGGGTTGGAAGGTGTGGAAACGGGAAGGCATTTCAGGAATCCGTCAGGCAGAAAAGTGAGGATCGATGCCAGCGCTACACAGGGTGTATTACCGGCGGCAATCAGATGAAATCATTTTTATGTTATACAATAACATTTCCAATGACCATCCCGTTTCGCCCAGACACATGCAAACCAGCGCTCAAGCACGGGCATTTCAGCGCCCTGCCCCTGCAGGTTCCCCGCACTTCGCATAAGAGACTGCGCCTATCAGGCACCAATAGTCGGCCTATTAGCTGACTTGCCAAGTCGGGTCTAGCCTTACTAGTCCGAAGTCGGCACGAGCCGGCCGCAGAAGACCTGATAAGGATCCCGAACATGGCAAATGAATCGAAATGCCCGTTCAATCACGCCGCCGGCGGTGGCACGACGAACCGCGATTGGTGGCCGAATCAACTGAACCTGAAAATCCTGAGTCAGCACTCGCCCGCATCCGATCCGATGGGCAAGGACTTCGACTACGCCAAGGCTTTCAAGAGCCTGGATTTCCAGGCCCTCAAACGCGATCTGACGGCGCTGATGACCGACTCCCAGGAGTGGTGGCCAGCGGACTTCGGCCACTACGGCCCGCTCTTCATCCGCATGGCCTGGCACAGCGCCGGCACCTATCGCACCGCTGACGGCCGTGGTGGCGCCGGCTCCGGCCAGCAACGCTTCGCCCCGCTCAACAGCTGGCCAGACAACGTCAGCCTCGACAAGGCCCGACGGCTGCTGTGGCCGATCAAGCAGAAATATGGCCGCAACATTTCCTGGGCCGACCTGATCGTGCTCACCGGCAACGTCGCGCTGGAATCCATGGGCTTCAAGACCTTCGGTTTCTCCGGTGGCCGCGCGGACGTCTGGGAACCCGATGAAGACGTGTACTGGGGCTCGGAAAACAAGTGGCTGGGCGGCGACAACCGCTACGGCAAGGATCCGGAATCCATGCAGCCGCCGGGCGAAGGCACACTGGTCGCGGAACCCGCCGAACACGGCAATGAGGAAAGCCGCACCAACCAAGGCGAACGCAACCTGGAAAACCCGCTCGCCGCCGTGCAGATGGGCCTGATCTACGTGAACCCGGAGGGCCCCGAAGGCAATCCCGACCCGGTGGCCTCGGCCAAGGACATCCGCGAAACCTTCGGCCGCATGGCCATGAACGACGAGGAAACCGTCGCCCTGATCGCCGGCGGCCACGCCTTCGGCAAGACCCACGGCGCCGGCCCCGCCGACAACGTCGGCCCGGAACCGGAAGCCGCCGGCCTCGAAGAACAAGGCCTGGGCTGGAAAAACAGCTTCGGCACCGGCAAAGGCGCCGACACCATCACCAGCGGCCTGGAAGTGACCTGGACCACCACCCCGACCAAGTGGAGCAACAATTACCTGGAAAACCTGTTCGGCTTCGAGTGGGAACTGACCAAAAGCCCGGCTGGTGCCCATCAGTGGAAACCGAAAAACGGTGCCGGTGCCGGCACCATCCCCCACGCCCACGACCCGAACAAACGCATCGACCCGACCATGCTCACCTCTGACCTGGCCCTGCGCTTCGACCCGGCCTACGAGAAGATTTCGCGGCGCTTCCTGGCCAATCCCGATCAACTGGCCGATGCCTTCGCCCGGGCCTGGTACAAACTGATTCACCGCGACATGGGCCCGCTGTCACGCTATCTCGGCCCGGAACTGCCGCAGGAAGAATTGCTTTGGCAAGACCCGATTCCCGTGGCCACGCATCCACTGGTGGACGACAGCGATATCAGGGCGTTGAAAGGCAAAGTACTGGCTTCGGGGCTGTCAGTTTCGGAACTGGTTTCCACCGCTTGGGCGGCCGCATCGACCTTCCGGGGCTCGGACAAACGCGGCGGCGCCAATGGCGGGCGTCTGCGTCTGGCACCGCAGAAATTCTGGCAGGCCAACCAGCCTGAGCAACTGGACAAGGTGCTGAAAGTTCTTGAAGGCATTCAGAACGAGTTCAACGCCGGGGCGACAGGCAAGCAAGTCTCGCTGGCGGACCTGATCGTGCTGGCCGGTAACGCCGGTGTCGAGCAAGCGGCGCAAAACGCCGGGCATACCGTGACCGTGCCGTTCAATCCGGGGCGCACCGATGCAACTCAGGAGCAAACCGATGTCGAGTCATTCGGCTTCCTCGAGCCGCATACCGACGGCTTCCGCAACTACGCCGCCAACACGTACCGCGTGCCGGCCGAAGCGTTGCTGATCGACAAGGCACAACTGCTGACCCTTTCCGCCCCGGAAATGACCGTACTGATCGGCGGCCTGCGCGTGCTGGACACCAACGTCGGTAAAACGAAACACGGCGTGTTCACCGACAAACCCGGTTCACTGACCAACGACTTCTTCCGCAACCTGCTGGACATGGGCGTGGAATGGAAACCGACGTCGAAAACCGAGTTCGAAGGCCGCGACCGTAAAACCGGCAGCGTGAAATGGACGGCGACCCGGGTCGATCTGGTGTTCGGTTCCAACGCCGTACTGCGGGCGCTGGCCGAGGTGTATGCCAGCTCCGATGCGAAGGAAAAGTTCGTCAACGACTTCGTTGCTGCGTGGGCGAAGGTGATGGATCTGGATCGGTTTGATTTGCGGCAATAAGGGCTTTTTCATCCAGCCACAAAGAACGCCGCTCATCGAGCGGCGTTTTTCTATTCGGCGTGAGTGATGTGGTGCGGCTGAAACCCAACCCCCTCACCCCAGCCCTCCCGAAACGTCGGACCGCCCCGAGGGAGAGGGAGCCGACCGAGGTGTATTGCGCGATACATCGACCTGAAGAATCGAGTCGATTATGGATTCGGCAAAGCACTATCAGGTCGATGCAGCTCGACAGAACGACTCGGTCAGTCCCCTCTCCCTCCGGGAGAGGGTTAGGGTGAGGGCTGGATCTAAAGTTGAAACACCACCTCAAGACCACCCCCAACCAACCAGCCTCAAGCCAAACTCTTGCTCACCACCTCATACACATCGCTGGACAGCTGCCCCGAAGCCAGAATCCGCTCCAACTCAGCCTTCATCAGCGCCTGACGAGCGCCGTCATACTTGCGCCAGCGGGTCAGCGGCGCCAGTTGACGCGAAGCGATCTGCGGGTTGAAGCCGTTCAGCTCGATCACCAGATCCGCCAGGAAGCGATAACCCGAGCCATCCGCCGCGTGGAAGTTGATCAGGTTCTGTCCGGCGAACGCACCGACCAGCGCGCGCACCTTGTTCGGGTTCTTGATGTTGAACGCCGGGTGCTGCATCAGTGCCTTCACACGCTCCAGACCGCCCGGCAAGGTGCTGCCGGCCTGCACGCTGAACCACTGATCCATGACCAGCGGATTGTCCTTGAAGTGCTCGGCGAAACTGGCCAGTGCGGTGGCTTTCTGCTCGTCGAACGGCGAGTTGACCAGCACCGCCAGCGCGGTCAGGCGCTCGGTCATGTTGTCGCAGCTGTCGAACTGTTCCAGCGTTGCCGCCAGCACTTCCGGCTTGCCGCTGAGCATCAGGTACGACAGCGCGATGTTCTGCAACGCGCGACGGGCGAAGTGCTCGGCCTCGGCCACGTACGGGGTTTGCTTCGACAAGTCGCGGTTGGCCTGATAACGCAGCCACAGTGGTTCGAACAGGTTCTCCGCCAGTTGCTGACGGGCGAATTCGCGGGCGGTGTGGATCGCGTCCACATCGGCGATTTCGCTGATTTCGGTCAGGTACGCCTCACTTGGCAGCGAGAGCATTTCCGCGACCATCGCCTGATCCAGCGTTTCGTCCGACAGCACGGTGCGCAAAGCGGAAACCAGACGTGGGTCGAGCACCAGGCTTTCGCCCTTCTGCTGCTGGCCGATCAACTCTTGCAGCACCTGCACCGACAGTTGCTGGCCGGCATCCCAACGATTGAAACCATCGGTGTCGTGCTGCATCAGGAACATCAGCTGATCGCGGTTGTACGGGAAGCTCAGTTTCACCGGCGCCGAGAAGCCACGCAGCAAGGACGGCAGCGGTTGTTCGGCGATGTCGACGAAGGTGAAGGTCTGCTCGGCTTCGGTCACCGAAATCACTCGGGTGGTGCCTTGAGCCGAGTCTTCGCCGGCCAGACGCAGGGCAATCTCGTTGCCTTGGCTGTCGAGCAGGCCCAGTTCGACCGGGATCACGAACGGCAGTTTTTCAACCTTGTCCGGGGTTTCCGGGCAGCTCTGGCGGAAGGTCAGGCTGTAGGTTTTCGCGGCCGCATCGTAAGACTCGCTCACCGCCAGACGCGGTGTGCCGGCCTGGCTGTACCAGCGCTTGAACTGAGTCAGGTCGACGCCGTTGGCATCTTCCATGGCCTTAATGAAGTCATCGCAGGTCACGGCCTGGCCGTCGTGGCGTTCGAAGTACAGATCGCTGCCCTTGCGGAAGCCTTCGGCGCCCAGCAGGGTGTGGATCATGCCGACCACTTCCGAGCCCTTTTCGTACACGGTCAGGGTGTAGAAGTTGGAAATCTCGATGAAGCTGTCCGGGCGGACGGCGTGGGCCATGGGACCTGCATCTTCGGCGAACTGGTGGGTACGCAGGTACGCCACGTCCTGAATGCGCTTGACCGTGGCCGAGTTCATGTCAGAGGAGAAACCGGCATCGCGGAACACCGTGAAGCCTTCCTTGAGAGACAGCTGGAACCAGTCGCGGCAGGTCACGCGGTTGCCCGACCAGTTGTGGAAGTATTCGTGGGCGACGATCGCTTCGACCCGCTGGTGCGCGGCGTCGGTGGCGGTTTCGGCGCGGGCCAGCACGGCGCTGGAGTTGAAGATGTTGAGGCCCTTGTTCTCCATCGCGCCCATGTTGAAGTCGTTCACGGCGACGATCATGAAGATGTCCAGATCGTACTCGCGACCGTAGACCTCTTCGTCCCAGCGCATCGACTTCTTCAGGCTATTCATGGCGTGCTGGCACTTGTCAATGTTTTCCGGCTCGACGTAAATGCGCAGCGCCACATTGCGGTTGGTCATGGTGGTGAAGGAGTCTTCAACGCACCACAGGTCACCGGCCACCAGCGCGAACAGGTACGCCGGTTTCATGAACGGGTCTTCCCAGGTCGCCCAGTGCCGGCCATCTTCGCCGGGGCCGCTGGCGATCGGGTTGCCGTTGGACAAGAGCACCGGATAGCTGTGCTGCTCGGCGACCACGGTGGTGGTGAACTTGCTCATCACGTCCGGGCGGTCGAGGTAATAGGTGATCTTGCGGAAGCCTTCGGCCTCGCACTGGGTGCAGAACATCGTGCCGGACTTGTACAGGCCTTCCAGTGCAGTGTTGGTTTCCGGATGGATCCTGACGCTGGTGTCGACCGTGAAGGTTTCGCTGGCCGGTTGCAGGGTCAGGTGATTTTCCGTCAGCTGGTAGTCGGCGGCGCTCAGTTCCTGGTCGGCCAGGGTCACCGAGAGCAACTCCAGCTGCTGGCCGTCGAGCACCAGCGGCGGCAGGCCCGGGCCACGAGCCGGGTTGCGGCGCATCACCAGTTGCGCGTGGACCAGACTGTGGTCCTCGAACAACTCGAAGGTCAGGTGTGTTTCGTCGATCAGGTACTCGGGCGCCTGATAGTCCTTCAGGTAAATCATCTTCGGTTGTTCGGTGCGCATGCTGAAGTCCTTATTGATGCACGGCGAGCTGGTAGGCCGTGTATTTACGAATGTTGATCACGCCGGTGTCGAAGATCAGGTACTGGCCCTTGATCCCCAGCAGCGTGCCTTCGGCAATCGGGTTCTTGTCCAGGTTGAAGCTGACGATCTTGGCCGGGTACTGCTCGACCGGGTAGCGGATTTCCAGCGGCTCGACATCGGCGATGGTCTGAATGGCCTGGAGACCGAATCGCTCCTGCAAACCTTGCAGACCCGGGGCGCAGCTTTCGAACAGTTGATCGCGCACCTGCGCCAGATCCACCGCCGCCGCATCGCCCTTGAGCAAGGCGCGCCAGTTGGTCTTGTCCGCCACCTGGCTGCGGAACAGGTCTTCGACGAAGCCCGACTGCTGCCGCGTCGAAACGCGCATGATCGGCAGCGCCTGACTGGCGCCCTGGTCGAGCCAGCGGGTCGGCAACTGGGTGGCGCGGGTGATGCCGACCTTGATCCCCGACGAATTGGCCAGGTAGACGATGTGGTCGGTCATGCAGAACTTCTCGCCCCACTCCGGCTCACGGCAGGTGCCGGCCTCGAAGTGGCAGCGCTCCGGGCTCATGATGCAAATGTCGCACTGGGCCAGTTTGGTCATGCACGGGTAGCAGTAACCCTGACTGAAACTGGTCTTGGTCCTGCGCCCGCAATGGGTGCAGTGAATCGCTCCCAGGTATTCCAGACGCACCGTGCTGCCGATCAACGGGTTGACCGGCACCTCGACGTCATCCAGACGAAACGCGTACTGCACGTTCGGCCCGTCCAGGCGCGCCGACATTTTGCTGATTGCACCGCGGCCGATCTCGATCAATGGAGGGCGTCCGACTTGAACAGAATGTTCGGCACTTCGATCGACTTCGAGGCGCATTCCTGTGGGCCCATGTAACCGGTGCGCTCTTCCTCGGGCAGGTTCTGCATTTCCCAGGCGATCATTGCCTGCAACGACAGCTCGCGCTGCTCGGCGGTGAGTTTGCCGCCGTCGGACCATTTGCCGATCTCTACCGCCAGTTTCAGGCTCTGGTAGATGTCCGGGGTGATGTTCTTGATCAAATCGTTAAAAGAGGACATCAGGGTCTCCGTGCTCTTTATTCAAAAAATTCAGGCGGCCAGTTTACGGCGGTTGTACAAACCGCCCAACAAACCGGTTAAGCATCCGATGAGTAACCCGCTGACGTGGGCAGCGTTGGCGATTTCGCCGAAACCGATCATCGAGATCAGCCCGGACATGCACACCAGCAACCACACCAGCATCATTGCCAGCACGCCGCGCGGCAGGCGATAGGCCGGGTTCGGCGCCAGCAACTGGAAGATCCAGCAGTGACCGAGCAATCCGTAAAGTACGCCGGACAGGCCGCCGAACAGGCTCGGGCCGCCCCATGCGAACTGCGCATAGTTGGAAACCAGGCCGAACAGCAGCGTCAGACCGATCAGGTTGACGCTGCCCTGGCGCGACTCGATGCGCCGCCCCAGCTCCCAGTACCACATGCCGTTCATGGCCAGGTGCAGGATGCCGAAGTGGATCAGCATCGGCGTAAACAGGCGCCACCACTGCCCCGCCGCCAGGCTGTCGGCCAGTGGTGTGAAGTGGATGTAGTCGCCGACCACGCGAAAATCGAGGAAGGTCAGCCAACGCATCGTGTCGAGGTTATCGCCAAGGAAGGTCAACCCGCCGACGATCAGGCTCAGCAGCAGAATGAATCCGGTGGCTTTGGCATGTTTCAGTTGCTCGGCGAAGCTCGGGCGCTTGAGCGTCGGCGCCGCCGGAATTTCCAGTTGCTGATCCGGGTCGCCCGCCGGGAAACGCTCGTACAGCGAGCGCACGTCGTCGCTGATTTCCGAGGGCACCCACAACACCTGCTCGCCCGCCTCTTCGCTGACACGATGGGGCACTTGCATGCGTTGCAGCAGTTTGACGAACCCACTCAGGTCCGCCGCCAACGGCACACGCAAGACCGCTATGGCACTCATCGCAGCACCTCCGGCCGCTCGACGTCGACCCAGACAAATTTATGCGGATCGAGGCGAGTTTCCTGATCCAGACGATAGGCCACCAGTTTGCCGTAGAGCACCGCGCTGTAATCCAGGCACGCGAGGTTCGGGCGGATCGGCGCCGGTTTGCCGCTGCGCCAGTAATGACCGACGAACAGCAACGGCTCATCGACGCCGTAGCGCAGCAGGGAATTCTTTTCGCTGGAGGTCAGCGGCTTTTGCGCCACCGGTTCCGGCAATGCATCGGGTTGGAACACGATGTCGCCGTAGGTTTGCGGGTCGTCTTCCCAGAACTTGGTGCGGAAGAACGAACGCACCAGGCCATCACCGCTGGTCATGGTCAGGCCATCCGGCAGGCGCATGTCGGTGCCACGCAGCAGGCGATCGAACACGGTGCAGGCGAAACTGCCCGGTACGGCCGATGCCTGGAGAAAGTGTTCATCAATGCAGCCATCGGGGAACAGCGCGCGCAGCGGCTCGATCAGGCCGGCATCCCAGCAGGCATGCACCACGCGGAAACGTCCGGCGTCGACGAACAACGGCAGTTTGTAGAACCACTGCTGGAAGTCGTGCCAGTCGCCCGGATGGTCTTCGAACTGGGTCAGGGTTTCGTGCAGCAATCGGGCATGGCGCGGGGTGTGTTCACGGACGAACTGCTTGCCGCTGCCCGGAGGCGCCGGGGTGCTCCAGCCGAGGGCGTTGAACTCGTGGTTGCCCATGATGCACAACGCCTGACCGGCCTCGACCATGTCGTGGACGATGTGCAGCGCCTCGCGAATCCGCGGGCCGCGGTCGATGATGTCGCCGACAAACACGGCCATGCGCGACGGATGCCGCCAGACTCCGCCCTGCTTGTGATAACCGAGACGGTCCAGCAGGTGTTCCAGGGTCAGGGCGCATCCGTGCACGTCACCAATCAGGTCATAACTGCGCGCGGGATCGAGCATCAGTCGCCTCCACCACCCAACTTGCTGCCCCAGCCGAGCTTGGTCCGGCAGACTTCGTAGTAGTTGTGGTCGAGCGGATGAATCAGCCGCAGCTTCTGCGCTTTCTTGCTGACGGTGATGGTGTCGCCCGGCGCGCAGGTGAAGTGGTTCTGCCCGTCGCAGGAGACTTGCGGGTAGATCTGCATATCTTTGGACACGACGATTTTCAGCTCACTGTTGCCATCGACCACGATCGGTCTGCCCGACAAGGTATGGGGGTACATCGGCACAATCACAATAGCGTCAAGCTTGGGATGCATGATCGGGCCACCGGCGGACAGTGCGTACGCGGTGGAACCGGTCGGGGTGGCGACGATCAGGCCGTCGGCCTTCTGGCTGCAGACGAACTGGCCGTCGATGTACAGCTCGAACTCGATCATCCGCGTCGATTTGCCCGGGTGCAGCACCACGTCGTTCAGCGCATCGCCCTGGCCGATGGCTTCGGCGTGGCGACGGACTTCGGCCTGCAGCAGGAAGCGGTTTTCCACCAGATAATGGCCGTCGAGCACTTCGGCGACCTTGATTTCCAGCTCGTCGGGGCGGATGTCGGTGAGAAAGCCGAGGCTGCCACGGTTGATCCCGAGTACCGGAATATTGTGTTTGGCCAGTGCCCGCGCCGCGCCGAGCAGGCTGCCGTCACCGCCGACCACGATGACCATGTCGCAGACTTCGCCGAGCATCTTGCGCGACGAGGTTTGCAGGCCATGGCCCGGCAGGACTTCGGCGATGGTGTCTTCGAGAATCACATGCAGGTGACGATCGAGCAGGAAGCGTTTCAGTCGGCGGACGGTATCCAGCACCTGGGAGCTGCCCAAGCGACCGATGATGCCGATATTACGAAATTGCTCCATGGGACTCCTGCGGGGACTGAGACGGCGAAAAGCACGATTATGGGCGAAAGCGCCGGATAGACAAAATCCTTTCAGCCCCGAGGCTGCACCGGTGTTTGAGGCTATGCTCGCAAGATGATCCTATTTCCCGATTTGCTGCAGTTGCCCCACCAGTTACGCCACCCCGAGGTGCGTGATCTGGCGTGGGTGATCCTCGCCCCGCCAATGCTCGCCGCTACCCCGTGGCCGCAGCGCCATCCGCTGGCGGGCAGCGACTGGGTCGGCGATCCCGAGCGCCTTGAACACTGGCTGCGCCAGCTCGACCGCGACAGTTACGGCCTGCTGCACTGGCTGTCCCAGGCCCGCACCCGGCGCCTGGGCCTGTATTACGAGCGTTTGTGGCAATTTGCGGTGGAACACGCGCCGGGCATTGAGCTAATCGCCGCCAACCTGCCGATCCGCCGCGAAGGCCACACCCTAGGCGAGCTGGACATGCTGCTGCGCGACCGCGACGGCGTGCACCACCTGGAACTGGCCATCAAGCTCTACCTCGGCCCGCAGAACGGCGACGGGCATGATCCGGCGTCATGGCTGGGGCCGGGTTGTCATGATCGACTGGATCGCAAACTGGCGCATTTGAGCGAACATCAGCTGCCGATCTCCGCGCGCCCGGAAAGCCGCGAAGTGCTGGCGGCACTGGATGTCGGGTCGTTCAGTGCGCAACTGTGGCTGGGCGGATACTTGCTGTATCCGTGGCCCGGTCAGTCCGTGCCGCCCAGCGGCGCCCACCCGCAGCATTTGCGCGGCAGCTGGCTGCATCAGAAAGACTGGCCGACATTTGTCGCGCAGCGCCCGGACGGACGCTGGCACCCCCTGCCCCGCCACGCCTGGCTGGCGCCGGCGCACTACCCGGCGGAGCAGACCTGGAGCAACGGGCATTTGCAGGCCTGGCTCGATGAGCTCGAACCGCTGGCCCCGGCGCAACTGATGGTGCGCCTGACCGAAAATGCCCGGGGCGAGTGGGAAGAAGCCGAGCGGCTGTTTCTGGTGTCGGATCTGTGGCCGAATGTGCCGGGCCAGAGTTAAACCGACAACCGCACAGCCAGTGCGGCCAGCGTTACCAGCAACACCGGCACCGTCAGCACGATCCCGACCTTGAAGTAATACCCCCAGCCGATCTTGATGTTCTTGCGCTCCAGCACATGCAGCCAGAGCAAGGTCGCCAGACTGCCGATCGGAGTGATTTTCGGTCCCAGGTCGCTGCCGATCACGTTGGCGTAGATCATCGCCTCCTTCACCACACCGCTGGCCTGGCTGGCATCGATCGACAGCAGACCGACCAGCACCGTCGGCAGGTTGTTCATGATCGAGGACAACAAGGCCGTCAGCACCCCGGTGCCCATCGCCGCGCCCCATACACCGTATTCGCCGAACACATCGAGCCACCCGGCCAGATAATCGGTGAGCCCGGCATTGCGCAGTCCGTAGACCACCAAATACATGCCCAGCGAGAAAATCACGATCTGCCACGGCGCCTCTTTCATCACCTTGCGCGTGGAGATCTTGTGCCCGCGCGCGGCAATCGCCAGCAACAGCGCCGCGCACACCGCCGAGATCGCGCTGATCGGAATGCCCAGCGGCTCCAGCGCGAAACAGCCGATCAGCAGAATCACCAGCACCGCCCAACCGGCGTAGAACGTGGCTTTGTCGTGGATGGCGGTTTCCGGGTGTTCAAGCTGTTCCGGGTCGTAGGCCTTGGGAATGTCGCGGCGGAAGAACCAGAGCAACATGCCCAGCGTGGCCGCGACGCTGACAAAGTTGACCGGCACCATCACCGCCGCATAGCGGTTGAAACCGATGTGGAAAAAGTCGGCCGAGACGATGTTCACCAGGTTCGACACCACCAGCGGCAGGCTCGCGGTGTCGGCAATGAAGCCCGCGCCCATAACGAACGCCAGGGTCGCCGCCGGGGAAAAGCGCAGGGCCAGCAACATGGAAATCACGATGGGCGTGAGGATCAGCGCCGCACCGTCATTGGCGAACAGCGCCGACACCAGTGCGCCGAGCAGCACCATGAAGGCAAATAGCTTGCGCCCGCTGCCCCGGCCCCAACGCGCCACGTGCAGGGCCGCCCAAGCGAAAAAGCCGGCTTCGTCGAGCAGCAGACTGATGATGATCAGCGCCACGAACGTGCCGGTGGCGTTCCAGATGATTTGCCACACCAGCGGGATGTCGCTCAGGTGCACCACACCGAAAATCAGCGCGATGATGGCGCCGAGCGTTGCACTCCAGCCGACCCCGAGGCCTTTGGGTTGCCAGATCACCAGGGTAATGGTCAGCAGGAAAATCAGTGACGCAGCGAGCATTCGCGACAGCCTTCAATAAAAGGGGAAAGAATCAGACCACACAAAAAAACCTGTGGAAGCTGACTCCCACAGGTTCGATATCTTGTCAGAAAAATCAGCGAATCACTTCTTGTGCTGCGTCACCCACTCACCAAACGCATTGATAAAGCTCTGCAGGAACGGCTTCACCGACTCGTTAAGCTTGCCAGCTTCATCGAACGCCGTGCCCGCGCCGCCCAGATAGGCTTCCGGCTGCTGCATGCATGGCACGTTGAGGAAAACGAAGGACTGACGCAGGTGCTGGTTGGCGCCGAAACCGCCGATGGCACCCGGCGAAACGCTGATCACCGCCCCCGGTTTGCCGCTCCAGACGCTCTTGCCATACGGCCGCGAACCGACGTCGATCGCGTTCTTCAAAGGCGCCGGCACCGAGCGGTTGTACTCCGGGGTGACAAACAGCAGAGCGTCGGATGAACCCACTTTTTGCCGGAAAGTGCTGTAGGCTGCCGGCGGTGAATCGCCGTCGATGTCTTCGTTGTAAAGTGGCAGATCGCCAATTTCGACAATGTTCAGCTTGAGATTGGCCGGTGCCAGTTCCGCCAGCGCCAGGGCGACCTTGCGGTTGATGGACGCCTTGCGCAGGCTGCCGACCACTACTGCGACGTTATAGACATTGCTCATTGGAAGACTCTCGACTGTCCGTGGGAGGAGCCACTAGTTATAGATGATCCGGTGACGATTCCACCAGACGCCGAAGGTTATTTCCTGCGTCTGGAATATTTTTTTCCTGTAGGAAAACTTACCAAGCTCGATGACGGTCTACCAAGCCGCAAATCAAGCGTTTTATCTCCAGAGGTTCTAAGCAGATGGCAGCAGTACTCGTCGGTCAGTTCCATGCAAGAGATGCGGAAGGCCGCGTTTATTCCGTGCATGAGTTCCAGGAATCCAACCCGTCGGCAGACGGTTTCACCGGCACGGAGCCCGTTACCACCTACAAACTGGCGATTGGCGACCGCGTCAACAAGATCGACGACAACGAGTTCCTGCTGGTTCAGTCGGGCATCACCCTGATCCGCGAACCCGAGCCATCGGTCGCTTCATAACCGATCGTTATGAGCAGAAGTCATCCGCGCCGAGTTGGGGTAGGATTCAGCCACTGACCCCAACGGCCGGACATGGACTTCACGCATGCGTTTACGTCATATCGAAGTGATTCAGGCGCTTTTGCAGACCGGTCACGTGGGCACCGCCGCCGAATGGCTGCAACTACCGGCGCCCGAGGTCGAGGAGCGTTTGCGAGAAGCCGAGAGTCAGCTCGGGTTCATGCTGTTCGCCAGCGTACGCGGACGACTTCAGCCAACCCCGGAGGCCCGGGCGCTGCAAGTCGAGATTGGCCACATCTATGAAGCACTGGAGCCGGTGCAACGGCTGGCCAGCAGCCTCAAGCAATACCTCGCCCCACCCCTGCGGATCATCGGCACCCCGCCGCTGGCCCAGCAACTGCTGCCGCAAAGTCTCGCCGCCCTGCGCCGTCGCCTGCCCGACGTACCCTGCACCCTGCTCAGCGAACCGACTCGCGACATGGTCCGCCACCTGTTGCTGCGCGACAGCGATCTGGGCCTGAGCCTGCACGATCCACAGCACCCCGATATCCATTGCCAGCCGCTGGCTCAGGGCAAGTTGCAATTGCTTGCGCCCCACGGCTGGCTGCAACCGAAGCAGAAGTACATTTCCCTGCAGGATCTGGCCGGCCAGGCGATGGTCGGCCTCGAAGGCCAGGACCCGCTGAGCCCGGCCCTGGAAAACAAACTCCAGGCCCTGCGCCCGGCGCCGACTATCCAGACCCGGGTGCAGACCCACCAGATGATGCGCAGCATGGTCGAGGCCGGCGAAGGCCTGGCGATCGTCGACCCGTTCACCGCCCTTGGTGCGCGGGCGGGCGGTCTCGATGTCTGCCCGTTGTCGCCGGCGGTGCCGATCAGCCTCTATGCCCTGACCTTCAAACACGCCACGCCGTCAGCGGCGATTCAGACGCTGCTCGGGATCGTCACGGAACAAGCCGAGGCGATGCTGGCGAACTGATCGAATGCTCCAGCGGGTTATCGAACAATCGATACCAGAACAGCGCCACTTCGGCGGTGTTCGGATCGATGCCGCGATAACGCAGGTGGTCGATGCCGCCGATCACATACCCGCAACGCTCATACAGCCGGCAGGCGCCGAGGTTGTTGTTCTGGGTTTCCAGCATGATTCCCGGCAGCTTTTTCTTGCGGCTCCAGAACTGCGCCACGTCGAGCAGGGCCTTGGCCACCCCATGGCGCCGCGCCGGGGCGTGCACCGCCAGTTCATCGATATGGGCAACGCCGTTCCAGTTGGTGCTGATCACCAAGTGCCCGACCGGCTCATCCTCAAGGTACGCCATGAAAATCGCGCTGTCGGCAGCATCGCGAAAACTGCTGAATTCCTCCGGATCGATGCCGTAGCACTTGCGATACGGCACGATGGGCGTCACGGCCCATTGCGCCACGGATTTGCCGATTTCGGCCGCGCCGTAGGCAGCCACCTCGAAACTGAAATCGCTGCCCCAGATATATTCGGCAAAACCCTCATCGGCGACCCGCACCGACAGCCCTGGGTATTTCGGATTCATGACCGGTTGCATACTCGGAAAAGCCCTCATTCCTTGACGCAATCGACGGTGTATTGCCGTCCATTGCCCTCATCTTCGTGTTGCAGACCGTGCACATCGACCACGAAGCCCGGAAACGTTGCATCGAACGTGCGGGCAAATCTGAGGTATTCGATGATCGAGCGCGTGGATTCGGTAAAGCGTTCGCCAGGCATGATCAGCGGAATCCCCGGCGGGTATGGCACCAGCATCACCGCCGCCACCCGGCCTTCCAGCTCATCGATCGGCACCGCCTCGACCTCGCCGCGCACCAGTTGATCGTAAGCGTGGGCCGGTTTCATGGCGATGTCCGGCAGCACGGTGTACATACGTTTGAGGTGCTTGGCAGTGGCGTTGCTGCGATAGCAGGCGTGGAGCTGATCGCACAGATCGCGCAGGCCCATGCCGCGATAGCGCACAGGATCTTCCTGGGCGACGCACTTCAGGCAGGTGTCGAGACTGACGTTGGCGTCGTAGCTGCGCTTGAACTCCAGCAGTTCGGTCAGCAGCGTGCTCCACTTGCCCTTGGTGATGCCCATGGAGAACAGCACCAGAAACGAATAGAGCCCGGTTTTCTCCACCACCAGCCCGCGCTCCCAGAGGAAGCGACTGACCACGGCCGCCGGGATACCCTTGTCGCTCAAAGCGCCGCCAGCGGTCAGGCCCGGCATCACCAAAGTCACTTTGATCGGATCGAGCAGCACATAATCGTAGCTGACCTCGCCGAAACCATGCCAGTCCGCATCAGGCTTCAGCAGCCAGTCCTCGGTCTGCACCCGGTCGATGCCTTCGACACCCGGCGGCTGCCAGATCGAAAACCACCAGTCGTCGGCGGCAATGTGCTGGCGCAAATTGGCCAGCGCCCGGCGAAAACTCAGGGCTTCGTCGAAGGTTTCCTGTAGCAGCGAGCGTCCGGCCGGTCCTTCCATCATCGCCGACGCCACGTCCAGCGAGGCGATGATGCTGTACTGCGGCGACGTCGAGATGTGCATCATGAACGCTTCGTTGAACCGGTCGCGATCCAGCTGCCGCGCCCCGCCGTCCTGCACATGAATCATCGAGGCCTGGCTGAACGCCGCCAGCAGTTTGTGGGTGGAATGGGTGGTGAACACCAGCGGACTGTCCTCGCTGCGCGAGGTAGCCATGCCGTAACGGCCGGCGAAAAACTCGTGAAACGCGGCGTAGGCGTACCAGGCCTCGTCGAAATGCAGGACTTCGACGCTGTTGCCCAGACTCTGCTTGATCAGCTCGGCGTTGTAACAGAGGCCGTCGTAGGTGGAGTTGGTGATCACCGCCAGTTTGACTTTCGGCTCGCGGCCCTTGATCAACGGGCTGGCATCAATCTTGGCCTGGATCGATTCGCGGCTGAATTCACTGAGCGGAATCGGCCCGATGATCCCCAGCTCATTGCGCTCCGGGCACAGGTACAGCGGAATCGCGCCGGTCATGATGATCGCGTGCAACACCGACTTGTGGCAGTTGCGATCCACCAGCACCAGATCATCGCGCCCGACCATCGAGTGCCAGACGATCTTGTTGGCGGTCGAGGTGCCATTGATCACGAAAAAAGTGTGATCGGCGCCGAAATTGCGCGCGGCGCGCGCTTCCGCCTCGGCCAGCGGCCCGGTGTGGTCGAGCAAGGAGCCCAGCTCCGGCACCGACACCGACAAATCCGAACGCAGGGTGTTTTCCCCGAAGAACTGGTGAAACGCCTGCCCCACCGGACTCTTGTGATAAGCCACCCCGCCGCCATGGCCTGGGGTGTGCCAGGAATAATTGGAATCGGCCGTGTGCTGCACCAGCGCCTTGAAGAATGGCGGCAGCAGGCCGTCCAGGTACTTGCGCGCCGCCCGCGCCACTTGCCGGGCGAGAAACGGCACCGTGTCTTCAAACAGGTAAAGAATGCCGCGCAACTGGTTGAGCTCGGCCATGGCATCGGCCGGGGCGTTTTCCAGGGTGACCTGCTCGCCGAGGGCAAAGATCGGCAGATCCGGCGCCCGCACCCGGGCCAGACCGATCAGTTCGGCCATGTTCTGTAACAGATGGGAGTTGGTGCTGGCGTCTTCGGCGGCAATCAGCATGCACGCCAGACCATGGTGGGTCGACGCCACCAGCCGTCCTTCGGTGTAGTCCGTGGCCGAAACGATACTGAAACCTTCCAGCTCCAGCTCTCGGGCGATGCCGCGAATGCGTTCACCGGCAACCGTGTCGGCCTTGATGTCGCGGTGGACGATCAACACCGGGAACTTCAAATCTTTGTACATGGGGCTCAGTGTCCTGAGGCGGCGGAGAGTGATCTGCCAATGTCCTCAGGGTAGAGGGTCGGAGCGGATGTGGCGAGGGTGGCCAGTTGTCAGTACTGCCAAAAACAAAGGATCGCCTGAACACGGCCTGGATGTTCGGGCGATCCTTTTTTGCCTTACGCCTGAGCTTCGGCTTCCAGCAGTTGAGTCCACAACGCCGGGGCACCGGCCGATTTGGCGATGATTTCCAGGCGCACCTGGTGTTCGGCCAGCTCGGCTTCGGTAGCGCGAATGATCCGCCCCGGTTTGCGATCTGCCGGCAGACGGCGGATTTCGGTGGCCGAGTTGTCCGCGCCCTCGCCCGTGCCATTGCCGTCGGAGGCGTTGCCGGCCAGCGACAGGCTGGTCTGGCCACCGGTCATGGTCAGGTAGACGTCGGCGAGAATCTCCGAGTCGAGCAATGCGCCGTGCAGCTCACGGCCGGAGTTGTCGACGCCGTAGCGTTTGCACAGGGCATCGAGGCTGTTGCGCTGACCCGGGTGACGTTCCCGGGCCATCATCAGGGTGTCGAGGATCGTGCAGTGCTGCGTGATGTCCGCGCGATCCTGCTGGCCCATCAGGGCGAATTCATTGTTGATGAAGCCAACGTCGAACGCCGCGTTATGGATGATCAGCTGCGCGCCGTTGATGAACTCGAAAAATTCGTCGGCCACTTCGGCAAAACGCGGCTTGCCTACCAGGAATTCGTTGGTGATGCCGTGAACGGCGATCGCGCCTTCATCACTCTCGCGATCCGGTTGCAGGTAAACGTGAAAGTGCCGGCCCGTCAGACGTCGACCGATCAGCTCGACACAACCGATTTCGATAATCCGGTGGCCGTCGGTCACTGGCATGCCGGTGGTTTCGGTATCGAGTACAACGGATCTGGTGGCCATCAGTGTTCAGCTCTCAACGGGGTCAATCGTGCAAAAGCGGCGATGTTAACACGCTCGCGGTACACGTCGCGCGCCGTCAGGTGATCGGCGCTCATGCAGTTTTTAACAATCATTAGCAATGTTCATAAAGTCGGCGGCAAACCGGCTTGTTAGCGTGCGCGCCTTGTTTCCTGCGAATTGAGAGCGTCATGAAGACTGCATACGTTTTAATGCTCGGCGGCTGCCTGCTGACGGCCGAGGCGCACGCCACCAGTTTCGTCATCAGCACCGACATCACCATGAGCCTTACGCTCAGCGCCAGCAAAGGCACCAGCGGTTCGTTCAAGGACGACAAGATCGTGTTGGCGGCCAAGGATGACGCGGCGGCGTTCGTTGCCAGCGACGGGAACATTCGCGGCGCACAGATGGAAGCGGCGCTGACGCGAATTCGCAGCCTGCTGCCAGGTCAGCCCTATACCGACCTGCAACTGGCCAAGGCCATTTTGATGCTTTGATCAATCCTGCTTGTAACCGCGAACCTCATCCACCCCACGGTTGGCCAACTGGTCAGCCCGTTCGTTGCCGTGGTGGCCGATGTGGCCGCGGACCCATTTCCAGGTGACCTTGTGGCGATTGACCTGCTCGTCGAGCTCCTTCCACAGGTCAGCGTTTTTGACTGGCTCCTTGGCGGCGGTTTTCCAGCCGCGTTTCTTCCAGTTGGCCATCCACTCGTTGATGCCTTTCATCACGTATTGCGAGTCAGTCACCAGCAGCACTTCGCACGGACGCTTGAGGGCTTCCAGGCCGCGAATCGCGCCGAGCAGCTCCATGCGGTTGTTGGTGGTGTTGGCTTCGCCGCCCCACAGTTCCTTTTCAACACCCTTGCACACCAGCAAGGCGCCCCAGCCGCCGGGGCCGGGGTTGCCTTTACAGGCGCCGTCAGTGAACAGTTCTACGCTATCGACGCTTTCGCTCATGCCAGTCTATCCAGAAAAAATGCGTGGCCTCGCCGATCACGGATCGACGATGGCCAAGGCCGGGATATACCCGGCCATAAATAAAAGAAGGTTTACGGTTCGATGCGTCGGCGGTTGACCTTGGCCATCGGCAGCGGAATCAGCTTGCCCATCGGCTCGCGGCGTTCCTGACGCACCGGACGCAGGCCGACCACGATCTTGCGCGCGACCAGCAAATAGAAGCCGCCGCCCGACAGTTGCCAATCGCCGGCCTTGCGTTCCCAGCCGGCCAGACGGGCCTGCCACTTGGGTGACGCGAGCGGCGGACGATAGCACCCGAAGCGGCGTTTCTCCAGCGCGAAGCCCAGCAGGTTGAGCCAGTCCGCCACCCGCGACGGCGAGATACAGCGCGCCTGATGCAAGGCGTCATGGGCGAACACGTGGCGCAGCCCCCAGGTGCTCCAGGGGTTGATGCCGACAATCAGCAGATGCCCGCCGGGGCGCACGCTGCTGGCCGCTTCTCGCAGAAGACCGTGGGGCGACAGACAGAAATCCAGGCCGTGCTGCAACACCACCACATCGGCGGCGTGCTCGCTCAACGGCCAGGCCTGTTCTTCGCAGACGATTTCCACGCCCGGCAAGGGCGCGCCCAGCCGCACGTTGCGCTGCACCTGCGGCGCCGACGGCGGCGTTTCGGCGGACGGGCCGTAATGCACCAGATAGCCGCCGAAGAACCGGCCCAGCTCGTCTTCGAGCATGCGCCGTTCTTCGTCCAGCAGAAATTGCCCGAGGGGGCCGGACAGCCATTCACGGGCTGCACCGATCAGCGCGAGCCAGTCAGGATCTGCCTGAGCGAACGCTTTATCGATCATTGCATTCTCCAACACGCCAGGAACCTCTAAGATGCGCCAATGTTACCCGCTTGGCGAATTCGACGATGATACAGATCAGTGCCCTGCCCGCCTTCACCGACAACTACATCTGGTTGTTACAGGATCATGCCACCCAGCGTTGCGCAGTGGTCGATCCGGGGGATGCCGCCCCCGTGCAGGCGTGGCTCGACGCGCATCCGGGCTGGGTGCTCGGCGACATCCTCATCACTCACCATCACCACGACCATGTCGGCGGCGTCGAGACGCTGAAAAAGGCCACCGGGGCCACGGTCTACGGACCGGCCAGCGAAAGCATTCCGGGGCGCGACGTGGCCCTCAAGGACAACGACACGGTGCGCGTGCTCGGCTGGGACTTCGACGTCCATGCCGTTCCCGGCCACACCCTGGGACACATCGCCTACTACCATCATGGCCTGCTGTTCTGTGGCGATACCCTGTTCGCTGCCGGCTGCGGCCGTTTGTTCGAAGGCACGCCGCAACAGATGCATCAGTCGTTAAGCCGTCTGGCGGCGCTGCCGGAAGACACCCTGGTCTACTGCACCCACGAATACACCCTGAGCAACCTGAAATTCGCCGCCGCCGTGGAGCCGGGCAACCGGGACATCGCCGCCCGTCTGGAAAAAGTCAGCCAGCAACGTGCGAATGGCGTGATGACACTGCCCTCGACCCTTGCGCTGGAAAAGCTCACAAACCCGTTTTTGCGCACCGGTGAAATATTGGTTACACAAAAAGTGGACGAACGGAACGGCCCTCAAAACCGGGCGCCGAGTGAGGTTTTTGCGGCTCTGCGGGCATGGAAAGATACGTTCTGAGTGGCTCGCCGCCTGGTCCAAAAATTCTGAATGGTTGACCGCAGGGGGTGCGCTTTCTAGAATCGCCCGACATTTTTGCCCGGAACTTACTTCCAGCCAATGTCGTCATCCATACGTAAGTCCGTCAATTCAGATGCATTGACCCGCCTGGCGCAAGCCATCGCGGTGGCGGTGTCCGCCACACTGGCGGGCTGTTCCAGCCATGCTCCGCAGACTGAAGCGACACATACGCCGAACATTGCTGCGCGAGCCAAGCAGAAGCCCATCTGGTTGTCGGAAAAGCCCAGTCCGCAGGTGCCTCAGGACATCTGGGAGCGCATGCGCGGTGGCTTCCAGCTGCAGGAAGGTCTGGGCGTGAACCCGCGCATCGAGCAACAGCGCCTGTGGTTCGCCAGTAACCCTTCCTTCCTCGAGAACGCCGGCGAACGCGGCAGCCTCTACATTCATTACATCGTCGAGCGCCTCGAAGAACGCAACATGCCGCTGGAACTGGCGCTGCTGCCGGTCATCGAAAGCGCCTACAACCCGATGGCCTATTCCCGGGCCGACGCGGTGGGCCTCTGGCAGTTCATCCCGTCCACCGGGCGCTATTTCAACCTGCGTCAGACCCGTTTCTACGATGGCCGTCGCGACATTACTGCCTCGACCACGGCAGCGATGGACTACCTGACCCGCCTGCACGACATGTTCAACGGTGACTGGTTGCTGGCACTGGCCGCGTACAACGCCGGCGAAGGCACGGTCAGCCGCGCCATCGAGCGCAACGAAAAGCTCGGCCTGCCGACCGACTACTGGAACCTGCCGCTGCCAGCGGAAACCCAAGCCTACGTGCCGAAACTGCTGGCGCTCTCGCAAGTGGTCCTGACGCCTGAAGCCTATGGCGTGAACCTCAACCCGATCGCCAACGAACCGTATTTCCAGGTCGTCGAAATCAACCAGCGCATGGACCTGTCCAAGGTCGCGGCGGTGGCCAACATCGACGAAGACGAGCTGTTCCAGCTCAACCCGGCCTTCAAGCAGCGCACCACCATCGACGGCCCGCAGCACCTGCTGGTGCCGACCTCGAAGGCGCAGCTGCTGACCGCCAGCCTGCAGACCATGCGCCCTGACGAACTGATCAGCCCGCGTTCGCTGAAACCGGTGTTCGAAGGCGCCGATCCGAGCGAGATCGCACAGGCCAAGCGCGCTTATCGGGTCAAGCGTGGCGACAACCTCGGTTCCATCGCCAAGGCCAACAAGGTCGAGGTCAAGGACCTGCAACGCTGGAACAAGCTGACCGGCAAGAACCTCAAGGTCGGCCAGACCCTGGTCATGCAGGACACCAGCAAGCGCACACCGGCGCGCAGCAGTGGCGGGCGCATCAACACCGTCATCGCAGCCAACAGCAAGACCAGCAGCAAGATCAGAGAAAAGGACGACGGTAAACAGACCCAGTACAAGGTTAAACGCGGCGACACACTGTACGTGGTCGCCAAGCGTTTCAACGTCGAGATGCAACATCTCAAGCGCTGGAATCCGGGCGCCGGCAAGGCGCTCAAACCTGGGCAGATGCTCACGGTCTACCAGCCGCACTGACCAAGAGCCCCTGAATTTCAGGGGCTTTTTTTCGCCTGTCATTTTTTGATATTTCCGTAGATCGGCGCAGACAGCTCCCACAATTAACCGCGCATTAAGCCCCTGTCTTTTTCCTGTCCATACAAGCTGTTACTGTACGGCCCACAAAGCCCAAGCCGCCTGGATCGGATCTGACTTGAAGCGTCCCCTCCTCCTGCTCCTGATCAGCCTGGCCTTGAGCTCCCCCGTCAGCGCGACGATCACCGAAAGCCACGGTTATGCGCAGTTCGGCACGCTCAAGTACCCGGCCAGATTTACCCACTTCGACTGGGTCAACCCGCAAGCGCCCAAGGGCGGTACGTTGCGGGTGATGGCGTTTGGCACCTTCGATACGCTCAACCCCTACACCTTCAAGGGCACCAGCCCGGTCACCACGGCGAATTTCCTGCAATACGGCATCAACGAGCTGAACGAGCCGCTGATGGTCGGCACCGGGCAATACGCGCCGTCCGGTGACGAACCGGCCTCCAGTTACGGACTGATCGCCCAATCGGTGGAGTACAGCGAAGATCGCAGCTGGGTGGTGTTCAACCTGCGCCCGCAAGCGCGCTTTCACGACGGCACGCCGATCACCGCTTACGATGTGGCGTTCTCCTATCGCTTGTTGCTCAAGGAAGGTCACCCGCTGTACCGCACCGCCCTTCAGGAAGTGCTGCGCGTCGACATCCTCAACCCGCAGCGCATCCGGTTTGTGCTCAAGCGCAGCGGCAATCCGTTGCTGATCCTGCGCCTCGGTGAATTGCCGGTGCTGCCCCAGCATTACTGGAAGGGCCGCGACTTCAAGGCCACCACCTTCGAGCCCCCACTGGGCAGCGGGCCTTACCGCATCACCTCGGTCACGCCGGGGCGGCAGTTGATATTCGAGCGAGTCAAGGACTACTGGGGCAAGGACCTGCCAGTCAATCGCGGCAAATACAACTTCGATCGCATGGAAGTCGAGTTCTACCGCGACAGCGATGTGGCCTTCGAAGCGTTCAAGGCTGGCGAGTTCGACATCTATATCGAGCATCAGGCGAAGAACTGGGCCAATGGCTACAACTTCCCGGCCGTGCGCCGTGGCGACGTGATCAAGGCGCAGATCCCGCACCAGATCCCGACCCAGAGCCAGGGTCTGTTCATGAACACCCGGCGCGCGACCTTCGCTGACGTCAAGACCCGCGAAGCCCTCGGCCTGATGTTCGATTTCGAGTGGACCAACCGCGCCTTGTTCAGCGAGGCCTACAAGCGCACCACCAGCTACTACCCCAACAGCGAGTTCAGCGCCGTCGGCCTGCCGGTCGGCCATGAATGGCTGATGCTCAAACCGTACAAGGATCAACTGCCGGCGCGCCTGTTTACCGAACCGTTCACGCTGCCGCAGACCGACGGGCGCGGCATCCCCCGGGAAACCCTGCGCAAAGCCCTGGCGTTGCTGGCCGAGGCCGGCTGGAAGCTCAACGGCCAGCGCCTGCAGAACGCCGCCGGCCAGCCGCTGCGCTTCGAGCTAATGCTGGTCAATCCCAGCCTGGAGCGTCTCTATCAGCCGTACATCGAGAACCTCAACAGTATCGGCATCGAGGCGCGTCTGCGCACCGTCGATCGCGCGCAGTACAAACAGCGCCTCGATCAATTTGATTTCGACATGATCTCGATGACGCTAGGCCAGACCTTAAGCCCGGGCCTGGAACAATGGCAGTACTTCCACTCCAGCCAGGTAAACGTCAAGGGCAGCAAGAATTACGCGGGCATCGCCAATCCGGTGGTCGATCATCTGCTTGAACACTTGCTCGCCGCGCAAACCCGCGACGAACAAGTCGCCGCCGGCAAGGCGCTGGACCGCGTGCTGCTCTGGCAGCACTACAGCATTCCCAACTGGTACCTCAATTATCACCGTCTGGCGTACCGCAACCGGTTCGCCTTCGTCACTACGCCGCCCTACACCCTGGGCCTGAGCGCGTGGTGGCTGAAATCTTCGGAGAAAGATCGATGAAGCCTATCCGCGCCCTGCTCGTGCAGGCCAGCGGTCTGCTGTTCGCCGGGCTGGCCTGTGCCGCCCCGCAACACGCCGTGACCCTGTACAACGAGCCGCCGAAATACCCCGCCGACTTCAAACACTTCGATTACGTGAACCCCGACGCGCCCAAGGGCGGAATCTTCCGCCAGGCCGGCTTCGGCGGTTTCGACAGCCTCAATCCGTTCATCAGCAAAGGCGTGGCGGCGGACGATATCGGCCTGATCTACGACACCCTGGCCAAACAGGGCCTCGACGAGCCGTTCACCGAATACGGCCTGATCGCCAGCAAGATCGAAAAAGCCCCGGACAACAGCTGGGTACGCTTCTACCTGCGTCCCGAAGCGAAGTTTCACGACGGCCACCCGGTACGCGCCGACGACGTGGTGTTCAGCTTCCAGACCCTGACCAAGGAAGGCGCGCCGATGTATCGCGGTTACTACGCCGACGTTGAGGAGGTAATCGCCGAAGATCCGCTCAAGGTGCTGTTCAAGTTCAAGCACACCAACAACCGCGAACTGCCGCTGATCCTCGGCCAGTTGCCGGTTCTGCCCAAACATTGGTGGGCCGAGCGTGATTTCAACAAGGGCAACCTGGAAATTCCTCTTGGCAGCGGCCCGTACAAGGTCACCCAAGTGAAGGCCGGGCGTTCGGTGCGTTACGAGCGGGTCAAGGACTACTGGGGCAAGGATTTGCCGGTCAATCGCGGTTTCTACAACTTCGACGTAATGACCACCGACTATTACCGCGACAACACCGTCGCGCTGGAAGCGTTGAAAGCCGGGCAGTTCGATTACTGGCTGGAAATGGCCGCGAAAAACTGGGCTAACGCCTACAACGTGCCGGCAGTGACCGAAGGGCGGCTGATCAAGGAACAGATTGCCAACAGCAACCCGACCGGCATGCAGGGCTTCGTCTTCAATCTTCGCCGTCCGGTGTTTCAGGACGTGCGGGTACGACAGGCCCTCGCCCTGCTGTTCGACTTCGAATGGACCAACAAGCAATTGTTCAACGGCGCTTATGCGCGCACCCGCAGCTACTTTGAAAACTCGGAAATGGCCGCCACCGGCCTGCCGGATGCAGAACAGGTGGCAATCCTCGATCCGTTCCGCAGCCAGCTGCCGGCGCAGGTGTTCAGCGAAGCCTTCGAGAATCCGAAAACCGACGCCAGCGGCATGATCCGCACGCAACAGCGCGAGGCGTATCAACTGCTGCAAGAGGCCGGCTGGAAAATCGTCGACGACAAAATGGTCGACGCCACTGGCAAACCGGTAGCCATCGAATTCCTGCTGGCGCAAACCGAATTCGAGCGCGTGTTGTTGCCGTTCAAGCGCAACCTCAGCGATCTGGGCATCGATCTGGTGATCCGCCGCGTCGACGTCTCGCAATACGTCAATCGCGTGCGTTCGCGGGATTTCGACATGATCGTCGGCAGCTTCCCGCAGTCCAACTCGCCGGGTAACGAACAGCGCGAGTTCTGGATGAGCGCCGCCGCCGACAAGTCCAGCAGCCGCAACTCGATGGGCCTCAAGGACCCGGTGGTCGATCATCTGGTGGAAAACCTGATCAACGCCGACTCGCGCAAAAGCCTGGTGGCCCACGCCCGCGCTCTGGACCGTGTGTTGCAATGGGGCTACTACGTGATCCCGAACTGGCACATCAAGACCTGGCGCGTGGCGTACTGGAACCACATCGGCCACCCGAAAGTCTCCCCCAAGTACGACATCGGCATTAACACCTGGTGGATCAAACCCGATGCGAAACCTGCGGTAGAAGTCGAAACCCAACTGCAAGCCGACCCTGTGGGCACGGAGTAATCAGATGCTGGCGTACATTTTTCGGCGACTGCTGCTGATCATCCCGACCCTGTTCGGCATTCTGCTGATCAACTTCGTGATCATCCAGGCCGCGCCCGGCGGGCCGGTGGAGCAGATGATCGCCAAGCTCGAAGGTTTCGAAGGCGCCACCAGCCGCATCGCCGGCGGCGGTGCCGAAGTGTCGGTGGCCGGCTCCTCCTATCGCGGAGCGCAGGGCCTGGACCCGGCGCTGATCAAGGAAATCGAGAAGATGTACGGGTTCGACAAATCGGCCCCGGAACGTCTGTGGATCATGGTCAAGAACTACGCCCGGCTGGATTTCGGCGACAGTTTTTTCCGCGACGCCAAGGTCATCGACCTGATCAAGGAGAAGATGCCGGTATCGATCTCCCTCGGGCTGTGGAGCACGCTGATCATGTACCTGGTGTCGATCCCGCTGGGGATCGCCAAGGCCACGCGGCACGGCAGTCATTTCGACGTCTGGACCAGTTCGGCGATCATCGTCGGTTATGCGATTCCGGCGTTCCTGTTTGCGATTCTGCTGATCGTGGTGTTTGCCGGTGGCAGTTATCTGGACTGGTTTCCTTTACGCGGCCTGACCTCGAACAACTTCGATGAGCTGAGCCTGGGCGGCAAGGTCCTCGATTACTTCTGGCACCTGGCGCTGCCGGTGACGGCGCTGGTGATCGGCAACTTCGCGACCATGACTTTGCTGACCAAAAACAGCTTCCTCGACGAAATCAACAAACAGTACGTGGTCACCGCCAAGGCCAAGGGCCTGACCCGCAATCGCGTGCTCTACGGCCACGTGTTCCGCAACGCAATGCTGCTGGTGATCGCCGGGTTCCCGTCGGCGTTCATCGGCATCTTCTTCACAGGTTCCCTGCTGGTGGAAGTGATCTTCTCCCTCGACGGCCTCGGCCTGATGAGCTTTGAAGCGGCGATCAACCGCGACTACCCGGTGGTTTTCGGCACCCTGTTCATCTTCACCCTGCTGGGGCTGGTGGTGAAACTGATCGGCGACCTCACCTACACCCTGGTCGATCCGCGTATCGACTTTGCCAGCCGGGAGCATTGAGATGAACCTGTCCCCTCTCAACCGCCGGCGCTTCGAACTGTTCAAGGCCAACAAGCGTGGCTGGTGGTCGCTGTGGCTGTTCCTGATCCTGTTCGGCCTGAGCCTCGGTGCCGAGCTGATCGCCAACGACAAGCCGCTGGTGGTGCATTACGACAACAACTGGTATTTCCCGGCGATCAAGCGCTACCCGGAAACCACCTTCGGCGGCGAATTCCCGCTGGAAGCCAACTACAAGAGCCCGTACATCCGCGAACTGCTCAAGGCCAAGGACGCGTGGGTGCTGTGGGCGCCGATTCCGTTCAGCTACCAGAGCATCAACTACGACCTGAAAGTCCCGGCCCCCGCGCCGCCGTCGGCGGACAACCTGCTGGGCACCGACGATCAGGGCCGCGATGTGCTGGCGCGAGTGATCTACGGCTTCCGGGTGTCGGTGCTGTTCGCCCTGACCCTGACCGTGCTCAGCTCAATCATCGGCGTGATCGCCGGCGCCTTGCAGGGCTTCTATGGCGGCTGGGTCGATCTGGCCGGCCAGCGCTTTCTGGAGATCTGGTCGGGCTTGCCGGTGTTGTACCTGCTGATCATCCTCGCCAGTTTCGTCCAGCCGAACTTCTGGTGGCTGCTGGGCATCATGCTGCTGTTCTCGTGGATGAGCCTGGTGGACGTGGTGCGCGCGGAGTTCCTGCGCGGGCGCAACCTCGAATACGTGCGTGCGGCCCGGGCGCTGGGCATGCAGAACGGCGCGATCATGTTCCGCCACATCCTGCCTAACGCGATGGTTTCGACCATGACCTTCATGCCGTTCATCCTGACCGGCGCCATCGGCACACTCACCGCCCTGGACTTCCTCGGTTTCGGCTTGCCGGCCGGCAGTCCGTCGCTGGGTGAACTGGTGGCCCAGGGCAAATCCAACCTGCAGGCGCCGTGGCTGGGCATGAGCGCGTTTGCGGTGCTGGCGCTGATGTTGAGTTTGCTGGTGTTCATCGGCGAGTCCGCTCGCGATGCCTTCGACCCGAGGAAGTGACATGAATCAGGACAATCTGATCGAAATCCGCGACCTGGCCGTCGAATTCGGCATCGGTGATCGCGTGCAACGGGTGGTCGAAGGCGTGAGTTTCGACATCAAGCGCGGCGAAACCCTGGCGCTGGTGGGCGAGTCAGGCTCGGGCAAGTCGGTTACGGCGCATTCGATCCTGCGCCTGCTGCCCTACCCGCTGGCGCGGCATCCGGCCGGCAGCATCAATTATTCCGGGCAGAACCTGCTGGAGCTGAGTGAAAAGACCATTCGTCATATCCGTGGCAACCGGATCGCGATGATTTTTCAGGAGCCGATGACCTCGCTAAACCCGCTGCACTCGATCGAGAAGCAGATCAACGAGGTGCTGGGCATCCACAAGGGCCTGACCGGCAAGGTCGCGACCAAGCGTACGCTGGAGTTGCTGGAGATGGTCGGCATCCCCGAGCCGCACAAGCGCCTCAAGGCCCTGCCCCACGAATTGTCTGGCGGCCAGCGTCAGCGGGTGATGATCGCCATGGCCTTGGCCAACGAGCCGGAACTGCTGATTGCCGACGAACCGACCACTGCGCTGGACGTGACCGTTCAGCTGAAAATCCTCGACCTGCTCAAGGAATTGCAGGCTCGATTGGGCATGGCGCTGTTACTGATCAGTCACGATTTGAACCTCGTGCGAAGAATTGCGCATCGTGTATGTGTCATGCAGCGCGGTTGCATCGTCGAACAGGCATCGTGCGAAGAGCTGTTCCGTTCGCCGCAGCATCCGTACACTCGGGAACTGCTTGGCGCGGAGCCCAGCGGAGGCCCGGCGAGCAATAAAATCGGGGCGCCGCTGCTTGAGGTCGAGGATCTGAAAGTCTGGTTCCCGATCAAGAAAGGCCTGCTCAAGCGCACGGTGGATCACGTCAAGGCAGTGGACGGCATCAATTTCAGCCTGCCCCAGGGTCAGACCCTGGGGATCGTGGGGGAAAGCGGTTCCGGTAAATCCACCCTGGGTCTGGCGATCCTGCGATTGATCGGCAGCCAGGGCGGGATCCGTTTTGAGGGCAAGCAGCTAGACTGCCTGACGCAAAGCGAAGTCCGGCCGTTGCGCCGGGAGATGCAGGTGGTGTTTCAGGATCCGTTTGGCAGCCTGAGCCCGCGGATGTGCGTGAATGACATCGTTGGCGAAGGCCTGCGGATCCACAGGATGGGCACCGCCGCCGAGCAGGAAGCGGCAATTATTGCGGCATTGAAGGAGGTAGGTCTGGATCCGGAAACCCGGCACCGCTACCCCCACGAATTTTCCGGTGGGCAGCGGCAGCGTATCGCCATTGCCCGGGCCCTGGTGCTCAAACCGGCGCTGATCCTGCTGGACGAGCCGACTTCGGCCCTCGACCGGACGGTGCAGCGGCAAGTGGTGGAGCTGTTGCGTTCACTGCAAGCCAAGTACAACCTGACGTATTTGTTCATCAGCCATGACCTGGCTGTCGTCAAAGCGCTGAGCCACCAGTTGATGGTGGTCAAGCATGGCCAAGTGGTCGAACAGGGAGACGCGCAAAGTATCTTTGCCGCCCCCCAACATCCGTATACACAGCAGTTGCTGGAGGCCGCTTTCCTGGCACCAGCTACTGCGCAATAACCTGAAAGAGGAGCAACACATGGGTTTTCTCGCCGGTAAGCGCGTACTGATCGTCGGTGTCGCCAGCAAGCTGTCCATCGCATCCGGCATCGCTGCCGCCATGCATCGCGAGGGCGCTGAGCTTGCCTTCACTTATCAGAACGACAAACTGAAAGGTCGCGTCGAAGAGTTCGCACAGGGCTGGGGTTCGAGCCCTGAGCTGTGCTTCCCGTGCGACGTGGCCAGCGATGAAGAAATCGCCAAGGTCTTCGAAGAACTGAGCAAGAAGTGGGACGGCCTGGACTGCATCGTGCACTCCGTCGGCTTCGCCCCGGGCGACCAACTGGACGGCGACTTCACCGAAGCCACCACCCGTGAAGGCTTCCGCATCGCTCACGACATCAGCGCCTACAGCTTCGTGGCCCTGGCCAAAGCCGGTCGCGAAATGATGAAAGGCCGCAACGGCAGCCTGCTGACCCTGTCCTACCTGGGCGCCGAGCGCACCATGCCGAACTACAACGTGATGGGCATGGCCAAGGCTTCGCTGGAAGCCGGCGTGCGTTACCTGGCCGGCTCCCTGGGCCCGGACGGCACCCGCGTCAACTGCGTATCGGCCGGCCCGATCCGCACCCTGGCCGCTTCCGGCATCAAGAACTTCCGCAAGATGCTGGCCGCCAACGAAGCGCAAACCCCGCTGCGCCGCAACGTCACCATCGAAGAAGTCGGCAACGCCGGCGCCTTCCTGTGCTCCGACCTGGCGTCGGGCATCAGCGGTGAAATCATGTACGTGGACGGCGGCTTCAACACCACCGCCATGGGCAACATTGAAGAGTGATCTTCGGCTAGGCGATAAAAACCGCCTGCTCTGGCGAATGCCAATCAGTTAAGCCTCGTTGCTTGACCCTTGGCCGCAAGAAATCAAAATCCGATGCCTGAATAGGCATCGGATTTTTTTATGCGTTTGGCTCGGGCATTGGAGCTGACCCACAACTTCGTCTCGACTCCCGATTCCCTCTAGGGATTGGACTCGTTGCTTGACCCCTCTCTGGTCGAGCAGGCCTTGGAACACGAAACAATCAACCTAAAACACCAAACACTTTTGCTTCCGGTGTGCCATCCGATGAGTGTTCATCGGTGGCAATAATGATTCGGCTGGTATTGTTTTGAATAACGCAGTCGCGCATACGCCCCTCGAGCCGCTGAGCAATGCCACCGTTACCGAACCCGGTATCGGGCTGCCCATTTTCAAGAAGTCGCAAACAATACATCTGTGAGCCACGAGCACCTGAATGTCCCGTTACAACAATCTTTTCATCCGCCTGCACAACAACACCTCCAATGACAATGTATCTCGGGTCCAGATCCACCAAACGAGGCGCACCATTGTTGAAGGTCGGATCAAGCACGCCGTTACGCTCGAATCGCAGGATCGCGAGGCGTTTTTCACCATTGGCGATACCAACCATAGTACTCATGACAATTTTATTGCCGCTCACCGCCAGCCTGCCGAACTGACTTTCTTGGTCGTATTCCCAGACCCCCTTGTCAGCGAAGGTTGTTTTCGGTGTTCCATCCCGGTTATAGCTGGCCAGGACAGCCCTGGAATGAATTTGGTTGTCAGATATACGTTTGATTGATCCCAACAGAACAAATCCTCCATCCGGCAACGCGGCGATGCCTTCGACTTGTGAGTACTCGCCTTTGAATCTCACCTCAAGTTTGCCGGCAACGCCAAAGCTCAAATCAGGATTACCACCCGTGTCATAACAGCGGACAACCCCCACTCGATCAACAGTTCCGCCAGCCGAATCAGCCTCAGTGAAACTTTGCACCAGCAAGACTACCCCGTCGGCAAGAATGCATCCCTCTGCAATATCAGTGACAACGCTATGACCTGGAGGAAGAGGATCAACAGGCAAAGGAAAGTTCTTTGTTCCGAAAACCAGATCCGAGCTTCCTGAAGAATTGAATCGTGAAATCGCTGCCAACCTGCCAAAACTTGGGCCGACTTCACCTACGACCAGGAACTTGCCGTCGGGTTGAATCAGAATGCTGGACGCCGCACAATTTCCAGTTTTAAGGAATGACCAGTCGAAAGAGGTGAACACAGGGTCGTCGGAACCGTCAGCCCTGGCTTGGTTTATCCGCACTGAATTATTGTCGGCACTGATTACATAAAGCAGCTTGTCTGTGCCTATGTTTGCGACACTGAAACATGCCCCCTCACCTGCCTCTATTTTTCCCTGATTGGCAAAAAGTACGTCTAACTCTCCAGATGTCTGCTGTGAATTGATGGGCACATTCATGGCAACTCCCTCAGCGGCTATATTCCTGCCTGAGATATAGCGAGAGCGCTCTCCCTACAACGCGGAATGTTCAATTTGACCATACCGACCTTAGCTTTGATCCTTGCCAAAAACCACTGTCAAATATGCCAGTTGACTTTCGTTGAATAGCAATGCAATCCACCGGCCATCCGACTATTGAGGCGCCAGTCTTCTGCGTGCAGACAATTTTCAAACACCTGCCGACTTCAATTTCTTTGCTCATCAATTGGTGATTCACCTGGCGCCGGAGAACGCCTCGCAGGAAGCCGCGCATACAACTTGAAATAAGCCTGCTGTGGGAGCGAGCCTGCTTGCGATGACGCCAGCACTAACAACGCTTCAAAGCCTGCTTGTGCGCATACATCGCCTCATCCGCGTCCGCCAACAGCTTATCCACGGTGTCATGGCGCTGCGGGTTGTATTCGATCTGGCCGACGCTGAAGCGAATCGCGTAGCCGCGGTGCAACGTGGCATTGCGCTCTTCGAGGATTTCCTTGAGTCTCGCCATGATCGCCGTGGTTTCGACATGGCTCGACCCGGTCAGCAACGCCACGAACTCATCACCGCCCAGCCGTCCCACCACATCGCTCTCGCGAAAGGCGATGCGCAGCACATCGGCGAAAGTCTTGAGCGCGCTGTCGCCCTCGGCATGGCCATAAAGGTCGTTGATCTGCTTGAAATCATTGAGGTCGAAAAACAGCAGCGTCGCCGGTCTTTCCAGCCGCGCGCAGGCGTCCAGCGCGTGCTGGGCGAGCATCTTGAAGCCGCGACGGTTGGACAGCAGCGTCAGCTCGTCCATGCTCGCCATCTGCACGGCCATCAGTTCCTGCTCGGCCATGCCGGCCAGATCGCGCAACAGGGCGCGCTCCTCTTCGTCGAGGTCACGGGGCCGGGTGTCGATCAGGCACAAGGTGCCCATCTTGTTGCCGTTGGGCACGGTCAGCGGATACCCGGCGTAGAAGCGGATGTTCGGATCACCGATCACCAGCGGATTATCGTGAAAGCGCTCGTCCTCGCGGGCGTCGGGCACCAGCAGCAGCTCGTCCTGAAGAATCGCATGAGCGCAGAACGAGACATCCCGTGGGGTTTCAGTGACGCCCAGGCCCACGCAGGACTTGAACCATTGTCGATCCTTGTCCACCAGCGTGACCAGCGCGATCGGCACGTTGAACAGCCGCTTGGCCAGTCGCGTCAGCCGGTCGAAGCGCTCTTCCGGTGCGGAATCGAGCAATTTCAAATCTTGCAGTACTTGAACTCGGACAGCTTCATTGGCAGGTTTGCCGGGTACCAGCATCACACACTCCTTTGTCGTCGATGCAGTTGAGCGTAGCCCGAATCAGCGATGACTCAACCTCTCATCCGCCGGCCACCGGACACGGCCCGCCTGCATCGGCCCAAAGCTTGAACTGGGTCACGAAGATATCGTGCGGCACCGGCACCGGCGCGCGCCCTGCCCCGGGATTCCAGCCCCAGAGCACCAGTTTGTCCTCGCTGACGTGTTTGATCAGCGCGGCGAAATCCCGGTCACCGTTGCTGGCGCGATCCTTGATCATTGCGCACAAACGATCCGGCGGCAGACCGATCCAGGCCATTTTGTGGGCGGCCGGCGGCAGGCTCCAGTGCGGCGCGCCCGGTGGCGCATGGGGGCCGTAACTGGCCGGCGGATTGCTTTCAGCGTGGCAGGTGGCGCAGGGCAAACCGGCGGCGCCCTTGCCGTCCATGCCGCGTACCACGTTCATCGCGTGGGGGATGCCGGCGTCGAACTGCAACGGCGAATCGCCGGGAATGTGACAATTCTGGCAGCGCGGGCTCTGGAAGACTTTCTGCACCGTGCCGAAAGCTTTCAAGGCTTCCTGATCGTCGGCAAACAGATCCGACGCGTAACCGCCCAGCCCAAGCAGAATCACCGTGCCCAACAACAGATGTCGTTTCATCTCACACCCCCGACATTTGCAGTGGCAGTTCCCGCAGGCGCTGCCCGGTCAGGGCGAACACTGCGTTGGCCACCGCCGGCGCCGTGGGCGGCACACCGGCCTCGCCGATGCCGCCGGGTTTCTCGCTGCTCGGCACGATGTGTACCTCGACCAGCGGCATTTCATTGAGCCGCAACACCTGATAGTCGTGATAGTTGGACTGCACGACATGGCCGTCCTTGAGGGTCAGTTTGCTGTGCAGCGCCATGCCCAGGCCGAAGGTGATGCACGACTCCATCTGCGCCGCGATGCTCTGCGGGTTGACCGCAATTCCGCAGTCCACCGCACAGACCACCCGGTGTACGCGGATCGCCAGATTGTCCTGGGACACCTCGGCCACTTGCGCCACATAACTGCCGAACGACTCATGCACCGCCACGCCCAGCGCATGGCCGTCCGGCAGCGGCGCTTTCCAGTTGGCCTTCTCCACCGCCAGGTTCAGCACGCCGAGATGCCGGGCATGATCCTTGAGCAGCGTTCGTCGGTACTCCACCGGATCCTTGCCCGCCGCCGTGGCCATTTCATCGATCAGCGATTCCATGACAAACGCGGTATGGCTATGGCCCACCGAACGCAGCCAGAGCACGTTGATCCCGGTGGTCGGCGAGTGCAGATCAACCTGATGATGGGCCAGGCCCTTGATGTACGGGCTGTCGGAAACGCCCTCGACCGAGGTCTGGTCGACGCCGTTCTTGACCATGGTTTTCTCGAGCATGGTGCCGGCCATGATCGACTGCCCGACCAGCACGTGCTGCCAGGCCAGCGGCAGGCCGTCGGCGCCGAGGCCGATCTTCGCCTGATGCAGAAACATCGAACGGTAGTAACCACCGCGAATATCGTCTTCGCGCGACCACACGGTTTTCACCGGCATCGCAGCTGCCTTGGCCACTTGCACCGCTTCGGCGACAAAGTCCGAGGTCGGGTTGGCTCGGCGACCAAAACCACCACCGAGAAATTCGGTGTGAATCTCCACCTGCTCCGGCTTGAGCCCGGTGATCTTGCCGGCAACCATCTGATCCAGCGTCTGGAACTGGGTGCCGGTCCAGATCTCGCACTTGTCGGCGCTGATCTTCACCGTGCAGTTCAGCGGCTCCATCGGCGCGTGGGCCAGGTACGGCACGCTGTATTCGACGTCGATCTTCTTCGCTGCCTTGCCGAAATTGCCCTTGGCATCGCCGGCCTGCGCCGCCGAGGTGCCCGGCGTGGCCGCCAGTTTGCGGAAACTCGCCAACAACTTTTCACTGCTCAGATCAGCGTTCGGCCCCAGGTCCCAATCGACCTTCAACGCATCGCGACCGAGCTTCGCCGCCCAGTAATGCTCGGCGACCACCGCCACACCGGTCGGCACTTGCACCACTTTGTGCACGCCGGGGATCGCCAACGCCTCAGCGCCTTCAAAGGATTTCACCGTGGCGCCGAACGCCGGCGCCCGCGCGACCATCGCGGTCATCAATCCGTCGAACTGCACGTCCATGCCGAATTTGGCGCGACCGGTGATTTTTTCCGGGGTGTCGAGGCGTTTGGTGGGTTTGCCGATGACTTTCCAGTCCTTGGCTTCCTTGAAGGTGATCGACTTCGGATCCGGCACCGGCAGTTGCCCGGCGGCGTCCGCCAGTTCGCCGTAGGTGGCGCGGTTGTCGCCGGCAATCACCACGCCGGATTCGGTGCGAATCGTCGACGGTGCCACATTGAAACGCTTGGCCGCCGCTTCGATCAGCATCTGCCGCGCGGTGGCGCCGGCGAGCCGGTAGCGGTCGAACTCCATCCAGGTTGAAGTGGAGCCGCCGGTAATCTGCATCCCGCCAAACGCAGGCATGCCGTAATCGGCAGCCGAAGCCGGGGAATGCTCGACGCGGATCTTCGACCAGTCGGCGTCCAGCTCTTCGGCGATCAACATGGTCAGGCCGGTCCAGATGCCCTGGCCCATTTCCGAATGGCCGAGCAGCACAGTGACGCTGTTATCTGCCGCGATGCGCAGGAACGCGTTCGGCGCAAAGACCTTGCCTTCGTTCTCGGCCGCCATGGCGAACCGGTTGCCGCCAGGCACCACGAACGCCACCACCAGACCACCGCCAAGCACGGCGCTGCCCTTGAGAAATCCGCGACGGGATACAGGACTGTTCATCACCCACCTCCCCTCGTTCAGCCGATGTCGGCAGCACGTTTGACCGCCGCGCGGATTCTTGGGTACGTGCCGCAGCGGCAGATGTTGCCGGAGAGCGCCTGATCGATATCGCTGTCGGTGGGTTTGGGGATTTTCGCCAGCAACGCGGCGGCGGACATGATCTGCCCGGACTGGCAGTAGCCGCATTGCACCACGTCCAGTTCGGCCCAGGCCTGCTGCACCGGGTGCGAACCGTCGCTGGACAGGCCTTCGATGGTGAGGATTTTCTGGCCATGGGCGACGGCCGTGGCCGGGGTGATGCAGGAGCGCAGCGGTGCGCCATCGACGTGCACGGTGCAGGCACCGCACTGGGCCATGCCGCAGCCGAATTTGGTACCGGTCAGGTGCGCGACATCGCGCAGGACCCAGAGCAACGGCATGTCCGCGGGGACATCGAGCTCCTGATCCTTGCCATTGATGTTCAAGGTCAGCATCGGGGACTTCCTCAGACTCACAGTGTTCTGAAGGGCGCTGCTACGGCCATCGTTGGCGGTGCGCGCCTCGGCTTATCCCTTTCAGCTAAGCGCATTTTTACCCGACGACCAGCCGCCGCGACCACCGGTCATCCGGCACCGTTCGGAAAATCATCGATCAGGGTGTCGTTTTTGCTCCTACAGTTGATACCGCTTGTCACCGCAAAAACTGCCCTTTCACACTTTCCAGGAGTCGCGAACATGGGATTTGTCACAACGAAAGACGGCGTCGAAATCTTCTACAAGGACTGGGGACCCAAGGACGCCCCGGTCATTCACTTCCACCACGGCTGGCCGCTGAGCGCGGACGACTGGGATGCGCAGATGCTGTTCTTCCTGGCGCAGGGATTCAGGGTCGTGGCCCACGATCGACGGGGCCACGGACGTTCGAGCCAGGTCTGGGACGGCCACGACATGGATCACTACGCCGATGATGTGGCGGCGGTGGTCAATCATCTGGGGACGCAGAAAGCCGTGCATGTGGGCCACTCCACCGGTGGCGGCGAAGTGATTCACTACATCGCCCGGCATGGCGAGGATCGGGTATCGAAAGCCGCGATCATCAGCGCCGTGCCACCGCTGATGGTGAAAACCGACAGCAGCCCCGGTGGTTTGCCCAAGTCGGTGTTCGACGATCTTCAGGCGCAACTGGCAGCCAATCGCGCGCAGTTCTATCGCGACGTGCCCAGCGGGCCGTTTTACGGCTACAACCGCCCCGGCGCCAAGCCATCGGAAGGGATCATTGCGAACTGGTGGCGCCAAGGCATGATCGGCAGCGCCAAAGCTCACTACGACGGCATCGTTGCCTTTTCCCAGACCGACTTCACCGCCGACCTCAAAAGCATCTCGATCCCGGTGCTGGTCATGCACGGCGACGACGACCAGATCGTGCCCTATGAAAACGCCGGCGTGCTGTCGGCGAAACTGCTGAAAAACAGCACGCTGAAGATCTATCCGGGCTTCCCCCACGGGATGCCGACCACCGAGGCTGCGACGATCAACGCGGATCTGCTGGCGTTCATTCGCGGCTGATCATACCCGCCGGGGTCAGGCGCCCTGCCTGACCCCGGCTATTCTTCGGTTCGCCCCGTTCTCTCACGATCGCGCACGTAGTGTCTGGCCAATGGAAAGGCCGGTAGCCACGACTCGCGACGCACCGTCCACAGCTCGTACGTGGGCTGGAATTGATCCGGTGCATCCAGCGCGCCGAGATTGACCTCGACTTCATCGCCGCTGCGGCCGAACACCGACGAGCCACAGCGCGGACAGAAATGCCGCCCCGCATAGTCACGGGTTTCACCGCTGATCGTCACAGCATCCTCGGGAAAGATCGCCGACGCGGCAAACAGCGCGCCCTGGTGTTTGCGGCAGTCAAGACAATGGCAAACGCCAACCCTGTAGGGTCGCCCCGACGCCTCGATCCGCACCTCGCCGCACAGACAACCGCCGGTCAATCGGTCCATGGGACACCTCCGCCTGAAAATGGAATATCCGGTGAGTGAAAATAGCAGCCCATTGGGGGAACGCTTACAATCGTGGCCCTTTAACACTATCCAGGCAGACCTGTCCTTTCATGGCGCTCGATCCTCTCACGATGCTCACCATTTCCACCGCCCTGGCCGCGGCGGCCGCCCTGTATCTGGCGGTCGAATGGCGCAGTATCCGCGAATCTTCCCTGCTGTTCTGGAGCGCCGGTTTCGCCACCATCACCGTCGGCTCGAGCCTGGCCCTGTTGCGCGCCAATGGTTATCCGCTGATCGGCATCTGGTTCGCCAACGGCCTGCTGGTGGTCGCGCACTGGCTGTTTCTGCTGGGAGTCGCGCGGTTTACCCAGCAGCGCTTGTCGCGGGCCTGGTACCTGATGTTCCTGCTCTGGCTGGCGTTGCTGCTGTTACCGGAAGATCCGTCGTGGTCGAAGATCATGCTGATGGCCAACTCGCTGCTGGTGGCCGCGCCGATGCTGCGGGCCAGCCTGTTGCTGCGCCCTCATGGCAAGTCGTTGAGCGTCGGCGCGGTGCAGTTGCGTTATGTGTTGCTGATCCACGGCGCGTTCTATTTCATCAAGGCGATCATCGCGGTGATTCCCGGCACGCTGATCGATCTGGCGTCGCTGCGCGGCGAGATCATTCAGATTTCCCTGGTCGAAGGCGCGATGGCGATCATGCTGATCGCTCTATCGATGACCGGCACCGAGCGCTACCGGCGGGAAAAACAGATTGCCGAACTGGCCGCCCGGGATCCGCTGACCGCGCTGTACAACCGCCGCGCCCTGGAAGTCCGCGCGCCGCGTCTGCTCGACGAAGTCTCCAGCGCCCGCCCCGGCGCGCTGCTGCTGATCGACATCGACAATTTCAAACTGATCAACGACCTGTACGGCCACACCGCCGGCGACCGGTTACTTATCGCCCTCAGCGAAATGATCCGCGCGGTGCTGCCCAAAGGCGCACTGGCAGCGCGGTTGGGCGGTGACGAATTCGTGATGCTGCTGGGTGATGCGTCCCACGCACAGATCATGGATCTGGGCTGTGCGCTGCGTGAGCAGTTTCAGCAGATGACTTCCCAGACCTACACCACCCCGCAGGCCGTCACCCTGAGCATCGGCGCCAAGGTGTTCGATCAGCCGCCGGCCAGCCTCGCGGCGTTGATCGAACAGGGCGACAGCGCGCTCTACGAATCCAAGCGCGGCGGTCGTAACCGGATTCAGCTGGCCGACTACACCTGACCTATCCTTGCCTGCATCCCGCGATCCCGGAGTCCGTCATGTCCTCGCCTGAATCCACCCTCCTCCAGAGCTGGCAGCACAACGCCCGGGCCTGGACCGAAGCCGTGCGCAGCGGCGCCATTGAGAGTCGCCGGCAGGTGACCGATCAGGCCATTCTGCTGGCGGTAATGGGGCGTCAGCCGGAGCGCGTGCTCGACCTGGGATGCGGCGAAGGCTGGCTGTTGCGGGCGCTGGCCGAGCGAGGACTCGAGGCGGTCGGCGTAGACGGTGATCCGACGCTGGTCGAGGCCGCGCGAACGGCAGGTTCACCGTCCGTGCATGTCGCGAGCTACGAAGAATTGGGTGAAACGAAGGTCGACATTGGCCGCGATTACGACCTGATCTGCGCCAATTTTTCCCTGCTGCATCAGGACATCATTCCACTGCTCGCGGCGATGAATGCCCTGCTCGTGCCGGGCGGTGCACTGGTGATCCAGACGCTGCATCCGTGGTCGGCGGCCGCCGGTGATTATCAGGACGGCTGGCGGGAAGAAACCTTCGACGGACTCCAGGGCGATTGGCAGCCGATGCCGTGGTATTTCCGCACCTTGTCCAGCTGGCTCAATGCGCTGGACATGGCCGGCCTGCAGTTGACCGGCCTGCGCGAGCCGCAGCATCCGCAAAGCCCGGTGCCGCAGTCGTTGCTGATGATTGCCGAGCGTCGCGGGTAAACCCTGGAGCCTCGGCTTGACTCGCAGCAACCGACCATTCGGCCCGTTGCGCTGCCAGCCGACCACAGACTGACTACGCTATTAATCCAGCGTGTCCAACCTGCCGAGGATGACTGCCATGCAACGCTTTCAAAAGCTGACGCCGTGCCTGTGGTTCGACGATCAGGCCGAAGCGGCGGCGAAGTTCTACTGCTCGATCTTCGATCATTCGAAAATCACCGCCCTCACCCACTACAGCAAGGTCGGCCAGGAATTCCACGGCCGCCCGGAAGGCTCGGTGATGACCGTCAGTTTCGAACTCGACGGCCAGACCTTCACCGGACTCAACGGCGGCCCGGTGTTCACGTTCAACGAGGCGATTTCGTTTCAGGTCAATTGCCAGAACCAGGAGGAAGTCGACCATTTCTGGGGCAACCTCAGCGCCGGCGGGCCGGTGCAAGCGCAGCAATGCGGCTGGCTCAAGGACCGGTTCGGCGTGTCGTGGCAGATCGTGCCGGTGGCGTTCATGCACATGATGACCGACCCCGACCAGACCAAAGTCCAACGGGCAATGCAGGCCATGTTCGGGATGAAAAAACTCGACATCGCCGAACTGGAACGAGCCTTCGCCGGCCAGAGCTAAGCCGCTGAACGCAGCCAACCGCTCATCGGGAATCCACGTAACCTGTCAGATATGACAGGTGTTTTTGATCTGACGGTGCTTGACCATGGCCATTCCTCCATTTGAAGGTATGCCGCCATGAACACAGTGGATTTCGAAGATCAGGCATCAAAAACTTATGCTCCCGGGCAGACATTCACCAGCTACGGGGTACCTTTTCACCTTTTGCCAGGATCTACAGCACCGATGTCCATTCAGGGATCAAGCGGTACCCACGTTAATGGGCAAGTCCTGGTCATTCGTCCAGGCACCGTGGAGATCGACCTCAACCCGGCCCAAAACAGCTTCAGCTTTTGGTTTGCAAACGCAGATAAAGGACTGACTGTGCGCTTTTTTGCGCAGGATGGTTCGAAGATTGACGAGTTCATTGAACCTGCGCATGGTGCTGGCGAGAAAGCATTCGGACATACCATCCAGCCTTCATTCACGAGGGTTCAGATCGAAGTCCACGGTGATAGTGCGTTAATCGATCTGGAGTTCGTGTAATAACGATGACTGGCCAACGGCAGTCAGCGCTCGCTAAACTCAGGCCCGACTGCCGAGAATCACAACGATGAAACACGCTGCCGCCAAGAACCCCGAACAAGCCCCTCGCTTCTGGCGCGACGACGCCCTGCCCTTCATTGAAGCGCGGGCCATCGCCGATGGCCGCGAGGTCTGCTATTCCCGTCATTCCCACGCGCACTTTTCCATCGGCGCGATCACCGCCGGACGCAGCACCTATGTGCATGAGCAATCCTCGTTCGAAGTGGCGGCCGGCACCGTGGTGCTGATGAATCCGGGGGACGTGCACGCGTGCAACCCGATCGATGACCAACCGTGGTCGTATTTGATGCTGTATGTGGAAACGCCGTGGCTGACGGATCTGCAGCATCAGCTGGGGTTCAGCGCGGAGCTTGAGTTTCGGCGGTTTACCGATACCCATTTGAATGACGCCCGCCTGTTTCGCGACTTGAATGGGTTGTACGGCGTGTTGGTCGACGATCAGCAAGACGTGCTGTGCAAGCAGAGCGCAGCCGTGGAGTTTTTCAGCGACCTGCAACTACGTTTGAATCCCATCGAGCAACCGTTGCGCGAACCGAACTGCAAACTCGAACGCGCCGCCGACTTCATCCGCCAACACTGCACCGACCTGCTCAGCCTCGACGACATCTGCGCCGCTGCCGAGCTGTCACCGTCCTACCTGATCCGCGCCTTCAAACAGCATTACGGCATGACGCCCCATGCGTTTTTGGTCAACCAGCGCATCCAGTTCGCCCGCGAGCGCTTGCGGCGCGGGCAGTTGATTGCGGATGTGGCGCTGGAGGCGGGGTTTGCTGATCAGGCGCATTTTCAGCGGGCGTTCAAGCAGCATCTGGCGGCTACGCCGGGGCAGTATCGGGGATAGCTCCACACGCTCAATCCCGTCGCACTGAAATGTTTTGGATCGTTCCCACGCTCTGCGTGGGAATGCAGCCCGGGACGCTCCGCGTCCCTTCCAGAGCTGGAACGCGGAGCGTCCCTTGAGGCATTCCCACCCAGAGCGTGGGAACGATCAGGTTACAGAGGCGCCTCGGTCACTTTGATAAGTCTACATACCCGGAAAGATATACATATTTATCGCCAACAAAGCTTCAGGCCTTTAAAAATAATCCCCCCTCTCATTCCCGCCACGACAAAGAAACACTTCGAACATTAATCCACGCCAATTTTCGCCTTGGCGCCTTACTCTAAAAACCTGTCTACCGCACAAAAACGACAGTCAATAAACAACCACCACACATCTCATTTATTTCGCTACCAGAGAATGGATTCCGAGTCATGAAGCCAATGGACAACTATGTTTACAACTCCAACAACACACTTCAAAAGAAGACAGTAAGCCAGACCATTACAAACTTTATCGACGATAAATACGCCAATGAACGCCTTGGCTGGAAATGGGATGAAATTCTGGTTCCGTGCGTGGAGGACAGCACATTTGACCAGATTCACCGCAGCAGTAAAGTTTCGCTTTCCATACTTCTTCGCCACGACGATTTTCACTTTGTCCGCGCTCGCCACCAGATTCCGGACAACGCGATTTTTCTGCTGGATGAGCGAGGCCGGCTCTACTTCAGTCATCGAAATCTGGTTTCCAGCAACGGTCGGCCTGCTACCCCGTTTGTTTCTCTCAGGGATATCACCGTGGATGTCACAGGTCGGGCGGACTTGGAAGACGATCTGCGATTGTTGGCCAGGATCGCCGCATCCAGCGGCGGATGGATCGTGTCAGGAGACGAAATCAGTGTCGGCCAGTGGCTGCGATTCAACGGATTGCAAGTACCGACAAACGAACAAGAGACCCGTGACCTGCTGGACCTGTTGAACTTCTCGACATTGCCCGAGCCCCCGAAGTATGGAAACTATTGGCAACTGCTGGACGCGCCAGATACGTCGCCATTCAAGCTTGAAGGAAACAACCGGGCAATCATTCTTGATCTGAAACAAAGTTTCACTATGTATTCTGAAGCCATCGTCAATGTCCTCGGCAGAAGCGTGCTGATTGAGAGCGGACCAAGTGACGGCGCTACAACCAGCATGGACTACCGCCTTCAACAATTGCTCGAAAGTACAGCGTCCCGGCACGGGCAAGATTATCTGTCCCGACTGGGCTGGCTTAATGAAGCAGCTGCCACTCAACAATCGACTGAACTCGCAGAGCAACTGGCGGTTGCCGCGATATTGCTTGATCTCGACCCGGCGCTCGATATTGCCAATACCCACTTCGCCGGTTTCGATCTATACGCCAGACGCTACTTCAAACAGCATCCGAGCCAGGTTCGAACGGAACTGGAAGCGCATCTGATCAAGCATTTGCACGTCGCTCCCCCATTCGCTCCGTTGGTGGCACAGATGATTCTGGCAGGCATGGCGCCGGAGTACCTTTTTGCAGACTGGCCGTCCAGCCTGCGAATGGGAACACCAGCCTGGGTAATCGCTACTCAGGCGGTGCATCTGGTAGAAGCACTGGCACCCGGTGCCAGCCGCAAAATGACTTATCAACATTTGATGGGATTCAGCCAATCGACGAAATCACTCGCGCCTCTGGCTGCGTTACAAGCTGAGGGCTCGGTGGACCCGGTGGTGACCTGGGCCTGGATGAACGGTGTCATCACGCGAGATGCGCAAGGCGATCTCAGCGCAAAAGAAATCGAACGCGCGATGCGCGAATACGATCAGTACATCGACATGACGCTGAAAGCCGCTGAATGTTTTTCCACACCATTGCCCGACCGAAGACAACTTGCGTTGCAAGAGCTGAAATCGCAGGAGCGCCATTGCGACCCCGATGAACTGCTGGTCAAACATCGCGGCAGTGGTGGTGGCGCCGGTCGTAAAGTGTCAGTGCTGGACCTTTACATGGGCGACGAACTTCACACTCAAGACTGGGATCGCATCAAAGGCACCAGTATCTACAAATCCTTCCCGAACCTGCCCTATCTCTATCCCGTTACCGAGCTTTACGAGTCGGCGACCAACAGTCATTTCGAGTCTGTACTCGAGGGGCTGGCGCGCAATATCCAGATCGCCATTTCTCAGGTACTCCCGGAAGATACAGCGTCCCTCCAATACGGTGCGATCGGGATCTATTGCGTTCAGAATATGAACTACAAACCGGCGAGAGTTACCGGGCGTTATGGTTTCAGTCCGGCGACTTACGTCCCGGGTGAAACCGGGCGCTACGGCGTCATTCTTTGTGTAAAGCACGGTTATGCCGTCAAGTGCTTTGAACTGTTTCCACTCAGGATGGAATGCCGGTACAACCCAAATCTTGAAGCGTTCTTCAAGCCGCTGATAACCGGAAACGGCTACCCGCTCGACACTCGCTTCGCAGACAAGAAAAAATTTGAATTGATCCCCGTCGACCTCCAGGCCTACTTGCAAAACGTGCCACCCAAAACGGGTGTCCTGTCCAGAGTCCACGTCCGCAGGATCGGCGTACTTGAAGCACCTGCCGACCACAGCGACCGGGATAATCAAATACCCTTTTATCGATCCTCACGCATGGAAACACTGGGCAGGCTGGTCGCCAGGCAAAATCCGTACATCACCGAAAAAGAGATTCACCAGTTGGGCCTGCAGCAAACCGCACGAGAAAAGGCGATCGAAAAAACCGACGCTATCTTCAACATTATTCTCAACCTGATCATTCCCTTCAAAGGCTGCGTGGAAGGACTGACTTCAGGGGATCCGAAGAAACACGGCGGTGCCATTTTCGACTGTATTGTCGACGCTGCCGTACTGGCGATGACCATTTTTGCCGCGCCCGTCGCCATCGCTGCCGCCGCCAGCAAAGCTGCGGCCATCGCCGGCAAACTGCTGTCCGCTTCGCGGGTTCTGGCAAAGACGGCCCTCAGCCTGTTCAATCCGTTATCGGGTTTGCCGCAACTGCTCAAGGCGGGTGGCAAACTGATCGGAAGAGGGCTGACGAAACTGAGCGGCCATACGCTCTCACTGGCACATCAAGCCAAGCAGCAACTCAGGTTTCTGACCGGTGCCAACAGCTACGACCTGATCAAAGCCATTGAGCACACCGGCTCGGCTACCCAACTTCGAACGTCGCTGGATACCGTCGCTCACGCTCGAGCACTGTTCAAAAATGATCTCATAGAGGATGCGCATCAGGTTCTGCAGAAACTGCATGCAAACGACGCAAAACGATTGAGCAAGATTCCCGAGTCGGAGCTCGCGCACCTGTTGGAAAAGACATTGGGCGACATTGCGCGCCAGTCCGACGCGGCCCAGTCGTTGAAGAAAGTGCTGGATCCACAAGTGGTCGAAAGTCTGATCAGGCAACAGGCGAAAAAATATACGCTGGCTAATCTCCACCAGTTCAGCAATCACAATACACTGCCCGAGTTGTTCGAAACGACGTTGACCATTGAATACAAAAACCTGCAGTTCATGCACAACCACCAGCGCACACTGCTGACCACGGATTTGGGCAAGGCGCCATTCGACAGCCTACTGGATGAACTGAAGTTCAATCCCGCTGGACTGACCGATAACACAGATCGCGCCGCGGCCTGGATTGTTCACGCATCCAGTTCTCGTAACGACGTCGATCGTGTGAAGGACCTTCTGCTCGAATTCAGCCGTAACAACAAGCCACTGAACGATCCGGCGGTATACGCCGAGCTGCACAAACGCATTGCTCCCAAGGATGCCGGCGGCTTGCGCAGTCCAACGGGGGAGGCACGCTATCCTTCCAATGTTTCAGGCGCAGCGTTGCTGGAACAACACGCCAAGGCTCTGGATCCTGCGGGTGAACATTTTTCCAGGCAGATGCTGGGAGCGATGCTCGGTTATCACAGCTTTGTCGATGGCAACGGGCGCACGGCGCGAGCGGTGTATGCGATTGCGGAGCTGCGCAAAAATCGCTTTCATCCTTTAGGTAAAGCGGCTGAAGACGCCCTGAGCGGACTGAACTGATTCAACCTGCAAATACCCGTGGGAGTGATTCCCACGGGGCTTGAGGCGCCAGCAGGTAAATCGCACTCACCGCCAGCAGCGATGCCATCACCCGGTTGAACAAACGCATCCCTGCCGGGTTGCCGAGATAGCCACGCAAAAACGTCCCGGCATACGCCCAGCACCCGACCGACAGATAACAGATCACCAGATACACCGCCGCAAACTGCCACACCAGCCGCGCTTCGCCGTCAGCGACAAACGCGCCCATCCCCGCCACACAGGCCAGCCAGGCCTTGGGGTTGAGCCACTGCATCACCGCGCCGTAAAGCATTGATGGCGCCCTGCCCGATTCTCCCGCATTCAACTGCCCGTCATCCGTTGCCAACTTCCAGGCCATGAACAGCAAAAACGCCACTCCGGCCAGTTGCACCACGCGGGTCAGCGACGGCCACAGTTTCAGTACTTCATGCAGCCCCAGTCCCATCAACACCAGCAACAGCACAAACCCCAGCGTCGCCCCGGCCACATGCCGCTGGCTCGCGCGAAAGCCGAACTGCGCCCCCGAACTCAACGCCACGATATTCACCGGCCCGGGGGTAATGGACGCGGCCAGGGCAAACGCCGCCATCGATACAATCAGACTCATCGCACACCTGCTTCAAATCGAGGAACAAGGCGCTCACGGTAGCCGACGCACAGCAGGCGGTATTGAAGGAAATTACCCCCGCGCGCGCAGACCCACTACGCTCTGGCTATGCGATCACTTTTGACCAGGAAGTCTGCCCCTCGATGATTCTGATTCTGTTGCCCTCTGCCGATTACGACCCGACCGAAAGCAGCGTGCCGTGGCAGGCGATGCGCAATGCGGGCATCGAAGTACGTTTTGCCACGCCGCAAGGCTTGCCTGCCCACGCCGATCCACGGTTGGTGAATATCGGCTTCGGCCTGTTGAGCCCGATGCTGATGACGCGCAAGGCCGATCTGGACAGTTACACGCAGATGATCGAGTCCGAAGCGTTCAGGCAGCCGCTGGCGTATGCCGATGTCGATACGAGCCAATTTGAGGGCCTGCTGATTCCCGGCGGCCACGCCAAAGGGATGCGCACGCTGCTGGAATCGACGCAGGCCCAGCAGATCGCCCTGCAATTTTTCAAGGCCGAAAAACCCGTGGCGGCGGTGTGTCATGGTGTGCTGTTGCTGGCGAGGACGCTCGACCCCGACACCGGGCGTTCGGTGTTGTTCGGGCGCAAGGTGACGGCGTTGCTCGCGGCAACCATGGAGTTGCCGGCGTGGCTGATGACAGCTGCGTGGCTGGGGCGCTACTACCGCACCTACAAGCAGACCGTCGAAGCGGAAGTGAAGACCGCGCTGGCCAGCAAAGCCGACTTCCAACGCGGGCCGCTGATCGCCAAGCGCGATTGTGCGCAGAAACTGCAATCAGGATTTGTGGTGCGCGACGGCCAACTGCTGACAGCGCGCTGGCCAGGCGATTGCCATCGATTCGCCGCAGAATGGGTGGCCATGTTGCAGCCACCCGAGCGCTGATCCGCGTTTCAGTCCAGACGCGGCACGGTGAAACGGAACTCACTGCCCTGCCCCGGCTCGCTCTCGGCAACGATCTGCCCGCCATGGGCCTCGACGATGCCTTGCGTGATATACAGGCCCAGCCCGGTGCCGGTCGGATTGCCTTCCTTCACCGTCCAGTAACGGTCGAATACGTGCGGCAGGTGATCCTTGGGAATGCCTTCGCCGCTGTCGCGGACCGTGAAGACGATGTCGTCACCGACCGATTTGGCATACACGTCGACCGTGCCCAGGCGCGGAGTGAATTTGATCGCGTTGCCGACCAGATTCGACAGCACCTGAAACAGTCGCTCGGGGTCGGCATGGATGCTCAGGTCGGGATCGGCCTCGAACGAGATGCTGATGTCCTTGTCCAGCGCCAGCGGCGCGAGCAGCGATTGCGCCTCTTCGAACATCTGCGCGACATCGAGTTTCTGCGGCGCGATGGTGTAGCGGCCGGCGTCGATTTTCGAGGTATCGAGCAAGTCTTCCAGCAGCGTGTTCATGCGCCCGGCGGCTTGTTGCATGGTGTCGATCGCAGTCGAGATGCGCCGCGAAGTGTGCGGCCCGTCGGAGCTGAAAGCCTTCTGCATCATGCCGCACAGCATCGAGATCACGGTCATCGGGTTGCGCAGATCGTGTGAAACCACAGCAACCAATTCATCGCGGGCACGCACCGCCTCCTGCTCCCGGCGCACCTGACGGGCCAGATCATTTTCCAGCGCCGAGCGACGCAAGTCGTTGGCGGCGAACAGATCGCCGTGACTCCACTTGGTGGAAATCCCGGCCATCTCGACCTTCCAGATTTCGAACGAAGTACGCGGCCGCAGGCGCAGGCCGGCGTCGGAGTTTTCCAAATCCAGCGGCTTGCGCGGGTCGCCGCTCCAGTTGATGTTCTCTTTGACTTCGGGGCGGAACCACAGCACGCCGTTGTCCACCGGTTTGGGCAGGCTCATGGCGAGCACGCCGCTGGCAACTTGCTGATAGTGCGCGGCCGGCGGATAGACGCTGGCCAGGTGGTGACTGGCAAACACCGGCTCGCCACGCTCCTGCAACCATTTGTGCAGGGCACGGATCTCTTCCGGCTCCGGGCAGTTGCCGTAACGGTGCAATTGCTTGTCTTCGATGATCGCGATGCCGCCGGCATTGGCCAGCGCCATCAGGACTTGTGGCTGGTTGGCCAAACCATCGAATACGTTCTGTGGCGAATCGATCATTGCTTGATTGAGCAGCGCCAACGCTTCGACTTTTTCTTCCCGTTGACGGCTGACTTCCAGTGCTTCCATCGCGCTGATCTGCAACGACAGCACCTGGCCGATGGTCTGGCACGCGGTGCGCAATTCATGCGGTACATGCAGCGGCTGGCGATTGCCGCAACTGATCAGGCCCCAGAGCTTGTCGCCCTTGAGCAGGGAAATGCTCATCGAGGACAGCACGCCCATGTTCTTCATGTACTGGCAGTGGATCGGCGACACGCTGCGCAGCGTCGCGAAGCTCAGGTCCAGCGGAGTCTGGGTGTCCGGGCGCAACTTGGGCACCAGCGGCACCGGTTGGTAGTCGGCATTCGGGATGATCCGCAGCCAGTTGGTGCGGTACAGCTCGCGGGCCTGCTCGGGGATGTCGGAGGCCGGGAAAAACAGACCGTTGAACACTTCCATCGAGGGGTCGGACGCTTCGGCAATGACTTGGCCGTGGCCCTCTTCCTCAAAACGGTAGATCAATACCCGGTCGTAACCGGTCATGGCCTGGATTTCCTTGACGCTGATGTCGTACAGCGCCTGCAGGCTCTGGGCCTTTTGCAGGCGCGCGAGCATCCGCCCCAGATGGGTCTCGGTGCCGGCGACGTTGCGCGGCTGGAAGTTTTCGACGTGGATTTCCAGCTCCAGAATCAGCACATCCTGATGCCGGTGCAGCAAACCTTCGAACGCCGTGCCGTTGAGGCGAAAGTGCAGCGGCGGCGCATCGGACAAGGCCGGTTGCTGCAAGGCCTCGCGAACCTGCGCAGCGTGGGCATCGCCGATCAGGCTTTGCAGGGGCTGGCCGATCAGCTCTTGCGCCGGGCGCGCGAGCAAGGTTTCGACGTTGGCGCTGATCTGGATGATCGAAAGGTCCGGCTCGCTCAGGGTCAGCAGCAAACCGTGCGGCTGGATCGCGCCAGGAAAGCGGATCGGCTCGTCGGCGCAGTTGGCCAGCAACTCTTCAAAGGCTTCTTTGTCTTGCGGGGTCATACCAGAACCTCCTGGCTTTCGAGCCAGCGCTCGAAACAGCTGAATGTAGTGTGGGCGGCCGCCACGACGGCTTCACGCTCGTCGGCGTCCATCGGGCGACTGCCCAGGTATTCGATGAAATCGCGCCAGCGCCGGCCGGTGGCAGCGCCGTAGATGTCCAGAAACGCTGCGCCGTTGTCCGCGCCCAGGCTCAACCGCGTGGCGATTTCCCGGCGCAGGATCTGTCCGCCGAGGGTGGCGCCTTCCAGCACGTACAGCACGCCAAGGCAGGCGGCGGCGGAGTCGATGGCGGGCAACTGGCGGCAGAGCGAAAACTCTCCGCCGCTTGCGCCCAGCGCCTGCAGATCGCGTTGCAGAGTCGGGGTCTTGAGCCGCGAAACCAGATCGAAATCGGCGGGGATCTCGCCGCTGTCCTGCAATGCGCTTTCCAGTGGCTGATAGAAGCCGTAATAGGCGCGCATCAGTCGCTCGAAAGCGTGGAGATCAAGGGTGTCGGAGAAGAAAGGAAGGCGTTTTTCCAGAGCAATGTGCAGTTCGGCCGTGCCGGCGCGCAGATCTTGCAACACCGGTGGTACATGAACCTCGCGGGCCTTTGCTTGCATGTAGTCGCTCGTACAATGGGCCGCCTGGGGCCATGGGGGAATGGAGAAGCATGGCGCGAAAGCTTACACGGCAATTGGCCTTTCTGACCCGCCAGATGATTTTTTTCTGTCGGATTCATCACCCTGTGATGGTTTCAGAGTTGACGGGGCAGCAGAAAGTTCGAACGGATTCGCGCCCGTCCATCGCTGTACCGCGACTCTGCTACCTGACTGTACGGTTCAGGCCCACACGCCTGCATGATAGAAATAGCGCTCCCGCCACCGGAGCCCGCACCATGGATCTTGCCACCCTCTCCCTGTTCCTGCCCGCCTGTTTTGCCCTGAACATGGCGCCGGGGCCGAACAACCTGCTGTCGGTCAGCAACGCCACCCGCTACGGCTATCGCCGCGCCTGCGTGGCCGGGATCGGGCGGTTGCTGGCGTTTGCCGGGATGATCGCCCTCGCGGCGGCCGGGCTGGCGGTGGTGCTGCAAACGTCCGAACTGTTGTTCTACGGGATCAAGATTGTCGGCGCGGGGTATCTGCTGTATCTGGCGTGGCAGCTGTGGCGGGCCAATCCTGCCGCCGAAGACGCGGTTACTGCGCCGGCGAACGGGCTTCTGGCCCTGGCGCGTCAGGAGTTTCTGGTGGCGGCAGGCAATCCCAAGGCAATCCTGATCTTTACCGCATTCCTGCCGCAATTCGTTGACCCGACCCGCGCCATCACCCCGCAGTTCATGCTGCTGGGCGTGCTGTTCCTGCTGCTGGAATGGATCGCCATCAGCGCTTACGCCTACATGGGCCTGCACATGCGCCGCTGGTTCGCCGAGCCGCGCGGCAAACGGATCTTCAACCGTTGCTGCGCCGGGCTGCTGTCGGCGGCAGCTTCGGTATTGTTAATGGCCAAGCGCGCCTAAGCTTCGGAAGGGCCCTTGAGTTCGACCTGGTTGCCGTCCGGGTCGAAGCAGTACAGCGACAGGCCGTAGCCCTCGGCGCCAAAACGGGTGGCGGCTTTTTCGACGGTCAGGCCGCAGGCTTGCAAATGACTGACCAGCGCCGCTTCATCGAACGGCTCGATGCGCAGGCAGAAGTGATCGACATTGCGCCGTTCGCTGCCGGCAGCGGCGCCGCCCTTGCGACCGATTTCGCCGTCGAGGTCGACCAGATCGATCATCGACGTGCCGGCGCGCAGGTGCACCAGACCGAACTTTTCATTGCGCTTGACCACTTCGGCGCCGAAAACCCGGTCGTAGAAATCAATGCTGCGTTGCAGATCGGCGACGCGCAGCACGATGTGATCGATGTGTTGAATCGTGAACGGTGGCATACCTTCATTTCCCGAGTTGTAGCGACCCGATCACTGTAGTGCAGCGGCCCGAAAATTCACTGTCGATTTTTCGGTGGAGCCATCGAATAACTGGTTTTATCCTCGGCTTGTGGACACATAACCCTTCGATCGCGAATCTGGATCTGACCTGAAACTGTTCGTCGCTGCTTGCCGAACTGATCAAACCGCGGGCGCAAGATCGAACAAAGAATTCAGCCCATCAATAGCGCCGGGGGGTGAAGGCGATGAGGTAGGTTAGTTTCAATGCCGAGCGAGACACATAAAATAATCCGATGCCAATACTGGCATCGGACTTCAATTTCTTGCAGAAAAACCCAAATAAAAATGGCTCAACTTACCAAGCACATCCAAATAACCATTGTTATCAGAACATACTCATCTTCTTATCAAGTCTCAAACCGAGCCAAATCCAGGATCCTTTTTTTTACAAATTGATCGTCACTTGCACTTTATCGGAAGGTATGAATACCGGATGACCAGGCGTAGGCGCTTTACCATAATCAAAATAATACTTACCATTACCTAGCTTCACTAAGTCGTCCTCAGATAAGTGAGTAATTACGAAATTCTCGGAGCCGGCCGGAAAATCAATCGTTTTTACGGTTTTTTCATCAGCTTCCAGCCATACGGTACAGGTACCGTCGCTCTCCGGCTTCGGCATTCTAATTAGAATAAATAATTTCCCCTCGATCAAACTGCTCCTTTTAATCTCACCAAAAACATTAAGGAACTTCATAGCTGGCAGTGCTTCTTCATTGGACATTTTTATAATCCTCTATATTGGCCTCAATCATTTACACAGGATTCATGCTCCGCAAACGCTTCGTCGAACAGTTACAAAGAAACGCATCTCACAGCCCTCAAACAATAAGAATCTGAGGCACAGCAAGTAAACGCATAATCAATCATCACGTCTACTGTCAGAAATAACAGGTGTCGGTCGAAAACCGACAAACGGTCATGTAATCTGCCTTAGCGAGAACATCGTGGTACCGACAGCTTGAATGGGTCCGTTTAGTGAAGCGCACCAAAAATTCACTGTCGATTTTTCGGTGGAGCCGTCGAATAACTGGTTTTATCCTCGGCCCATGAACATACAGACCGCTGCCCTGCCCCCTCACGCCGAAATGGTTCGCGCCATGCTCGCAAGCGACACTGCCTATGAAGGCGTGTTCTTCACGGCCGTGAAAACCACCGGGATCTTTTGCCGCCCTACCTGCACGGCGCGCAAGCCGAAACCGGAAAATGTCGAGTTCTTCGCCCACGCTGACGAGTGCCTGTCCGCCGGTTACCGCGCTTGTCTGCGTTGTAAACCGCTAGACGCTGCGGCCATCGCCCCGGACTGGGTGCAGCGGCTGCTAAAAGCGGTCGACGCCGATCCGGAGCTGCGCTGGAGCGATGCGCAATTGCTCGCCGAGGGCATCGAGCCGCTGAAGCTGCGGCGCTGGTTCAAGCAGCATTTCGGCATGACCTTCCACGCGTGGCTGCGCACCCGCCGGCTCGGCATGGCGTTGGGCGGGATCAAGCAAGGCACGTCCATCGACCACGCCGCGTTCGATTCCGGCTATGAATCCCTCAGCGGTTTTCGCGATGCGTTTCAGAAATCGTTCCACATCACGCCGGGACGCGCGGCAGCCAGCGAGCCGCTGCTGTTCACTCGCCTGACCACGCCGCTGGGGCCGATGATCGCCATGGCCGAACGCCGTGGACTGGTGCTGCTGGAGTTTCTCGACCGCCCGGCGCTGACCCGGGAAGTCGAAGAACTGCAGAACCGCTACGGCTACGTGGTCGCACCGGGGCACAACGCGCATTTGCAGCAGCTCGAAAACGAGCTGGCGCTGTACTTCGCCGGCAAGCTGAGCGAATTCGGCGTGCCGCTGCACCTGCCCGGCAGCGAGTTTGCCCGGCAGGTCTGGAGCGAACTGCGGCAAATCCCCTACGGCCACACCAGCACGTACGGCACCATCGCAGCGCGGCTGGGCAAACCCGGCGCCAGTCGCGCTGTGGGGCTGGCCAACGGGCAGAATCGGCTGTCGATCGTGGTGCCATGCCATCGGGTGATCGGTGCGGACGGCTCGTTGACCGGCTATGGTGGTGGGCAACCGCGCAAGGCGTTTTTGCTCCGGCTGGAAAACGCCGCCGTGCAGCTGACGCAACCACTGGCTTTCTGAACAACCGACAAGAAGGGATCTCGATGAACGCGCTCGACACTCAGTTTCACCAGTTGCACCACGATGGCCTGCTGATCCTGACCAACGTCGCCGACGCCACCGGCGCGCGACTGGTCGAGCAACTGGGTGGCAAAGCGGTCGCCACCAGCAGCGCCGCGGTCGCCTGGGCCCACGGTTACCCGGACGGCAACACTCTGCCGCTCGAGCGTTTGATCAGCAGCGTGGAGTCGATTGCGCGAGTCATCAAAGTGCCGTTGAGCGTGGACATCGAGGCCGGTTACTCCGATGACCTCGGCCGGGTCGCTGAAGTAATCGATGCGGTGATCGCCGCCGGTGCGGTCGGGATCAATATCGAAGACGGCAGCGGCACGCCGGAACTGCTGGTGCGCAAGATCGAAGTCGCGCGACAGGTGGCCGACAAGCGCAATGTGAAGCTTTTCATCAATGCCCGCACCGACGTTTATCTGAAAAGCCTGGTGCCTGCCGAGGATCGCGTCGCCGAAACCCTGCACCGCGCCGCGCTTTATCAGGCAGCCGGGGCCGATGGGTTGTTCGCTGCCGGGGTGACGTCCGCCTACGAAATCGAAGCAATCTGCAAGGGCACAACTTTACCGGTCAACGTTCTGGGCTTCGCTTGCCTGCCCTCTCCCGAAGAACTGATAGCCCTCGGCGTGCGCCGCTTGAGCGCAGGCTCCGGGATCGCCGAGTTCATGTACGGCGCCATGGGTTCGCTGGTGAAAAGCTTTCTCGCCAGCGGCAAGCTCGACACCCATGACCTCAAGGCCTTCACCTATGGCGAAGTCAACGGTTTGCTGAAGTAACTCATGCCCGATCCCTACCAACCGGCCAGCGTGTTTCTGGCCAGCCTCGACGCCGACTGGCAGCGCCACATTGCTGCCATAGGCCCTTGTCTACATCAGCCGCATCCGACGCGCGATCCGTATGAGTCGCTGGTGCGGGCGATTGCCTATCAGCAACTGCACGCCAAGGCGGGCGATGCGATTGTCGGGCGGCTGGTGGGATTGTTTCCCGGGCAGACGTTTCCGCGTCCCGAGCAGATTCTGGCGGCAGACTTCGACCGACTGCGCAGTTGCGGGTTTTCGGCGGGCAAGATTGCGACGATTCAGGGGATTGCCCAGGCGACCCTGGACGGTGTGGTGCCGGATTACTCGAGCGCGCTGGTGATGGAGGACGAAGCGCTGATCGAGCGTCTGGTCAGCCTGCGCGGGGTTGGCCGCTGGACTGTAGAGATGTTGCTGATCTACAGCCTGGAGCGGCCGGATATTCTGCCGGCGGATGACTTTGGCGTACGCGAGGGCTATCGGCGGTTGAAGGGGCTGGAGGTGCAGCCGACGCGCAAGCAGATGATTGACATCGGATTGGCGTGGAGTCCGTTTCGCACGGTGGCGGCGTGGTACCTGTGGCGTGTGCCTAAGGCGCTCTGACCTTGCCCCATTACCCTGTTCAGTCGGATGTTTCGACAGGCCGAGGTGAGGAGCCGTTCATCTCGCTCCTCCCCAGGGAGTCGGCCGCACGCCGTTTTCTCATGGAAACAGCAGCTTCATGTCCTGTTCCGAATAATTGTACTTGCAGCGCAACTCGGTCCCCGCCGGAATATCGTCCGCGGCGAACAGCGCACTCAGGATATAACGCCGACGTTCGAACCGGGTGCCGATCTGCAGGTCTGCTTCAACCTTGAACCCGATTATGTTCACGTTATAGCCCCCCGCCGCTTGCCTGACTGGCTTGTCGGCGGCGTCATATTCGAAGTTCGTGTTGATCCGCGAAACAATATTGTCACCGATGACCACCAGGGGCTCTTCGATGAACCTTCCCGGTCCGTAATGCAAATAAGTGCCCGCGAGCATGGTGTACGTCTGCTCCTCTGGCCGCAGCAGCCCTGCCCGGCTGATCGTTCCGCCGTAAAGGCCCAGCGCCTCGCCTCTGGTGATTCGCTTGTTCGCGACCACCATAAGCTGGCCGATCAGCGCTTTCTCGCCGGGTACTTTCACGTCGGCACTGGTGAAAGTACGCAGCTCGAGTTTCTCTTCATAGAGCCTGGCAACGTCTTCATAGCCTTCGAACTTGATGTAAGGCTTGATCGGCTCCGAACGATATCGCTCCCCCGTGTCCAGGGTCACCAGCGTTTCCAGTTTGCGAATCCGTACCGGCCTGCCCTGCGGATCGCGCAACGGGTATTTGCCGTTGTTGGTGCGGTCGTACGAAGCCAGACGATTGGCCCGGAACGAATAGCGCACCTCGTGACGCATGGCCGCCAGTTCCTGTTCGGTGTAAGGCTTGATCTGCATTGATTCGGAAGCCAGCTCGAACTCGTCGTCAGAAGCGTCCTGACGACTGCGCCCTTCGTCACCTTCCGGGTGAGGCATTGTCTCGAGGGGCGAGTCGACTTCACTGCGCGGGTCCGGGGTGCGAAAACGGTCAGTGTCAAACTCTTGAAGCGGGTGCCAGCGCCTGCCATCGCTATCGCGCTCCAGAACCGGGCCGGAAGGATTGAGTTCGCTGGCCAGCCTGGCACGGTACAACCCCGTCTGCGGATCGGCACTGACCTGGACGATGGCCTGATCGGGCAATTCGGCGAACTGGCGCCCTTTGAACGTCCTGAAGCCATCGGCATCGATCTCCGTCAGCCGGCCTGCCCCCGGGACGTGGTAGGCCTCCAACGACTGTTGCCCGGAGGCGGGTATTTCAATCGTCGGCTGCGCCTCGTGAACAGTGATCGAAGCCGGAGGACTGACGACCTCTCCAGTGCGGTCATGCGGGGCCCTTGAGCCTCCGGAAAAAGCGGGTGGATCTGGCTGCGTGAAGTGGCCACCGGGGCGAATCGTCGGCCCCGACACCGCGCCATCAGCGGGCGGTTTAAAATGGACATCAACCGGGCCTGCACCCTTGGTTGGCGGTTTGACTGGCATATCCAACTTCCTTGATAAATGGCCGGATCAAATCCTGTGAATCTGAAGCCGGCCGGTGTTCGGCGTCATTGCCGGTTCATCTACATGGCGAAAAAAGGCTACCAGACTCCGACCACACCCACCCACGCACAAACCGCTTCAAATTGATTCCCGGCGCGCTCCGGCCAACAGCGTCTGCGGCCGTTCTGCAGATGTTTCTGCGCCCTGATTGTGTGATCCATCACCACGCCTGCCCTTGCGCCGAGTTTCCAGCACCAGACCGGCGCGGGGTAAAGATACAACTGACGCTCCGGGCGCCCGGGATCTTCTCGTCTAGGCTGAATCGAACGACTTCAGCCCAACCGGAGGCCACTCATGCAACTCGAAGGCTCCTGCCACTGCGGCGCGGTTTCATTCACCCTCGACAGCGCCCACCCCTACCCTTATCAGCGCTGCTACTGCTCGATCTGCCGCAAGACCCAGGGCGGTGGCGGCTATGCGATCAATCTCGGCGGCGACGCGGCCAGCCTCACGGTGCGCGGACGCAAACACATCACGATCTACCACGCGAAAATGAAAGACGAAGGCGATGCCCGCGCCCGCCGCAGCAGCGCCGAACGGCACTTCTGCTCGTTGTGCGGCAGCGGACTGTGGCTGTTCAGCCCGGAATGGCCGGAGCTGATCCACCCGTTCGCCTCGGCCATCGACACGCCGTTGCCGGTGCCGCCGGAACATACCCACCTGATGCTCGGTTCGAAGGCACCGTGGGTCGAAGTGCAGGCGAGCAAGAAGGATCAACAATTCGAGGTCTATCCCGAAGAGTCCATCGCCCAGTGGCACGAACGGCTGGGACTGAGCCGATAACCGCCTTCACAGTCTTTGACAGTTTCCCGACAAAGCTGCCAAAGATTGCCGGCCGCCCCCTCACTAGCATGGGCGCATCCAATCTTCCCTCGGGTGCCCCATGCCGGTTTCGTTACGCACACTTTCGCTGTCCCTGACTTCCCTCTGCCTGCTGCTGCCGGGCGATTCGTTGCGTGCCGAAGACTGGCACGCCACCCTGCGTGCCGGGGCGGCCAGTGCGCCGCGTTACAGCGGCAGTGATGAACGGGTGGTGGCGCCGTTGGTGGGGGTCGAAATCGTCAGCCCTTATGGTGTGTTTCTCGACAGCAGCCGAGGCCTCGGCTGGGGCTTCGACGAAGAGGATTTCGGCCTCAGCGTCTACGTCGGCGCCAGCGACGTGCGCAAGGATCGCAAGACCGGATTCAAAGGCTCGGACGAGCTCAACGGCATGGGTTCGATCAAGTCGCGCCCGGTGATCGGGCTCGACGGGACCTATCACATGGGCCCGATCATTCTCGGCGCGAGTTTCGAGCATGCGCTGGAAAAGGACGACGATGACCACGACACCGGCTCGTCGTGGAACCGCCTCAAGCTGAGCATCAGCGCGCCGTTCTACGAAGGCCGTTACGGCAAGGTTACCGGCGGCCTCAACAGCCAGTTCGGCGACAGCAACTACATGCGCACCTGGTACGGCGTCAGCGACACCCAGGCCTCGCGCAGCCAGTTCCGGGCCTACAACGCCCGAGGTGGCCTGGTCAGTCGCGGTGCGGATCTGACCTGGTCGTTGCCGCTGGATGAGCAATGGAGCGTATCGACCGTTCTGGCGGTGCAGTACCTGAGCCACGAAGCGGCCGACAGCCCGATTGTCGAGCGCCGGTTGCAGACCTCGTTGGCCGGGCAAGTGGTCTACAGCTTCTGATCGCGCTCAGAACAGCTCGCTGAACGGGATGAAGCGCAGCGGATCACCGACCCGCAAGGTGCTGTTCTCGGGAATTTCCACCAGCCCGTCAGCCCAGGTCGCGCCGAGCAGCACCCCGGAACTCTGGTTCGGATACAGCGCCGCCTGACCGCCCTCCAGACGCACGCGCAGGTATTCGCGACGGCTGCCGGGTTTCGGCCAATCGAAGCCGGCGTTGACCGTGAAGCTCAGCGGCATCACCTCTTCCACGCCTTGAATGCGCAGCAGGTACGGGCGCGCCAGCAGGCCGAAGGTCACCAGCGCCGAGGTCGGATTGCCCGGCAGGCCGATCACCGGCACCGAGCCAAAATGGCCGACCGTCAGCGGTTTACCGGGTTTGATCGCGAGTTTCCACAGCAGCGGTTTGCCGTTGTCGCGCAGCACCTGGCCGAGAAAATCGGCGTCACCGGCAGACACGCCGCCGGTGGTCAGAATCAGATCGGCCGCCACTTGCAACTGCTCAAGCTTGAGTCGGGTCTGCGCCGGGCGATCAGGCAGAATCCCGGCGTCGATCACTTCGCAACCCAGTTCCCGCAACCAGTGGTCGAGCAAGGTGCGGTTGCTGTTGTAGATGCTGCCAGGACGCAGCGGCTGACCCGGCTCCACCAGCTCATCACCGGTCGACAGCAACGCCACGCGCGGACGACGCACCACCGGCAAATGGGTCATGCCCTGCCCTGCGGCGACGGCCAGCTCGAACGGGCCGAGGCGTTTGCCGGCGCGCAGCAAGGTGTCGCCGACGCGGTTCTCCTGGCCCTGGGGACGGATGTTCTGGCCGACCTTCAGCGGTTGCAGGAAATGTACGCGGCCGTCTTCAAGCACCTCGACGTTTTCCTGCATCTCCACGCAATTGGCGCCCATGGGCAACGGCGCACCGGTGAAAATCCGTGCGCAGGTGCCGGAGAGCAAGGCGTCCGGCGCCATCCCGGCGTAGACCCGCTGTGACACGCTCAACGGCTGGCGATGCAGGTCGGCAAGGTTCAAGGCATAACCGTCCATGGCGCTGTTCGGCCACGGCGGCAGGTCGAGGGTAGCGACCAGATCGCTGGCCAGCACTCGCTCGCGAGCCTCATTGAGCGGCACCGATTCACTGTCCGGCAGACGTTGTTCATTGGCCATGGCCAGCAGTTGGTCGAGGGCGTCCTCGACCGGCATCAACCCGGGCTTGCTCATCCGCGCGGCCCGCAGGCTTGCACCGGCTTGAGGTGCGGAACGAAGTTGCACGGGCGATGACGGTTATCCAGTTGTTCGGCGAGGATGCCTTCCCACGCGGTGCGGCAGGCGCCGGTGGAGCCCGGCAGGCAGCACACCAGCGTGCCGTTGGACAGGCCGGCCAGCGCGCGGCTTTGTACGGTCGAGGTGCCGATGTCGAGAATCGAGATGGCGCGGAACAGCTCGCCAAAGCCGTCGATCTGCTTGTCCAGCAGGCAAGCCACGGCTTCCGGAGTGCTGTCGCGACCGGTGAAACCAGTGCCACCGGTGATCAGCACCACTTGAATGCCGTCGTCGGCGATCCACTGCGCGACCTGGGCGCGGATCTTGTACAGGTCGTCCTTGAGCAGGTTGCGTTCACTCAAGGTGTGGCCGGCCTCCAGCAGGCGGCTGACCAGCAACTGGCCGGAGGTGTCGCTGGCGTAATCGCGGGTATCGCTGACCGTCAGCACGGCAATATTCAGGGGAACGAACAAGGCATCCGATTTCACACTCATGGCACTCTCCGGCCGTCGTCAATTCAGTGGGTGACGAGCCTAAGTGCCGCTTGTGAGAGCTGTCTAATCACTCTGGCCAACCACACTATCGACCTGCTCTATCGGTGATTTTTTTCAGCCCCTCGACCACTGTCCGGCCCAATGAAACCGGGCGTCATCGAAATCCTCGATAGGCTCTTAGACACTGCCGATTGGACGAAAAAAACCATCAATGGGATCGTCGTTCCCTGCGCTTTCCGTGCGCTGTACGCATCTGCGTCAATACTCAATCAAAGTTCCTTATCGAGCAGGTGCCGTCGTGGACATCAAACAACTCAAGTTCCTGATCGCGCTGGACGAAACCCGCCACTTCGGCCAGGCCGCCGCGCGCTGCCACATCACCCAGCCGACCCTGTCGATGCGCCTGCGCAATCTGGAAGACGAGCTGGATCTGGTGCTGGTCAATCGCGGCCAGCGCTTCGAAGGTTTCACCCAGGCCGGCGAGCGCGTCCTCGCCTGGGCCCGCACGTTGCTGGCCGCTCACGACGGGCTGTTTGCCGAAGCGGCGGCCTGCCGGGGGCAACTGGTGGGTAGCCTGCGCCTGGGGCTGGTGCCGCTGAGCAACTTCAATCCGGTGAATTACATTCAGGGTTTGTCCGGGACTTATCCGGAGCTGAAGTACAGCCTGTCGTCGCTGAGTTCGGACGAGATCATCGAAGGCCTGGGCAACAATCAGCTGGATCTGGGCGTGTGTTATCTGGACCACGTCAACCCGAACTATTTCGAGTTCTTCGAGATCGGCGAAACCCGCGTCGGCCTGCTCTACGACACCCGCCACTTCCATTTCGAAGGCCCGGAAATGAGCTGGGAAGACGCCGCCGAACTGCCGCTGGGGATGATCACTACCGGCATGCACTACCGCAAATCCATCGACCTGAGTTTCCGCAGTCGCGGGTTGAATCCGCAGCCGATCCTGGAAAGCGACTCGACCTATCAACTGCTGCAGGCGATTCACCAGGGCTTCTGCTGCTCGATCATGCCGCTGGACAGCGGGCTGGAAGAGCCGATCGAACATCTGGCTTTCATTAACCTGCCGGATGCCAGCGTGCTCGCGCCGCTGGGGCTGGTGATGCGCAAGACCGAACCGCGCTCGGCGATTGCCGAGAAGTGTTTTGCCGAGGCGCGCAAGATGTTCGGGATCGAGGCGCCTGCCGTTTAACCCTCCCCAAGTTGCCTGAAACGTTGCACTTCGGTGCAACGACTTCAGGTGCGCCTGCGGTCATCGACCAATCCAATCACTGCATCGGAACAAGCGATTGGACGCACTTTTCCCTGCCCCGTAGCCTGAACCCACTTCAGCGCTTCGTGGGACTTTCAAGATGCTGTGCCAAGTTGAACAACTCATCGAACCGGGCGACGCCAACGCCCCCGCGCCACAACCGGCGCAAGTGGCCTACCGCGAATACCTCGACGACGCGCCGGTGTCCCACGCGGCGCTGGCGGCGGAAATCGCCCTGGCCATCAGCTACAACGGCCTGAATCAGGCGGTGATGATGGTCTCTCCAGGCAACATCGAGGACTTCATTCGCGGGTTCAGCCTGAGCAACGCCATCGTCGACCGCCTCGACGATATCCACGACATTCGCCTGACCCATTTCGACCAGGCCTGCCAGGCCGACGTGCAGATTTCCAGCCGCGCGTTCTGGGCCCTGAAGGATCACCGGCGGCAGATGGCAGGCACCAGCGGTTGCGGCCTCTGCGGCGTGGAAGCCCTTGAGCAGGCGCTGCCGCAACTGGAGATCCTGACCCCGACACCCTTGCCACCTTCCGCACATTTCGAGGGGATCCGCCAACGCATCGAACAGGCCCAGCAACTGGCCCGCAGCAGCGGCGCCCTGCACGCGGCGTTGTACTTCGACGCCGACGGCCAAGCGTTGCTGTGCCGCGAAGACATCGGCCGCCACAACGCCCTCGACAAGCTGATCGGCGCCCTGCAATTCGAAGGTCTCGATGCGCGTCAGGGCTTCGTCGTGGTCACCAGCCGTTGCAGCCTCGAACTGATTCACAAAGCCGTGCGCGCCCGCCTCGGCACCCTCGTCAGCCTGTCTGCCCCCACCGCGCTGACCGTGCGCTGGGCGCTCAAGCACCGCTTGAACCTGATCCACGTCCCGCACCGCAACGCCCCGCGAATCTACAGCCCGATCCAGGAGCCCACCGCATGAGCAACACCCTCACCCACCTCGACGATCAGGGTCGCGCCAACATGGTCGACGTCAGCGACAAAGCCGCCACCCGCCGCGAAGCCACCGCGCAAGCCTGGGTGCAGATGCGTCCGGAAACCCTGCAAATGATCCAGTCCAACGGCCACCCCAAGGGCGATGTGTTCGCCGTGGCGCGGATCGCCGGGATTCAGGCGGCCAAGCGCACTCATGAGTTGATTCCACTGTGTCATGCGCTGCTGCTCAGCTCGATCCACGTCGAGCTCAAAGCCTGCGAACCGGACCGCGTACAGATCACCAGCACCTGCCGCCTCACCGGCCAGACCGGCGTCGAACTCGAGGCCCTGACCGCCGCCAGCGTCGCCGCACTGACGATCTACGACATGTGCAAGGCGGTGGACCGGGCGATGGTCATCGGCGACATCCGCCTGCTGAGCAAACAGGGCGGCCGCTCCGGCCACTTTCAATGGGAGAACCCGCAATGATTCTGATCAACTACTTCGCCAGCTACCGTGACCGGCTCAATCTGGGCGGTGAAAAGATCCCGGCCAGCGACACCCTCGCTTGTGTCGAGGATGTACGACAGATGCTGATGCAGCGCGGCGATGTCTGGCGTGAAGTGCTCGGCGCCGGCAACCTGATGTGCGCGGTGAATCAGGAGCTGTGTCAGCCGGATCAGGCAATCGAGGATTTCGACGAGATCGCGTTTTTCCCGCCAGTCACGGGGGGTTGAGGCATGGGTGTTCGAGTCCAGCGTAAAAGCTTCGATGTCGGTCAGTTGATTGCGGATTTACATGCGCGCAATCCACGGGTCGGCGCGGTGGTTAATTTCATTGGTTATGTGCGGGATCTGAACGTCGGGCAGTCGGTGACCGAGCTGTTTCTGGAGCACTATCCGGGCATGACCGAAAAGGCTCTGGAGCAGATCGCCGAACAGGCCCGCGAGCGGTGGCCGCTATTGGCGGTGGAGATTGTGCATCGGGTCGGTGCGTTGTCGGTGACCGAACCGATCGTGTTCGTTGGCGTCAGCAGCAAGCATCGGCATGCGGCGTTCGAGGCCTGTGCGTTCATCATGGATGTGCTGAAAACGCGTGCGCCGTTCTGGAAGCGTGAGACTACCCAGGAGGGTTCGCAATGGGTCGAGGCTCGGGAGAGTGATCAGAATGCGGCGTTTCGCTGGAGTCTGGCGCATGCCTGAAGACCGAAAGCCCTCACCCTGGCCCTCTCCCAGAGGGAGAGGGAACCGACCCGGGGATATTGCAGTACTACGCCGACCTGAACCTATAGCGTTGAATCCGGATGCCGGTCTGAACGCATAGGACTGAATCCGAATGCCAGTCTGAGGGCAGTTTGCCGAATCCGAATACTGAACTGAACGCATAGTGTTGAATCCGGATGCCCGTCTGAGGGCGGTGTGCTGAATCCATAATCGACTCGATTCTTCAGGTCGATGTATGACGCAAGACACCTCGGTCGGCCCCCTCTCCCTCCGGGAGAGGGCTGGGGTGAGGGCTGCAATCTCGATACCACTCCTTAACAAAAGCCTGATTAGATAGCCGCTCCACCACAACTCGACTCAGGAGCCACACTTGAGCCAAACGCCAAAAGACTTGCCCCGTCCTCAACCCATCACCCTGCGCCAGGCCTGGCCGTTCTGGCTCAAACTCGGCTGCATCGGCTTCGGCGGCCCCGCCGGGCAGATCGCGATCATGCATCAGGAACTGGTGGAGCGCCGGCGCTGGATCTCGGAGCGACGTTTCCTGCATGCGCTCAACTACTGCATGTTGCTGCCAGGCCCCGAGGCCCAACAACTGGCGACTTACATCGGCTGGCTGCTGCACCGAACCCCTGGCGGCATATTGGCCGGAGTGCTGTTTGTATTGCCTTCGCTGCTGATTCTGATCGCTCTGTCGTGGGTCTACATCGCGCTCGGCGATGTGCCGGCGGTAGCCGGGGTGTTTTACGGAATCAAACCGGCGGTGACCGCGATTGTGTTGCACGCGGCCCATCGCATCGGTTCGCGAGCGTTGAAGAACAGTTGGTTATGGGCGATCGCCGGGGCAGCGTTCGTGGCGATTTTTGCCTTCAACCTGCCGTTCCCGCTGATCGTGCTCGGCGCGGCATTGATCGGTTATTTCGGCGGACGCTGGGCGCCGCAGCGGTTCAGCAACGGCGGCCATCGCGGCGGCGAAAAATCCTTCGGCCCGGCGCTGATCGATGACGACACACCGCCGCCCGAACATGCGCGGTTCAACTTGCCGAGGCTGCTGCGTCTGGCGCTGATCGGTACGCTGCTGTGGTGCCTGCCGATGGCGTTGCTGACCGCGTTGTTCGGCTGGGACGGCACCTTCACGCAGATGGGCTGGTTCTTCACCAAAGCGGCGCTGCTGACATTCGGCGGTGCTTATGCCGTGCTGCCCTACGTGTATCAGGGCGCGGTCGGACATTACGGCTGGCTGACGCCAACGCAGATGATCGACGGCCTGGCCCTGGGCGAAACCACGCCGGGGCCACTGATCATGGTCGTGGCGTTTGTCGGGTTCGTCGGCGCTTACGTGCAACCGACGTTCGGTCCGGAACACGCGTTCGCCGCCGGAGCCTTGGCCGCGACGCTGGTGACCTGGTTCACCTTCCTGCCCTCGTTCCTGTTCATCCTCGCCGGCGGGCCATTGGTGGAGTCGACCCACAACGAATTGAAGTTCACCGCGCCGCTGACCGCGATCACGGCGGCGGTGGTCGGGGTGATCCTCAATCTGGCGTGTTTCTTTGCTTACCACGTGTTCTGGCCCGCCGGTTTTACCGGTCAGCCCGATGTGTTCTCGATCGTGCTGGCCCTCATGGCCGCCCTCGCCCTGTTCTTTTTCAAGCGCGGCGTGATCGAGGTGTTGATCGTTTGCGCCCTCGTCGGGCTGGGGTTTTACCTGCTGCGCTGAACCGGGGTGCACGCCAACGCCTGCGGAAACAGGCGTTTACTTATCCGGGGATTCCCCCTTACTATCCAGCCACACCGGCATGGCGGGACGCTCCCGCCGCCGACGTTTTCCGCCAACGGAAACACGCGTCATGAGCACGTCACTCCAACAATCAGAATCGTTGAACGTCTCTGCACTGCGCGCCCTTCTTCACAGGGGCCGCGCATGAATCGCATCGTCAATCTCCCCATGGCCCTGAGCCGTTCCAAGCTGCGTCACTCCGCACGCCCGCCGGATATCTGCCTGCCCGTCTGATCGCGCCGGTAAAAATCGCGACAGCTCCCCCTCTTTTTTCGATATCCCTGCCAGGACGCCCGCGCCTTTTGCCGAGCTGCGTCCGGCCCGAATCTGCGCGCCTGTGCGGCGCCATCGTGAGTGATTGATTATGAAATTCGCAGCCATTGAAGACGCCCGTCATTTTCTCGAGCAGAACCCCGACATCGACATGATCGAGCTGTTCATCCTCGACGCCAACGGCGTGCCGCGCGGCAAGCTGTTGCACCGCGAAGAACTGCTCGCCGTGTACGAAAGCGGTCGCCCGCTGCCGAGCACCATCCTCGGTCTGACTGTGCATGGCGAAGACGTGGAAAACTCAGGCCTGGTGTGGGACGTCGGTGATATCGACTGCCGCGCCTACCCGCTGGAAGGCAGTCTGGTGCGCCTGCCGTGGCGGCAGATTCCGACTGCGGCGGTGCAGGTCAGCATGCACCCGGAACAAGGCATGCCGGCGAGCATTGCCGACCCGCGCCATCTGTTGATCAAGGTCATCGACCGCTTGAAAGCCGAGGGTTACCACCCGGTCATGGCCTGCGAGCTGGAGTTCTATCTGCTCGACGCCAAACGCGATCACAACGGTCGTCCGCAACCGGCGCTGGATGCCGACGGTGGGCGACCGCGACACACGCAGGTCTACGGTTTGCGTGAGCTGGAGCAGATCGAACCGTTCCTTGCCGACCTCTACAGCGCCTGCAAACTGCACGGCATTCCGGCGCGCACGGCTATCTCGGAATACGCGCCGGGCCAGGTGGAAATCACCCTCGAACACGGCGATGCGCTGGAAGCAATGGACCAGGCCGTGCGCTACAAACGGCTGGTCAAAGCCGTAGCGCACAAGCACGGGATGCAGGCGACGTTCATGGCCAAACCGTTCGATCACCTGGCCGGCACCGGCATGCACATGCACGTCAGCCTCGCCGATGCCGAGGGGCGCAATCTGTTCGCCTCCGAGGATCCGGCCGGCACCCCGCTGTTGCGCACGGCGATTGGCGGGATGCTCGCCTCCCTGCTCGATTCGCTGCTGCTGTTCTGTCCGAACGCCAACTCCTACCGCCGTTTCCAGGCCAACAGCTACGCACCGCTGGCACCGACCTGGGGCGTCGACAACCGCACCGTCAGCCTGCGCGTGCCCGGCGGCCCGGCCAACACCCGACACATCGAACACCGCATCTGCGGCGCCGATGCCAACCCCTATCTGGCAGCGGCAGCGATCCTGGCGGGCATTCATCGCGGGATAAAAGAAGACATCGATCCGGGTGAACCGGTGGAAGGCAACGGTTACGCGCAGGCGAAAGAATTGCTGCCGACCGACTGGCTGACCTCGCTTACGGCGCTGGAGAATTCGGCGTGGGCGCGGGATGCGCTGGGGCAGGAGTTTCTCGGGGTCTATCTGGCAGTGAAACGTGCGGAATACCGGCAGTTCATGGCCGAAGTGGGTGAGCAGGACTGGCGCTGGTACCTCACAGAGGCCTGACGCCTCCCACTGAACCCTGTGGGAGCCAGCCTGCTGGCGATAGCGGTGTGTCCTTCACCATCCATGTGTCTGACAGGCCCTCATCGCCATCAGGCTGGCTCCCACAAGGATTGCACTCTGCCTCCCGAATTTTGTGTGGACACTGAAATGACTCAACGCAGCAATTCCTACTACACCGCGACCCTCAACCGCGACACCGACTACCCGACCCTGCGAGGCCGGCACCAGGTCGATGTGGTGATCATCGGCGGAGGCTTCACCGGCGTCGCCACCGCCGTCGAACTGGCCGAAAAAGGCCTGAAAGTCGCCATCGTCGAAAGCCACAAGATCGGCTGGGGCGCCACCGGGCGCAATGGTGGGCAGGTCACCGGCAGCCTGTCCGGCGACGGCGCGATGCGCAAACAGATGCGCAATACATTGGGCGATGAGGTCGATGATTTCATCTGGCACCTGCGCTGGCGCGGCCACGAAATCATCAAGCAACGGGTCGAGAAATACACGATCGATTGCGACCTCAAGCACGGCCACTTGCACGCCGCCTACAAGCCGAGCCACATGGCCGGTTTGCGCAGCGACTACGACGAAGCCGTGCGCCGAGGCATGGGCGATGAGGTCAGTCTGCTCGACCGCAGCCAGGTGCGCGATCTGCTGCAAAGTGAGCTCTACCACGGCGCCATCAAGAACACCCGCAACATGCACCTGCACCCACTCAACCTGTGCATCGGCGAAGCGCGGGCGGCGCAAAGCCTCGGCGCGCAGATCTTCGAAAACAGCGAAGTGCTGGAGATCATTCACGGCGACAGCCCTGGCGTGCGCACCGCCCACGGCCGGATCGACGCCAATCAGGTGCTGCTGGCCGGCGACGTCTACCACAAACTCGAGCCGGGCCAGCTCAAGGGCAAGATCTTCCCGGCCATGGGCGGCATCGTCACCACCGAACCATTGGGCGATCTGGCCAAACAGATCAACCCTGAAGACCTCGCCGTCTACGACTGCCGCTTCGTCCTTGATTACTACCGCCTCACCGCCGACGGGCGCCTGCTGTTCGGCGGCGGCGCCAACTACAGCGGCAAGGACTCACGAGACATCGCCGGCGAACTGCGGCCGTGCATCGAACAGACTTTCCCGGCGCTCAAAGGGGTGAAGATCGATTACCAGTGGAGCTGCGCGATGGGCATCGTCATCAACCGCATCCCGCAACTGGGCAAGCTTTCGGACAACGTCTGGTATTGCCAGGGTTACTCCGGCCACGGCATCGCCACGACCCACATCATGGGCGAGATCATGAGCCGGGCGATCACCGGGCAGATGCAGCAGTTCGACACGTTTGCCGCGTGCTCGCACATTCGCGTGCCGATGGGCGATCTGCTGGGGAATCCGATGTTGGCGGCGGGCATGTGGTACTACCAGATGCTGGAAAAACTGCGCTGATCGAACAGGCCCCATCGCCAGTGATGGGGCCTTTTTTGCCGCAAAACCTCAGTCAGGCAACTGCTCCACCTCAATCCCCAACCGCCGGTAGTCCTCAATATTCCCCGACGCCACATGCCGCTCGGTGATCAGCGTGTGCAAGCGCTCGCACGGCGCCACCACAAACGGCTCCACCGCACCGAGCTTGTCCGCCGTGGTCACGGCAATCACCCGCGCCGCACAGTCGAGCAGCGCCTGCTTGACCGGCACTTCATCGAAATGCAGCGAGGTGATGCCCACCTCCGGATGAATCGCGCAGACCCCGGTGATCGCCAGATCCGCCTTGATCCCCGACAGCAGACGCAACGCCTCGTGACCGCCAGCAGACAGGGTTTTCGGATTCAACTGCCCGCCTGCCAGAATCACCTTGATGCCCGGGTATTCGGACAACGCGATCGCCGTCATCGGTGAGGCCGTGACCGCCGTGAGGCTGATGTCCCTGGGCAACGACCGCGCCACCTGCAACGAGGTGGAACCGGAATCGAACATCACCGTCTGCCCGTTGCGCACCTGCTGCGCCGCCAACTGCGCCAGACGAATCTTCACCTCGTCGATCTCATCCAGCCGGGTGAAGTAATCCTTGCCGGTGTCCTTGGGCCTCGGCAGCGCGCCGCCGTACACTCGCTGCACCAGTCCGGCGTTGTCCAGCTCGGCGAGATCGCGGCGGATGGTGTCTTCGGACACCGCAAAATGCTGGCTCAACTCGGACGCCATGACCTTGCCGTCACGTTCGAGGATCAGAAGGATTTTCTGCCGACGCAGGGACGGAAGCTCGGAAGCGGAATGATCGTGCATGGTTTTGCCTGTTTGTGCCTTTAATTGCAGGTTTGCGCGAGCTTAGCCAAGCAAACCGGCAAACACAACGCCGGTATCAATGGCTTCGATCATTGGAATCACGAAGCCGAATTTTTTCTTTTGACCCGCCCCCGGCAGAATGGCCCCACTTTCAAAAGGACCAGGATGAACACCCCATGAACCTCAATTTCGCTTTCGCCTGCATGGTCGTCGTATCGTTTGCCATCGCGCTCGTGCACGCCTGATCAAAATCAAGGCTCACTTGGCGATCATTCCACCACCCGCGCCTTGCGCACGAACAACGCATGCACCTTGTCCCAGAAGTTGCCGCCCAGCACGAAGAAGCTGCCGATGAACATCAAGTCGCCGAGCGCCTGCAACTGCCAGAGATTGGGCCGCACGCCCGGAAAGAAGTTATCGAAATACGGCTCCAGGAATGACGACAGCAGCGGCAGGCAGAACATCACCACGCCGATCTTGTGGCGCAGCGGGCTGACTTCGGCCACCGGGGTCGGAATCACGCCGGAAATATAGTGGCCGATCGTGCGCTTGAGTTCGGCGAACCCGGCCTTGCCCATCACCGCGATCACCAGCAGCAACAGCACTTTATTACTGATGAACAGCACCCCGGTCAGCGCCGCGACTTTCGAGCCCGGCACGTCGAGGGCGGCGGCAATCGGCACCATCAGCCACGAACCGAGCATCAGGCAGATGATTGCCACGCCGACCTTGAAACGCCAGCTGGCGCTGGTGGGGGCAAGCGGTTCTTGAGCAGTGTCCATGGCTTCCTACCTTTTTATCCGGGGCGGGGTTCGGTGGCGTTCGCCTGAAAAAGCGTAGCAGCTGATTGCTTCGAACAACCCGCAATCTGCGGTCTATGCTCCAGTGACATTTCCCGCTGGGGCCTCCCGGTATGCCTGCAACGCCAGCCCTGCTGATCCGTCCCGGCCACCTGCTGCTGCTCGGTGCGCTGAGCCTTGGCGGCTGCCTGCGGCTGGGCCCGGATTTCCAGCCGCCGGCCGAGGCCTGGAGCAAGCAGTGGCAAAGTCCGGCGCTCGAGCAGGCCAGCGAACGCGGCACCGTGCCGGATCTGCGCCAGTGGTGGCAGGTGTTTGCCGATCCGATCCTCGACCGTTTGATCAGCGACGCCGAAGCCCGCAACAGCAGCCTGAAGATCGCCGGCCTGCGAGTCCTCGAAGCCCGCGCGCAACTGGGCATCGCCGACAGCGGTCGCTACCCGCAGCTGCAACAGGCCAGCGCCGACAGCCTGTACATCGACCGCCATCAGTCCGGCGGCAACAACCCGCAGGACTTGCACTTCTGGCAGCACAGCGCCGCATTCGATGTCGGCTGGGAGCTGGATTTCTGGGGTCGCTTCAGCCGCGCCATCGAATCCGCCGACGCCAGCTACTTCGCCGCCCAGGCCAACTACGAAGACGCCCTCGTGCTGCTGCGCGCTCAAGTGGCCGACACCTACTTTGCCCTGCGCACCACCGAAGCCCGGCTGCGGGTCGCACGGGAAAATGCCGCCCAGCAAAAGCGTAACTTCGAGATCACCGAAAAACTCTTTCGCAGCGGCCAGACCGCCGAACTCGACCTGCAACAGGCCAGGACCCAATACCTCGGCACCCTGAGCAGCATTCCGGCGTTCGAAGACCAATTGCTGCGTACCCGCAATGCGCTGGCGGTGCTGGTCGGCCAGCCGCCCGGTGGCGCGGCGTTTCTGGCGGAGCAACCGGGGCTGATTCCGTTGGTGGATCGCGCCGTGTTGCAGGATGTCCCGGCCAACCTGCTGTTGCGCCGTCCCGATGTGCGCGCGGCAGAGCTGAACGTTGCTGCGCAATCGGCGCTGGTCGGCGTGGCTGAAACCGATCTGTATCCCTCGCTGACCCTGCTCGGCAGCATCGTCTGGTCCAGCGACACCCTCGGCGCCACCCCGCGCAGCCTCGACCTGATCGGCGGCCCGAGCCTGCGCTGGAACCTGTTCGATTACGGTCGCATCCACAACAACATCCGCGTACAGGATGCGCGCTTGCAGCAACTGATCGAGGCCTATCGCGACAAGGTCCGCCAGGCTGCCCGCGAAGCCGACGACGCCGCCAGCGGCCTGACCAAAGCGCTGGAACGCGAGCGCATTCTCGGCGAGGCCGAAGGTGCAGCGCGGCGTTCGCTGGTGCTGGCCAACACCCAATACCGCGAAGGCTATTCAGACTTTCAGCGGGTGCTCGATGCCCAGCGTGCGTTGCTGGAGCTGCAGGACAACTATCTGGTCAGCCGCAGCAACGCCGTGAGCAATCTGATCGCGCTGTACCGCGCCGTTGGCGGTGGCTGGCAAAGCGCCGGGCCGCAGATTGATTCAGCAACCCGCCAGCAGATGCAACAACGCACCGACTGGGGCGATCTGCTGAGCGCCCCGCCGCCGCAACCGACCTATCCGATTCCCTCGCAGGTAGACCGCCATGAGTGATGAAGCGCCGCCGGATCCGGCGAAAAAAGGCATCCGCTGGGTGCTGCTGGTGATTGTGCTGAGCCTAGTCTGGTATCTGCTGGCCGACCGTTTTACGCCCTACACCCAACAGGCGCGGGTCGGCGCATTCGTGATCCCGGTGGCAGCGGAAGTCGCGGGCCGGGTGATCAAGGTCAACGTGCGCAACAATCAGGACGTGCAGGCCGGCGACATCCTTTTCGAGCTCGATCCACAGCCGCTGCAAATTGCTGTCGACCGGGCCCGCGCCGATCTGGAAAACACCCGGCGCACGGTCGGCGCCAGCACCGCGGGCATCGCTTCGGCACAGGCGTCGTTGCGGGCCGCGCAAGCCAATGAACTCAAAACGCGCCAGGACAATCGACGGCTGGAAGGCTTGTACAAAGAAGATCCGGGCACGGTGTCCGTAAGGCTTCTGGAAGTGTCCCGGGCCAATCACGAGGCCGCCGTCAGCCAGGTCGCCGCCGCCCGGGCCGAAGTGCTGCGCGCGCAGGAGCAGGAAGGCGGCAACACCGACACCAACGCCAAACTGCTCAGCGCCGCCGCCACGCTGGCCAAGGCCGAACTGGATCTGGCCAACACTCGCATCGGCGCACGTTCGGCGGGTCTGATTACCGACCTGCGCACCGACGTCGGCCAGTTCGCCGCTGCCGGCAGTCCGGTGATGACGCTGATCACGATCCAGGACGTGTGGGTCAGCGCCGACCTCACCGAGAACAACCTCGGCCGGATCAAGCCCGGCACGCCGGTGTCGATCATCCTCGACGCCCTGCCCGGCGAAGTGCTCGACGGCCGGGTGCGCAGCGTCGGTTACGGGGTCAGCGTCGGCCAGACGCCGCCGCCCGGCACCCTGCCGACGATCCAGAACAGCCGCGACTGGCTGCGTCCGGCCCAGCGTTTTCCGGTGATCATCGAGTTCAGCGAAGAGGCGAAAAGGCGCCTGTTCGAGAGTCGTTCGATTCGCGCCGGTGGGCAGGCGGAAGTCATGGCGTTTCCCAGCGAAGGCAATCTGCTCAATCCGTTGGGCCGGATGTTTGTCTGGCTGATGAGCTGGCTGAGCTATGCCTACTGAGCGGCCTATTGAGCGCAGCGTCCCGGCGCAACGGGCCTTGCGCCTGGCCTGCGGCACCGCGTTGTGCACCGCCGCCAGTTACGGCCTCGCCTTGCCGTTGTCGTTTCTGTCGCCGGTGCTCGCGGTGTTGCTGCTGGCCAGCATGCCTCGACCGTTGCCAGTCAAAATGGCGCTGGTACTGACGTTGGTCGCCGCATTCACCACCAGCATCGGCCTGCTGCTGGTGCCGTTGCTGCGTTATTACCCGGTGTGCGGCGTGCTGCTGATCGGTGTCGGACTGTTTCTGGTGTTCACCTACGGCTTGCGCGGCGGCAACGTGCTGATCATGACGTTTCTGGTGATCGGCATGACCATGATCTCCGCCGCCGGCTTCGCCTCATTCGAGCTAGCGATGGCGGTGATCGGCGCGCTGGTCAAAGGCCTGTTGCTGGCCGTCGTCATGGTCGGTCTGAGCCACGTCCTGTTCCCGGAACCGGCCAACAGCCCCACGCCACCACCCGCTCCCGCCCTGCCCGCCGAAGACGTGCCCCGCGTAGCGATGCGCGCAACATTGATCGTGCTGCCGACCTTCCTGCTGGTGCTGATCGACCCGGCCAGCTACCTGCCGATCATCCTCAAAGCCGTCAGCCTCGGCCAGCAGAGCACCACCACCCGCACCCACCACGCCGGGCGCGAATTGCTCGGCTCGACCTTATTGGGCGGGCTGCTGGCGGTGTTGTTCTGGTGTGCGTTGAGCCTGTTCGTGCACCTGTGGATGTTCTTCCTGTGGATGCTGCTGTTCGGGCTGTTTCTGGCGCGCAAACTCTATCGACTGCACCCGACGCAGCTCGCGCCAGGGTTCTGGCTCAATACGCTGATCACCATGATCATCCTGCTCGGCCAATCGGTGGAGGACAGCGCGGCGGGCAAGGACGTCTACACCGCCTTCGCGGTGCGCATGGGGTTGTTCATTCTGGTGACGCTCTACAGCGGCGTGATGATGCACCTGCTCGTCGCGCACCGGGAAAACCGTCAGGGCGTGACCTGATAACCCCGCCCTTGCAGGCAACCGGTGTAGGCGCTTGAACTGGCTGAAGCATCGGTCCGCCGCTGCTCGCGTCGATCCTGCCGCTGCCGCGCACCGCCGACTACCGCACCGGCGGCAGCCGTCTCTTTGGCTCGGTTCTGGCGGTAATCCTGCTTGCGATCATCGTCCACGGCTTCATAGAACTCGTCGTGCTGACGACCGCGCACTTCAGCGGCAGTAGCGCCGGCAGCGGCTCCCACTGCGGCGCCCTTCAACCGACCGCCGGCCTGGGGTGTCGACGTGGTTGAGGCGGACGCGATGGAGAGGCAGTCGTTGATGTCGATCTGGGTTTGTTGAGAGGTCTGGCCCTTGAGCGGGACGACAGATTCAGCGCTGGCCTGTGTGGCGCACAGGCACGCTGCGATAAAGAGTGACAAGCGGAACATGATGACCTCCGACGCGGCGGGGTTGCCTGTGGGGCGGGGTAATCTGGGAGTGTAGTTCACGGGGGTTCACAACTCCGGGCGAACGCATCAATGGTTCATACCCCGCTTGTTGGGTACCATCCCGGCACGCCAATTTCTTTGTGTCCCCCATCCCGATGAATCTACTCAGCCGAATCATGGCTTTCGTGAAACCCGCAAGACCAAAGCTTTTTGCCGGTTACAGCGAGCAAGCGCTCAAGACCCGATTCGCCTCACCGTTACCAAGCGCCAGCCTGCCGAAACTATCGACGGTGGTATCTGTAGCAGCGTCCGGGATCAATGCTTATTACAGCTCCCTTCTGATGGTCGCCGATGACTTTTGCAAGTTTCAGCGACTGGTGGAATCACATTTCCAAAAGATCGACGAGCGCAGATTCAAAGACCTGACCGTTTTTGAACACGAAGATGTCACGAAGCAGGAGCTGTTGATTTACTTCCCCTCCACCACCGAGTTCAACGCGCTGACCATTCGTATCTTGACCAACAGCGTCGAGTTTCTGAGTAGCCTTGGAAATCACACCTTTTGCGTGCCTCCGCCCTGGATTGCCTTCGACGATTACCCCGCCTCGTGGTGGGGCGGCAATATGCAGGGCACGCAGGGTTTCTATAACGACAACTACTTTCTTCCGTATTTCATCCGACTCGGTGACGCTGAGAAACAAGCGTACTTTGCAAGATTCCAAGCCCCTACCGAGTGGATTGAACAGTTAGCGCTGATGTATGCCGACGGATGTTGACCCCTGAAGGTGGCTATCGAAGTCCCGGTCAGACGCCCTCCCGCACCCGCCGAACCTGTACCAGCAACGCCGGTGCAAAGTGCAACACCACCATTCGCGCCAGATGGTGAGTCAGGATAAACACCACATTCAGCCCGCCCGCGAACGCCACAATCGCGATGGTTTCGATTGCCCCCGGCATGTAGGCCAGCCACAGCGACAACGCATCGCTGCCCAGCAACCGTGCCGCCGCCAATGCAAAAACCGCCGCGACCAGAATCATCAAACCCACCGACACCAATGCCGTGCGACCATGACGTCCCAGTTCCGCGAGGCCAAGTCCCTGGAATCGCGAACCGATCCGCACACCCAGAATCAGCGCCGCCAGATTCAGGCTCCAATCCGGCATGTGAAAGCCCTGCAGCCATCCTGATTTCACGAATACGGCGGTGATGATGATTGCCGTCAACATGAACGGCGCCGGCACGCCAACGGCCAGCAGCAAACGCCCGACCACCACGCTCAAACCGATCACCGACAGCACGGTCAACGCCATGCCCGTCGACAGCGGCTCGACCTCGGCCACGTCAACCGGTGCCGTTCCGGGAATCAGCAAACTCACCAGCACCGTGATCAGCAGCAGCCGCATCAAGTGCACGATGATCACCTTGCTCGACGCCTGATGCGATTCCAGCAAATCGAACACCGCCGCCAGCGCGCCCGGATACACCGCCAGCAAGGCATCCGTGCGATTCCACCCAGCCCCGCGCGCTAGCCACCATGCGGCCAGCGCCACTTGCACTGCCAGGCACAGCAGCAACACGCCGAGGCTCGGCAACATCGTGGAGACGGTCGCGCTGTCCCACGCTTCGAACATCAACCCGGTGGCGATGCCCAGCGTGATCTGGATGTAGCCCAGGCCATAGGGCGTCGCTGGCGCGAATTTGAATTTGGTGACGACCAATGCCGTCGCGAGAATCGAGCCCAGCAGCAAACCGTGGGGCACGCCTTCGAACTGCAACAGCGCGCCGAACCCGGCAGCAATCAACAAACACAGAATGGATTTCATGGTCGCCTTCCTGGCTATTCAATTTGAGTTACGCGCGCAGCCGTCCAATCGCCCGCCGATATTTTTCGATCCGCTCCAGATCCTCCCAACTTGGCGAGGCAATCCGCGACAGGTCGCTGTTCTCTTCCAGATCCGCCAGTTTCACCACCCGCCCGATCGGGTTCTGCGCCGCGCGCTCAACGAAATCCTCGTAGGATTCGCCGGGCACTTTGGTCACCGATTCGATGGCGGACAAAACGACTTCGCTGAAGCCTTCCTTGCGCAAATCCTCCAGGCTGATGCCGCAGTCCTCGACCACATCGTGCAGCACCGCGACGATGCGTTCTTCCAGGCTGCTCATGCGCAACATGACCTTCAGCGGATGCAAAATGTACGGTGCACCGCCCTTGTCCACCTGCCCCGCGTGGGCCGTGGCGGCAATGGCGATGGCGCGTTCCAGTGTCTGAGTCATGGGCTTTTCCTCGGGTCAGACGCCGTACCGGCCGCCAATATAGAAGTGACGCTTGAACCAGCGCCCAATCGCCTGCAAACGTCCGGCTGGCTGCGCCGGCTCGGCATGGCGCTGAAGGATCAGCGAGACCAGATCAGCCTGACTCTCCCCCGAACGCGCGTCCAGCAACTCGGCCACCCAGACGCATCCGGCCTTCTTCAAATGCTCACGCCATTCACCGGGCCAGCCATCCAGCTCATCCAGCGCCAACCACCGCGCACCACCCTGCTCGACATGCCCGCCGCCGATCGATTGCTCGAAGCAGAGCGGCGTCGCCGGGCGAGACAGGTCGATGCTGAAGATGTAGATGTCCTGGGTTTGGTGCTGCGGCGTGGGGGCGTTGTTGCGGCTGCCGATGTGAATCATGCGCGGTTCCGTCCGTGGGAGAGGCGTTACAACTTGTTTCGCAGTCTACGACGTGGTGCTGATGGGGGGAACCTTTGGCGATGAGCCGGGTTGTGACAAGTGAAAGCTTTGACTGGGCAGTCCGGGGATTCCCTTTCAGTCGCCCACAAAAAAGGGACACCGTTGGGGTGTCCCTGTTTGCTTGTGGATTCAGGCTGATGGATCAGCGTTTCATGGCTTCGCATTGATTGCGCAGATCATGATCGCCGATTGACGAACAACTACTGCCCTTCTTCGCTTCACAAAAGGCACGTTGGTCATGATCCCCGATGCTTGAACACGAACTGCCTTTCTCCGCTTCGCACGCCGAACGCATGTCGTGATCGCCGATGGAGGAACAACTGCTGCCCTTTTTGGCTTCGCAATAAGCGCGTTGGTCATGGTCGCCAATGCTTGAGCACGAACTGCCTTTCTCCGCTTCGCAGGCCGAACGCAAATCGTGGTCGCCGATGGAAGAACAACTGCTGCCTTCCTCCCTGGCCTGGCAATAACTGCGTTTGTCGTGATCACTGATGCTGGAGCAACTGGCGGAAACGTAACCGCTGAACAGCAACAACATCGCAAGAATCAGTTTCATCTCACACTTCCTTGGGCTTGCCGGGAAACAGCCTGGCACTGGGTGACGCAATCAAAACCAGATCAGCGCTTCATAGCCTCACACCGCGTACGCAAATCATGGTTGTCGATATTCCCGCAACTGCTTCCACCCGTGGTGGCATTGCAGTAGGCACGCTGGTCGTGGTCATCGATGTTGCCGCAGGAACTGCCACCCTGCTCCGCGTTGCACCGCGCACGCAGGTCATGATCATCGATGTTGCCGCAACTGCTGCCGCTCTTTTTGGCATTGCAATAGGCGCGCTGGTCATGGTCGTCAATGTTGCCGCAGGAACTGCCGCCCTGCTCCGCGTTACACGCCGCCCGCAGATCGTGATTGTCGATGTTGCCGCAACTGCTGCCGCTCTCCCTTGCATTGCAATAGGCGCGCTGATCGTGGTCATCAATGTTGCCGCAACTGGCAAAGCTGTAGCCGCTGAACATCAACAACATTGCGAGTAATAGTCTCATCACACACTTCCATGGTTGACCAGGAACCAGCCTGGCACTGCTTGAGCCGATGAATGAGCGTCGCGACACGCCATCAAATTGACATCGGTTTTGGGGAAAGTTCCGGGGGTGGAATGTGTGATGAGTTTTTTGATCTGAAAACGCCGTAGGAAATTGCTCCGCGTGGTGAGGGAGTTTGTTCTTGCGGGGCTGCGAAGCGGTTCCAAACCCGGCAAGTGTTTTTCCCCTGACACGCCGCAGCCCCTGATTTACGCCGGTTGCGTCGCCGAGCGGGAGCGAACGCTCTGGCCAGACGTGGTGATTTAGCGTCCTACAGGCTGATTGCGACGGTGGGAATCGGTGCCTAGAGTGGATCTGTCGCTGAACGAATTTGGCGATAGGGTTTCGCAGCCCTAGCGAGCTAAGTCCACACCCGGCACAATGCGGCCCGGCTATTTGCCTGTGCTTCATTTTCATGGCGGTTGTGCGTGGGAGACCTTCGGGTCTGCCGGGTCTTAGCTCCTCGGTCTGCGAACCCGCGCATAACTGCCACCCAAATCGTTTCGCAGCGAATGGTGGAAACTTTCTGAGCTAAGGATTTTTACCCATGACAAGTAAGTCGCAGCTGTGCAACTACGCTCCAATGTCCCACCCCGCCACTGACCATCCCGTCCTGTTCATCGATTCCGACGCCGCACTGCGCGATCTCCACGCCTGCGTCAGCGAACGCCTCAACGCAGTCCTCAAATACCTTGACCTCATGGCCTGCATCCGACTCCAAGACCATGCCGAACACGACATCCACACCGTCACCACCCTCGCAAGAATCATGGTGCAAGACTGAAGGATGTTTTTGGGGTTATTGAGCGACGGCGGGATTGATATTTAACTCACAACATTTCAAGAAAGTTCTCTATTGAAACAGTCCTCCTGAAATACGAGCGCATGTCACAACGTCAATTAACATCTTAAAAATCATTCTGTAATTATAAAAAACTCTAAAAAACTGTCAGATCCAACAGGTGCCACCTCTGCCAACTTCCTCGACTCTGTCTTGGCGAATAACAAGCTTATTTCGCAAACAATGCAGGGTAATTTTAATTAAGGAAAAAATTATGAAAATCAATAAAAAATCCATCATCATCCCATCACTTTTCTTCGCAGTGAGTGGTATCGGCTACGCAGGTACAGCATTGGCTAGCCTTGCAAGCACCGAGTTGTCTGTGAAAGAGCAAAAAGTGATTTATGCAGAGCAATGCGCAGAAAAGGACAAAATCGACGGAAAATGTACTCAAAAATAACGATAGACGAAAAAGAGAAACCGCACTTTTGCGGTTTCTCTCGAGTACTTAATACATGCACTACGGACTGATAAAATCCGAACTCAAAAATTCGCCGGCGTATTCGCACTAATAATCTCGGCCTCATCCGCCCCGATATTCCGGAACTTGTGCGGCAGCGTCGTCGGAAAGTAATACCCATCCCCCGCACTCAACACGCTCACCTGCCCATCCACCGTCAACTCCACGGTGCCACGGGTCACCAACCCACACTCCTCGCCTTCCGCGTGAACAATCGGCTCTTCCCCGGAACTCGCGCCCGGTGCGTATTGCTCGCGCAGCAAGCGCATCTGGCGGCTTGGGACCGAGGCGCCGATCAGCAGCAGGCGCAGGCCGTGGCGGCCGAGGTCGGGTTGTTCGTTGGCGCGGAAGACGTATTGGTGTTCGCGGGGGGGCTGGTCGAAGGTGAAGAAGTCGGCCAGGGACATCGGGATGCCTTCGAGCAGCTTTTTCAGTGAGCTGACGGAAGGACTGACACGATTCTGTTCGATCAGGGAGATGGTGGCATTGGTCACGCCGCTACGCCGGGCCAGCTCGCGCTGGGAGAGTTTGTAGCTTTCGCGTACTAGTTTGAGTCGAGAACCCGTATCCATGACAGCCTTATGTGAGAACGACTTAAGGGCGATGGGGGTGGGTGGCGGGTGCCGCGCAGGTCGCGCGGATCACGTTGCTCCCGTGTCCCGGAACCGTGAAAGGCGGCTATTAAATCACGTTTGTCGGTGTTGCTCAGCAGGTTCGATAGACGGCACATGAAAAAGCCGGCGACGCCCTTTTTGGGGCAGCCGCCGGGGAGGTAACTCAGATGCCGAAACGGTCGCGCAGCGAGTAGTACACGGCGCCGAGGGCGGTCAGTGGCGCGGAGAAGGTGCGCCCGCCGAGCATCGGCATGTGTGGCAGGGAGGCGAAGGCGTCGAAGCGTTCGGCGTCGCCGCGGATCATTTCCGAGATCAGTTTGCCGGCCAGGTGCGAGCAGGTGACGCCGTGGCCGCTGTAGCCCTGCATGTAGTAGGCGTTTTTTTCGATGCGGCCGAATTGCGGCATGCGTGACATGGTCAGCAGGAAGTTGCCGGTCCAGCGGTAGTCGATTTTCACGTCCTTGAGCTGCGGGAAGGTCTTGAGGATCTTCGGGCGGATCAGGGTTTCGATGTCGTCCGGTTCACGGGCACCGTAAACCACGCCGCCGCCGTAGAGCAGACGGTTGTCGGCGGTGAGGCGGTAGTAGTCGAGCAGGTAGTTGCAGTCCTCGACGCAATAGTTGTTGGTGATCAGGCTGCGGGCCTGTTTTTCGGTCAACGGTTCGGTGACGCAGATCTGCGAGCCGCACGGCATGCTCTTGGCCGTCACGCGGTTGTCGAGGCCTTGCGGCAGGTAGGCGTTGCCGGCGATCAGCAGGTACTTGGCGCGGACTTGGCCTTTGGCGGTGCGCACGACGTTGGGTTCGCCGTACTTGATTTCCACCGCAGCGGACTGCTCGTAGATCTTGCCGCCCAGACGCACGATGGCCGCGGCTTCACCGAGGGCCAGGTTCAGCGGGTGAATGTGGCCGCCCTGCATGTCCAGCAGACCGCCGACGTAGGCGTCGGAACCGACTTCGCGACGGATGTCCGCAGCGTCGAGCATCTTCAGGTTTTTATTGCCGTAACGTTCCCAGCTGCGTTTTTGTTCGGCCAGGCCGTTCAATTGTTTCTTGTTCATCGCTGCGAAGATGCCGCCCGGGCGGTAGTCGCACTTGATGTCGTATTCCTTGATGCGCGAACGAATGATGTCGGCGCCTTCGAAGATCATGCTGCCGAGGATTTCGGCGGTCTTGTCGCCGTAACGCTCTTCGATCACGTCGACGTCGCGGCTGTAGGAGTTGACCAGTTGGCCGCCGTTGCGACCGCTGGCGCCATAGCCGACTTTCGCCGCTTCCAGCACCGTCACCTTGTAGCCGGCTTCGCTCAGGAACAGCGCCGAGGAAAGGCCGGTGTAGCCGGCGCCGATGATGCAGACATCGCACTCCACCGACTCTTCAAGCGTCGGGAAGTCGATGACTTCGTTGCGGGTGGCGGCGTAATAACTGTTGACGTGTTGTTGTTTCATTATTGTTCTCCGAGGGACGCCGGAAAAACCGGCGTCCACCGTTGTAAATAGAATTAGAGCTTGATCCAGGTCGCTTTCAGCTCGGTGTACTTGTCGAACGCGTGCAGCGATTTGTCGCGACCGTTGCCCGACTGCTTGAAGCCACCGAACGGCGCGGTCATGTCACCGCCGTCGTACTGGTTGACCCACACGCTGCCGGCGCGCAGGCCACGGGCGAAGGTGTGAGCCTTGCTCAGGTTGCTGGTCCAGACCCCGGCAGCGAGGCCAAAGATGCTGTCGTTGGCGATGTGCAGTGCTTCTTCAACGGTGTCGAAGGTGATCAGCGACAGCACCGGGCCGAAGATTTCTTCCTTGGCGATGGTCATGGCGTTGGTCACGCCGTCGAAAATCGTCGGCTCGATGTAAGTGCCGCCGGTTTCCTCGAGGGTGCGTCGGCCGCCGGCGATCAGTTCGGCGCCCTGCTCGCGGCCGATGCTGATGTAGCGCAGCACGTTGTCCAGTTGACGCTGATCGACCACGGCGCCGACGGTGGTCGCCGGATCCAGGGCGTGCCCCGGTTTCCACGCTTGCAGCGCTTCCACCAGCAGCGGGATGAATTGCTCGCGGATCGAACGCTCCACCAGCAGGCGCGAGCCGGCGGTGCAGACTTCGCCCTGGTTGAACGCAATGGCGCCGGCCGCCGCTTGTGCTGCCGCGCGCAAGTCCGGTGCGTCGGCAAACACCACGTTCGGGCTCTTGCCCCCTGCTTCGAGCCAGACGCGTTTCATGTTGCTTTGGCCGGCATAAATCATCAGTTGCTTGGCAATCGCGGTGGAGCCGGTGAAGGCCAGCACATCGACGTCCATGTGCAGCGCCAGCGCCTTGCCGACGGTGTGACCGAAGCCTGGCAGGACGTTGAACACGCCTTTCGGAATGCCGGCATCCAGCGCCAGTTGCGCGATGCGGATCGCGGTCAGCGGGGATTTTTCCGAAGGCTTGAGGATGAACGAGTTACCTGCCGCCAGCGCCGGGGCGAATTTCCAGCTGGCCATGATCAGCGGGAAGTTCCACGGCACGATCGCAGCAACTACGCCGGACGGCTCGCGAGTGACCAGACCGAGTTGATCGTGCGGGGTGGCGGCGACTTCGTCGTAGATCTTGTCGATCGCTTCGGCGCTCCAGCGGATCGCGTTGGCGGTCGCCGGGATGTCGATGCTCATCGAGTCGCTGATCGGCTTGCCCATGTCGAGGGTTTCGAGCAGCGCCAGTTCTTCCTGGTGTTGCAGGATCAGGTCGGCGAAGCGAATCAGGATGCGCTTGCGCTCGGCCGGGGCCTTGCTGGCCCACACGCCGGAGTTGAAGGATTGGCGCGCGGCTTCGACGGCGAGGTTGGCATCGGCTTCATCGGTGCTGGCGACGGAGGCCAGGAAACGGCCGTCGACGGGGCTCAGGCATTCGAAGGTTTCGCCGCTGATGGCCGGGCGGTATTCGCCGTTGATGAAGGCGCGGGATTCGAGGGTCAGGGACTGGAAGCGTTGTTCCCAGTCGTTGCGGGTCGTTGTCATGGTGGTGGCTCGACGCGGGGGAATTTGGGGGTGTCTGGTGTGTGTGTGTGTGTGTTCGGCTTGAGATGGCTGCCCTCACCCTAGCCCTCTCCCGGGGGGAGAGGGGACCGACCGAAGTGTCTCGGGAGATGCACCGACGTGAACGACCGAGTCGAATATGGATTCGGTAAAAATCGTTCAGGTCGGCGGATTTCCCGAGCATCCCCCGGGTCAGTCCCCTCTCCTTCCGGGAGAGGGTTAGGGTGAGGGGCTTTTAAAGGCCTCACACCGTATGCAGATACCAGTTGTACTCAAGGTCAGAGATCGAGTTCTCGAACTCGGCCAGCTCGCTTTCCTTGCACGCGACGAACACGTCGATGTACATCGGGTCGATGTAGCGGGCCATGACTTCGCTGTCGTCCAGCTCACGCAGGGCGTCGCGCAGGTTGTTCGGCAGGCTCTGTTCGTTCTGCTCGTAGCTGTTGCCTTCGACCGGAGCGCCCGGCTCGATTTCGTTGGTCAGGCCGTGGTGGATACCGGCCAAAACGGAAGCCATCAGCAGGTACGGGTTGGCGTCGGCACCGGCGACACGGTGCTCGATGCGCACGGCATCCGGCGAACCGGTCGGCACGCGGACGGCCACGGTGCGGTTGTCGATGCCCCAGCTCGGCGAGTTCGGCACGTAGAACTGTGCGCCGAAGCGGCGGTACGAGTTGACGTTCGGGCACAGGAAAGCCATTTGCGCAGGCAGGGTCTCCAGCACACCGCCGATCGCGTGGCGTAGCGCGGCGTTCTGCTCGGGATCCTCGCTGGCGAAGATGTTGTTGCCTTCTTTATCCAGAATCGAAATGTGTACGTGCAGACCGTTGCCCGCCTGGCCCGGATACGGCTTGGCCATGAAGGTGGTGTCCATCTCGTGGTCGTAGGCGATGTTCTTCACCAGACGCTTGAGCAGGACGGCGTAGTCGCAGGCCTTGATCGGGTCGGACACGTGGTGCAGGTTGACTTCGAACTGCGCCGGGGCGCTTTCCTTGACGATGGCGTCGGCAGGAATGCCCTGCTCTTTCGCGCCTTCCAGAATGTCCTGAAGGCAGTCGACGTATTCGTCGAGGTCGTCGATCAGGTAGACCTGGGTCGACACCGGACGCTTGCCCGAAACCGGCGAACGCGGCGATTGCGGACGGCCGTTCACGTTGTCCTGGTCGATCAGGTAGAACTCGAGTTCGAACGCGGCGCAGATGGTCAGGCCCAGTGCGTCGAACTTGCGCACCACGTTGGCCAGCACTTCACGCGGGTCGGCGAAGAACGGCTCGCCTTCCAGTTCGTGCATGGTCATCAGCAGTTGCGCGGTCGGACGCTTCTGCCAGGGCTCGATGCTCAGGGTGCCGGGGATCGGGTAGCAGATGCGGTCGGCGTCGCCGATGTCCAGGCCCAGGCCGGTGCTTTCCACCGTGGAGCCATTGATGTCGAGGGCAAAGAGCGAGGCCGGCAGGTTGATGCCTTTCTCGTAAACCTTGTGAAGACTGGTGCGCTCGATGCGCTTGCCGCGCACCACACCGTTCATGTCTGCAATCAGAAGGTCGACGTACAAAACCTCAGGATGTTTCTTAAGGAATGCGTTTGCTTCGTTGAGTTGAACGGCACGCAGAGGGACCGACATGATGCACCTATTTAGCTGTTAATTATTATGTTCACTGCTGTTTCGCCGAGCCAGTCAACCCGAACGGCAAAGTGAAGTCAATAGCGAACACAGAGCCGCCCAGCGTTTATTTTTCGGGCTTTTTTTAACACTCTCGTGCCAATGCAGGCGCCAGAGCCCCGGTCTTGATGAAGACTTGATGAACGGCGTTTAGAATTTTTTACATGGGAGTTGTTAATTAAAATCAACGAGGCTAAGCTCCGGAAAAGCTCGTTCAAGTGTCAAACTTCGAGGTGAATAAAAATGGCATTCAAGCCATTGATCGGCGTTACTGCGTGCGTCAAACAGATTGGCCTGCACCCCTATCACATCAGCGGCGACAAGTACGTTCGCGCTGTCAGCGTTGCGGCGCTGGGGTTGCCCGTCGTCATTCCTTCCCTTGGCAAACTGACTGAAATCGAAGACCTGCTGGGTCAGCTCGACGGTCTGTTGCTGACCGGCTCGCCGTCCAATGTGGAACCCTTCCACTATCAGGGCCCGGACAGCGCTCCCGGCACGGACCACGATCCGGCGCGGGATGCCACTACCCTTCCTCTATTGCGTGCAGCCATCGCGGCGGGCGTTCCGGTACTCGGCATCTGCCGGGGTTTCCAGGAAATGAACGTGGCGTTCGGCGGCAGCCTGCACCAGAAGGTGCATGAGCTGCCGGGCATGCTCGATCACCGCGAAGCCGACAGCCCGGACGTCGCCGTGCAATACGCCCCGGCCCACGCCGTGAAGGTATTGCCGGGTGGTGTGTTCGAAGCGCTGGAGCTGCCGGGTGAATTCCAGGTCAACTCGATTCACAGTCAGGGCATCGACCGCCTCGCTCCCGGCCTGCGCGCCGAAGCCGTGGCGCCGGATGGCCTGATCGAGGCGGTCTCGGTGGAGCACAGCCCGACCTTCGCCCTCGGCGTGCAATGGCACCCGGAATGGCAGGTGCTGGACAACCCGAACTACCTGCGGATTTTCCAGGCATTCGGCGAGGCTTGCCGCCAGCGTGCGGCGCGACGCAACCAGCGCTGACGCCACCCAACGATTGCAAAACCATTTACTGCCCCCCGCGGGGTCGGCGGTTGCGCGCTTGCGCATCCGTCATCCGCGATCAGCAACACACCGCGAAAACAAAAAGCACCACCCGGCAGCCAGGACGGCGGCGCCGAACAACCCGCACGGTGCGGGTCTGCAATCCACTCTTAAGCCAGGCCGCGTTGGCCCGGCGACTGAAACCTGTTGGGAGTTTCACATGGCAAACGCCTCCAGCACTTACAGGAAGGCTCTTGAAGGTCATCAGCAACCGAAAAAGGTTCTGGTGAAGGTCGATCGAGTCACCAAGAAGTTCGACGAAACCACGGCGGTGGACGATGTGTCCCTGGAGATCCATCAGGGCGAAATCTTCGCCCTGCTCGGCGGCTCCGGCTCGGGCAAATCGACCCTGCTGCGCATGCTCGCCGGTTTCGAACGGCCGACTGAAGGACGCATTCTGCTCGACGGTGTCGACATCACCGACATGCCGCCGTACGAGCGGCCGATCAACATGATGTTCCAGTCCTACGCCCTGTTCCCGCACATGACTGTTGCGCAGAACATCGCCTTCGGCCTCAAGCAGGACCGTTTGCCGGCCAGCGAAATCGACGCCCGCGTCGAAGAAATGCTGCGCCTCGTCCACATGACCCAATATGCCAAACGCCGCCCGCATCAGCTGTCCGGCGGCCAGCGTCAGCGCGTGGCCCTCGCCCGCTCCCTGGCCAAGCGACCGAAGCTGTTGCTGCTCGACGAACCGATGGGCGCGCTGGATAAAAAGCTGCGTTCGCAAATGCAGCTGGAACTGGTGGAAATCATCGAGCGCGTCGGCGTGACCTGCGTGATGGTGACCCACGACCAGGAAGAGGCCATGACCATGGCCGAGCGCATCGCCATCATGCACCTGGGCTGGATCGCCCAGATCGGCAGCCCGGTCGACATCTATGAAGCGCCGGTCAGCCGCATGGTCTGCGAATTCATCGGCAACGTGAACGCCTTCGACGGCACCGTGGTCGAGGACCTTGAAGGCCACGCGATCATTCACAGCCCGGACTTGCAGCAAAAGATCTACGTCGGTCATGGCGTCAGCACGTCGGTGCAGGACAAGTCGATCACCTACGCTATCCGCCCGGAAAAAATGCTGGTCAGCACGATCAAGCCCGAGACCCGCTACAACTGGTCCGAAGGCAAGGTGCATGACATCGCCTACCTCGGCGGCCACTCGGTGTTCTACGTCGAGTTGCCGAGCGGCAAGATCGTCCAGTCGTTCATGGCCAACGCCGAACGCCGTGGCGCGCGGCCGACCTGGGACGACAAGGTCTACGTTTGGTGGGAAGACGACAGCGGCGTGGTACTGCGCTCATGAGAACCTTCAATCAGCAATTCCTGCGTCTGGTGCCCAGCGGGCGAAAGTTCGTCATCGGCATCCCGTTCATCTGGCTGTTCCTGTTCTTCATGCTGCCGTTCTTCCTGGTGATGAAGATCAGCTTCTCGGAAGCCGCGCTGTCGATCCCGCCGTACTCGGAGATCTACACCTACGCCGAACAGAAATTCCAGCTGCTGCTGAACATCGGCAACTACACCCTGCTCGGCGAAGACGAGCTGTACCTGTCGGCCTACCTCGGGTCGTTGAAGGTGGCGCTGCTCAGTACGCTGATGTGCCTGGTGATCGGTTTCCCGATGGCCTACGCGATCACCAAGACCGGCAAGGAAACGCAAAACGTCCTGCTGCTGTTGATCATGATGCCGACCTGGACCGCGATCCTGATCCGCGTGTATGCGTGGATGGGCATCCTCAGCAACAACGGTCTGCTCAACGCGTTCCTGATGTGGACCGGGCTCACCGATCACCCGATCGAGATCCTCAACACCAACACCGCCGTCTACATTGGGGTCGTGTATGCGTATCTGCCATTCATGGTGCTGCCGCTCTACGCCAACCTGGTGAAGCACGACGGAAGCCTGCTGGAAGCCGCGCAGGATCTGGGTTCGAGCAACTTCAACAACTTCTGGAAAATCACCGTGCCGCTGGCCAAGAACGGCATCATCGCCGGCTGCATGCTGGTGTTCATTCCGGTGGTGGGCGAGTTCGTGATTCCGGAACTGCTGGGCGGCCCGGAGACCCTGATGATCGGTCGCGTGCTGTGGCAAGAGTTCTTCAATAACCGCGACTGGCCGGTGGCGTCCGCGCTGGCGGTGGTGATGCTGTTGATCCTGATTGTGCCGATTCTGCTGTTCAACCGCAGCCAGGCCAAAGAGATGGAGGCACGGGGATGAAACGCTTCGGTTTTGCAAAGTTCATGTTGATCTTCGGCCTGACGTTCATTTATCTGCCGATGCTGATTCTGGTGATCTACTCGTTCAACGCCTCGAAACTGGTGACGGTCTGGGGCGGCTGGTCGGTGAAGTGGTACGTCGGTTTGCTCGACAACACCCAACTGATGGGCTCGGTAGTGCGCTCGCTGGAAATCGCCTGCTACACCGCGATTGCCGCCGTGGCGCTGGGCACCCTCGCCGCTTTCGTGCTGACCCGCGTAACGCGCTTCAAGGGTCGTACGCTGTTCGGTGGTCTGGTCACCGCGCCGCTGGTGATGCCTGAGGTGATCACCGGTCTGTCGCTGTTGCTGCTGTTCGTGGCGATGGCGCAACTGATCGGCTGGCCGCGGGAGCGTGGCATCGTCACCATCTGGATCGCCCACACCACGTTTTGTGCCGCTTATGTGGCGGTGGTAGTCTCCGCCCGCTTGCGCGAGCTGGACCTGTCGATCGAAGAAGCGGCGATGGATCTGGGCGCGAAACCGTTCAAGGTGTTTTTCCTGATCACCATCCCGATGATCGCGCCGTCGCTGGCGGCGGGCGGCATGATGTCGTTCGCCCTGTCGCTGGATGACCTGGTGCTGGCGAGCTTCGTGTCGGGCCCGGGTTCGACGACCCTGCCGATGGAAGTCTTCTCGGCCGTGCGTCTGGGCGTTAAGCCCGAGATCAACGCCGTGGCCAGCCTGATTCTGCTGGCGGTGTCGCTTGTGACCTTCCTGGTCTGGTACTTCGGCCGCAAGGCAGAAGCCAACCGCAAGCGGGCGATTCAGGAAGCGATGGATCAGACCGCCAACGAATCGTGGCAGCAACCGCAACCTCAACGAGTGGCAGCGACGGCCTAGGGCCGTCGCGTTTTACGGCTTTGCGCTTTGGCTTAAAAGCTTTTGAATAAAAAGAATGGAGTTTCACCGATGAAAATGTTTGGCAGGACTCTGCTGACACTGTCCTTATTGGGCGCAATCGCCACGGGCGCCCAGGCCAACGACAAGGTGCTGCGCGTTTACAACTGGTCGGATTACATCGCCCCGGACACCGTCAAGAAGTTCGAGGACGAGACCGGCATCCGCGTGACCTACGATGTGTTCGACAGCAACGAAACCCTTGAGGCGCGTTTGCTCGCGGGTAAATCCGGCTACGACATCGTGGTGCCGTCCAACAGTTTCCTGGCCAAGCAGATCAAGGCCGGGGTCTACCAGACTCTGGACAAATCGAAGCTGCCAAACTGGAAAAACCTCAACCCGGTGCTGCTGAAAAACGCCTCCGCCAGTGATCCGGACAACGCCCACGCGTTCCCGTACATGTGGGGCTCGATCGGCATCGGCTTCAACCCGGACAAGGTCAAGGAAGTGCTCGGCAAGAATGCGCCGACCAATTCCTGGGACCTGCTGTTCAAACCGGAGAATGCCGAGAAGCTGAAGGCCTGCGGCATCAGTTTCCTCGACTCGCCGACCGAAATGCTCCCGGCCGCCCTGCACTACCTGGGTTATCCGGTGAACGACAAGGACGTGAAGCACATCGCCGAAGCCGAAGCGCTGTTCATGAAAATCCGGCCGTCGGTGGCGTATTTCCATTCGTCGAAGTACATCTCCGATCTGGCCAACGGCAACATCTGCGTAGCCGTCGGCTACTCGGGTGACGTGTTGCAGGCCAAGGCCCGCGCGGTGGAATCGGGCAACAAGGTCGAGATCGACTACAGCATTCCCAAGGAAGGCGCCGGCAGTTTCTATGACATGGTCGCCATCCCGCGCGATGCCGCCAACGTCGAGAACGCCTACCTGTTCATGAACTTCCTGATGCGCCCGGACATCATCGCCGAAGTCACCAACAGCATCGGCTACAGCAACGCCAACGAAGCCGCGACGCCGCTGGTGGACGAAGCGATCCGCAACGACCCGGGCTCGTACCCGCCGCAAGCGGTGATGGCCACGTTGTATGCGGTGCCGGATCAGCCGATTGCCACCCAGCGGATCATGACCCGGGGCTGGACCCGCGTGAAACTCGGCAAGTAATGGCACCACCGATGATCGTTCCCACGCTCTGCGTGGGAATGCCTCAAGGGACGCTCCGCGTTCCAGCTCCGGAAGGGACGCGGAGCGTCCCGGGCTGCATTCCCACGCGGAGCGTGGGAACGATCAGACAGTCAGCGATCAGTCTAGAAAGTTTCCGTTCACGCAGCGCCTTACCACCGCTGCCCCCTGCTCTGAACGGCCTCACCTGGCTTCCTCGGTTCAGGTGAATTCAGGCGCCCTCGGGCGCCTTTTTTTGTCGGCTCAGATCAGTGGCCAATCGGCCAGCGAGCAATAACGGCCCTTGTGGGATTCGAACAACGCAAAACGCTCGGCACGCAGGAAAAACTCCGGCGACGTGGCGGATTCCGGTTCCGGCGCGCGATAGTCCCGGGCCAGCGTCAGGTGCGGACGATACTCCCGCGTCGCCTCTTCAAACCCGAACGGCAACATTGCCTGCTCCAGCGCATACACCAGTCGCAGCAATGCCTGCGGCGCCTGCTCCGGCGCCAGCGACAATACCCCGGCACGACGCCAGACCTGCAACCGATCCAGTGAAATCCTCAGCGCCTCCCCCGGCGTGCGCACCTTCGCCGCCGCCTCGCAGACTTCGCCAATCTGCACCAACGGCACCGCGCCGAGAAACAGCAGCGTCAGGTGAAAGTTGTCGGCCGGCACCGGTCTGCCGGTGCGCAACCCCAGTTCGCTGCGCCACTGGGCAATCGCCTTGCGCTGTGCCGGCGGGCAGTCCAGGGCGAAGAACAGCCGCTTGACCGGTTGATCCCCGCGCGTTTCGTCCGTCATGGCCACGCTCCTTCGTTCGTCGAGATCCCTGGATTCTACACGCCCGTTTCTGGCGACTCCCGGCATGGGGTTTATAGTTCAACGATTGCCATCAACCGGAGGACGTCATGCGCGAGATCCTCAGCAAAGAACCCTGGTGGGCCCGACCGCCGAATCCCGGGCAGGATGAGAGCGAACTGGAATGGGGCTGGCTGGTGCATTACAGCGAAGGTGAGCCGCGTTTCGAATTCGTCCGCGAGCGGCCGACGGACGAGCAGATCCGCAACCGCAAAGGTTGCCGGATCACCCCGTCGGCGGAGTGACCCGGCAACGCGGCATCAAGGCTCAAGAATGTCCTTGAAGCCACCGAAGATCATCCGCTGCCCATCGAACGGCATCGGATTGACGTCCGGCTGCATGCGCGGGTCTTCCATCATTTTCGCCATGCCGCTGTCGCGGGTGGCCTTGTCCGGCCAGACCAGCCAACCGGCCGATACGACTTCGCCTTCCTTGAGTTTTACGGCCATCGGGAATGAGGTGACCTTGCCGTCCGGCACGTCATCACCCCAGCCCTGAATCACCTCCAGCGCGCCGTATTCCTTGAACAGCTTGGCGGCGATTTCGCAGTGTTTTTTGTACTGTTCGCGGTTGGCATTCGGCACGGGCGCCACGAAAACATCGATGTAAGCCATGATCATTCTCCTTGCAGGGTGGGTTCGATCTGCTGAGTAGTCGACTCGGGCGGCCGCCATTCGACACGGTTGACGCCCAACCCGACCGACGGCTCGTCCCGCCCGCCCAGATTGCCCTCGACCTGCGCCGCCATGTGCAGGGTGCCGGCCATCACGCCGGTGGTCGGGTTTTGCACCAGTTTCAGCCAGGCCTTGTCGAAGGTGTTGCCCAGGCTGCTGCGGATCAGCGCTTCGCTGTCCGGGCGGTCGTTGGCCTGAATGATTGCGCGCACGCCCGCCACCCCGACCGAAATCAGCGCCCCGGCCAGTTTGCCTGCCGCTGCCGCCACCGCACTGGCCGCGCCGCGCGGGGCCATTTCCGCCTCCATGCGCTGGCTGGCACGCTTGGCTACCGGCGCCATGGCCGACTCAGTCGAGGTCACGCCTTTGGAGCCGCCGTCGGTGTGAATCTTGTCGATCAGCGCCGCGTAGGCCGGCAGCGTGTTCAACGGTTCAGTGCTGACAACCTGATACAGCGAAGCATCCCTCGCCGGCGGCGGGCCAAGGGCGATGGCAGGGATTTTCTGCAATCGTCCGTTGAGCTGGGCGATGGGCACGCCGTGGCGCTGGGCAATGACTGGCATCTGCTGCGCCATCAGTTGCGCGTAGAACGCGGTGGACTGGCCGAGGATCGCGTCCGGGTCGATCTCCACCGCCACCGGCGCCAGCACGCGTTCCTGATATTGCTCCAGCAGATAGGCCGCCAGACGTGTGGCCGAAGCATCCTGCTCGCCGCTGGCACTGATCGTGTACCAGCTGACCTTCATCGACAGCCATTCCTGGGTCCAGTAACTGCTGAACCACGGGATGAAATTTTCTTCAGTTTGCTCATAGACCCGAATGCGCCAATGTTCCATCGAGCCACGGGCGAACACCTTGACCTGCTCGGTGGCCTGTTTCGAGGCGCTGACGATTTCCCGGTCGATCTGCTGCCAGGTCGCCGGCGAAACCACCACCGCCGGCGCGGTCACCGGGGCCCGCGCCGTGGTGGCGCAGCCGGCCAGCAACACCAGTGCGGCGACGAGCAGCGCACGCAGGTTCACGGTGGCGGTCCTTATCTGTTCTTTGGTCGCAAGACCTGAAGAATCCGGGGGAGATGACATGAGTATAGGTGCGTGCGGTGCGCCGTTTATCCGCTGGTCAGGGCCGCTCCGGTCCAACCATCAATGCCGTCGATATTCACCATCGCGACGATTGCCTTCCGCATGTTGCTCGCCAAAGGCACGATTAGCCCATCCGAAACACACAGCACGAGGAGTTCACATCATGATCAATACCGTCACCCTCGCCGTGAGTTTCCCGGTCTTCGGCAGCAACTACTACGATCAGCACGCCGTGTCGCGCAAGACCCAGGCGCTGGTGTTCGACGAAGCCTTCGAAGATCTGTTGATGCCCGCCGCGAGCAATCATTTCAGCAATGAAGTGGTCGGCCTCAACGATCAGTTCCGGTTTCTGAGCGACATTCTCGCCACCCATTTGCTGGACATCGAGGCCTCAGTGCCTGCGCGATCCAGCGTCCGGGCGAGCGCTCATTTTTAATGCCAGAGGGCGTTCCCGTCGGGGAACGCCCTCTTCGTTTCAGTCAGTCATCATCCCGGTCGCGGTGATAGCGACGCCCGTCGCGGCGGTCGTCATCGCGGTCGTCCCAGCGCCGGTCATGATCGTAGTAACGGCCATGATCGCGGTCGTAATGCCGGCCATGGCGATGGTCATCATCGAAATCCGCCACACAGCCGCCCAGCAGTACAGCGGCGGAAACGGTCAGCAGCAGGCTTGTTGCACGCATCATTCAGAATTTCCCTAAAACCAAGGTCTTGACGACGGAAACGGCAGCGCTGCCCGCACCGAAGAGGCGCGGTGTGCGCTGCCGCAGATACGACCGGGGAAAACGACGATGATTCACCGACCGCCGATGACCGTTGATCGCCTCGCCCGCCTCGCCCGAGCGGCGGCCAAATGCCACCTATACTGCTTGCAACGCGCAAAGGATCTGCCCCTCAAAAACAACAAGTAGAGGTGCGACATGGTCTGGCAACAAGTCTATGACCCGTTCGGCAATCCGGTGATTTCCACGATCATGGCCGCCGTTCCAGTGGTGGTGATGCTGGCGGCGCTGGCCTTCTTTCATGTGAAGGCGCATCTGGCCGCACTGCTGGCGCTGGCCTCGGCACTGCTGATCTCGATCTTCGCCTTCGGCATGCCCGCCAACATGGCCGGTTCCGCGGCGCTGTTCGGGGCGGCCAACGGGCTGCTGCCGATTGGCTGGATCGTGCTCAACATCATTTTTCTGCATCGCCTGACCACCGAGAACGGCTCGTTCAAGGTGTTGCAGGATTCGCTCGCCCGCATCACCGACGACCGGCGCCTGCAATTGCTGCTGATCGCCTTCTGTTTTGGCGCCTTCTTTGAAGGTGCCGCCGGATTCGGCACGCCGGTGGCGGTCACCGGCGCCATTCTGATCGGTCTTGGTTTTTCGCCACTGGCAGCGTCCGGTCTGGCGCTGATCGCCAACACCGCGCCGGTGGCCTTCGGCGCACTGGGCACGCCGATCATTACGCTGGCAAAGGTCACCGGGCTGGATGAGATGGAGCTCTCGATGATGGTGGGACGGCAGCTGCCGTTTTTTTCGGTGCTGGTGCCGTTCTGGCTGATCTGGGCCTTCGCCGGATGGCGCAAGATGCTGGAGGTATGGCCGGCGATTCTGGTGGCGGGCGTCAGTTTCGCCATCCCGCAGTTTCTGGTTTCGAACTACCACGGGCCGATGCTGGTGGACGTGATCGCCGCGCTGATTTCCATGGCGTGCCTGACGTTGTTCCTCAAGGTCTGGAAACCGGCAACCGTCCACACCTCGGCCGCGCTGTCGGGGCGGCATGACGACTCGAAGGTCGAAGAAGAAAAGGTCACGGCCAGCGCCGCATTCAGCGATCAGGCGCGCCCGGCAGTGATGCGCGCGTGGATGCCGTGGATCATCCTCACGGTGTTCGTGTTTGCCTGGGGCACCCAGGGTTTCAAGAACATGTTCGACACCCGTCCGGCGATTGATCCCGTCAGCCAATCGGCCAGGCTCGATCCGCAGGGCAAACCGCTGCGCGAGGCCAATCCGGTGTTCGCCCCGGCCGTGACTTTCAGCTCCCTGCATCTGCAGATCGAAAAAGTCCCGCCGGTGGTCGCCGCGCCGAAAGCTGAAGAGGCGGTGTACAAGTTCACCTGGTTCACTGCCACCGGCAGCGGCATCCTGCTCGCGGCGATTGTCGGTGGATTGCTGATGGGCTACTCGATCCCCCAACTGATCAAACAGTACCTTCGCACACTGTGGGTGGTGCGCTTTTCGCTGATCACAATTGCCGCGATGCTGGCGCTGGGATTCCTGACCCGCTACTCGGGGCTGGACGCGACCATGGGCCTGGCATTCGCTGCCACGGGTATTTTCTACCCGATGTTCGGCACCTTGCTCGGCTGGCTTGGCGTAGCACTGACCGGGTCGGATACCGCGTCCAACGTGCTGTTTGGCGGCTTGCAACGGGTGACGTCGGAACAGCTGGGCATCAGCCCGGTCCTGATGGCGGCGGCCAACAGCTCCGGCGGAGTGATGGGCAAAATGGTCGACGCGCAGTCGATCGTGGTCGCCTCGACGGCGACTCGCTGGTACGGGCATGAAGGGGAAATCCTGCGTTACGTGTTCTTCCATTCCATCGTGCTGGCAATCCTGGTCGGCGGCCTGGTGACGTTGCAGGCGTATGTGGCGCCGTTTACGTCCATGGTGGTCGGCGCACATTGAGAATCGCGGGTGCCTCGGTTGTGAGAGCGATCTGACTCACAGCCAAGGCACCCACCTTCATTCCGTCGATTCATGAAGCGTGCGCATGAGGCCATGCGCAAATCAAAGAAAACCTTTTCCTCTCCAGCGTGGTCACTCCTAGAACAGAGCGAGACTGGCAACCACGCCAGCGTACCCGTGCGGGTCTTTCACACCCTGCCGACCTGATAGAGGAAGCCAAGCCAATGAACGACCATCCGCCAATGGCGATCTCCCGACGCCGTTTCCTGATTCTCGGTGCCGTGACCGCAACCGCGTTCGCGATGCCCCCTTTCATCAGCCTCAAGGCCTACGCGGCCAGCCTGGAGCAACCGGCCATGGCCAAAGTAACCATCGAAGTCAACGGCAAGCCACAGGCGCTGGAGGTTGATACTCGCACCACCCTGCTCGACGCCCTGCGCGAACACCTGCACCTGACCGGCAGCAAAAAGGGCTGCGACCACGGCCAGTGCGGCGCCTGCACGGTGATCGTCGATGGCCGGCGAATCAATTCCTGCCTGACCCTGGCGGTAATGCAGGACGGCGCCAAAGTCACCACCATCGAAGGCCTCGGCATGCCGGACCACCTGCACCCGATGCAGGCCGCGTTCATCAAGCATGACGGCTATCAATGCGGCTACTGCACGCCGGGGCAGATCTGCTCGGCGGTCGCCGTGCTCCAGGAAATCCGTGACGGCATCCCCAGCCACGCCAGCGCCAGCCTCACCGAAGCGCCGCAACTGATCGCCAGCGAATTGCAGGAACGCATGAGCGGCAACATCTGCCGATGCGGCGCCTATTCGAACATCATCGAAGCCATCAGCGAAGTCGCGGAGGTGCCAGCATGAGAGCGTTCAATTACAGCCGCGCCGACTCTCCCGCCGCAGCCGCCGCTCAAGCTGCACAAATCGAAGGTGCGCGTTTCATCGCCGGCGGCACCAACCTGCTGGACTTGATGAAACTCGACATCGAAACGCCGCAGCAGCTGATTGACGTCAATCACCTGGGCCTCGACCGGATCGAAGCCACCGAAGACGGCGGCTTGCGCATCGGCGCACTGGTGCGCAACACCGATCTGGCCGCCGACAGCCGCGTCCGGAAAGACTATGCGCTGCTGTCCCGTGCCTTGCTCGCCGGTGCATCGGGCCAGTTGCGCAACATGGCGACCACCGCCGGCAATCTGCTCCAGCGCACGCGCTGCCCGTATTTCTACGACACCAATCAAGCCTGCAATAAACGCAATCCCGGCAGCGGTTGCGCGGCGATTGGCGGGGTCAGTCGACAACTCGGCATTATCGGCGTCAGCGACGCTTGCATCGCGACCCATCCGAGTGACATGGCAATTGCAATGCGGGCGCTGGATGCCCAGGTCGAAACGCTCAAGGCCGATGGCAGCACCCGGCGCATCGCCATGGCGGATTTCCATCAATTACCCGGCACCACGCCGAATGTCGAAACCAGCCTGACTCCGGGCGAACTGATTACCGCCGTTACCCTGCCCGCGCCAGTGGGCGGTACCCATGTCTATCACAAGGTGCGCGACCGCTCGTCGTACGCCTTCGCCCTGGTCTCCGTCGGCCTGATCCTGCAGAAGGATGGCAGCGGCCGCATCGCCGTCGGTGGCATCGCGCCGAAACCCTGGCGAGTCGAAGCGGCGGAAGCGCTGCTGCCGCAAGGTGCGAAAGCCGTCAGTGCGCGCCTGCTCGACGGCGCCACGCCTACTTCTGACAACCAGTTCAAAGTGACATTGGTCGAGCGCACGATTGCCTCGGTGCTGGCCCAAGCGAGGGACGAAGCATGAAATTCGACACGCCCGCCACGACCAACCCGATTGATCAGTTGAACGTCATCGGCAAACCCACCGACCGCATCGAAGGTCCGCTGAAAACCAGCGGCCAGGCGCCTTACGCCTACGAGCAACATGAGGCGGTCAAGAATCAGGCCTACGGCGTGATGGTCGGTTCGGCCATCGCCAAGGGTCGCATCACCCGCATCGATCTGGAGGCCGCCCGCTCCGCGCCGGGCGTGCTGACCATCGTCACCGCCGCCAATGCCGGCAAGCTCGGCAAAGGCCAGTACAACGCCGCGCACCTGCTGGCCGGGCCGCAAGTGCAGCACTATCACCAGGCAGTAGCGCTGGTGGTCGCCGAAACCTTCGAACAGGCGCGAGCTGCTGCGCAACTGGTCAACGTCGAATACGCGCAAGACAAAGGCCAGTTTGATCTGGCCAGCGTGCGCGACCAGGGCGTGGAACCGAAAGACGATCTGCCGGACGTCAAGCACGGCGATTTCGCCAGCGCCTTCGCCGCCGCGCCCGTGCAGTTCGACCAGACCTACACTACGCCGGATCAGTCCCACGCGATGATGGAGCCCCACGCGACCCTCGCCGCCTGGAAAGGCGATCACGTGACGCTCTGGACCTCCAACCAGATGATCGCCTGGAGCGTCGGCGACATCGCCGCCACCCTAGGCCTGCCCAAGGAAAACGTGCGGCTGATCTCGCCGTACATTGGTGGTGGTTTCGGCGGCAAGCTGTTCATTCGTGCCGACGCGATCCTCGCCGCCCTCGGCGCACGGCTGGCGAACCGACCCGTGAAGGTCGCCCTCGCCCGTCCGCAGATCGCCAACAACACCACCCACCGACCCGCCACCATTCAACGCATTCGCATGGGCGCCACGGCGGACGGCAAACTCACCGCCATCGCCCATGAAGGCTGGTCGGGCAACCTCGCCGACGGCAAGGTCGAAGTCGCGGCGCAGCCGAGTCAATTGCTTTATGCCGCTGAAAATCGCTTGGTGACCATGCGCCTGGCGCCGCTGGATCTGCCGGAAGGCAACGCCATGCGCGCGCCGGGTGAAACGCCGGGGCTGATGGCACTGGAGATCGCCATGGACGAGATGGCGGAACAGCTCAAACTCGATCCGATCCAGTTCCGCATCCTCAACGACACCCAGGTCGATCCGGTGAAAACCGAGCGGCCGTTCTCCCAGCGACGCCTGATCGAATGCCTGCAAACCGGTGCCGAACGCTTCGGCTGGGATAAGCGCAATGCGACGCCCGGCACCCGTCGCGAAGGTCGCTGGCTGATCGGGATGGGCGTTGCGGCGGCGATTCGCAACAACCTGCTGGTGAAGTCCGGCGCACGGGTACGACTGGAGCGCGACGGCAAGATCACCGTTGAAACCGACATGACCGACATTGGCACCGGCAGCTATACGATCATTGGTCAGACTGCAGCGGAAATGATGGGGGTCAGCCTGGACGATGTGGTGGTGCGACTCGGCGATTCGAATTTCCCGGTGTCGGCAGGCTCCGGCGGCCAGTTCGGCGCCAATTGCTCGACCGCCGGGGTTTACGCGGCTTGCATGAAACTGCGCGAAGCGATCACGGCCAAACTCGGCATGAGTGCGGGTGATGCGCAGTTTGCCGATGGCCACGTGCGACTGGGCAGCAAGAACGTGCCGTTACGCGAGGCCGCGCAACATGCCCCGATCGAAGTCGAGGACAGCATCGAATTCGCCGACCTCGCCAAGCAGTACCAGCAATCGACCTTCGGCGCGCACTTCGTCGAAGTCGCCGTCGATGCCGCCACCGGCGAAGTCCGCGTGCGGCGCATGCTCGCGGTCTGCGCCGCCGGGCGGATTCTCAATCCGAAATCGGCCCGCAGCCAGGTGATCGGCGCGATGACCATGGGCGTCGGCGCAGCATTGATGGAAGAACTCGCGGTGGACAAGCGCCAGGGCTTTTTCGTCAACCATGACCTGGCGGGCTACGAAGTGCCGGTGCATGCCGACATCCCGCATCAGGAGGTGATTTTCCTCGATGAAACCGACCCCATTTCCTCGCCGATGAAAGCCAAGGGGGTCGGTGAACTGGGGATCTGCGGCGTGAGTGCGGCGGTGGCAAATGCGGTCTATAACGCCACGGGTGCGCGGGTGCGGGAATACCCGATTACTCTCGACAAGGTTCTGGATGCGTTGCCTGAGATGATCTGAAACCGAATGAAAAACGCCCGGCGTGAGCCGGGCGTTTTTGTGCCTGAGACGGCATGGCACCTGCGGTTGCTGTATCCGATTCGTCTACCTGGCGGCCACGCGCTCAAGGCCTGGGCGCAGAGATTCGCTGGCGTGGAGAGTGATCTCGGCTTCCGGCACCTGCGCACTCCGTTCCTCGGCCTCGCCATTGAGCGCCCTGTGCATTTTTTCGCTATCGAGCGCCCCGACCCATTTGGCGATGGCCATGGTGCCCACGCCATTACCGATGGTGTTGGTGATTGCCCGAGCCTCCGACATGAAGCGATCGACCCCGAGCAACAGCACCATGCCTGCCACCGGAATCGTGCCGAGCGAGGCCAATGTCGCGGCCAGTATGATGAACCCTGAACCGGTTACCCCCGCCGAGCCCTTGGAGGTGAACATCAACACCGCCAGCACAATCAATTGGTCGGTCAGCGTCAGCGGTGTGTTCGTCGCCTGAGCGATGAAGATCGCCGCGATGGTGTAGTAGATGGCCTGGCCGTCCGGGTTGAAAGTCAGCCCCGAGGGGATGATCATCCCGGCCACCGGTTTCGATACGCCGGCCTTTTCCATCTTCGAGATCATCTGCGGCAGCACCGACTCCGAGGAGCTGGTGCCGAGTACCGTAAACAGCTCTTCCTTGATGAACCTGAGGAATTTCCACAAGCTGAAACCGCTGTAACGGCAGATCGGGCCGAGCACAAAAATCACGAACACCGCACAGGTCAGGTAAACGCAGGCCATCAGTTTTCCCAGCGAAAACAGCGAACTGAAACCGTACTTGCCAATGGTGAAGGCAATGGCGCCGAACGCACCAATCGGCGCCAGACGCATGACCATGTTGACGATTCGAAACATGCCCTGCATCAGACTCTCAAGCGCATCGACAAACACCTTGCCACGCGGCCCGACATGGGCCAGGGCGATGCCCAGCAGGATCGAAAACAACAGGATTTGCAAAACATTGCCCTTGGCAAATGCATCGACGATCGTGTCGGGGATGATGCCCATCACAAAATCCATGAACGACGCATGTTTGGCCGCTGTGGTGTACGTCGCCAGGCTGCTGGTGTCGAGACTGGCGACATCGACATTCATGCCCGCGCCAGGCTTGAACACGTCCACCACGATCAGCCCGATGACCAGCGCCAGCGTCGACACCACCTCGAAATAAATCAAAGCACGAAAGCCGACCCGACCCAGCTCCTTCATGTTTTCCATGCGGGCGATACCGGTCACCACCGTGAGAAAAATCACCGGTGCCAGCAGCATTTTGATCAGTTTGATGAAGGCGTCGCCCAAGGGTTTGAGCGCGGTGCCGGTCTCGGGCACCAGCACGCCGATGAGTGCGCCGAGAATCACGGCGACAAGGACTTGTACGTAAAGTTTGCCGAATATTCTTTTCATGACAGGGCCCTGATTTTTTATTGTTGTCAGGAAATGCCGAGGGGCGCGATACGCCCCTCGGCGGTGTGCCGCAGTACTGATTTGAATTGCAGAGGGATCAGCGGTTGATCAGCGCGATCACCGCGTCGGTGACTTGGCGCGTCGTGGCGGTGCCACCCAGATCCGGAGTGTGCAGACCGCTTTCCGTGACTGCCTCGATTGCCGACATCAGGTGTTTGGCGGCTGTTTTTTCGCCCAGATGCTCAAGCATCATCGCGGCAGTCCAGAACGTCGCGATCGGATTGGCCACGCCTTTGCCGGTGATATCAAACGCCGAGCCGTGGATCGGCTCGAACATCGAAGGGAAATCACGCCCTGGATTGAGGTTGGCCGTGGGCGCAATGCCGAGGCTGCCGGACAACGCAGCGGCCAGATCAGACAGAATGTCGGCGTGCAGGTTGGTCGCGACAATCACGTCCAGCGTCGCCGGCTTGAGCACCATGCGAGTGGTCACGGCATCGACCAGTTCCTTGTCGATCTTCACGTCCGGGAAGTCCTTGGCGACTTCGTAGAAGATTTCGTCCCACAGCACCATGCCGTGCCGCTGGGCATTGGATTTGGTGACCATGGTCAAATGTTTGCGCGGGCGGCTTTGCGCCAGTTCGAAGGCGAAACGATGAATGCGCTCGACCCCGGCACGGGTGAACACCGACACTTCGGTCGCCACTTCTTCCGGCAAGCCTCGATGAACGCGGCCGCCGTTGCCGGAATACTCGCCCTCGGAGTTTTCCCGGACCACGACCCAATCGATCTGCTCACCGTTGTGCAGCGGACTTTTCACCCCCGGCAGCACGCGGGCCGGACGCACGTTGGCGTATTGATCGAAACCCTGGCAGATCGGCAGACGCAGGCCCCACAGGGAAATGTGATCCGGCACATTGAGTGCGCCGACCGCACCGAAGAAAATTGCGTCGAAGGTTTTCAGTTCCTGCAAGCCGCCTTCAGGAATGTAGTGACCGTTTTTCAGGTAGTTGTCGGAGTTCCAGTCGAAGTGTTTGAAATCCAGTTCAAAACCGGATTTCTTCGCCAGGGCTTGTAGTACTTCGACGCCGGCGGCAATCACTTCCACACCAATGCCATCACCCGGAACCGCTGCAATCTTGTATGCACTCATGGTCAACTCCACTCTCTTCACGTTTTTGTTTTGCCTGCCGGACAGGGCTGTCAGGCGGGGTGTGATCGGAGTATATGTAGTGACCAGAAAGCGGTGAGTTACAGAAAATCACTACATCCATAACTTTGAGTTACTAATGAGCCAGACCCTCGATCTGTCGTTTTTTCATTTGCTGGCCAACAAAGGCAGCCTGGCCGCCACGGCTCGGGAATTGGGTGTGACGCCTCCAGCCGTAAGCAAACGCCTGAGTGCGCTGGAGGCTCGTCTGGGAGTGCGGCTGGTCAATCGCACCACGCGCTCAATGAGTCTCACGGCAGAAGGCGAACTGTATTTTTCCCATGCGGCGCGGATCCTGACGCAGATCGACGAGGTCGAGCAGTTGATCGGCGCCAGCCGGGCAACCCCTAAGGGGCTGATCCGGGTCAATGCCTCGCTGGGCTTTGGTCGTCGCTACATCGGTCCGGCCCTGGCGGCGTTTTTTGCCCGATACCCGGAGGTGGAAATCCAGCTGGAAATCAGCGACCACCCACTGGATCTGACGACCCACGGCTTTGATCTGGGGATCCGTTTCGGTACCCTGCCCGACGCGGCATTTCATGCCCGCAAGATCGCCTCCAACCGCCGCTTGCTCTGTGCCTCGCCGCTGTATCTGGAGAAACACGGGGTGCCACAGAAACTGTCGGACCTGCCGCAACACAACTGTATATTCCTGCGGCAGAACGAAACGCCCTACGGCGTCTGGAGTTTCACTGACGGCGGACGGACGCAAAACATCAAAGTGCGCGGTGCCCTGGGTTGCAACGATGGTGAGGTGGCTTTGAATTGGGCCCTGGAAGGCTATGGCATTCTGCTGCGTGCCGAATGGGACATCGCCCGCTACGTGCGCAGCGGCCGTTTGCGCCTGGTGCTGGAAGACCAGACCCCGACCCGCGCCGATGTGTACGCGGTGTATCCGCAACAGCTGCACCTGTCGGCACGGGTTCGCAGCCTGATCGATTTTCTTGTGGAGCGCTTCAAGCACATCGACAATCTGGATGACCCAGGCGACTAACTGACCAAGGCAATCAACTGCTGACGCTGCGCATCGGTGAGCATCAGCCCGAACCCGGCGCCGGCATTGTCGGCCATGTACAGCGGATTGCTGGTGCCGGGAATCACACAAGTCACAGCCGGATGCGCCAATAGAAATTTCAGCGCCAGTTGCGGCCAGCTCTTCGCCCCCACCTGAGCTGCCCAACCCGGCAGCGGTTTACCTTTGAGCCGCGCGAGCAGGTCGCCACCGCCGAATGGCCGGTTGCAGATCACCGCCACCCCACGCTCGCGGCACAGCGGCAGGATGCGCTTCTCGACCCCGCGATCATCCAGGGCGTAGTTGATTTGCAGGAAATCCAGCGACTCGGCCTTGAGCACCGCTTCGACCTCGTCATAGGCCGAAGGCGTGTAGTGGGTGATGCCGATGTAGCGGATGCGGCCCTGCTCTTTCCAGTCGCGCAGGGTCGGCAGGTGGGTTTGCCAGTCGAGCAGGTTGTGGATCTGCATCAGGTCGATGCGCTCGGTGCGCAGCAGGCTGAACGACTGCTCCATCTGCGCAATGCCCTCTTCGCGGCCACGGGTCCAGACCTTGGTCGCCAGAAATGCCGGTGAGCGCGGTTCATGGATCGACAGCAATTCACCGGTGGTTTCTTCCGCGCGGCCGTACATGGGCGAGCTGTCGATCAGCGTGCCGCCCTTTTTGAACAGCTCGCCGAGCACCGCCGGCAATTGTTTGTAGACCGGATCGCCAGGGCCGACGTCGAAACCGCGATAAGTGCCCAACCCCACCAGCGGCAGTGGCTCGGAGCTCGAAGGGATGGCGCGGGTCTGCATGGTCTGGGCTCCTGTGGCGTTCGGCGACGTAATGGCGGCCAGCGCCCGGTCAAAGGTGAAAACCGCTGACACCCCGGCTGCCAGCGTCAGCAACCGGCGGCGGGAATATCCCTCAGTGTGGTTCATGCTGGCGCCCTTGCCCTGTGGATCTGTTGCACCTTGTGTTTGGATGCAGCCCGCAAAACCGTTGGACTACACTGCGACAGCCAACCTGCGCGCCCGGTTAACGTTAGTCGAATGTCCAGAACCCTGTTGTCACTCGTCGCATTGATCCTCGCCGTGTACTTGATCCTGTGCGCGGCGCTGTTCGTGTTTCAGCGGACGCTGATTTATTTTCCGCAGCCCGCCACCCTCGATTCGCCGGAGTCACGGTTGACACTGGCCATGCCCGACGCCGAGATCCGCGTGACGGTGCGCGAGCGCGTCGGCCCCAGAGCGCTGATCTATTTCGGCGGCAATGCCGAGGACGTTTCGCGCAATCTGCCGGAGTTTTCCGAGGCGTTTCCTGACTATTCGTTGTATTTGCTGCATTACCGGGGATTTGGCGGCAGCGGCGGTTCGCCCTCCGAAGCGGCGATTGCCGAGGATGCGCTGGCGCTGTTTGATCAGGTGTATGCGAGTCATCCGCAGATTGCGCTGCTGGGGCGCAGCCTCGGTTCCGGCGTCGCGGTGCGGCTGGCCAGCCAGCGACCGGTGGAACGGTTGATTCTGGTCACGCCTTACAACAGCCTCGAGGAAATCGCCGCCCGTCAATACCCGTGGGTGCCGGTGCAGTGGTTGCTCAAGGATCGTTTCCGGTCGGGCCAGTACGCGGCGCACATCCGCGTGCCGACGTTGCTGCTGGCGGCGAGCGACGACGAGGTGATTCCACGGGCCAGCACCGAGCGCTTGCTGCACAGTTTTCCCGACGGTGTGGCCACGCTCAAAGTGGTGGCGGATTCGGCACACAATTCGATTTCCGAACGGCCGCAATATCTGCAATGGATGCAGGATCTGTTGAATCGCTGAGCACTTCGTCGGCAGCCGTAGAAACCCGGCGTCGCCTCGTGAACCAAGTGCAAAAAGGCCAGTCCTACCCGCGCCGCGTTCTGCGGTTCACTTTCCTTCAGCCTTGTCTTTGTTCAGAGCTTTGCGTCCCATGCGCCACGCCGTACGTTCGTCTCGCTTCGTTTCGCTGTGCCTGTTGATCCTTTCTCCCCTGCTTTCGCCCTCTGCCCACGCCGGCGCCGAGCGACAACTGGTGGCCGCCATAAACGACTACCGCGCCCATCCGCAACGATGTGACCGACGCCCGGCCCAACGGCTGGCGCCGCTGACACTGAAGTCGAACCTGGCGTTACCGGTCGGCTATGGCTACGGCGGTGGATTGCGCGAACGACTGAAAGATTCCGGCTACGCAGCCGTGGCGGTGCGCAGCATCCGGATCGTCGGCGCACAGGACGCCGAAGAGGCGTTCGAAATGCTGCAAGACGATTACTGCGGCGCGCTGCTCGACGGTCAATACGCCGACATCGGCATCAGCCGCGCCCGCAGCGAATGGCAGGTGGTGCTGGCCCGGCCGGTGCTCGACAGTCGCGTCGGCGACAACCGCAGTGTCGGCAAGGCCTTGCTGGCCGAGGTCAACGCCGCCCGCGCCCGACCGCGCATGTGCGGCCGCCAGCGCTTCGCCGCCGCCCGCCCGTTGAGCTGGAACCCGGCCCTTGGCGCCGCCGCCCAAGGGCACAGCAAGGCCATGGCCTACGGCAACTACTTCGCCCACCGCGACCCGGACGGCGACGGCCCGGCAGATCGCGCCCGTGCGGCCGGCTACCGTGGCCGGCAGATCGGCGAAAACATCGCCGCCGGGCAAAGCTCACCGGGCAAGGCCATGGCCGGCTGGCTGGCCAGCCCCGGACACTGCGCCAACCTGATGAACCCGATGTTCACCCAGGTCGGCGCCGGGTTTGCCAGTGAGGCACGCAGTGATGAAGGGGTTTACTGGACGATGCTGTTCGGGGCGCCCTGATCCGGTTCCATCCGAAACCGTCGAAGAGCGCTGCAAGTCGCAACTCGACGGCTGATCGTCAGACCGGAGAAATCGTGGCAAGGACGCCGATCATGATGGTCAACACAAGAAAGCCGCCGAGGAAAATCGCCATCTTAGCCATGAAGGCCTCCTGAATACTCAATGTCCGGCGCACCGGGCACTTCGGAATGAAGCGCGTCGCGTATGGCCGAACGGCAGGGCCATTTTGGGCCTGTGGCTGAGATGGTTACAGATGCAGATTCGACAGGAAAAAGCGGATCAGATGGATCGGGTTGGCGCATGGGGCGATATTCAGATCGGTACAGAGGGTTTCCATCGCGCCGCTTTGATCTAGAGTCATGGGCACCGCGCCTAAAACAACAAAAAATACAGGAGTGAAACCATGTCCGACCTGAACCTGCACCCCAAAGCCGCCGAATCCCTGAACCGCTGGCACGAGATGATCCGCACCGGCAACCTCAAGGCCCTGCCCGAATTGCTCGATCCCAAAGCGGTGTTCCGCTCGCCCATGGCCCACACGCCTTATCCAGGCGCGCCGGTGGTGTCGATGATCCTCAATACCGTGTTCGAGGTGTTTGAAGACTTCAAATACCACCGTGAACTGGCGACAGCCGATGGCCTGAATGTGGTGCTGGAATTCAGCGCCAAAGTGGGTTCAAAAGAGCTCAAGGGCATCGACATGATCCGCTTCGATGAACAGGGCAAGATCGTCGAGTTCGAGGTGATGGTGCGGCCGCTGAGCGGGTTGCAGGCGTTGGGCGAAGAGATGGGACGGCGGTTGGGAGCTTATCTGGCGGCCGCCAAAGCCTGAAACCCGGACACAAAAAAGCCCACTGACCGTCGCCGGTTCAGTGGGCTTCGTGTGTCTGGCGTCTAGTTACAGAGCCATGTCACGTGCAGCGCTTTCTTTCGGAGCCGGGGCTTTTTCAGCCGAGGCGTCCGCCGCTGGAGCTGCAACCTGGCCAATCACCGGAGGGGTTGGCAGTTGCAGGATCTTGGCGGTGTAAGCCCACTCTTCAGCCACTTTGGCTGGATCGTTGTTCAGCTGGGTGCCGTAGCTTGGAACGATCTGGTGCAGCTTGGCTTGCCACTCAGGGCTGGCGACTTTGTCTTTGAAGACTTTCTGCAGCACGCTCAGCATGATCGGTGCAGCGGTCGATGCGCCTGGGGATGCGCCCAGCAGACCGGCGATGGAGCCGTCTTTGGAAGCAACGATTTCGGTGCCCAGTTTCAGCACGCCGCCAGCAGCTTCATCACGCTTGATGATTTGCACACGCTGGCCGGCTTGCCACAGGCGCCAGTCTTCGGCCTTGGCGTTCGGGAAGTATTCCTTCAGCGCGTTCAGACGGTCTTCATCCGACAGCATCAGTTGACCGGCCAGGTACTCGACCAGCGGGTATTCCTTGATGCCGACCTTGGTCATAGGCCAGATGTTGTGGGTGGTGGTGGTGGTCAGCAGGTCCAGGTACGAACCTTCTTTCAGGAACTTGGTGCTGAAAGTCGCGAACGGGCCAAACAGGATGACGCGCTTGCCGTCCAGGACACGGGTGTCCAGGTGCGGAACGGACATCGGAGGCGCGCCCACCGAAGCTTTACCGTAGGCCTTGGCCAGGTGCTGTTCGGCGATGGCCGGGTTATCGGTCACCAGGAACGAGCCGCCTACCGGGAAGCCAGCGTATTCCTTGGCTTCTTCGATACCGGACTTCTGCAGCAGGTGCAGGGCACCGCCGCCGGCGCCGATGAACACGAACTTGGCGTCGGTTTCAGTCTTGGTGCCGTCTTTCAGGTTCTTGTAGCTGACGCGCCAAGTGCCATCGGCATTCTTGGTGATGTCCTGTACTTCGCTGGACAGCTTCAAGTTGAAGTTAGGCTTGGTCTGCAGGTAACCGGCGAACTGGCGGGTGATTTCGCCGAAGTTCATGTCGGTACCCAGCGGGCTCCAGGTGGCCGCGATTTTCTGGTTCGGGTCACGCCCTTCCATCATCAGCGGAACCCACTTCTTGATCACAGCCGGGTCTTCGGAGTACTGCATGCCGGCGAACAGCGGGCTCGCTTGCAGGGCTTCGTAGCGTTTTTTCAGGAACTTGATGTTGTCATCGCCCCACACGAAGCTCATGTGCGGAGTGGTGTTGATGAACGAACGAGGGTCCTTCAGGACGCCTTGACGAACCTGCCAGGCCCAGAACTGACGGGAGACCTGGAACGCTTCGTTGATCTCGACCGCTTTCGGGATCGTGACGTTGCCCTTGTCGTCTTCCGGGGTGTAGTTCAGCTCGGCCAGGGCGGAGTGACCGGTACCGGCGTTGTTCCAGCCGTTGGAGCTTTCCAGGGCGACGCCGTCGAGGCGCTCGACCATTTCCATCGACCAGGTCGGTTCCAGCTCATTGATCCACACACCCAGGGTGGTGCTCATGATGCCGCCGCCGATCAGCAGGACGTCGACTTTCTTCGCTTCTTCGGCATTGGCGGAAGACATCCCCATCGCCAAAGCCAGCCCCAGCAAGGCTGTGTTCACTTTTTTAAACATCTGTTGCACCTATGATAAAACGCCTTCCGCCCGCCGCTGTTGTACGTATGAGGTCCCCTCTTTCGCGACACTCAGGCCAGCGTCGCGGGTTCCGGCACACTTCAATTTTGACGGGTGGGCACACAAGACCGACAGGCAGTGTCGACCTCAGTTATATGTCCCTTCTGAACTGACTTCTTATCATTATTGGCTTCAGCTACTTGAGCGACAGGGGTTCTGCCTGGCCCGCCGAAAAGCGCACCAGACTGAATTGGGTCAAAACAAGTGGCGCGAAGAATATCACGTCATGGCAAACCCGCGCGTCTGTTCGCGACCGGATAGTTTTCGATTGGTTCCTCAAGCGCTTTCTAACGCCGATGAATTCCTGCTAAGTTGTACGACGACTGACAAATATTTCGGTCGCTCTCATCACCTACAACAACAAGGAATAGCCATGAACAAAACCAGATTGCTGCTCGTTCTCGCCTGCCTCTTCAGTGGTTACGTCGCCGCCGCCCCGGCGGAACAGGATGTCGCCCAGGCCGTCGATCACCTGACCCAGGCGATGCTGCACAAGGACATCGCCGAACTGAACGCCCTGACCGCCGACAACCTCACCTACGGCCACTCCAGCGGCAAGATCCAGGACAAGAAAGCCTTCATCGCCGATATCGAAACCGGCAAGAGCGCGTTCAAGACCCTGGAGATGCAGAACCAGACCATCACCCTGTCCGGGGACACCGCGCTGGTACGCCATCACTTCTCGGCGCAGGCCCTCAAAGGCACCGAAGTCGTGCCGACGGAAATCGAGAACTTCCAGATCTGGCAGAAGCAGTCTGGCAAGTGGTTGCTGGTGGGGCGTCAGGCGTACAAGTTCTGATTAAAGTAGAAGGCTCTGGCGAGTACCTCGTCAGAGTTCTCTCCCCTGGTGAGCACTTTACCTACCTGTCCATTTCGCTCCAATTTGCTCCTCCCGTTTGTCCCCTGCCCTGATATGCTGCATCGCTAAACCGTACAAGCTCGTCCTATGGAGTGATCAATGACCCGACTACGCGTCAAGCATTTCGGCCCTATCCGCGATGGTGTGAAGAACAATGGCTGGATAGAGTTCAAACGCGTGACGGTTTTCGTGGGTAACCAAGGCTCCGGGAAGAGCACGCTGGCCAAGCTTTACTCGACATTCTCCTGGATAGAGAAGGCGTTGGTGCGGGGTGATTACGATAAGAAATGGTTTGAAAGAAAGAACAAATTCATCAAACCTTTTTTGACATATCACAGGCTGGAGCACTACATCTCCGATGCAACAGAGATCGAATACGAGGGCGAGGCGTATTCGATTCTTTTCATGTGGGGACTGTTACATATCACTGAATCAAAAGGTGGTAGCTACCATCTGCCTCAGATCATGTACGTGCCTGCCGAGCGAAACTTCATCTCCTATGTCAGACACCCTCGCGAGCTGAAACTGTCCTCGGATTCTCTCAAGGAATTCCTGACCGAATTCGATGCTGCAAAAGCCAGTATGAAAGGCACTTTGTTATTGCCTATCAATCAGGCAGAACTCGAATATGACAAGCTCAACGATATCCTCAATATTCGTGAGTCCGACTACAAACTCAGGTTGGCAGACGCCTCCAGTGGCTTTCAGTCTGCCGTGCCATTGCATCTGGTAAGCCACTACCTGTCCAACGCGGTTCAAGAGCGTAGCGAAGAGCGGCAGGAAACCATGAGCGCCGATGAGCTGGATCGCTTCAGGAAAGAGGTTAAAGAGATCTTTGCCATTGATTCGCTGACAGAAGAACAAAGGCGCATTGCTCTCTCCACGCTGTCCTCCAGATTCAACAAGTCAGCGTTCATCAACATCGTCGAAGAGCCTGAGCAGAACCTTTATCCCCAGTCACAATGGAGCGTTTTGCAGAGTCTTCTGCAATTCAACCAAGGCCGGGCCAACCGCCTGGTGCTGACAACCCACAGCCCATACGTAGTGAATTACCTGACCATTTCGGTACAAGGCAAGCACCTGCAAGACAGCATTCTCCAGAAAAAGCGCGACAAGGATCTACTCCCTAAACTCGCCGCCGTTATTCCTTTGCATGCCTTGCTAGACGCTGAAGAGTTGGCGATATACCAAGCCGATGAAAGAACTGGATCGATCACGAAACTGCCTATGGTTGATGGCATTCCTTCCGATGACAATTTTCTGAACAGATCCTTGCAAGAAGGCAATGATTTATTTGACGCACTCCTCGATATCGAGGAGGAGCTTAAAGGGTGAATTTTCTTGATATCCGCTGCCAGACAGGCCCGTTTACTGATGCCGAATTTGGACTACGCGACGATCAAGAGCACCCTCTCGCTTATGTCGACTTGGACAATTCGAAAGAATGGGTAGCCACGGTATCGAACCCGCTCCAAAGACCGATCGTCTTTACCGCAATTGACAAATGCGTGATCAAAGACGCTGAGGAAATAGGTCGGGATCGATGTGACTGCATGCTGAGGACTGATGACGCGCTGTACCTTGTTGAGTTGAAAGACCGAGATGGAGGGGGCTGGCAAGGACAAGGGATCAAACAATTGGAGTCTACAATTCAATTTTTGATTGATGCACACGGCGAGCAATTCCTGGCTAACTACCACCCCAAAATTGCCTACGTCTGCAACAAAAAGTCCCCCTTCGTTAAACCAGAACTCAATGCGAAGAACCGCTTCAAGAAGTACAACTTCAGATTGAAGGTTGAGGCGACCATTAATGTACGGCGAAAAGCGGATCAGTGATCCGCTGGCTCATCTCACCTTGAGCAGATACTTACATTCCCCTCACAACCGAAACCGGTCCACCGACTGCGCCAGCCGCCCCGCCAGACTCGACAGCTCGTCCGTGGTATTGGCCGTCTGGCCGATGACCTTGCTGTTGCCCTCCGACATGCCCGCGATCATCTCCACCTGATGGGCAATTTCGTTGCTGGCCTGGCTCTGTTCGCCGATGGTGCGGGTGATGTCGTTGACCAGCTGCGTGGTGCTGAGAGTGGCCTCGAGGATTTCGCGGATGGCGCGTTCGACGTCGGCGGTGACCGCCATGCCCTTGTCGACCTGGGCGACACCGGCCTCCATGCTGCTGACGGCCTCGCGGGTGCTGTTCTGGATGCGCGCGACCATCGCGGCGATTTCCTGGGTCGAGGCGCTGGTGCGCGCAGCCAGACTGCGCACCTCATCGGCCACCACCGCAAAGCCCCTGCCCTGCTCACCCGCCCGGGCCGCCTCGATAGCTGCGTTGAGCGCCAGCAGGTTGGTCTGGTCGGCGATGCTCTTGATCACCTGGATGATGTTGAAAATGCCTTCGGATTCCTGATCGAGGGTGCGGATCACTTGCGCCGATTGCTGGGCGGAACGGGCGATGTCGTCCATGTCGCTGACGACCTGATGGATCACCTGTCCGCCATTCTTCGCCAGTGACTCGGCCTGGCTGGCCATGTCCAGTGCACGCTCGGCGTGCCGGGTGATTTCCTCGATGCTCGCGGTCATCTGGCTCGCGGCGGCGGCCATGGTGCCGGCGGCGGTGCTTTGCTGCTGACTGCTGTCGGCCACCTGATGGCAGCCGTGGCTCAATTGTTCGCTCATGCCGCTGACGCCGTGGGCGTTGCGCCGCACCACGTCGATCATGTCCCGCAGGTCGCGCTGCATCGTGGCCAGCGTGCGGATCAGCGCACTGGCTTCGTCCTTGCCGGACGGTTCGGCGATCGGCTCGCTGAGGTTGCCGTGAGCAATGCTTTCGGCGATGCGGCTGGCGGATTTCAGCGGCCCCATGATGCTCAGGATCACCCAGCGGCCCTGGGCCAACAGCAGCAACAGACTGGCGACCAGGACAATGCCGAGAGCGATATTGGCATTGTGGATCGCCGCCTCGGTGCCTTCGCTGGTTTGCCGGGTATTGGTTTCGATCAGCTCGCTGAGAGCGGCCATCTGTTCTTCGAGCTGGCTGAACGCGGTATTGAAGGTCCCCAGTTGCTGCTGGGCGCTGTCCGGATCTTCCAGTGCAAGACCGACGATCTGCTCGCCGGCGCTGATGTAGGTGTCGAGGCTAGGCTTGATCTGCTCGAGCGCGGACTTGATCGTGGGATTGACCGGCAGTTTGAGGTTTTCACCCAGCACCTCGCGAAAATGCGCCGCATGCTCTTCGACCGAACTTCGCACCTCGTCCGCCGAACTGGTGCTTTTGCCCAGCCCCACCAGCATCGCCGAATACACGTCCGCGCGCAGGGCGTCGTGCATCATGTCGGCTTCCATGTGGTTGCGCAGCGCGCTCATGCTGACCGCGTTGTCACTGACCGCCGAAGCCATCCGCTGATTGCCGACGTAACTGACCAGGCTCACGATCAGCGCCGTCAGCAGGCTGGTCGCAATCAGCAACACCAAACGCAGTTTGATCGACACCGTGATTTCCTCCCAGGTCGCGCCACGCGGCGCCGTTCAACGCTTCAGTTAAGCCTATTTCCATGAACCCGCTGCGTTAGAGCGTCTCAGCGTGTGTCGTTACATCCAGTAAAAATGCCGCACTGTGCGACGGTTCTCATTCCGCCCCCTACGGCCTGAGCCGACTTACGGAACTCCCGTGCCCGCCGACACCTCTCACATTATGTGGTACTTCCTTTTCGCTTTACGCTGCTGGAGGAACACCGTCATGCGTCGTTTACTACTGGTTTCGTCTCTTATGCTGTGCCTGCCTTTCGGTTCGGCTTTCGCCCGCGTGGATGCGGGGGATGTCGCCACTTCGGCCGGCGTTTCCGCCTCGCTGTATTCCACGTTCAAGGATCACAAAATGGTGATTCCGGCCCGTGACGACTTGTCGGCATTCGTCGCCAGCGGTGGAACGATCCGTGGCGTGTACCTCGAATCGGTACTGCAGCAGGTGCGTCAGGACAATCCTGGCCTGAACGCCAGCGATGAAGAGCTGGCCAATGCCATCCTGGTTCGCTACGAAGGTCTGTCGCAGTAACCACGGCACGTTCGATGATGGTGGCTGACGGACTTGCCACCGTTACGCCCTGCCGATGGACGGCTGGCGAACGACCATGGGCAAAACCGTCGAACGGCCTCTATGATGGAGGCCATGACGATTTCCGCCTCACTCCGCTCCCCTTGCCCGCCGGGTCTGTGCATCTGCGGGCGTGATCCGCTGCTGGATACGCCCGGCGCGGATGTGCGCATCCTGTTGCTGACCCGCGAGGAAGAAAAGCGTCTGCTCGAGCGTCTGGAAAACCTCAAAGACCTCGCCGACCTCGAGCGGCTGCAAGGCAAGATGTTCGATCAGCTCGGGATTCGTGTGCTGATCGCGCCGAAGTTCGGTGAAGTGCGGACTGTGCGCGGAGGCATCGAGATTGAGGTCGAAGAGCTTCCGGGGCTGTGCCGTAAAACCCGAAAAACCATCCCGGCCGCCATCCGCCGTGGCCTGGAAAACAATCCGCAAGTCGCCTTCGATCTGCTCAACGCCCACGACTTGCTGCGCGACACCTGATCATTTCTTCATGCCCACCCGCTTGCGCATCTCGGCCGTGATGCTTTGCCGGGTTTTCTTCATGTCCGCCCAAGGTTCATCGCCCACGTCCGCCAGCCGTTCGTGAACGTTGTGCACGGTCCATTGATCGGCACCTTTGATCTCGCCGACCTCCTCCCGAAACAGCGGCACCGACACCGGCAACCCTTCACGGGTACGCGCCGCGTAGGCGCAAATGGTGGTGGCGCCCAGGCCGTTGCGCAGGTAATCGATGAAGATCCGCCCTACGCGATTTTTCGGCCCGGACACCGCAGAAAAACGCTCCGGCAACAATTTCGCCATGTGCGTGACGATGGCGTGGCTGAAATCCTTGACCTCGTCCCAGTCATGCTTGCGGGTCAGCGGCACCACCAGATGAATGCCCTTGCCGCCGCTGGTCTTGAGGAACGCCTTGAGGCCCAGCTCGTCCAGCACGGTCAGGGTCAGCGCTGTGGCTTCGACCATGCTTTTCCACGGCAGCGCCGGGTCCGGGTCGAGGTCGAGGACAAAACGGTCGGGCTTGTCCAGATCGGTGGTGGTAGCGTTCCAGGTGTGCAGTTCGACCGTGCTCATCTGCACAGCGCCGATCAAGGCTTCGGCGTTGTTGATCAGCATCACCGGCTGGCCGGTCAGTTCCTTGTCCAGCGTGCGGATGCCGGGGATCGCCAGGTTTTCGGCGTTCTTCTGGAAGAACAGCTCACCGGCGATACCGTCCGGCGCGCGCACCAGCGCCACCGGGCGATCCTTGAGCTGCGGCAGAATCCATTCGGCGACGCTGGCGTAATACTCGGCCAGCTGCATTTTGGTGGTGCCACTGCTGGCGTCGATCACTCGGTCGGGATGGGTGATCCGCACCTTGCCGTCGGCCAGGCCGGATTGCGACGGCGCGGTAGATTCAGTCTTTGAAGTCTTCATGGGTTTGGCGCGCTCCTCGGTGATGTCCTTGGCCGGTTTGTCCTCGCGCAAGCCATGAAAAACGGCGTGACGCACCGAGCCGTCCTGGGTCATTTCGGCAAACGCGACTTCCGCCAGCAAACTCGGCTTGAGCCAGTGCACACCCTTGGCCTCGAACCCCGTGGGCGGGTTGGCCACCGCCGGCTTCTTCACCCGCAAGGGTTTGAGCTGCGCGAGGATGCTCTTGAGGGTGGTTTCATTAAATCCCGTGCCGACCTTGCCGGCGTACCGCAACTCGCCGCTGTCACGATCATGCAGACCCAGCAGCAACGCGCCGAACGAACTGCGCGCGCCTTTCGGATCGGTATAGCCGACGATCACGAATTCCTGGCGATGCTTGCACTTGAGCTTGATCCAGTCGCTACTGCGGCGCGACACGTAAGACGAGCCGAGGCGTTTACCGATCAGGCCTTCCATGCGCATCTGGCAGGCGCTGTTGAGCAACGCCTGCGGGGTTTCGTCGAACGCTTCGGAAAAACGCAGCAGCGGGTCTCGATGCGTTTTCAGCACCGTCGCCAGCGCAGCACGCCGTTCCTCCACGGGCACCTCGCGCAGGTCGACACCGTTCAGATACGGCAGATCAAACAGGTAATAGACGATGTTTTCGCTGCGTCCCGAATCGAACGCGTTTTGCAGGGCCTGAAAATCAGGTACGCCGTCCGCGTCGGCGACCACCATCTCACCATCCAGCCACGCAGACTCCAGGCCCAGCGCCGCCAGGGCTTGCGCCTGTTTCGGCAATTTGTGCGTCCAGTCATGGCCATTGCGAGTGAACAACTGCACCTCATCCTGATCGACGCGCGCCATGATCCGATAGCCGTCGAACTTGATTTCGTATTGCCAATCCCCTTCCGGCGCGCTCTCCACCAGAGTCGCCAGTTGAGGTTTCAACTGCGCCGGGATACTCGCCTTGTGGGCGCCAGTGAGTTTGCCGGAAGCTGGCTTGCGCGGTGCTTTCGCCGGGCCTTTCAGTGGCTTGACCTGCTTCGCACTCAGCCGGGGTTTGTCGACGATCGTGCGCTCGCTGAGCACGCTGTCGGGCTCGGCGACCAGCACGTCGTAATCGCTTTGCGGGCGTGCGGCGCTGTCCTGATGCTTGATCAGAAACCACTGCTCTTTCTTGCCCGGCATGTGGGTGCGCACCAGGTTCCATATCCCGGCGAGCTTCTCGCCGCGCAGTTCGAATTTGAGCTTGCCCTTGGCGTAGGCTTTCTCCGGGTCTTCCAGCGGAATCCACACGCCGCGATCCCAGACGATCACATCGCCGGCACCGTAATGCCCTTCGGGAATGCTGCCCTCGAACGTCGCGTAATCCAGCGGGTGATCCTCGACGTGCACCGCCAGCCGCTTGACCTTGGGATCCAGCGACGGGCCCTTGGGCACCGCCCAGCTCTTGAGCGCGCCGTCGAGTTCCAGGCGAAAGTCATAATGTAGGTGCGAGGCGTCATGCTTCTGGATGCAAAATTGCAAAGCCTGCTCACCGCCGGGCTTCTTGCCCCGCCGGTGGTCGGCCGCCGGTTCCGAGGTTGCCGAGAAGTCGCGCATCCGGTTGTAGTCGTCGAGATTCCTGCTCATCCTGCACCTGCCTTGTTTCAACCTGTTCGAGTCACCGTCAGCGCGACCACGGCAATCCGATCGACGCGCTGATAGCCGGGATTGAGCAACTCTTCGCCGAAAACATCGGGATCGAGTTCGCGGTAGGTCCAGCCGAAGCGTTTTTCATCCAGCCGTGGCAATACCGTGTCGAGGAAAGGATCGCGGCCATCGACCATCGCCACGCCGGTGTACAGCAGCAGCGAACCACCGGGGGTCAGGTGATTGAGCGCCTGTTCGACGATGCGCAACGACAGCCCCGCCCCCAGCGTCCCACCGCCATGGCGGTAAGCTCGTCCGGCCGGATCGGCCATGTACGGCGGGTTGGCGACGATCAGGTCGAATTCACCGTCCACGCCTTGCAATACATCACTGGCGCGCACCTCGACGTTGGCCACTTCGGCCAGCGCCGCGTTGATCGTGGTCAGGCGCAGCGCAGCGGGATTGATATCCACCGCCAGCACTTGCGCTTCGCGCCGGGCACGGCCGATCAGGATCGCGCCGACTCCGGCGCCACAACCGATGTCCACCGCACGGTGGATGGGCGCAAAGTTCTGCTGCAAATGGCTGTGAATCAGTTGGGCAAAGCGATAGGTATCCGGGCCGAAGAACACCGAATCGGCGGCATCCGTGGGAAACCCGGAATGCACGAACAGCATGTCATCCAGGCTCGACCAGCGCACCCGGCTCTTCAAGCGTCCGTCGAACGCATCAATCACCTGGGCGTCCTGCAATTGTCGCTGTTCATCGACAGACAGCAGGCCCGGTTCGAACGGGCGCGACCATCCGAACACATCCCGCAGGCAATCGGCGGCCTGCCCTTCGTCGCGCTGGTTGACCCGTTGATGGGTCAGCGGCGTCGGGGTGATGAAACGATAGCCGTCGGCCTGCAGGCGCCGCCCCAGTTGCAGCAGCACCAGATCGTTGGCAGACAGTTGTTCTTCCTGATTCATTGAATATTTCCTTAACGCAGGCCGGATTTGAGTTGGATGAATTGGCGAGTGGCAAGCAGCCCGGCCGGATGCGCGTGCCGGGCCGGCGCGAGCCAGGGGATCAACGTTGCGAACCTGGTGTGTGCGTCCTGCCCTTGCAGTGCCGCATTCAGGCGTTGCACATCGGGGTCCTGCTCGGGCACCTCGATCGGCGCGGGGACTGAGGGGCGGCGGCGGAACGCGACGGTTTTGTCCGCAGAAATCCAGTCACCGGCAATCCAGTCGTGCACCAGTTGTTTTTCATAGGCGCTGAACACACCGAACATCGCCGCACCATCGCCATCGATCAATTGCCAGAAGCGGCTGCCCTGTGGATCTTCGTGGCGCTTGATCCAGCCCTTGTCCTGCATGGCTTGCAGGAACCCGGACAGCTGCTGCGGATCGGCCAGCCACTGATTGACGGTCTTGCCTTCGAAGCGGCAATAGTCGGAGTGCATGTGCTGAGCGAATGGACACTTGCGTTCAAGCATCGCCAACAGTTCGCGCTCCAGATCGAACCCCTCGATGATTGCGCGGCTACCCTGCCCCAGGTCATTGAGCCGATAGCCCAGCGATACCCGGCGCAGGAAATCGCTGCGATCAGCCTCCAGAGGCAGCAGATCCAGAACGGCCTGAACGGCTTTTTGCGCATGACCGGTGCTGGCATTGTCGATGGTCACGTGCAGAGTGAAGTAGTAAGGATCGATCCCCAGTTCACTGAGTTCGTAACTGCTGATCAACAGGTGCAGGGGCAGTTGCTCGTAGCCAAGGTTGTAACCGATCACCTCCGGCAAAAAATCCATGCCGCCGGCACCCAGGGCCAATTGCAGCGCGCCTTGCAGATAGCGCTCATCGGGCAGCGGGTTGCCGGGTTCCAGACCGTGTTCGGCGAGCAATTGCCGGTAGATCACCACGTGATTCTGCGCCGGATTGCCCTCGCCCAGTTCTTCCAGATAAGTGCTGATCAGGCTGCTGAAGCGCGGATCGCGCCACTGTCCGAGCAAGCCGTAGAGCCAGGCGCCATCGACCAGTTTGGTCGGCGCCACCGCTTGCAGGAAATACAGCGCATGAGCCTTGCAACTGAAGAACTGCCGCGCGCCTCCAGCCTTGCGTTGTTGCAGGTAGTCGGCGTATTGCCGGGCGACATCGGCACAGTGCTCGGCCACCCAGGCATGCCACTGCGCGGGGTCCGATGGCAGCTCATCCTCCAACTGCGCGGCTTGCAGCAGGTGATCTTCCAGAAAGGCGCACGCCAGCGGCTGCGGATGTTCGTCGGCTAAAAGTGCTTCATGGATACACCGCAACTCGGTCAGAGAGTCGAGCGGACGCGATTGGGCGTGGGCAGCTTGCAGGTGAGTCAGGACAGTCATGGCAATATTCTCGATCGATTGGCAGGACGCTCAGTCACTCGCCTCTAATGAAGCAGAGAGGCTTGGCGCGTCAAAAATTCAATCGGCTTGAAAATTGCCCTGACGGACGGAGCCTTCGGCTCGCTCCTTGCTTGAACGGAACGGTCGAAGGCTGTGAGGTGAGAGGGTCAGGCCGTGCCTTTGGCCTGCTGTTCGAGGTGAACCTGCAACTCGGGGTCGATCTGCAACGCCGCTGCCAGTTCATCCAGATAATTGCGCTCGGCGTCCTGCTGATCGTCCACCAGCATCACGCTGGCCAGGTACATCTCGGCGGCCATGGCTGGATCGTTCTGCGCCGCCTGCGCCACTTCGGTGGGATCCAGCGGTTTGGCGACCTCGTCGTCGAGCCATTGCTGCAGGTTCGGGTCATCGGTGTGCTTGCCGATTTCACTGCTGATGAGGTGTTTTTCCGACTCGTCGATCCGCCCGTCAGCCTTGGCCGCCGCGATCAATGCACGCAGAACGGCGTGACTGTGTTCTTCGACTTGCGGGCCGGACAACAGGTCCGCAGTTTGCGGCGTCTGCTGCGGCGCGGCGGACGCCTGGCTGCGTTGCCAGGCTTGATACGCCTGGAAAGCCATCATGCCCAGCGAGGCCAGCGCCGCGTAATTGGTGCCGCCGGACCGACGCTGCGTGCCGCCACCCAGCGCCCCGCCACCGCCGAGCAATCCGCCAAGCAACCCGCCCAGGCCACCCAGCCCTCCGGCAGCAGAACCGCCGCCACTGCCGCCGCCCAGCAGACCGCCGAGCAACCCGCCAAGCCCACCCGCTCCCCCGCCGGCCGACGCGCCACCTGGTTGTCCCGCCGAGGCCTGGCCTCGCAGCAGTTGTTCGAGCAGATCGCTGGTGTTCATGACGTCGTCCTCAGGCAAAGGGGTATGACTGCGTCAGGCAACGATAGCCCTCCTGATGCGTTGCGCCAGCACCGTTTGGCTGACGTGGCCCTGGGGCGAGTGATTCTCCAGAGAAATTTTTCCCCGGCCAGCTAATCTTCACGAATGGGTGAACCTTGACCCGGCCCGACCGGTCGATAGCTGCAACCCCGACCCGGTTGGTCGCCGCCCTTGCTGCCCGAGGGTTTACGCGGCTTGCTGCATTTTCTGGAGAACGCCTTCGTGATATCGACCGTCCACATCGCCAGGCTCAAGGCCTGGGGCGCCCATGGTTTCACCGCGACCGGCGTGGTCACCGCCTTCCTGGCCACCCTTGCCCTGCTGGAAAACCAGCCGATCCACTGCCTGATGTGGCTGGGCGTGGCGCTGATCGTCGACGGCCTCGACGGAGCGCTGGCGCGCAAGGTCAACGTGCAGTCGGTGTTGCCGAGTTTCGACGGATCGATCCTCGATCTGGTGATCGACTACCTGACCTACGTGTTCATCCCGGCGCTGTTCATCTATCGCTACATTCCCCTGCCCGACTACACCCTGCTGCTGACCGTGTCGCTGATTCTGGTGTCGTCGCTGTTCTGCTTCTGCAACGTCAACATGAAGAGCAAGGACAACTATTTCGTCGGTTTCCCCGCCGCCTGGAACGTGGTTGCCTTGTGTCTGTACATCATCGATCCGGGGCCGTGGCTCACCTTCCTGACGGTGATTGGCCTGGCGCTGCTGACCGTGACCCGCATGAAGTTCCTCCACCCGTTCCGGGTACGCCGGTTCATGCCGATCAACATTGCGGTGACGGCGATCTGGCTGTTGTGCAGCCTGTCGCTGGTGCTGAATCACCCGGTGATCAACCCGCTGGTGATGGGCTTGTGGTTGCTGGCGTCGGCATACTTCCTCGGCATCTGCATCTGGCGCACCGCGCTGGAGTGGTTTGACAGTGCGCATCTGAAATAGAAGCCCTGTCGCAATCCCTGCGGGATCGAGCAGGCTCGCTCCCGCAGTTGTTTTGCATGACGCTCAGCGTTTAGTGATGACCACCTCCAGATACTCGCTCGGCACCACCATCGATTCCGCCCCCGCCCGGTTCAGCCCGTCGATCAGTAGCGTCAGATCCGTCTCCAACGCCTGCCCACTCTCCGGCGGCAACGCCGCGAACGCCTTGTGTACCGGCCCGTACCAGTGGCGAAACACATCAATGAAATGCGCCGCCGAGCGATAGCGGAAGTTGAAGTGGCGCCGAGTCACCTGCAACTGAAACTGGCGATCGTCGAAATGCGAATGCAGCCAGGCTTCCGCGCCCCAGTTCGAGGGCGGTTGCGCAACGGGTGGCGGTGGCAGGTAGCGACCGAGGGTCTTGAACATCTGGCCGACGAAGCCTTCCGGCGTCCAGTTGGCCAGGCCGATCCGTCCGCCCCGGCGACAGACCCGCGCCAGCTCCTTGGCCGCTTTCGCCTGATCCGGGGCGAACATCACGCCGAAGGTCGACAGCACCGCATCGAAACTGGAATCGGCAAACGGCAGCGCTTCGGCATCGGCGACCTGAAAGGTCACCTCCAGATGCTCGGCGCGCGCCCGGTCCTGGCCGCGTTCCAGCAACGCCGCGACATAGTCGGTGGACGTCACCAGACAACCCCGGCGTGCCGCCGCCAGCGTGGCATTGCCGTTGCCGGCGGCGACATCCAGCACTTCTTCATCGCAACGCAGGTCGCAGGCTTCGGCGAGGGTTTCGCCGACGATCTGCAGCGTGGTGCCGATCACGGCGTAGTCGCCACTGGCCCAGGCGACTTTCTGGCGTTCCTTCAGGGCAGTGAGATCAATGGGGGTACTCATGAATGGGGGCTCCACGGCAGAGGGGTCAATCGGCGGTCGTCGGGTCGATGATGCTCGTCACCCGGGACACGCTGTTGGCCGGAAATCCCCCACGCTTTGCGTGTTCGCGCACCAGTTCCTCGTTGGGTGCGATGTACACGCAATAGATCTTGTCGGCAGTCACATAACTCTGCAGCCACTGCACCTCTGGCCCGAGTTCACGCAGCACGTTGCAGGACGTTTGCGATACGGCCTTGAGTTCTTGCTCCGATAGCTTTCCGGCTCCTGGAATCTCGCGTTCAATCACGAACTTCGGCATGGCAACCTCGCATTCTTTTTATGGATGTCAGAGCCGTTGGCGGCCCTGCTCGCCCACTATCGCGCGGGCGCTGTCCGGCGTCCCTGCCAATCGTCCGGAGAGCCCGTAAAACCGGGCATTGGCCGATGAATGGCGGGATTTTGTAAAGGCCCCGAAACACTGTCGGGGGGTTGCCAACGCGCCGGCTGATCGGCTCTCATGCAGGCCCTCACCGGAACGGAATTCGATCATGTCCTTGCGCTTCGAATGGCTCGCCGATCACCTGCAGCACAGCGACACTTACGCGGCGTGGATCCACCGCCAGTTTCACTACGAATATGCCGAGCAACCTTTGGCCGAATGGCAGCGCGAATTTGCCGAGGGCCAGACCAATGGCGACTGGCGTTGCCTGATTGCGCTGGACGGAGATCGACTGCTGGGCGGTGCGGCACTGGCTCGGGCGGATCTGGCCCTTCGACCGGATCTGGGGCCGTGGCTGGCCTGTGTGCTGGTCAGCCCCGAATCACGCGACCAGGGTCTGGCAGAAAGGCTGATCGAGGGAATTGCTGAGGAGGCGAGAAAACGGGGCCTGCCGCGTTTCTATCTGCACACCCAGAGCAAACAGGACTATTACGCCAAACGCGGCTGGACGGTGCTGGAGCGTTTTCACGCCTGGGGCAACGAACAATGGCTCATGGTGCGCGACCTGTGAGCCATTGAGTTTTGCGGTTTACGCAGCCGGCGCCTTGGCCTCTTTGAGCAGTTGCTGAATCATCTGCTCCTGCGCCTGATAACTGCCTTCGCCAAAGTGGGTGTAACGCACCTGCCCCTTGGCGTCGACCAGATAATGCGCCGGCCAGTACTGGTTATCGAAGTTGCGCCAGATCGCGTAGTTGTTGTCGATGGCTACCGGGTAGGTGATGCCGAGCTTCTTCACCTGATCCTTGACGTTGTCGATGATCCGCTCATAGCCGTATTCCGGGGTGTGCACACCGATCACCACCAGGCCGTCCTTGCCGTACTTCTTCTCCCACTCTTTGACGTACGGCAGGGTGTGCTGGCAGTTGATGCAGTCATACGTCCAGAAGTCCACCAGCACCACTTTGCCGCGCAGGGACTCAGCGGTCAGTTCCGGCGAGTTCAGCCATTGCACCGCACCGGACAGCGACGGCATCGCGCCTTTGCCCGCCTCGTCTTCAGTCGAGTCTGCACGGACTTTGCTGACGAAGTAGTCCACGACTTTCGGCACGTTCTCCAGCACGCTTTTCTCGACCGATGCCACGCCTTGGGACGAGGTATTGGCCAGCAGCACGTTGTCGGTACCGGTGGCGATCACCGCCGCCGTCGCCAGCACCGCAACACCCGCGCCGCGGCGGAACCAGCCAGTGAAAGGAATCGACGGTTTCAGTCGGTTGACCAGGCCGCGACCGGCGAAGATCAGCGTTCCCAGCGACAACGCACTGCCTGCGCCGTAGGCCAGCAGCAACAGGCTGGTCTGGGCGTTGGCGCCTTGCAGCATGGCAACGGTGAGGATCACGCCGAGGATCGGCCCGGCGCACGGCGCCCACAGCAGACCGGTGGCGACACCGATCATGATCGACGCCATGGGCCCGGTCTTTTTCCGGGCGTCGGGGTCGAGGCGATTGCCCAGCAGTACGAAGGGCCGGGCCAGCCAGTCACCGATGCGCGCGGAAATCAGCGACAGCGCAAACAGCACCATCACCGCCAGCGCAATGTGGCGACCGGTGTTGCTGGCCTCGATCACCCACTCGCTGCTGACCACCGCCAGGCTGGAGATCAGGGCAAAGGTCAGGGCCATGCCGCCGAGGGTCAGCAGGATCGAAGAACGGGTGCGGTCGGCACCGGCGAACAGAAACGGCACCACCGGCAGGATGCACGGGCTGAGGACAGTCAACAGACCGCCCAGGAAAGCGATGAGAAACATGAGGTTCACCTTTTGAATGAGGGGTGGTCTGTTGAGTGGTTCGGGGGGCGCCCGTTACGGGCAGCCCCCTTCAATCCTCAAACCGTCTGGCTGTCCAGCCATTGGCTTTGCGGCGTGCGGCTGGCACCGTTCTCGGCCAGCGTCTGGCCTTGCGGCGTACGGCTGGAGCCGTCGGCAGCCAATGTCTGGCCCTGTGGCGTGCGGCTGGAGCCGTCGGCAGCCAGTGTTTGGCCTTGTGGTGTGCGGCTGGCGCCGTCGGCGGCGATCAGGCCGTCGCTGCCCGGCTTGGCCACCGGAGCCAGTTGGAAGCAGGTGCTGCTGCCACAGCTGTTCTGTTCGACGGCAGCGTTGGCGTGGGCCGCGACGCCGGCGAGGGAGAAGGCAACAGCGGTCAGATAGCGCGATACGTTGTTCATGGCGATGTTCCTTTTATAGAGGTGGGTAATCAGTTGTCTTCGTTGCAGCCGTCGGCGAATTTGCGGTAGTCGAGCACCTGGGTCTTGCCGGCCGAGTCGAGGTAGGTCAGGCGGGCGTCGACGATGCCGCAGGTCATCGAGTTGTCCTGTTTCAGCGACACCACTTTCTGGATGTCCAGGTGGCTGCCGTAGGAGTAGGTTTGCGGGGTGACATCGGCTTCGGCGCGGGCCGACAGGGTGCAGATGTTCAGAGCGGCAAACAGGCAAGCGGCAGCGATCGATTTGGTCTTGGCGTTCATGGCGTTTTCCTCGGGGCTTCAATGGTTGAATCGTTGATTGGGCCGAGGCGTTCTGTGTGTGCCTCGATGGAGCTCATTTAAAGCTCGCGAGGTATCGCGCATGTGTCGGCAAATGCCGTGTATAAATCGCTACGTATCCGCGCCCGCCCGGGATACACAGCGATACAAAACCCTGTAAAAATCCGCTTTTTGCGTCGGCGTGTATCCGTCACAGCGCTGGATACACTGCAATACAAAGGCAGGCAGGCGGCCTCGCGCAGGCTCGATAGACTGCCCGGCAATCCCCTTTGATTGAGGTTTGGCCCCATGGAACATGTCGATCACATCCTGATCGTCGACGACGACCGCGAGATTCGCGAACTGGTCGGCAATTACCTGAAGAAAAACGGCCTGCGCACCACGGTGGTTGCCGATGGCCGGCAGATGCGCAGTTTTCTGGAAGCCAACACCGTCGACCTGATCGTGCTCGACATCATGATGCCCGGCGACGACGGCCTGCTGCTGTGCCGCGAACTGCGCTCGGGCAAACACAAGGCCACGCCGATCCTGATGCTCACCGCGCGCAATGATGAAACCGACCGCATCCTCGGCCTGGAAATGGGCGCCGATGACTACCTGACCAAACCCTTCGCCGCCCGCGAGCTGCTGGCGCGGATCAACGCCGTGCTGCGCCGCACGCGAATGCTGCCGCCGAATCTGGTGGTCACCGAAAGTGGCCGGCTGCTGGCGTTCGGTCGCTGGCAGCTCGACACATCGGCCCGGCATCTGCTGGACAAGGACGGCACCATGGTCGCGCTCAGTGGCGCGGAATACCGTTTGCTGCGGGTGTTCCTCGACCATCCGCAACGGGTGCTGAGCCGTGATCAATTGCTCAACCTGACCCAGGGGCGTGACGCCGATCTGTTCGACCGATCCATCGATCTGCTGGTCAGTCGCCTGCGCCAGCGCCTGCTGGATGACGCCCGCGAACCGGCCTACATCAAGACCGTGCGCAGCGAAGGCTATGTGTTCTCGCTGCCGGTCGAAGTCCTCGGAGCCCCCGCATGAATCTCGCCCTGCGCTGGCCGCGCACCCTTGCCTCCCGCTTGTCGCTGATTTTCCTGATCGGCCTGATCCTCGCTCAGGCGCTGTCGTTCGGCGCACAGTATTACGAGCGCTACGAAAGCGCGAAAAACACCATGCTCGGCAACCTCGAAACCGACGTTTCGACCTCGATTGCCATCCTCGACCGTCTGCCCGCCGAAGAACGCCCGATGTGGCTCAAGCGCCTGGCCCGCAAGAATTACGGCTATCTGCTGAGCGAGGGCGAACCGGGCACACCGCTGGACCCGCAGGACGTGCCGATTGCCGTCACCTCGATCACCGATGCGATCGGCGAAGCGTACCCGCTGACCTTCACCGATATTCCCGGCCCGAAAAAACACTTTCAGGGCCACCTGCGCCTGAGCGACGGCAGCCCGGTGACCATCGATGTGCGCCCGTCGATGGTGCCGCTGTCACCGTGGCTGCCGGTGGTGTTGCTCGGGCAACTGGCGCTGATGCTCGCCTGCACCTGGCTGGCGGTGCGCATCGCCATCCGCCCCCTCACCCGCCTCGCCAACGCCGTGGAAACCCTCGACCCCAACGCTCACCCGATCAACCTCGACGAAAAAGGCCCGAACGAAGTGGCCTACGCCGCCCGCGCCTTCAACTCGATGCAGGCGCGCATCGCCGCGTACCTGAAAGAGCGCATGCAACTGCTGGCGGCGATCTCCCACGACCTGCAAACCCCGATCACCCGCATGAAACTGCGAGCGGAGTTCATGGACGATTCGGCCGAGAAAGACAAACTGTGGAACGACCTCGGCGAGATGGAACATCTGGTGCGCGAAGGCGTGGCCTATGCCCGCAGCATCCACGGCTCGACCGAGGAAAGCCGGCGCACCAACCTGGATTCGTTCCTCGACAGCCTGGTGTTCGACTATCAGGACATGGGCAAGCAAGTGCAGTTGAGCGGCAAGAGTGAGGCGGTCATCGACACCCGCCCCCACGCCTTGCGCCGGGTGCTGGTCAACCTGACCGACAACGCGTTGAAGTTCGCCGGCGCTGCCGAACTGCTGATTCAACGCGACAGGAACGGCCTCTCGATCAAGGTCATGGATCGCGGCCCGGGCATCGCCGAAGAAGAGCTGGCCCAGGTGATGGAGCCGTTCTACCGCGTGGAGAACTCACGCAACCGCAGCACCGGCGGCACCGGGCTGGGGCTGGCGATCGCCCAGCAACTGGCGCTGGCGCTGGGCGGTTCGCTGACCCTGAGCAATCGTGAAGGTGGCGGATTGTGTGCGGAGCTGAAATTGCCACTGAGCTGAGCGCCAGCGGTCGCTACTGTCAGATCTGACAGTAGCCGGCCGGGCAGAATTATTGTGGGATGACACCTCGCTCAGCCGTCGCGTGGTGAACCATGTCTCTGCTCGAAACTGTCAATCAAGCATGCCGGCGGCTCGCGCCAGGTGGCTGGCACTCGCTGTTGCTGGCCCATGGTCTGGACATTCTTGCGGTACCGCTCAAGGCCGAACTGCTCAAACCGCTGCGTATCGACCGGACTGTTCCCGGTTTCGAGGACTTTTGCCCGGCCGGCAATCGAGCGATCGAACCTTCCCGGCCCGCTCAGAGCCTGCTCTTTCATGCATTGGCGTCACCACGGGTCACGCGCGACGCGGGCGGTCAGCCCCTGCAAACGTATCCAACCCCAGCCGAAATCGAGGCGGTGCTGAACTATGTCTTCGGCGTCCAGCCGCCCACGCTCAAGGATTTACAGCGACAAGTCCAGGGCGCACCGCTGGCCGTGGCAGTGTTTGCCAGCGAATACCGTTGCGCCGCCGACACGGTGCATGGTGAGCACGCCGATCTGTGTTTCTCGCGTACAGGCGTTGCCCGGGTAGGCAATACCAGCGAACTGTACTCCCCCGATCTGCGCTCTTTCTTGCCCTTTGTTAGGAATGACGCCTACGGCATTCGCATAATGCCGGTGCGTTACAGCGCCTATATCGCCGTGCAACGCCAAGGAAATCACCAGCAGTTCGGACCCATGGACTTTCAGCAGGACATCGATCCCAGGCTGAACTTTTGGGTTCCGATACATAAGCTGTTCAACGAAAAGGAATGCCTTGCGGGGCTGGATCTGGACGTAAGATTCGAAGCCTTTCATATCAATGAAAAGATTCGCCACATCCATCTGCGTCACAGCGACACCGGCTGGCAAGAGCCGGATATTTCACAATCTCCCTTTGTCATCATCGACGATCTGGCAACGCTGGAGGTGGAGCGCGGATCGGGGTCGAGTCTACTGTTGCCCCGGCCCAGACCCAGGCTCGCCGAGCAGGCCCATTACCGGGGCCAGTTGTTGTCATTCACGATGCCCAGGGACTCGGGAGGCATGATCCACGGTCGGTCAATGCTCCACGACGATGGCACGATCGAAGATCTGAACCACCGCGAGGGTGTCGCCGAGCTGGTGAGGCAAGGCGGCTATCGCGCCCTGCACCATCGGGACGGCACGGCCGACGGTTGTATCAGTGCGCACTGCACGTCGCTGGGGCATCTGCAGTCGATACCTGCCTATTCGATCATTGCCCCCCCGGATTTCTTTCCGTTTTGCCACCCGCGCCGCCTGATGCACTGGGCCAGCCAGGTGCCAGCCTTTACCGACCCGAACATCTGGCATGCCCGACTGCAGGCGTTATCGAATGTGCGCTATTGCCCCAACCTGGCCCTCAAGGGTCAACCGTTCTCCCCGGAGGATCGAGGAGTCACCGCGATAGTCGGCTTGCCGCACAAGCTTGGCTCAACGCCGTTGGCAGGCACACACCTTCCCGGTATTGATCGCCCTTCTACATTGCCGGACGGCGAAGCCGGGCTTTTCGCCCCCGGGTGGGGGGTGGGCCAGGTTCGCGAGCAGAGCCCGGACGGCAGCTGGATCAACCGTCTCGCCGGTTACCAGATGGCCAGCCCTTTTCCCGAGGATGCAAGAATCTGCGCAGCATTGGGCTCTTTCTGGCCAGGCCTGGCACCCGATTCCGCTCGCATATACGAACCACGCTCCAGCCTGCCCACCATCATCCCGTTGACCGATGCGGAAACCGGAACCGGCAACGTCGCCTGGGACAACCAGCCACCCCCGCAACTGATCCAGAATCAGGGTCGGATGTTCGTCCGCTATCGCGCCTACGAATACAGCGATTACACACAAGTCGCCCTTGAAAACAGATTCTCCCTGCAACAGACCGGCGCAATAACCCAGCAGGAATATCAAGACCGGGTGCTCTCGATGTACCGCGTGTACAACGTACTCGGTGCGGGAACCGACATGACCTTGCGTAATACGTGGCCGTTGCTGTCCTTCATCCGTGTGCAGCGCCCCGACCCGGAACTTGATTCGGCGCAACAGCAGGTCGGCATCGTGTTACGCGGTTGGGTCTTTCGCTTCCTGATATACAAACGTGGCACCGAAAGCATCCCTGTCGAAGACTTCAGATGGAGGGATGTGCAGGTCAAGCAACTGGTACGACTGTTTGTCAGCGCCGAAACGATACTGGTCAAACACGAAAACACCACGTGGCAGCTCGCCCTTGAAGTCCTTTGATGTCGTGGTGATCGGCGGCGGTCCGGCAGGGTCTGCGGCGGCGATCGGTTGCGCACAGCGCGGCTTGCGCGCGGCATTGATCGAGCGTCATGACTTCCCGCGATTTCGCCCCGGTGAAAGCCTGCATCCAGGCATTGAACCTGTTTTGCAGCAACTGGGCGTCGCCGGGCAACTGTGTGCGCAGGATGCGTTGCGCTTCAACGGGTACTGGGTGCAATGGAACGAGCCGTTGCGTTTCAACGGTTTCGGTAGTGACGACAAGGGTCCATGGCAGGGCTTTCAGATTCCCCGTGAAACGCTGGACACGACGTTATTGCAGCACGCCGCAGCGCTGGGAGTGATGGTGCGTCAGCCGTGTCGCGCACTCGCCGTCCTCAGCGAAAAGAACCGCGTGGCCGGTGTGCGAACCGATTCAGGCCCGTTGCACGCCGACTATGTGATCGATGCCAGCGGTGCGTCAGCCTGGCTGCATCGACAGCTGGGATTGACCGTCCGCCGCTGTTCGCCACGCCTGATTGCCCGCTTCGGTTATGTCCGGGGTTGTCCACTCGCTTACCAACACGCACCGCACTTGTCGGCGGGCCCTGCTGGATGGACGTGGATCGCCAGGGTACAGGCGCAATTGACGCACTGGACGCATCTGGCATTCGAAGCGCCAAACCTTGGCCACCCAACCGTGCCGGAACCGCTGCAACATTTGCCCACGCAAGGCGCCATCCACGGCGCCGATGTGACGTGGCGCATCAGCACCGCAGCAGCCGGTGGCGGCTACTTCGTGGTCGGCGACGCGGCCAGTCAGCTTGACCCGGCGTCTTCCCATGGCGTGCTCAAGGCCTTGATGACCGGCATGCAAGCCGCGCAGGCGGTGTATGACTGCCTCGGGCAACCCTCTGTCCAAACGTCGGCTCAGCGGCAATACAAACAATGGCTGGGTGACTGGTTCGAGAAGGACATGGCACAACTGCGTCGCTTCTACCGCCTTCATCCTGATCCTCCACGCTGGCTGGCTGCTGACGACTGATTTCAGACAATGCCGATCACACCGTCCTCATGCATCTGGCGCAGCAACGCCAGTCCGCTGTCCATGAACGACGCAGTTCCGGGCAATCCCGCCTCCATCGCCAACCCTTGCAACTGCTCGCGACCGCTCAGCAACGGGAACTCGTCGATCCGCTGCAACAGCCGCCACGCCAATGGGCTCAACTCGGAAAACTTCACACTCCAGTCCGTCGTGCGCCGTACCAGCAACAGCGTCGGCTGGGCCGGCGGCGTGGCCGGTTGATGATCCGGCCCGAGCATCTGCACCGGCCAGGTGTACGCCAATGCCCAGGCCAGCGCCGAGACCTGCAACGGCCGCTCCAACAAGTGCGCCGGATTGCTCGCAGGCAAGGGTTCAGCGTCAGACTGCTGCAACACCATTTCGACCCATTCGTAATGCGCCAGCTCCACCAGGAACGCCGGCCAGTCACCCTGGCTCAACACGGCCGGTTCCGAGGCGAGGTAACCGACAAACTCCTCGGCGATCTCGCCGAATTTCGGCGTCTGTGCGCGATAGTCCCGCAGGAAGCCGCGGATCAATGTGCGCCAGCGTTCCTGGCCGATGATCCGGATCAACACTGGAAACGTGCTGCCCAGCAGTTGCGAGACGTTGTTGAACACCAGATCGCGATAGACATTGACCCGCGCCGCGTTCATGTCGGCCGGTGGCGCTTCATGCTCTGGATCGCGCAGGTAGCGGGTCAACGCCTGTTGTTGCCGCAGAAGATTATCCACGCGGGCCTCCTTCGATTTGCAGACGGCGAATGGTTTGCAGCTCGGCCACCAGTTCAGAGAACGCGGGGAAATTGAAATCCCGCTCCAGCAAGGTCGGCTGCGCGCCGAATCGGGCATAAGCGTCGGCCAACAACGACCAGACAACCGGTTTGACCGAGGCGCCATGGGTGTCGATCTTCAGCGTGTCGGACTCGTCAAAGTGCCCAGCCACGTGCATCCCGACCACCCGGCCCGGCTCGATGGCGGCCAGGAACGTCTGCGGGTCGAAACCGTGGTTGATCGAGTTGACGTAGACGTTGTTCACGTCGAGAAGCAGGTCGCAATCGGCCTCGCGCAGCACGGCGTTGGTGAAGGTCACTTCGTCCATGTCCTGCCGGGGCGCGGCGTAGTAGGAAACGTTTTCCACCGCCAGCCGCCTGCCGAGAATGTCCTGGGCCTGGCGAATCCGCGCGGCGACGTGGTGCACCGCTTCTTCGGTGAACGGCAGCGGCAGCAGGTCGTAGAGGTGACCGTCGTCGCTGCAATAGCTCAGGTGTTCGCTGTACAGCGGCACCTTGTGCTGATCGAGAAAGGTTCGCACTTCCCGGAGAAAGCCCACGTCCAGCGGCGCCGAACCGCCGAGCGACAACGACAACCCGTGGCAGGACAACGGATAGCGCTCGGCCAGCTCGCGCAACGCGGCGCCATGGGCACCGCCGACGCCGATCCAGTTTTCCGGCGCCACTTCGAGAAAGTCGAAATCGCCGGTACGCGCGGCCTGCAGGTCTTTCATCAGGCCGCGACGCAGGCCGAGCCCGACACTGGCCTGCAAGGTGGGGTGGGGAATCTGCATGGGCAAGATCTCTGCTGAGGAGCCGCCGGGCGTGGCGACTGACAGGTTCAGTAAAACCGGCGGGTGTATCGCGGCTGTGTGGGCAATGCGCGGGAAGTGGCGGGTTTTGTATCGGCGGCGGGTCTGTACACAGTGGGATACAGACACCGTCGCGATACACAACCCCGAAATCCACACAGCCCGCTCCCGCCGCCGCCAACAGCGGCTAGACTCAATCAGTACCCAGTCGAGGGGGACGCAGGACAGCAGTGTCGCCCTGCCCGTTTCCACGACCACCGCCCGGTGGTGAATGCCTCGACCCCCAACGCCACCGGACTGTGATCCTGTCAAAGGAGCACATGAAATGGACGAGGCCAGACTCAATGAATTCATGGGCAAACTGGTCAACGACATGGGCGGCGCGGCGATGCTGGCCAATGTCATTGTCGGCGAAGAACTCGGCCTCTATCGGGCAATGGCCGACAGCCAGCCGATCAGCCCCGAAACCCTCGCTGCAAAAACCACCTGCAACCCGCGACTGGTGCGCGAATGGCTGAGCGCCCACGCGGCGTCCGGCTACATGGAACACCACGACGGCAAATTTCGTCTGCCGGAAGAACAGGCGCTGGCCCTGGCCAAGGAGGATTCGCCGGTGTACGTGGCCGGCGGCTTGGGCGTGGTGGCGTCGTTTTTCCATGACAAAGACAAACTGGTCAAAGCCATGCGCGGCAACGGCGCCCTGCCCTGGGGCGATCACCATCCGTGCATGTTCACCGGCACCGAGCGCTTCTTCCGCCCCGGCTACAAGGGGCATTTGATCGCCGAGTGGCTGCCGGCGCTGGACGGCGTGGTGGCCAAACTCGAAGCAGGCGCCAAGGTCGCCGACATCGGCTGCGGTCACGGTGCGTCCACGGTGATCATGGCTCAGGCCTATCCCAACTCGCGGTTCGTCGGCTTCGACTATCACGCACCTTCGATCACCGTCGCCACCCAACGGGCCGAAGAAGGCGGCGTCAGCAGTCGCGCGCGGTTCTTCCAGGGCACGGCGAAAAGTTATCCCGGCGATGACTATGACCTGATCTGCTATTTCGACTGCCTGCACGACATGGGCGACCCGGTCGGTGCGGCAAAGCATGCGTTTGAATCGTTGAAGGACGACGGCACAGTGCTGCTGGTCGAGCCGTTCGCCAACGACACCCTGGACGAAAACATCACGCCGGTCGGACGCTTGTTCTATGCCGCGTCGACGTTCATCTGCACGCCAAACTCGCTGTCCCAGGAAGTGGGACTCGGTCTCGGTGCGCAGGCCGGCGAGTTGCGCCTGCGCAAGGTATTTACCGAAGCGGGCTTCAAACACTTCCGGCGGGCGACGCAGACGCCGTTCAACCTGATTCTGGAGGCGCGCAAGTAACCTCGGGCAGCGGACGCCTCTGAAAAGAGGCGTCCGTCGGTGCTAACCTGCAAGGCACTTACAGCCTGCGGAGCGCTGATCATGCTCGACCGTCCCCTCCCCGACCCGCTCGACTCTCTGCAACAGGTTATGGCCGACGGCGACTTCATTGTGCTGACCGGCGCCGGCATCAGTACGCCGTCGGGCATTCCGGATTACCGCGACAGCGACGGCGTACGCCGTGGCCGGCAGCCAATGATGTACCAGGAATTCCTCGCCGCCCCGCAATCGCGCCGGCGCTATTGGGCCCGGGCCATGCTCGGCTGGCCACGGGTGCGCCAGGCGCGACCGAACGCTGCCCATGAGGCGCTGGCCAGTCTGCAAAGCCACGGCCGGATCGGCGGCCTGATTACCCAGAATGTCGACACCCTGCACGATCAGGCCGGCAGCCACGATGTCATCGAACTGCACGGCAGCCTGCACCGGGTGTTGTGCCTGGATTGCGGGCAGCGAAGCGAGCGGGATTCGATTCAGCAATTGATGGAAACGCAGAACCCGTATCTGGCGGGCGTCGATGCCGTGCAGGCACCGGACGGCGATACTCTGCTCGATCCGGCCTTCGAGGCGCGCTTCCAGGTGCCGCATTGCCCGTATTGCGCAGGCGAACGGATGAAACCGGACGTGGTGTTTTTTGGTGAGAACGTGGCTCAACCGACGGCGGCGCGGGCCATGGCGCTGGCGGAAAATGCCGCCGGGATGCTGGTGGTCGGTTCGTCGCTGATGGCGTATTCGGCGTTTCGCTTGTGCCGGGTGATTGCGGATCGGGGCAAGCCGCTGATTGCGATCAACCTGGGGAAGACGCGGGCGGATGAGTTGCTGGATTTGAAGATTGAAGCGTCGTGCGAACAGTTGCTGCCGCTACTGGCACAACGCCTCAATGCTCAGCCTTAAGGATGTCGAACAACGCCTGCGCCGCCGCCGACAGTTCATTCCCCGGATCCGTCAGCACGCCAATCGCCCGCTCCACCACCGGCTCGTGCAAGGTCAGGCAATGCGCGCCCAACTCGCGCATCTGCCCGGCACACAAGGCCGGCACCGCACTGACGCCCAGCCCGCTCGCCACCATCCGCCCGACCGTCGCCAGTTGATGGCTTTCAAATTCCACCGGCAGTTTCATGCCTCGAGCCTGCAAGTGTTCTTCCAGCATCACCCGCACCGTGGACGGTCGCTGCAGGGTGATGAACGGCTCCTGCAGCAAGGTCTGCCAATCAATGTCACTGCGATCAGCCAGCGGCGAATCCTGCGGCACCACGGCGACGAAGCGATCGCGGTAAAGCGGTGTAAACGTCAGCGAGGTGTTCTGCATCGGCTCGAAGGCCACGCCGAGTTCGACCTGACGATCGCGAACCATTTCCAGCACTTGCTCGTTGATCACGTCGTTGACCGTGACATTGACGTTCGGATAACGCGCGCGGAAGGTCTTGAGGATCGGCGGCAGCAGATTGCCGGCAAACGACGGCATCGCCGCCAGCGTCACCCGCCCGCGCTGAAGGCTGAAGCGCTGGCGCATTTCGTCTTCGGCGTTGTCCCAATCGGCGATCAGGCGCCGGGCCAGCGGCAGCAGCGATTCCCCTTCCGGGGTCAGCGCCACGTTGCGCGTGTTGCGACTGAACAGGCGCCCGCCCAGGCCTTCTTCCAGCGCCTTGATGGTCAGGCTCAGTGCCGACTGCGACAGGTGCAGACGCTCGCAGGCCACGGCGAAGCTCAGGCTCTGGGCGACGGCGAGAAAGGCGCGGATCTGCTTGATGGTCATGAACGCTATGCTTCCCTATCAGAGTCTTGATCGTTCCCACGTCGAGGCGTCGAACCGTCTGCGTGGTAACGCAGCCCGTGACGCTCCGCGTCACTGGGACGCTCCGCGTCCCCGGAGGCGTTCCCACGCGGAGCATGGGAACGATCAACGAAGCCAATTATTGAGCTTTATCAATCAATCAACCTTAAAAATCAACTTAACAAATATATCCTTGAGCGCGACACTCCAGTCATTCGGCTAGCCAGCCGCCCGACAAACAATAAAAGAGGTGCATATGGCAGGTTTCGACAAGCGCGTGTATTCCTACGAGGAAGCCATGGCAGGTCTCGAAGACGGCATGACCGTGATCGCCGGCGGCTTCGGCCTGTGCGGCATTCCGGAAAACCTGATCGCCGAGATCAAGCGCAAGGGCACCCGCGACCTCACCGTCGTCTCCAACAACTGCGGCGTGGATGGCTTCGGCCTCGGCGTGCTGCTGACCGACCGCCAGATCAGCAAGGTGGTCGCCTCCTACGTCGGCGAAAACAAACTGTTCGAAGAGCAACTGCTCAAAGGCGACATCGAAGTCGTCCTGACCCCGCAAGGCACCCTCGCCGAGAAAATGCGCGCAGGCGGTGCCGGCATTCCAGCGTTCTTCACCGCCACCGGCGTCGGCACTCCGGTTGCCGAAGGCAAGGAAGTGCGTGAGTTCCACGGTCGCAAGTACCTGATGGAAGAATCCATCACCGGCGACTTCGCCATCGTCAAAGGCTGGAAAGCCGACCATTTCGGTAACGTCATCTATCGCCACACCGCCCAGAACTTCAACCCGCTGGCCGCCACCGCCGGCAAGATCACCGTGGTCGAAGTCGAAGAAATCGTCGAACCCGGCGAGCTGGATCCGGCACACATCCACACGCCCGGCATCTACGTCGACCGGGTCATTTGCGGCACGTTCGAAAAACGCATCGAACAACGCACCATCCGCAAATAATCCAGGCTGACGGAGAACAAGAACATGGCACTTACCCGCGAACAAATGGCTCAACGCGTCGCCCGCGAAATGCAGGACGGCTACTACGTTAACCTCGGCATCGGCATTCCGACTCTGGTCGCCAACTACATCCCCGAAGGCATGGAAGTCATGCTGCAATCGGAAAACGGCCTGCTCGGCATGGGCCCTTTCCCGACTGAAGACACCATCGACGCCGACATGATCAATGCCGGCAAACAGACCGTAACTGCGCGCATCGGCGCATCGATTTTCAACTCCGCCGAGTCCTTCGCCATGATCCGCGGCGGCCACGTCGACCTGACCGTGCTCGGCGCCTTCGAAGTCGACGTACAAGGCAACATCGCCTCGTGGATGATCCCCGGCAAACTGGTCAAGGGCATGGGCGGCGCGATGGACCTCGTAGCCAGCGCCGACAACATCATCGTCATCATGACCCACGCGTCCAAGGACGGTGAGTCCAAGTTGCTGAGCCAATGCAGCCTGCCGCTGACCGGCGCCGGGTGCATCAAGCGCGTCCTGACTGACCTGGCCTACCTGGAAATCGAAAATGGCGCTTTTGTCCTCAAGGAACGCGCACCTGGCGTCAGCGTCGAGGAAATCGTCGCCAAAACCGCTGGTAAGCTGATCGTCCCGGATCACGTACCAGAAATGCAGTTCGCTGCCGAGTGAGGAATTCGAAAATGCAAGACGTCGTCATTGTTGCCGCCACGCGTACCGCGATCGGCAGTTTCCAGGGTTCGCTGGCCAGCGTCTCCGCCGTGGATCTGGGCGCAGCGGTCATCCGCCAGTTGCTTGAGCAGACCGGTCTGGACGGTGCCCAGGTCGATGAAGTGATCATGGGCCAAGTGCTGACCGCCGGCGCCGGCCAGAACCCGGCGCGCCAGTCGGCGATCAAGGCCGGTCTGCCCCACGCCGTACCGGCCATGACCCTGAACAAGGTCTGTGGCTCGGGCCTCAAGGCCCTGCACCTCGGCGCTCAGGCGATCCGTTGCGGCGACGCGGACGTGATCATCGCCGGTGGCCAGGAAAACATGAGCTTGGCCAACTATGTAATGCCGGGCGCGCGCACCGGTCTGCGCATGGGTCACGCACAAATCGTCGACACCATGATCAGCGATGGCCTGTGGGATGCGTTCAACGATTACCACATGGGCATCACCGCCGAGAATCTGGTCGAGAAATACGAGATCAGCCGCGAACAGCAAGACGCCTTCGCTGCCGCGTCGCAACAGAAAGCCGCCGCCGCCATCGAGGCCGGTCGTTTTGTCGATGAAATCACCCCGATCCTGATCCCGCAGCGCAAAGGCGATCCGGTGGCGTTCAAGGTCGACGAGCAGCCACGCGGCGACACCACCGCCGAATCCCTGGCCAAGCTGCGTCCGGCCTTCAAGAAGGACGGCAGCGTCACCGCCGGCAACGCTTCGTCGCTGAACGACGGCGCGGCTGCCGTGATCCTGATGAGCGCCGAAAAAGCCAAGGCCCTGGGCCTGCCGGTGCTGGCGAAAATCGCCGCCTACGCCAACGCCGGCGTCGACCCGGCGATCATGGGCATCGGCCCGGTTTCCGCCACTCGCCGCTGCCTGGACAAGGCCGGCTGGAGCATCGGCCAACTCGACCTGATCGAAGCCAACGAAGCCTTCGCCGCACAGTCCCTGGCGGTGGCCAAGGATCTGCAATGGGATCTGGACAAGGTCAACGTCAACGGCGGCGCCATTGCCCTCGGTCACCCGATCGGTGCGTCGGGCTGCCGTGTGCTGGTGACCTTGCTGCACGAAATGATCAAGCGTGATGCGAAAAAGGGTCTGGCGACCCTGTGCATCGGCGGCGGTCAGGGCGTGGCCCTGGCACTGGAACGCGCTTAAGCGCAAAAGAGGTTCAACAGCGGGCGGCGGATCCACGACATCCACTGCCCGTTGGCAACAAACCCGGTACGACTCACGTCGCACCGGGTATTTTTTTGCCCGGACGTCAGGCGAACTTCACCAGATTCAGCACCGGCAACGGCCCGCCCGGGAACTGCACCAGCCGCGCGCCCACGCTCAATTCGCCCAGATCGATACCGAAGAAGCCGAGCTGATCGATCAGCGCACCCACTTCCGCCTTGGCCTGCGCATCATCCCCGGACAGGAACAACACGCGCTTGCCACCCTCCGACGCCGGATCCGCTTCCAGCAAGCGTGCCAGCAAATGGTTGAACGCTTTGACCACCCGCGCACCCGGCACCCACTCGGCGAACACTTCGCTGGAAGGTCGACCCTGCAAGTCCACCGGTTTGAACGACGGTGCTTCAATCGAGTTGTTGGCGTCGATGACGATCCGTCCGCCGAAGTCCGGCAGCCCGGCCAATGCCGTCGGCAGTTTCGACCAGTTCACCGCGACCAGCACGATGTCTTGGGCCGCCGCTTCTTCACGGGTAACGGCACGGGCAGTCGGGCCGAGTTCTGCGACCAGTTCAGCCAGGGTCTCCGGCCCGCGACTGTTGGCGATGACCAACGGGATGCCCTGACGCGACAAGGCTTTGGCAAACGCTGAACCGATGGCGCCGGCGCCGATGATTCCGATAGTGCTCATGGTGTTCTCCTCAAAGTGGGGTAAGACTCGAAACGAATCTTGCGCTTGCCATTCCCACTTGATTAGCCGGTAATGCCTTGAATGATCTTCAAGTATCACTATCAGGTCGAAATCCATGGAAACCCTCGCCAATCTCGAATCCTTCGTTCGCAGCGCCGAGACCGGCAGCTTCTCTGCTGCTGCGCGGTTGCTGGCGCTGACTCCGGCGGCGGTCAGTCGCAACGTGGCGATCCTTGAGCGCAACCTCGGCGTGCGGCTGTTTCAGCGCTCGACCCGCAAACTATCGCTGACCGAGGCCGGTGAGGGTTTTCTGGCGAGTATCGGCGGCAACCTCGACGCCTTGCAGGCAGCGATTGCGACGGTGGCGACCGAGCGCGGCGAGCCGGCGGGTGTGCTCAAGATCAGCCTGCCGCCGACATTCGGCATCGATCACATGCTGCCGCTGCTGCCGGAGTTTCTGGCGCGTTATCCTCTGATTCGCCCGGAATGGCACTTCGAAAATCGTCAGGTGGATCTGATCGCCGAGGGTTACGACGTGGCGATTGGCGGCGGGTTCGAACTGACGCCCGGCGTGGTCGCCCGGCCATTGTCGTCCGCCGAAGTGCTGGCGGTGGCGTCGCCGGCGTATCTGGCGGGCCGCACACTGCCGAGACATCCGGCCGATCTCGCCGATCACCACGGCATCGTCATGCGCGGCCTGCGCACCGGACGCCTGCGCCAATGGCAGATGCACAACGAAGCCGGCGAACAGGCCAGCGCCCTGCTCAACCCGAACATCGTGCTGAATGATCCGATGGCCATGCGCAAGGCTGCGCTGCTGGGCTTGGGCGTGACGATGCTGGTGCTGCCCGATGTCAGCGCGCAGATCGAACGCGGTGAACTGGTGCGACTGTTGCCCGACTGGCAATGCGATGCCGGCGCGATTTCGCTGTACTACCCCAGCCGTACCTTGCTGCCGGCCAAGACCCGGGTGTTCATTGATTTTGTAGTCGAAGCGTTTGGCTCATGATCGTAATGATCGCCCCACGCTTCACGCATGATCGTTCCCACGCTCCGCGTGGGAATGCAGCCCGGGACGCTCTGCGTCCCATTGGAACGCGGAGCGCGGGGCCAATCATGCCGATTACGCCGCCAATTGCAGAATCAACCAGGCATTCGCCCCGCTGATCACCAGAAACAATCCCCACGCGAGAACCTTGGTTGGCAACCGATTCACAAACGGCCCCATCAGTTGCTTGTCGTTGGTCATGCGAATCAGCGGATACAGCGCAAACGGCAATTGCAGGCTCAGCACCACCTGGCTCAACACCAGCAACTTGCCCACCGCGCCGTCACCCATCAGCCACACGCCGATGAACGCAGGGATCAGCGCCAGCCCACGGGTGATCAGACGTCGCTGCCAGCAAGGGATCCGCAGTTTCAGATAGCCTTCCATGATCACTTGCCCGGCGATGGTGCCGGTGAAGGTCGAACTCTGCCCCGAAGCCAGCAGCGCCACGCCGAACAGCACACTGGCCAGCGCGCCGCCCACCAGCGGATCGAGCAAGTGATAGGCGTCCTGGATGTCGACCACGTCGGTGTGCCCGGACTGATGAAAGGCTGCCGCCGCGAGAATCAGGATCGCCGCGTTGACCAGCAACGCCAGCGCCAGCGAGCCGATGGTGTCGATGCGCGCCAGTTTTACCGCATCCTGCTTGCTGGCCAGATCCTTGCCGATCAGCCGTGTCTGCACGATCGAGGTGTGCAGGTACAGGTTGTGCGGCATCACCGTGGCACCGAGGATGCCGATGGCCAGGTACAACGGCGCGGCATCGCTGATCGCCGACAGTGAGGGTTTGAAGCCTTGGGCGACGTCCGGCCAGTACGGTTTGATCAGCAGCAGCTCGACGAAGAAACACGCGCCGATGGTGCCCACCAGCACCAGCATGATCGCCTCCAGCCGGCGGAAACCGCGGTTTTGCAGGGCCAACACCAGCAGCGTATCGAATGCGGTCAGCGCGATGCCGAACGTCAGCGAACAACCCAGCAACAAGTGAAACGCCAGTGCGCAACCAAGCACTTCTGCCAGGTCAGTGGCGATGATCGAGATTTCCGCCAGCACCCATTGCAGCCGCGCCGTCGGAGTGCTGTAGCGTTCGCGGGAAAGCTGCGCCAGATCGCGCCCGGTGGCGATGCCCAGCCGCGAGCACAGGCATTGCACGACCATGCCCGCCAGACTCGCCAGCAACACCACGAACAGCAAGCTGTAACCGAAACGCGAACCGGCCTCGATGGCGGTGGCCCAGTTGCCCGGATCCATGTAGCCGATCGACACCAGCAAACCGGGGCCGGCAAAGCGCAGCACGCGTTTGAAGAACGAGGCGTTGGGATCGACCGGGACACTTCCGGCCACTTCCGGCGGGCAGAACGGCGCCGTGGCGATTTTGGGCAAGCTGAACTTCACAAACACATCCAGAAACAAGTCGAAAGGCGCAGCTTAGACGTTTCAGTCGGCAGGCCCAAGCGCCGATGTGCTGCGTTCAGGGTTGGGCAGTACCCAGCAATTGCCGGCGCAGTTCGGGATTGCGTGTGCGTGGATCCAGCCAGATGTTGAAAAAAGCCTGGGCGAACAACGGGTCGTTGATTTCGTGCTGCAACTGTTGGCCAACAAAGAACCGCGCGCCCTGCCCCGGCAGATACACCCCCGTGATCCGCGTGCCGGCCTGCACGTCGACGAACGATTGCTGCATCTGGGCCTGCCACACCGCCAGTTGCGCAGGACTGATGGAGGCGCCTGCCAGGCGTTTGATCTCGTCGACGCTGGCCTTGACCAAATCTTCGCGGGACACGCTGCGCCGGTAGATCAGCTCCAGGGCGAAGGGCTGACCATCGGCCAATGGACGCGCGGCGCTCCACAACCGGGCGTTGTAAACGTCGAAACCGAAAATGCTGAAATCGCCGGTGCCAATGATTTGCGCACCGGGCACCACGTCTTGCCAACTGGCCCAGGTGGGTGTCAGCAACAAGGCCCACAAGCCGATCCCGCAGCATCCACGCAACAACTTCGGTGTACTGCTCATTGCGGCATCGACTCCGGTAAACCCTGATACCCAAAGCATAGTCGGCAATCGCACCCATGTTTTTGTATACATGTTTTGCATGCATATGCAGCAATCCGTGAACCACAATGCTAACGTGGCCCTCATTGACCCGACGGAGACACCTGCGTGCTGATCCTCAAACTGCTGCTGATTCCCGGTTTCCTGCTGCTGATTTCCCTCGCGGGCAAGCGCTGGGGCCCCAGCGTCGCCGGGTGGCTGTCGGGATTGCCGGTGGTGGTCGGGCCGATCCTGTTTTTCCTCGCCATCGAGCAAGGGCCGGCGTTTGCCGCGCAATCGGCGGTCGCGGCGCTGTCGGCCATGTTTGCGATGATCGCGTTTTGTGTCACTTATGCGCAGGTGGCGCAGCGGGCGAACTGGCCGCTGGCATTGATAGTTTCTTTATCGGTCTGGGCCGTGCTGGCGCTGATTCTGTCGCTGATTCCCGCGTCGTTGTCTTTCTCGATTGTCGCTGCTGCGACCGCCCTCCTCGCCGCGCCGTACCTGTTTCCCAAGGTGCAACCGGTCGTCAGCGGCCCGGCGCCGAAGTCGGACAAACTGATTTGGCGGATGATTGCCGGCGCGGCATTGACGCTGGTGGTGACAATGCTGGCCAGCACCGTCGGCGAGCGCTGGAGCGGTCTGCTCGCGGTGTTCCCGGTGTTGGGCAGCGTGATGGCGGTGTTTTCCCAGCAGACCCGTGGCCCGGCGTTTACCGCCGCGTTGTTGCGGGCGACGGCGACGGGGATGTATTCGTTTTCGGCGTTTTGTCTGGTGCTGGCGCTGACGGTTCCCAATCTGGGTTTCGGTGGTTTCGTGGTGGCCGTGGCCGTTTCGGTGGCGATGCTCGGCGTCACTCGACAGCTGTTGGCCAAACCGGCGCCGGCGCCATCACCGAACTGAACCCGCCCGGACAAACCGCTCTGGAGTGCCAGGTGTGCTCCGTGGGATGATCGCCGCCCAAGCGCGACCCATCCCTCGGAGATTCGAATGTCATTGCTTTGCAAGAAAGCCGCCGTCCTGTTGTTGGCCGCGGTGGCCGGTTTCGGCGCCATCAATGCTCAAGCGGCCAAGGCCAAAGAGAAGGCTGTCACCGAGAAGGTCTCGATGCTCGACGGCAAATTCAGTTTTGTCCTTCCCAAGGGCTTTGTCGCCGACCCTCTGCCCGCCGGCCCGACCGGTGCCAAAGGCACGATGTACACCAACCAGACGACAAAGACCGTGGTCATCGCCGCCGAAAACCAGATTCCCGAAGGCAACAACGTCAAGGACAACGACAGTGCGTTCCTCGACGGCACGGTGTCCGACTTCATCGACGCCCAGCGCAAGGCCCTGCCGGACTTCAACAAGCTCAGCGAAAAGAGCCTGACCCAGAAAGGCAACGGCCTGGGCCTGCGCCAAGTCGACAGCACCGCCACCCAGGGCGGCGGCCAGACCCTCAACACCACGTTGCTGGCCGGTTCCGGCACGCGCATGGCGCTGGTCCAGGTGATTTCCCGGGCCAGCGACAAGAGCGGTCACGAAGCGCTGGTGAAAACCATCCTCAAGGAAAAATGATCCTCACGGGTTGAGTTGCTGCAACCAGTCGTTCAAATCCCGAAGCTCGGCCGCGCTGATGCTGTGGCCGACGCCGGGATAGGCATGAAATTGCGTTTTGTACGACAGCTTCTGCAACAACGCATCGGCTTCGGTGCCACCGCTGTACGGCACCCGGTCATCCGCCGTGCCGTGGCCGATGAAGATTTCCAGCGGCGGATGCTGTTGCTCCGACTTCAGCTCGCTCTTGAGCACCGGCAACACCCGCCCGCTCAACGCCGCGATGCCACCCACCGCCGCAGGCTGCCGCAACCCGACCTCATAGGTCATCATCGCGCCCTGGCTGAAACCGATCAGGTACACCTTCTCCGGTTGCGCGTGATATTTCTGCGCCGCAGCGGCGATAAAGGCCCGCAGTTTCTGGCTGCTGGCCTTCAGATCATCAGTCTCGCCGTTGTAGGCACCTTCGCCTTTCTTGCGAAACCACTGGAAACGCCCTTCTCCCAACGCCATCGGTGCCTGCACCGACAGGTAGTTGTACTGCTTGGGCAGCTGAAATTTCATACCGATCAAGTCTGCTTCGTTGCTGCCATAGCCATGCAGGAAAATCACCAGCGGACGCGGTTCGGCGTCCGGGTGCACCTGTGCCAGGTAGTTGAGCGGCAGATCGTTTTGCAGCGAGGTCTGAGCCTGAACGGCAGTGGACGCCAGCAGCGTCAACAGCGCAAACACCTTCAACATAAGCCTTCCTTCACACAGTGCAGGGTTCGGAGCAGAGCCTAACACTGTGATCCGGAGGATAGGGTGTCAGTCGTTGATCAGCTTCCCGACTCGAATCGGCTCACGCCCCGCCACTTTCGCCTGCCAGATCCCCGGCTGGGTGTAGCGTCCGCGATCGATGGCGAACAACACGCCGCTGGTGCCGGCGCGAACGGTGGTCACGCGGTCGTTCAGCGGATCGACCACTTCGAACAGCGCATCGCCACGCTCGACCCACTCACCTGCATCCCGCAGGAAACTCACCACGCCGTGGTGCGGGGCGAACAGGTATTCGGTGCCTTCGAACGGCATGCCTTCGCAGCATTCGTCCGGCGCTTTCGGCCATTCGCCGCTGATAAAGCCCTGCTCGGCCAAGAAGCCCAGGATCGCCTCGCAATTGGCCTGGGCCTGATCGACGCGGGTGTCGCCCATGCTGCCCAGTTCCAGGGTGGTGGCGAGGTTGGCCGGCGGAATCGCCGCGTTCGGGAAGGCCCGGGCCAGGCGCAACCACGGCGACGAGCAGGATTCATCGAACGAACTGCCGCCGGAGTCTTCACACAACAGCGCCACGCCAGCCTTCAGCCGTGCGGCGAGGGACTGCCACTGTGGCCAGTGCTGCGGCAGTGCATAAATATGAATTGCGGCGTCGAAGTCGCAATGCAGATCGAGGGTGATATCGGCCTCGCAGGCGTGGCGCAGCAACAGTCGGTGCAGCGCTTCCAGTTGCGATGCCGGGGCCGGCAGTTCGTCGAGTACCTGCCCCATGGTCTGGCGGATCAGCGCGATGTTGGCTTCCGCATCACTGCCCAACTGATGCCCGATGCGCTCGGCCACCGGCGCACTGAGTTCCACGAAGGAGCGGTTGAAGTTCTTGCCGCTGCCCAGCTCGAAACGCCCCATGTGGCTGCCTTGCAGGTGCTGATCGAGACCGATCGGGTTGGCCACTGGCACCAGTTCTATCACGCCTTGCAACTGGCCGTTGCTCTCCAGCTCGGCCAGGCGTTTTTTCAGTTCCCACGCGGTGCGCATGCCCGGCAGTTCATCGGCGTGCAGGCTGGCCTGGATGTAGACCTTGCGCGGGCCGGCGCCGTAACGGAACACGCTCAGAGAACGTTCGCTGCCCAGGTGGCTCCAGGGCAGAAGATGGTCGATGCGTTGCATGGGGAACTCCGGGAATTCTGTGGTCGTTGCCGGGGCAATGACTGCATTGAAAATGTGCTGACAGGATAAATCACGGGCGAAAAAAAAGTGGCCACCGCGTCAACGGGGCCACTTTTTTCTACGGCGTATTAATGGCCGTACACGTCAAAGTCGAAGTACTTGTCCTGCACTTGCTTGTACTTGCCGTTGGCGCGGATTTCGTTGATGGCGGCGTTGAATTTCTCCGCCAGCTCGGTATCGCCTTTACGCACCGCAATACCGGCGCCACCGCCGAAGTACTTGGCGTCTTCGTAGGTCGGGCCGACGAATTCGAAGCCTTTGCCGGCGTCGGTTTTCAGGAAGCCGTCGCTCAGGTTGACCGAGTCGGCCAGCATCGCGTCGATACGACCGGAGACCATGTCCAGGTTGGCTTCCTGCTGCGAGCCGTAACGCACCAGCTCGATCCCGGCCGGCACCAGCACTTCGGTGGCGTAACGGTCGTGGGTACTGGCACGCAGCACGCCGACTTTCTTGCCTTTGAGCTCGACCAGCGGGTCTTTCACGCCGGAACCGGCCTTCATCACGAAGCGCGCCGGGGTGTGGTAGTACTTGATGGTGAAATCGACGTTTTTCTTGCGGTCGTCAGTGATGGTCATCGAGGACAGGATCGCGTCGATCTTCTTCACTTTCAACGCCGGGATCAGGCCGTCGAACTCCTGCTCGACCCAGGTGCATTTGACTTTCATCTGCTCACACAGCGCGTCGCCGATGTCCACGTCGAAACCGGCCAGTTTGCCGTCAGGGGTTTTCATCGAGAATGGCGGGTAACCGGCTTCGATACCGATACGGATCGGCTTGGCGTCTTCGGCCACGGCGGTCAGGGACAACATCGACAGTGCCAGGGCACCGAACATAACCAGCTTTTTCATTTATTACTCCCGTGTGCGGAGGCTTTTATTGGCAGCTTTCGATTGTCAGGTTCGGCCTTGGGCTGTACAGCGCAAAAAAACCGAAGTGGCCGGCAGTCTATGGCGGCGCGCACGGGGCAAATTGTTTTTAAGCGACAAATACTTACAGAAAATCGGCGAGTGCCATCACGTGGGAAAAGTGTGCGCCGGAGCGGTGCGAGGGTTGTAGGACAAAGCCGACAAAAGTGCCGCCGAAGCGGCAACCCTCCGGCTATCAGCAATCGCAGGCGATCGGCGCGGTGGCGACGCGTGGTGTCGCGACACTCAACTGAAAGCCTTCATCCAGCCACCCGGTCACCCCGCCGATCATCTCTTTGACCGGATAGCCCAACGCCGCCAGCTTCACCGCGGCCTTATTGGCACCATTGCAGTGAGGGCCGGCGCAATAAACCACGAAAAGCGTGTTTTTTGGGTAGTCCACCAGCCCTTCCGCCGTCAGCAAACGCCCGGGAATGTTGATCGCCCCTGGCACATGTCCACGCTCGAAGGCCAGCGGCCCGCGCACGTCCACCAGCACAAAGTCGACTTCGCCGGCCTGCTGGCTGCTGAAGACATCGGAACAATCGGTTTCGAAGGTCAGACGGTTGCTGAAATGCATCAGGGCAATGGCCGAAGGCGCTGCAGGAATCTCGCGAACCAGGCTGGGCATGTTGAATCACTCCGTTGTCGGTGGGGATGAACAGACTTTATCGAGGCGCCGCTTGCCGCTACAGTGGCGCACAAGACACTCACCGGGAATTTTCCGCCAAATGCCTGATTCACCTGGATTGGTCGCGATTCTGGCCTACGACGGCCTCTGCACATTCGAGTTCGGCATCGCCGTGGAGATCTTCGGCCTGGCCCGGCCGGAGTTCGATTTCCCTTGGTACGCGCACTGCATTGCGGCGGTCGATCAAGGGCCGATGCGCGCGATGGGCGGGATTCAGGTGCTGGCGGACGGTGGTCTGGAATTGTTGGCGGATGCGCGGACCATCATCATTCCCGGCTGGCGCGACCGAAATGCGCCGGTGCCGGAAGCCTTGCTTGAAGCATTGCGTGATGCCCATTCACGCGGCGCCCGGTTGCTGTCGATCTGCTCGGGCGTGTTTGTTCTGGCGGCCAGCGGCCTGCTCGACGGTCACGGCGCCACCACTCACTGGCGCTACACCTCGGAGCTGGCCGAGCGCTTTCCGGCCATCGATGTCGATCCGGATGTGCTTTACGTGGATTCCGGCCAATTGATTACCTCGGCCGGCAGCGCGGCCGGGATCGACGCCTGCCTGCACCTGGTGGCACGGGACTTCGGCACCCAGATCGCCAACTCGGTGGCCCGACGACTGGTGATGTCGCCGCAGCGCACCGGCGGTCAGGCGCAATTCATTCCCACCCCGGTCAGCCCGACGCCGCGCAGCGATCTGTCGCGCGTGATGCAGTGGGCCCGCGAGCGCCTGCACGAACCGCTGGAAGTGCGCGATCTGGCCAGCGAAGCGGCGATGAGCGAACGCACCTTCCTGCGCAAATTCAGCGAAGCCAGCGGCCAGTCACCCAAGGCCTGGTTGCAACACGAACGTCTGGCCCGAGCCCGGGAATTGCTGGAAAGCACGCCGCAGAACACCGAGCAGATCGCCTTGCGCTGCGGTTATCGCTCGGTGGAAAGCTTTCGTGTGGCGTTTCGCAGCGTGGTCGGGGTGCCGCCGTCGGTGTATCGCGAACGCTTTGGTCGAGAGATCAAGGCTTGCGCAACAGATAAGTGTCCATGATCCAGCCATGCTCGACCCGCGCAGCTTTGCGCACCCGCTCGATCTCATCGGCAACGTCGCTGAGCTTGCCATGGATGAGGATTTCGTCCGGCGTGCCGAGGTAGGCGCCCCAGTAAATCTCGGTCTCCCGATCCGCCACCTGGTGGTAGGAATCTTCCGCGTCGAGCATCACCACCAGACTGTCCGTGTCACTCACCTGCCCCGCCGCCAGGCGTCGGCCGGTGGTGATCTCAATCGAGCGGCCGATGGTGTTCAACGGCACCTTGTGTTGCGCCGCCAAGGCCTGAACGCTGGTGATGCCGGGAATGACCTCGAATTCAAACGCACATCGCCCCGAGGCCAGAATCGCCTGCAGGATGCGAATGGTGCTGTCGTACAACGCCGGGTCGCCCCACACCAGAAAACCGCCGCACTGCCCGTCAGACAATTCGTCATTGATCAGGCGTTCGAAGGTTTGCTGCTTGGCGCGGTTCAGATCATCGACGCTGGCGCTGTAGTCCACATCGCCACGCTCGCGTTCCGGGCTGTGGGCTTCGGCGAAACGGTAGGTACGATCGGTGATGTAGCGTTCGCAGATTTCTCGCCGCAGGTCGATCAGCTTGTCCTTGCTCTGGCCCTTGTCCATCAGGAAAAACACGTCCACCCGATTCAGCGCCTTCACCGCCTGCATCGTGATGTAGTCCGGGTTGCCGGCACCGATGCCGATCACCAGCAATCGCTTCATTGCTCTGCTCCTTCCAGATTCATGCCGGACAAGCGTAGCCGCCAGCGCCCGGTAAACCGCAGATCGACCGTGGCCAGTGGCTCGACATCGATGCTGTGAAACGCCTCGCCCTGCACGACCTGCATCAATGCAGCACGAATCACGAACGGATGGGTAACCGCCACCACGTGCCCCGGGGTGGCTTGCAGTGCAACCAGCCACGCCGCCACTCGCTCGCGCAGTTGCGCCACCGACTCACCGCCATGGGGGGCGGCGTGCGGATCTTCGAGCCAGGCTTGCAAGGCCTCGGGTTCGTTCCGTTGCAAATCCTTGATCGACTGACCTTGCCAGCGTCCCCAGTCGCAATCACGCAGGGCCTGATCGATTTGCGCTTCATGGCCAAACCACGCCGCTGTCTGGCGAGTGCGCAGTTCCGGGGCGCAAATCAGACGCGATGCTGTGTCGAAACGCAAAGCCAGCGAGCAGGACGCCAGCGCCGTTTCTTCAACAGGTTCGTTCGTAGGAAAACACGCCAATTTTTGTGCGACGGTTCTGGCATGGCAGATCAATGTCAAACGGGTGGTCTGCACGGGAAGTCACTCGGCTGGAAAACAAGACGGTCATCGACAAAGTCGCTGATGCGGCGGCAATTGTGCCGTAAACCGGGAGGCTCCGGACAAGTCGATTGATGCCTTAAGCATTTGAAAGCGGCAATGTCTGACACCACGATGGGCAATGGACTACAAGACTGATCGACATCCGTGTAGCCCTTGCGTTACGGGCATTGCGCCCCATTTTGGGGCCTGGTCTAAACGCCGAAAAATTCGCTAGACATGTAGCGCCAGTTACATAAATACTGTTTTAACGGATTGTGAAGCGAATTCAACACCCCATCCAGCAGGAGCCCGGATGCCCCCTTTAAGAGACCTGATCACCGACCCCGGCCTTGACCTGACGCCGTCGGAGCGCAAAGTCGTTCGCGCCTTGCTCGATCAGTATCCACGCAACGGACTTGGCCCGATGGCGCGCCTGGCCGAACATGCCGGCGTCAGCGATCCGACCATCGTGCGGCTGGTGAAAAAACTCGGCTTCGGTGGTTACGCCGACTTCCAGGACGCCCTGCTCAGCGACATGGACCATCGCCTGCGCTCGCCGCGTACCCTGTTGCAGCCGCGCTCGCATCAGAACAAGGACGACGCCTGGAGTCACTATCTGGCTCACAGCCACAATTTACTGGCCGAAACCCAGGCCCTGACCCAGCCGGAAGACGTGCGCATTCTCGCCGACTGGCTGCTCGACACCCGGCATCAGATCTACTGTTTCGGTGGACGCTTCAGCAGTCTGATGGCGACTTACCTGCTCAATCATTTGCGCTTGCTGCGCCCCGGTTGCTTTGCGCTGGAGGACAACGCGCAACTGCCCGACCGCCTGTTCGACCTGCAACGTCAGGATGTGGTGCTGGTGTTCGACTATCGCCGTTACCAGACCCAGGCCTTGCGCGTGGCCAGCGCCGCGAAAAACAACAACGCTCGCGTCGTGCTGTTCACCGACATCTATGCCTCACCGCTGCGCGAACTGGCCGACATGATCATCAGCGCCCCGGTGGAGTCGGCTTCGCCGTTCGACACGATGGTCCCGGCGCTGGCTCAGGTTGAAGCGCTGATTGCCTGCCTGACCCTGCGCAGCCCGGACCTGGCCGATCGCCTGGAAGGCATCGATGCCCTGCGCAACGACTTCGACACCCACTTGCTGGAGGATAAATAAGGATGTTCAGCCTTCCCCATCGCTCGCCACGGGACCTGCCGTTTGTCACCGACCACACCGCCCTGTTGCTGGTGGACATGCAGCGTGCCTGGCTCGAGCCGCAGTTCGACCCGCACCTCGAAGGCCCGGACGCCGCGTACTTCCTCAACCGCACGCGCTCGCAAGTGGTGCCCAATCAAGTCCGCCTGCTCAAGGCCTTCCGCGACGCTCGGCAGAACGTGCTGCATACCCTGATCGAAAGCCTCACCGCCGATGGCCGTGACCGCTCGCTGGATCACAAACTGTCGGACATGCACCTGCCCAAGGGCAGCCCGCAGGCACAGGTGATCGCCGAACTGAGCCCGGTGGAAAACGAAATCGTGCTGCCGAAGACCTCTTCCGGCGTCTTCAACTCGACCAACATCGACTACGTGCTGCGCAATCTGCAAACCCGTCACCTGATTATTGCCGGGATCGTCACCGACCAGTGCGTGGACATGGCCGTGCGCGACGCCGCCGACCGTGGCTACCTCGTCACTCTGGTGGCGGACGCCTGCGCGACCTGGACCGAAGCACGTCACGACGCCTGCCTGAACGCGATCAAGGGCTACTGCTGGATCACCGACACCGACACCGTGCTCGGCCGGTTGCAGGAGATGCAGCCATGAGCGAGCGCCTGTCGCCGTTGCCGATGACCACCATCGTCACCACCGACCTGATCGGCGTCACCCGTGGCCGTTCGTTTCCCACCGATGAGCTGGAGCACTATCAGGCCGCCGGTTGTGGCTGGGTGCCGGCCAACAGCGCGCTGACGCCGCAGGACATCATCGCTTCGACCAGTCCGTGGGGCGCTTATGGCGACCTGCGGCTGATTCCCGATCTGGCCAGCCGCGTCACCGTCGGCAACGGCCCGGACGCCGCAGCGCCGGCGCTGGATTTCATTCATGGCGACATCCGCGAGACCGATGGCCGGCCATGGGCGGCCTGCCCGCGCACGCTGTTGCGCAACGAGGTCGAGCGCTACCGCGATGAGCTCGGCTTGCAGGTCAACGCCGCGTTCGAACACGAATTCAACCTGCACGCCGGGTTTGCCGAACATTTGGCGTTCTCGCTCGAAGCCCAGCGCCAGGGCGCCGAATTCGGTGGCTGGCTGCTCAGCGCGTTGCGCGCCGGGGGCGTCGAGCCGGAAATGTTCCTGCCCGAATACGGCAAGCACCAATACGAAATCACCTGCCGCCCGACCCTTGGCGTGGCGGCGGCAGATCGCGCGGTGAACGTGCGCGAGATCACCCGCGAAATCGCCCGGCAGATGGGCCTGGATCTGAGCTTTGCGCCGAAGACCGCTGCCGACGCGGTGTGCAATGGCGTGCACCTGCACGTCAGCCTGCTCGATCTGGCCGGTCAGCCGATGTTCTACGACGCCGGCACCAGCAATGGCCTGTCGACCCTCGGCCAGCATTGGGCGGCGGGTGTGCTGCATTACTTGCCGGCACTGTGCGCGTTCACTGCACCGACGCCGGTGTCGTATGAGCGTTTGCAACCGCATCACTGGAGCGCGTCCTACGCCTGTCTGGGCCAGCAGAATCGCGAAGCGGCGCTGCGCATCTGCCCGACCGTGAGCGTGGGCAACAAGCCCGTGGCGAGGCAATACAACCTGGAATTCCGCGCCATGGACGCCACCGCCTCACCGCATCTGGCAATGGCTGCGCTGCTGATCGCCGGACGCCTGGGCATCGAGCAGCGTCTGGCGCTGAACGCGATCACCGATGAAATCCCCGATTCACTCAACGACGAACAACGCAAGGCCCGGGGCATCGTTGCCCTGCCCGCCTCCCTGGCCCAGGCACTGGATTGCCTGCGTCGCAGTGAAGCGCTGGTCGAAGCGCTGCCAAGCGCGTTGCTCGATACTTTTTTCGCCCTTAAAACCGAGGAACTGGCGCTGACGGAACAGCTCTCGCCCGCTGATCTTTGTGAGCACTATGCACGCCTGTACTGAATCCGTTGAGCTTGGGTTGTACACCCGACCGGTCTACAACCTGAGCCGTGAAGATTCGACGCACCCGCTGATTCTGGTGTGCGAACACGCCAGCCGCTACATCCCCGAGGCCCTGAACAACCTGGGCCTGGATGACACGGCCGCGCGCGAACACATCGCCTGGGACATTGGAGCCCTGGCGCTGGCCGAGCAACTGTCGGAGCAACTGGGTGCGACGCTGCTGAGCGCCAACTATTCGCGCCTGCTGATCGACCTCAACCGCCCCCGGCATGCGGCCGACAGCATCCCGGCACAGAGCGAGATCTATCAGGTGCCGGGCAACCGTGAGCTCGACGAGGCCACCCGCGAATACCGTCGCCAGTGCCTGTTCAAGCCGTTTCACACGCGGCTGCAACAACTGATCGATGCACGTCTGGCCGAAGGTCGACCGGTGCGGGTGGTAGGGATTCACAGTTTCACCCCGGTGTATTACGGCCAGCCGCGCGAGCTGGAAGTCGGCGTACTGTTCGGTCAGGCCCGGGCCTATGCCCAACGGATGCTCGACGGTCTGGAGCGACATCCGCTGAAAGTCGCCGGCAACCAGCCGTACAGGATCGACCCGCTGGGCGACATGACCGTGCCGGTGCACGGCGACGCCCGGGGCCTCGATTCGGTGTTGATCGAAGTGCGCAACGACCTGCTGCGCAGCCCGGAAGCGGTTTCTCGCTGGGCGAATTATCTGGCACCACTGCTGTAAAAAATGTTGTAACCACTGCTGATGCTGTAAACGACGGACCGATATAACAACTAAAACGACCGATTGGCTGACAAGGAGTTGCGCTTCATGGAAATAGAAGAGTTCGGCTACAAACAGGAGTTGAAACGTAGCCTGACACTGACCGACCTGGTGGTGTACGGGATGATCTTCATGATCCCCATCGCCCCGTTTGGCGTGTATGGCTACGTCAACGCCGAGGCACCGGGGATGGTGCCTCTGGCGTACATCATCGGCATGGTGGCGATGGTTTTCACCGCGCTCAGCTACGGCAGCATGGCCCGAGCCTTTCCGATTGCCGGATCGGTGTATTCCTACGCGCAACGGGGTCTGAATCAACACGTCGGCTTCATCGCCGGCTGGCTGATGCTGCTCGATTACCTGCTGATTCCGCCGCTGCTTTACGTCTACGCGGCGATGGCGCTCAACCATCTGTACCCGGACATCCCGAAAGTCGGCTTCATTCTGGCGTTCCTGGTCAGCGCGACCTTCGTCAACCTGCGCGGCATCACCTTCACTGCTCGCATGAACATCCTGTTTCTGCTGGCGCAACTGGTGGTACTGGGGATTTTCCTGTTCTACGCCTGGAACGCCCTGCACAACGGTGGCGGCAACGGCCAGTTGACCCTCGCGCCGCTGTATCACCCGGAAACCTTCAACTTCGCCCTGCTGATGCAAGCGGTGTCGATTGCGGTGCTGTCGTTCCTCGGCTTCGATGCGATCTCCACCCTCGCCGAGGAGATCAAGGGCGATCCGGGCCGCAGCGTCGGCAAAGCGGCGTTGATCACGCTGGTGGTGATGGGTCTGATTTTCGTCGCGCAAACCTGGATCGCTACCGATCTGGCAGCGGGCATGGGCTTCAAGTCCGCCGACACTGCGTTCTATGAAATCGCCGAAATCGCTGCCGGCAGCTGGCTCGCGACCTTGACCGGCGTGGCCACGGCCCTGGCCTGGGGCGTGGCGGTGGCAATCACTTCGCAAGCGGCGGTCTCGCGCCTGCTGTTCGGCATGGCCCGCGACGGCAAGTTGCCGAAAGTGCTGGCCAAGGTGCACCCGAAACACAACACGCCGTACCTGAGCATTTATCTGGTGGCCGTGCTGTCGCTGGTGATCTGCTACCTGTTCATCAATTCGGTGGACACCCTGACTTCGCTGGTCAACTTCGGCGCCCTGAGCGGCTTCATGCTGCTGCACCTGACCGTGATCAATTACTACTGGCGCCGGCAGAAATCCGGCCAGGTGATCCGTCACCTGATCTGCCCGGTGATCGGCTTCATCATCGTCGCGGCCATCATGTACAACATGGGCGTCGATGCACAAAAACTCGGCCTGATCTGGATCGCACTGGGTCTGGTGTACCTGTTCTTCCTGAACAAGCTCGGCGCCAGTACCGCGCTGCCTGACCCGAGCAATGGCTGACAAGAAAAAGAGCGGCGTCTGACAACAAATCAGGCGACCGCCGCTTTAACGCGTGGAAACCGACAGTGATAGTCAGGTTCGGCGAATGGGCCGAACCTTTTGATACAGGAGTGCATCCATGCTGGTCTTACGTCCAGTCGAGCCAAACGACCTGCCTCAATTGCAACAATTGGCGCGCGACAGTCTGGTGGGCGTCACGTCCCTGCCGGACGACAGCGAGCGCCTGGGCGAGAAAATCGCCGCGTCCTGCGCCTCGTTCGACAGCGATGCTGAGGCCCAGGGCCCGGAAAATTACTTCTTCGTACTGGAAGACCTGGGCAGCCGCCAACTGGTTGGCTGTTCGGAAATTCTCGCCACCGCAGGTTTCAACGAGCCGTTCTACAGTCTGCGCAACCGCCACTTCACCAGCGCCTCGCGGGAGCTGAATATCGAGCACGGCGTGCCGGCGCTGTCGCTGTGTCACGACCTGAGCGGGCATACGCTGCTGCGCGGTTTCCACATCGACGCGGCACTGGTGCGCACGCCGTTTTCCGAATTGCTGTCGCGGGCACGGCTGCTGTTCATCGCCGGCCACGCGCCTCGATTTGCTGAAGCGGTGATCACCGAAATCGTCGGTTACAGCGACGAGCAAGGGCATTCACCGTTCTGGGATGCGCTGGGCAAACATTTCTTCGACCTGCCCTACGTCGAGGCCGAGCGCCTGTGCGGCTTGCAGAGCCGTACGTTTCTCGCCGAGCTGATGCCGCAATACCCGATCTACGTACCAATGCTGCCGCAAGCGGCGCAGGACTGCATCGGCCGCATCCACCCGGACGGTCAGGAAGCCTTCGACATCCTCGAGCGCGAAGGTTTCGAAACCAACAGCTACATCGACCTGTTCGATGCCGGCCCGACCTTGTATGCACGTACCGCCAACATCCGTTCGATCGCGCAGAGCCAGACCGCCACGGTTCAGGAGCAATCCCTGATTGATGCCCGCGGTCGCTATCTGGTGAGCAATGAGGCGCTGCATGGCTTTCGGGCGGTGGTCGCCGAGCTGGATTTCCAGCCCGGTCAGCCCCTGGCGCTTGACCCGGCCCTGTGCGCGGCGCTCAACGTCCGCACTGGCGGTACGATCCGGGTAATCGCCCTGTGAACCGCGCCCCTACCCAACGACAGTGCCCGAGCAGGCGCGCAAAAGGAGTTGCAGCATGATTGTCCGTCCGGTCCAAGTCAGCGACCTGCCAGCGTTGATGACGCTGGTGCAACAGGCCGGGCCGGGGTTCACCACCCTGCCCGCCAACGAAGATCGCCTGGCCCACCGGGTGCGCTGGGCACAACGGGCGTTCGCCGAGCAGGTCGAGCGGGCCGATGCCGATTACCTGTTCGTGCTTGAAGACGACGAACAGCGCGTGGTCGGCGTCAGCGCCCTGGCCGGGGCCGTCGGCCTGCGCGAGCCGTGGTACAACTATCGGGTCGGGCTGACCGTCAGTTCGGCGCCGGACCTGGGTATTCAGCGGCAGATTCCGACGCTGTTCCTCAACAATGAACTGACCGGCCAATCGGAACTGTGCTCGCTGTTCCTGCGCCACGACCAGCGCCACGGCAGCAATGGACGTCTGCTGTCGCTGGGGCGTTTGCTGTTTGTTGCCGAATTCCCGCACCTGTTCGGCGAAAAAATGATCGCCGAACTGCGCGGCAGTGCCGACGAACAAGGCCGTTCGCCGTTCTGGGACAGTCTGGGCCGGCACTTCTTCCAGATGGACTTCAGCCACGCCGACCACTTGTCCGGGCTCGGCAACAAGGCCTTCATCGCCGAACTGATGCCGCGCCAGCCGCTGTACACCTGCCTGCTCACCGAACAGGCCCAGGCCGTGATCGGCCAGGCCCACCCGAACACCGAGCCGGCGCTGAAAATCCTCCAGGCCGAGGGTTTTGCCCATAAAGGCTATATCGACATATTTGACGGCGGCCCGGTGATCGAGGCGCCGATCCGAAGCATCCGCACGGTGCGCGACAGCCTGGAACTGACCCTGAGCATCGGCACGCCGGACGATCAGGCGCCGCTGTGGCTGATCCACAATCGGCGCCTGGAAAACTGCCGCATCACCGTCGCGGCGGGACGCCGGGTCGGCAGTAGTCTGGTGATCGACCGCCTGACCGCCAAACGCCTGCAATTGCAACCGGGCAACTCGGTGCGGGCGGTGCCGTTGCCCAATCGACAGCAGCAGGCGGTGGCGGCCTGAGCTCAGATTCCTGGAGAGAAAGCGCCTGAACAGGTTTTTCCTGGTTAACGTCCTCGTTAATTCGTCATGATCCTTGACCCATTGGCGTGATAGCCTTTTCACCTTCGGCGTTGACACCTTTGCTCAAGCCTTTCCATTCCTTTGTATTGGTGGAACTCGTATGACCAGGCTTTCTCATCAAGATTTGCGCCGTAACTTCCGTCAGCTGCTGGCTTCCGACACCTGCTATCACACCGCCTCGGTGTTCGATCCGATGTCTGCCCGCATCGCCGCTGACCTGGGTTTTGAAGTAGGGATTCTCGGCGGCTCGGTCGCCTCGTTGCAGGTGCTGGGCGCTCCGGACTTTGCCCTGATCACCCTCAGCGAATTCGCTGAGCAGGCCACGCGCATCGGCCGCGTCGCCCAATTGCCGGTGATCGCCGACGCCGACCACGGCTACGGCAATGCGCTCAACGTGATGCGCACCATCGTTGAACTGGAACGCGCTGGCGTCGCCGCGCTGACCATCGAAGACACACTGCTGCCAGCACAATTCGGCCGCAAATCCACCGACCTGATCACCGTCGCAGAAGGCGTCGGCAAGATCCGCGCGGCACTGGAAGCCCGGGTCGATTCGGAAATGGCGATCATCGCCCGGACCAACGCCGGCATCCTGCCGAACCAGGAAATCATCAGCCGCACCAAGCAGTACCAGGCCGCCGGTGCCGACGGTATCTGCATGGTGGGTATCCAGGACTTCGACCAGCTCGAGCAGATCGCCGAACACCTGACCGTCCCGCTGATGCTGGTGACCTACGGCAACCCGGCGCTGCGCGACGACAAACGCTTGGCCGAACTGGGTGTGCGCGTGACCATCGACGGCCACGGTGCCTACTTCGCGGCGATCAAAGCGACTTACGACAGCCTTCGCGAACAGCGCCAGATCTTCACCCAGGCTTCCGACCTGAGCGCCACCGAACTGACCCACACCTACACCCAGCCTGAGGAATACATCCTCTGGGCCAAGGAATACATGAGCGTCAAAGAGTAACCTCGCACCACGCTACAAAGAGGCAGAGCGGCCCGACGCCATCACGAGTCCACTCGCATGGCGCCCGCCGCGAAACCGCTAGACCGCTGTCTTGAAGCCTTCCTCCCGCTGTAATGCCCGCGTCTGAATCACGTTCAGAATGGCGCAGCCCTCTCGCATCAACAGATGCACTGCGCTGGTAATGCGCGTCAGATCACAATCGGAAATGCCCTTGAGGTCGAGACTGGAAAAGGTGTCCGCCAGATCGCGCACGACCACAAAACGGTGCACCTGATCGTCGATCGTTCCCACGCTCCGCGTGGGAATGCAGCCCGGGACGCTCTGCGTCCCTTCCAGAGCCGAACGCGGAGCGTCCGTTGAGGCATTCCCACGCAGAGCGTGGGAACGATCAGGCGGCTGTTACCGTTTCGCCAACTCCATAATCATCCGCGACAACAGATAAATCCGCGGCGCCACGCTCTCCACCTCCGCGTATTCCTCCGGCGTATGAATGTTGCCGCCGACAATCCCGAACCCGTCCAGCGTCGGTGTCCCCACTCCGGCCGACAGGCTCGCATCCGCCGCCCCGCCGCTGCCTTCTTCGGTCAACTTGCGGCCGATTTCGCCGTAGATCCCTTGCGCCATCGCCATCAAACGATCCGACTCCGCCGTCTGCGGCATCGGTGGCAAGCCTCGCTGCAATGAGGTCTTCACTTCGATGTCAGGAATCAGTTTGTCCTGGGACACCCGCGCCAGATCCTTCTCGATCCGGTCGAACTCTTCCGGCACCGCCGCCCGCACGTCAGCCTTGGCCGTGGCCTGATCCGGGATCACGTTGGTGCGATCACCGGCCTTGAGCACGGTGAAGTTGATGGTGGTTTTCCTGGCTTCGTCGCCCAGCTTGCCCAGTTGCAGGATCTGATGCGCCGCCTCCATCGCCGCGTTGCGCCCCAGTTCCGGCGCGACGCCGGCGTGGGCCGCCTTGCCCTTGACTTCGACCAGAGCGGTTGCGCTGCCCTTGCGCCACACCACCAGGCCATCGGCCGGGCGGCCCGGTTCGAGGTTGAGGGTGACGTCGTGAAGTTTGGCGGTTTTCTTGATCAGGTCGGTGGCGACGTCCGAGCCGGTTTCTTCGCTGGCATCGAGCAGGAAGGTGATTTGCGCGTAGTCCTTGAAGTCGAGGTTCTTCAGAATTTTCAGCGCGTAGATGCCGGCGACGATCCCGCCCTTGTCGTCCATCACGCCCGGCCCGTAGGCGCGGCCGTCCTTGATGTGGAACGGTCGCTCGGCGGCGGAGCCTTCCTTGAACACCGTGTCCATATGCGCCATCAGCAGGATTTTCGCCTTGCCTGTGCCTTTGAGCGTGGCGAGCACATGGTTGGTTTTTTCCGGCGTATTGGGCACCAGCTCGATGGTGGCGCCGAGCTTTTTCAGCTCGTCGATGGCGATTTCGCTGACTTGCTTGAGCCCCGGTTCATAGCCGGAACCGGAGTCGATATTGACCAGGCGCTCGAGCAATTTCAGGGCTTCGGGCTTGTATTGCTCGGCGTCGGCCAGCACTTGTTTGTGTGGTTCGGCAAAGACACCGGAGGCTGCAAAAGTGAGGGACAGACCGGCCAGCAGAGAACGACGGAAATTGAACGTCATGAATCAATCCTTGTTTCGTGTCGGGTACTGAACCGTACCTGACATCGCCCCAAGGCTCCATCCCGGATGCGACACCCGATCCGTTCAAACCGAATCGAATACCTCGCGCCGCGGCTTGTCGTCGCTGCAGCAAATCACCCGGTTACGCCCGCCGGCCTTGGCTTCGTACAGCGCCTGGTCGGCGTCATCGAGCCAGCGTGTCGCGTCGCCTTGGGCCGGATCGAGTGCCGCCAGACCGATGCTCAGGCTGACTTTCAGCGCCGGGTTCTGTTCGTACACCAGAAAGGAAAAACGCTCACGCAAGGCTTCCATCGCCTGCACCGCATTGAACAGCGGCAAGTCCGGCAGGATCACGCAAAATTCGTCACCGCCGTAGCGCCCCGCCACATCGGCCAAACGCAGGTTCTGCTTGAGCATCTTGCTCAGCTGGCGCAGGACGATATCGCCAGCCACATGGCCGTAGGTGTCGTTGATCGCCTTGAAATGGTCGATGTCGATCAGCGCAATCGCCGCACCGCTCTGCTGGCGTTTGCAGCGTTGAAACTCGACTTCCAGTTGATCCTTCCAGGCGCCGTGATTGAGCAGACCGGTGAGGCTGTCGGTGCGGCTCAGGGCCAGCAATTCGCGTTTATGCAAGCCGAGGGTGTAGGCCTGGCGAAAGCAGATCCAGCCCAGCGCCAGCGGATACAGCATCAACAACGGCAGACAGGCATAGAGCTGTGCCGGCGTGGTCATCGGGACGAGCGCGGGGGCAAACACCACCAGCCCGACGCCGACGCCGAGCAACTGCGCCGCCGCTCCGGCCAATAGAAAACGAGCACCACCGATAGCGACGTTGTTCATCGCCATCATCGAAATGGTCGTGGCACTGGGCAAGGGATTGAAGTGCATGGCGGCGACCCAGAAGCCACCGAGAAAGGCGTCGATCAACAAATTACGGTGTTCGGCGTGGTACGGAACCTTCGCCCGGCGCGCCCATTGATACGCGAGGTGCGGCCAGACCAGGCCGTTGAACAGCATCACCGCCCAGACCCAGGCCGGCGGATCGAGTGGATACATCGCGACGCTCACGCACAAAAGCCCCAGAACCAGCCCGAGGATTCGCGATGTATAGAGCCTCCTGGCCAGTGAAAGTCCCTTTCCTCCCGTTCTTCCCATAGGGGCCTCGACCACTCGACGGCACTGCGCAGACCGCAGACCCGATGTATTGGGAGTCTATCAGGGCAACGTCAAATAGCCATCACCGGCCAGCGGGCCGAATACCCCGTCATCAGCACCACACGGCGAGCAAATGATTGGCTATACATGAAAGGAAGAAAATGGAAAAAAGACTCTAAAAAGGAGGCCCATGCAGACCTATCAAGTGTTGATCATCGGCAGCGGTTTTGGCGGCCAGTGCGCGGCGGTCAACCTGCTCAAGGCCGGTATCGACGACTTTCGCTTGCTGGAGCGCCGCGACTTCTTCGGCGGCACCTGGTGCCAGAACACCTACCCCGGCGCAGCAGTGGATGTGCCGTCGCCGCTGTATTCGCTGTCGTTTGCGCCTTACCGCTGGACCCAGATGTTCGCCGAACAGGCTGAACTGCACCGCTACACCGACCATGTGGTGGAGCGCTTCGGCCTCGGTGATCGGGTAGAACTGGAGGCCAATGTCGAGCGCGTCGAATGGAACGACAACGACAAACGCTGGGCCGTATACACCGGAACCAAAGGCATTTTTTATGCGCAGTTCCTGATCAATGCCACCGGGCCGCTGAGCCAGCCGGTTATCCCACACTTTCCCGGCCAGGATCGCTTTCAGGGCAAGACCTTTCATACAAACAATTGGGATCACAGCTACGACTATCACGGTAAACGCGTGGCGATTGTCGGCAGCGGTGCCAGTGCGGCTCAGGTGATTCCGGCCATTGCACCGAAGGTCGCCCAATTGCACGTGTTTCAGCGCACAGCGCATTGGGTGCTGCCCCGTGCCGATCGTACGTTCGGGCGATTCCAGCGCTGGCTGCTGGGTCTGAAACCGGCCTACAAGCTGCTGCGCTGGATGATCTACTGGCAGTTCGAAACCCGGGTTATCGCCTTCAAATATTCGAAACCGGCGATTCACATGGTGCAGCGACACGCCCTGAAGTTTCTCAAACGCCAGGTGACTGACCCCGAGTTGCGGAAAAAACTGACACCGGACTTCACCATCGGCTGCAAACGGGTGCTGCTCTCCAGCACCTACTACCCGGCACTGACCCGGCCCAACGTCACGTTGCACAGCCGCGAGCAAGGCATCGCCAGCCTCGACGAAACCGGCATCGTCACCACCGATGGCCAGCACATCGACGTCGATCTGATCGTCTGGTCGACCGGTTACGACGCCACCGACGGCGTGATTTCCTACCCGGTCAGCGGAAAAAACGCCGTGCAACTGCGCGATGTCTGGGCGCAGTACCCGCGCGCCTACCTCGGCACGAGCCTGCCGGACTTTCCCAACCTGTTTATCGTCACCGGGCCGAACACCGGCATCGGCCACACCTCGGCGCTGTTCATCATCGAATCGCAGATGAACTACATCCTCGACTGCATCCGCATCTTGCAGGCCAATGGTCTGCGCAGCATCGAGGTTCGCCCCGAAGCAGAACGTACCTACACTCAGATGATTCACCGAGAAATGGAACGCACGGTCTGGAAAACCGGCGGCTGCCACAGTTGGTATCAAAGCAAAAGCGGTCATGTGATCGCGATGTTCCCCGGCTTCAGTTTCAGCTACCACCGGTTGACCCGGGCGCTGAAACCGGCCGACCACATTCTGTCTTGAACAAGGAAGACCCACGATGCTTTTGCTGTTTGTCGCCCTCGCGGTTTTCGTGGCCTGGAGCTGGTTGAGTTACCCGGCGGTCGGCCACTGGCTCTACGATCTGAGCGCGGCCCTGGAGGCCAGGCTATACCGGTTGCACAAGATTGAAGTGCCGATTGCCGAAATGACCGTGTCGACCTGGCAAGGCGGGCCTTATGAAGCGTCGAGCAGCATTTTGATGCTGCACGGCTACAGCGCTGAAAAAAACCTGTGGCTGCGCTTCGCCCGGCATTTTGTCGGGCAGTACCGGGTGATCATTCCGGACCTGGCCGGCCACGGCGAAACCGGCTTCAAGGCCGGCGGTGGCTACGACATTCCGGTGCAGGCCAAACGCATGATCCAGTTGCTCGACGTCTGCGGCGTCGAGAAAGTCCATGTGATCGGCAACTCCATGGGCGGCTACATCGCCGCGTGGCTGGCGGCGACCTACCCGGATCGCATTGCTTCGGTGGCGCTGATCGACCCGGCGGGTGTCACAGCGCCCGAGCCCAGCGACATGGAGCGCCACCTCGCCCGTGGGCACAATCCGTTTCTGATCAATTCCCGGGAAGAATTCCGACGTTTCTATGCCATGACCATGGCCTCGCCACCGTGGGTGCCCGGTCTGGTGCTCGACGCGATCGCCCAGCGCTACGAACAATGCCGCGACGAACTGGAAGAGATCTTCCGGGATTTTCGCGCCAGCCCGCCGATGGAACCGAAACTGCCGGACATCAAATGCCCGGCGCTGTTGCTATGGGGCCGCAAGGACCGGTTGATCGACGTCAGCAGCGTACCGGTGTGGAGCAAAGGCATCAGCAATCTGCGGGTCGATGTCTGGGATGGTGTCGGCCATATGCCGATGGTCGAACAACCGTCGAACACGGCACGTCTGTATCGGGAGTTTCTGGGGGAAAACTCGCGCCAGGACAGGTAAACGGTCAGTCGTTGGCAGAATGAAGTTCGTAGGATTCTTCGTTTGCCCGCGTCGGCGAAGGCTGCGATCTTTTCCGACATCCTTTACGTGACCGTGCCAGGAATTTTTTTCATGACCGTGCAGCCTTTCGTCAGCCCCGACCTGATCCGCCAACGCTTCTCCAAAGCTATGTCCGACATGTACCGCGAAGAAGTGCCGCTGTACGGCGCGTTGATGGAACTGGTGGAACAGACCAACCGCGACGTGCTGGCACGCGAGCCGCAAGTCGCCAGTCAACTGCACAGCACCGGCGAAATCGAACGGCTGGACATGGAGCGCCACGGCGCCATCCGCGTCGGCACCGCCACCGAACTCGCCACCCTCGCCCGTTTGTTCGCAGTGATGGGCATGCAACCGGTGGGCTATTACGACCTGACCCCTGCCGGGGTGCCAGTGCATTCCACGGCGTTCCGGGCGGTGCATGAAGATGCGCTGCAGGTCAGCCCGTTCCGGGTGTTCACTTCGTTGTTGCGACTGGAATTGATTGAAGACCCCGAGCTGCGGGCCTTCGCGCAATTGGTGCTGGATAAGCGTTCGATCTTTACGCCATCGGCGCTAAGGCTGATCGAACAGGCTGAATCTGCTGGCGGCCTGAATGAGTCCGAGGCCGGGGAATTTGTCCTGCAAGCGCTGGAGACTTTTCGCTGGCACCACAGCGCCACCGTCACCGCCGCGCAATACCAGACGCTCAGCGCCCAGCATCGCCTGATCGCCGATGTCGTCGCGTTCAAGGGCCCGCACATCAACCACCTGACCCCGCGCACACTGGACATCGACATCGTTCAGGCGCAGATGCCACTGCATGGCATCACGCCCAAAGCGGTGATCGAAGGCCCTCCGCGCCGGCAGCATCCGATCCTGTTGCGTCAGACTAGTTTCAAGGCGCTGGACGAGCCGATTGCCTTCACCGACCAGACGCAAACCCGCGGCAGCCACAGCGCCCGCTTCGGCGAAATCGAACAACGTGGCGCGGCGCTGACCCCCAAGGGCCGTGCGTTGTACGACCGGCTGCTGAACGCGGCACGCGATGAACTGGGCGATTTCCCCAACGAAGCCAATGCCTCACGCTACAACTCGCTGATGGCCCGGCACTTCAGCGAATTCCCTGACAGCCTCGAGGGCATGCGCGAGCAGGAATTGGCGTATTTCCGTTATTTCCTGACAGGCAAAGGAAGTCGTCCCGCTGATGTTTCGCTGCAAGGGTTATTACGCGAAGGCTATGTGAAAGCCGAACCGCTGGTGTACGAAGATTTCCTGCCAGTCAGTGCGGCAGGGATTTTTCAGTCGAACCTGGGGGATGCGGCGCAGACACACTATGGCGAGCATTCCAATCGACAGGCGTTCGAGCTGGCCCTGGGGCGTTCGACCATTGATGAGTTGGGCCTGTATGCCGAAACCCAGCAACGTTCGATTGAGGAATGTCTCGCTACAATCGCCCGATCCGCGTGAAAAGCGGCGATTGGCCATACTGCGCAAGAAGTTGCGCACTTGTTTCGTAAAAATGCTCACCGATTCCGCTGGAGGCCATGTGTTTAAAGGCCTCCAGCCAAGTGCGCAAGAAGTTGCGCAGTACTGCGCAACTTCTTGCGCACTTTGAGCTACCTGGCTGATCAAAATACGCTCAAACCCGCGATGCAAAGCGGTCAAGTCCCCGGCTCCCGGGGACGTGGAAAAAGCTGGCACGCTCCTTGATAACAGTCAGGCACCCACCGGGCGATTTCGCCTCCCGGGCACCCTAACTTTATCCGCAAGGAGAGCATCCCATGGCAACACCAGCGTACATGTCGGTTACCGGCGAAAAACAAGGCCTGATCACTGCCGGCGCCTTCACCGCCGACTCCGTTGGCAACACCTACCAGGAAGGCCACGAAGACCAGGTCATGGTTCAGGCGTTCAGCCACGACGTGATCATCCCGCGTGACCCGCAATCCGGTCAGCCAACCGGTCAGCGCGTTCACAAGCCAGTGATCATCACCAAGGTCTACGACAAGGCTTCGCCACTGCTGCAAGCTGCTCTGACCTCCGGCGAGCGCATGAGCGAAATCGTTATCCAGTGGTACCGCACTTCGGCTCAAGGCACCCAAGAGCACTACTACACCACCAAACTGGAAGACGCGATCATCGTCGCCATCAACAACAAGATGCACAACTGCCAGGATCCATCGAACGCCCACTTCACCCACCTGGAAGAAGTGCAGTTCACCTACCGCAAAATCACCTGGACCCACGAAGTATCCGGTACTTCGGGTTCCGATGACTGGCGTGCTCCAGTCGTTTAATTACGGCTGATCGTTACAAGCATCGGCCAGCTCTGCTGGTCGATGTTGTTTACGCCCCTCCAGAATTTCGCGTGCGTTGAACCGCCTGGCGGTCGTCGACACACGCCGTATGCAGCACGAGGAACAAGGGATGTTCGCGCCGGCCAATGAAACCCACTTTGCCCTGACCATCGAAGGTCTTTCCGCCGACTTTCAGGTGTTTACCCTGACCGGCCGGGAAGCCATCAGCCAGCCTTTTGTGTTCGAGGTGGAGCTGGTCAGTGAGCAGCCGTCGCTGGACCTCGAAACCCTGCTGCACAAACCGGCCTTCCTGCAGCTGTCGCCCGACGGCAGCGGCATCCACGGCCTGATCTACCGCGCCGCGCAAGGCGATTCCGGCAAGCGCCTGACGCGCTACTCCGTGACCCTGCGCCCGCAACTGGCGTATCTCGCGCACCGGATCAACCAGCGGATCTTCCAGAACCTCAGCGTGCCGAAAATCATCGGCAAGGTCCTCGAAGAACACGGCATCCAGGGCAACGCCTACGCCTTCCAGACCGGTTCGATCTACCCCGACCGCATTTACTGCGTGCAATACGACGAATCGGACCTGCATTTCATCCAGCGCCTGTGCGAAGAAGAGGGCATTCACTACCACTTCCAGCACAGCGCCACGGGCCACAAACTGGTGTTCGGCGATGACCAGACGGTGTTCAAGAAACTGGCGCCGGTGGCCTATCAGCAGGACTCCGGCATGGTCGCCAGCAACCCGGTGATCAAACGCTTCGACCTGCGCCTGGAAACCCGTACCAGCCGCACCACCCGCCGCGACTACGACTTCGAAAAACCGCGCCTGACGCTGGAAAGCGAAAACCGCGGCGACGCCCTGCCCGACCTCGAGGACTACGATTACCCGGGCCGTTTCATCGACCGCGAACGCGGCAAGCGCCTGGCCAAACGCGCCCTCGAACGCCACCGCAGCGACTTCCAGCTCGCCGAAGGCAAGAGTGATCAGCCGCTGCTGGTCAGCGGCCATTTCCTCGCACTCAAAGAACACCCGAAAGCCAAGTGGAATGACCTGTGGCTGCTCACCGAAGTCCATCACGAAGGCAAGCAGCCGCAGGTGCTGGAAGAATCGGTCACCAGCGACACCACCGCGCTGAAAGACGATTTCCATCAGGGCTACCGCAACCGCTTCCAGGCCACCCCGTGGGACGTGCCGAACCGCCCGCCCCTGCGCCACCCGAAACCGCGCATCCTCGGCAGCCAGAGCGCCGTGGTCACCGGACCGAAAGGTGAAGAAATCCACTGCGACGAATACGGCCGCGTGAAAGTCCAGTTCCACTGGGACCGCGACGGCCAGGCCGACGACAAGACCAGCTGCTGGCTGCGTGTCTCCAGCGCCTGGGCCGGCGCCCAGTACGGCGGCATCGCCATCCCGCGCATCGGCATGGAAGTGCTGGTCACTTTCCTCGAAGGCGACCCCGACCAGCCGCTGATCAGCGGCTGCCTGTACCACAAGGAAAACACCGTCCCGTACGCCCTGCCGGCAAACAAGACCCGCACCACCTTCAAGACCCTGAGTTCGATGGGTGGCGGCGGCTTCAACGAACTGCGCATCGAAGACAAGAAAGGCCAGGAACAGATCTTCCTCCACGCCCAGCGCGACTGGGACGAGAACATCGAACACGACCAGAAAATCCGCGTCGGCAACGAACGCCACGACGTCGTGGAAAAAAACAGCTACACGGAATTCAAGGCCGAAGAACACCACACGGTTTACGAAGACCGCAAAGTCGAAGCACGCGCCAACGACCACCTGACCGTGGGCGTGAACCAGCACATCAAGATCGGCACCGGGCAATTCATCGACGCGGGGCAGGAAATTCACCTGAGCAGCGGGATGAAGGTGGTGCTGGAGGCTGGGGCTGAGCTGACGCTGGTCGGCGGTGGCAGCTTCATCAAGATCGATGGCGGCGGCGTGACCATGAGCGGGCCGGCGATCAACATCAACTCCGGCGGAGGACCGGGCAGCGGCACCGGTGCAGCCCCGTTGATGCCGGGCGTACTGAAGCAGGCAGATGCCGACAAGGCTGGCGCCGTACTGACCCCGGCGCAAATCAACACCCTCAAACGTAATGCGCCGTTCTGCGAAGAGTGCGAAAAATGCAAGGCAGGTGCCTGTGCCATCTAATCGACTGACACCCAAAGACTGGCTGGCGCAACAGCCGCTGCAAAAAGATGAGCGTCTGTATCTGGTCATCAGCGCCGCCAGTGATGCCGAAGCGCTCAAAGCCTTGTATCAGAGCGAACCGTCCGTCCAGGCCATTCCCGTCTGGGGCGGAACGCCCTACTCCACCTGGCAACCGGTGATGCCTTACGTCGCCGAACTCAAGGCCAACTCGGCCTTCCTGCCCTGGATCACCGAAACCGACGCCCTCGACTGGGGCTGGCTGGCGGTCTCCCGCTCGGAGCCCAACGAAGTTTTCGAACATCTGCGCAGTTTGACCCAGGTGAAGATGCCAGACGGGACCGAAGTGTTTTTCCGGTTCTGGGATGGACGGCATATCTATCCGATTCTTGAAGGGTTGGGTGAGACGGCTGGGGAAGTGTTGCCGGTGTTTGAGCGGTATCTGATTAATGGTCGGAGCCTGGAAGTCGGGCCGAGGGTGGTGCCGAAGGCGAAGGATTGGCCGTGGTGGGAGGTGCCGAAGAAGTTGCTGGATCAGTTGGCGAAAGAGGATCACACGACGCTGGTCGCCAACTTGATGCAATGGCTCGAAGAAGCACGCCCGGACCTCTACAGCGCATGGCCCGAGAACAACCTGAAACTGAAAATCACCCGTTTCGTGCGTCGCCCGGATGCTCCGGACAACCTTAAAGAAGCACTGTTAAACCACCTGATTCTGGAGCAAGGCTGATGGATCGCGTTGCCTTTGTTGACAACCAACTGAACACCTTCAAGGACAGTCTGAAGCTGTATCAGGAACAGACCAAAACCTGGTACGCCAGCGTCGCCGACAAAGCCAGCCGGGCGGCTGATCTCCCTTCCCTGCTGGGCATGGAGCGAGTGATCAAGGTAGGTGATACCAGCAAGTCGGTGAGCATGACCGACGGCGACTTCACTTCGAACGTGGCCCAGTGCCCGTTGAAGGGACCGCTGCTGATCGAGAGCAAGTTCGAATCGGTTTATGACATTCCTGTAGGCGATATCGAAGTCGAGATCGTCGCTGTGGAAGGTGGAGCAGTCAGCAAGGTCAAACTCGATCAACAAGGCAAAGCCAGCTGGACCGGTGGGATTCCCGGCAAGTTCTACAAAATCCGGGTTCACAACGAAGTGACACCCGCGCAGATCGACGCTCTGTTCAGCTCCTACAGCGGCGTGACAGCAGACCTCGAAGGTTTCCTGCGCAAGGAGTGGGCCGGGTTCAAACCACAGTGGTCGAACCTGTCGGCTTCGGGCACTGCGATGGCGATCGGCAACGGCATTCTTGAAGGTGGCTGGGAAGCCATCAAAGGCGTGTGGGATGGCATCAGTCTGGTGCTCGACATTCTGCAAGACCCCAAGAAGTTTGCGAATGATCTCGGTGCCGGCGTCCAGGACCTGATCAACGTCGCCAAAAGCTCGCCAGACATCATGAAAAAAGCCATGTTGCTGGCCAGCGACGAAGCCGCTTTGTTCCTGCTGGTACGCAGTGCCGTGATCTGGCTGGCAGGCTTGCCGCCAATGAAGATGGCCGGCGACGTTGCGAAGATGACCACGGCCATTGTCGTCGGCATCGCGATCGACATCGTGATTGGCGTGGTACTGACGATTGCAGCTGAAGGCACAGGGGTTATCTACCTCGCCGCCCGACTGAAGAAGTACGGTGAGCTTGTCATCAACGCTGTCACCAGCTTCGTGAAGTCGCTATTCAAGATCATCAATGGCTTTATGGAGTACGTTGCCAAATACACTGCCGTTGCGGCACGTGGGGTGACGGCGAAGGTGAGAAACGGCGTCTCGGAGTTGCGTTTCGACGGTAAGCGAGTGACAACCGTCGAAGCACCAAAAGCCCATCACGACGCGCCTGCACAATCCAAGACGCCTGACGAAAAAAGTGCAACTTGCGCTAAAAACACATGCACGAATGGTTGCCCGGTTTCGATGGTGACCGGAGAAGAACTGCTGACACTGACTGATGGGGAACTGAATGGTATTTTTCCATTTTCCTGGACTCGTCTTTATCGCACTAGCGCAGCAGAAATCGATTGTGGCCTTGGCTATGGCTGGAGTCATGCGCTGGCACAACGGGTTGACGTCAACAATGATGAAGTAGTCTGGACTGACCACGAAAATCGAGTTATCACATTCCCGCTGCCGAGCCTGCAACGTCCAGCAATAACAAACAGCCTTTCTGAAGCTGCAATTTTTATTGGTGATGATCCCTCTGAGATCATCCTTGCTCAGGCTGGCGAACGCTCCCAGTTTTATCATTTCCGCTACAACCGTACCGGCGCAACACTGATTGCTGTCAGCGACGCGTATGGCAACAGGCTGCATATCACTCGCGATATCCATGGCCGCATCAAGCGAGTCGATAACGGTGCAGGTCGTGCGTTGCTACTGCGGTATGACCGCAAACACATCGTAGCCATCGAATATCAGCAATTCATCCCAGCAGACAATCTGGAAGATGCATGGAGCACAATCCAGACCATAGTTGCTTATAGCTACGACTCAGAACATCGACTGATCGCGGCAAAAAACGCAGCAGGTGAAACGGAGCACTACGCATACAACGCTCAGAACGTCATCCTAGAACGACGCCTTGCTGGTGGTGCCATCTTTTACTGGGAATGGGAAAAGGAAGGTAAATCTGCCAGGTGCATCCATCACTGGGCTAACTTTTCGCAAATGGACACGCACTACGCTTGGGATGATAAAGGTAGTGTTACTGTCACCAATGCGGACGGCAGTGAAGAGGTCTACACCCACGATGACAAAGCACGACTGGTCGCCAAAGTTGACCCTGACGGTGCTGAAAATCTCAAAGCCTATGATGACAAGGGTCGTTTGGTCGCAGAGCAAGATCCTTTAGGTGCAATTACTGAATTCCATTACAACGAAACCGGGCGACTGATTGCGGTTATTCCACCAGAAGACGAACCCACCGGCTATGAGTACAGCCATGGATTCGTGAGCAAGGTCAGTCGCGGAAAAGCCACTTGGAAGTACCAACGCAACAACCAGGGCGATGTAACGCAGCAGACTGATCCAGATGGCAACACGACCCACTACAGCTACGACAACCGGGGACGACTGCTGGAAATCAGTTACGCCGACGGTGGCCGTCATCAATTGGGCTGGAACAACCTTGGCCAATTGTTGGAGGAGCGCCTCCCCGACGGCGGTAAGCGTAAATATCGCTACGACGCACTCGGCCGGCAAATCACGCGCCAAGATGAGTCCGGCCAGATTACCCAGTATCAGTGGGATGCCGCTAACCGTCTCTCGCAAATCACCCTGCCAGGCGGAGCCACTCGCGCTTACACCTATAACCCATATGGGCGCGTGACTGCCGAACGCGACGAACTCGGCCGCGTCACCCGTTACGAATATGCCGACAACCTGCACCTTGTCAGCCGTCGCATCAATCCTGACGGCAGCCAGCTGCGCTATCGCTACGACAACTCGCGCCTGCTGCTGACCGAAATCGAAAACGAGCGCGGCGAGCACTACAACCTCGACTACTTCCCGAATGGCCTGATCCAGCAGGAAACCGGCTTCGACGGTCGTCGCACTGCGTACGAATACGACCTCAATGGCCAGTTGCTGAAGAAAACCGAATTCGGCGATGACGGCAGCGAGTTGGTGACTGAATACCAACGCGATGCCGCAGGCAGGCTTCTGGTGAAAACTCTTCCCGATGGCGAAGAAATTCACTACAGCTACGACGCCCTCGGCCGCCTGGTCAACGTCGACGACGGACACTGGCCGCTCGCCTACGAATACGACCTGCAAGATCGCCTCGTCACCGAACACCAAGGCTGGGGCACCTTGCGCTATGAGTACGACAGCGTCGGCCAGCTCAAGCATTGTCGCTTGCCCGATGGCAGCAAACTCGATTACCGCCATCAACCCGGCGGCCTGCTCAGCGGCATCGATCTCAACGGCTCGCGCCTGACGTCTCACCAGTTCAGCGGTGGTCGCGAACAGCAGCGCCAGCAGGGCCTGCTGCTCAGCCAGTATCAATATGACGAACAGGGCCGCTTGCAGGCTCACAGTGTCAGCCAACGCGACAAAAACCTGTTCCAGCGCCGCTACAACTACGACGCAAACGGCAACCTCGCCGGTATCGACGACAGCCGCAAAGGTAGCCGCAGCTACCACTACGACCCGCTTGATCGCTTGATCAGCGTTCGTGGCTCGACACCGGAAAGCTTTGCTCATGATCCGGCCGGTAACCTGCTCGGCCAGAACAACGAAGGCACAGCCAACCTCGCCAACGTCAAAGGCAACCGTCTGCTGATGCAGGGCGACCGCCACTACGACTACGACGCCTTTGGCAACCTGATTCGCGAACGCCGTGGCGCTGGCCAGAAACTCGTCACTGAATACCGCTACGACTCCCAGCATCGACTGATCGGCGCGAGCCTGCCGGGTGGCAGCACCGCGTCCTACAAGTACGACGCTTTCGGTCGTCGCATCGAGAAAACTGTCGATGGCCATACCACCGAATTCTTGTGGCAAGGCGAACGTCTGATTGCCGAAAGCGGTGACAATCGTTATCGCACTTATATCTACGAACCCGGCAGCTTCCGCCCGCTGGCCATGCTCGACGGCGAAGGCCCGCGCAAGGCAACGCCGTTCTACTACCAGCTCGATCATCTCGGCACACCGCAGGAGCTCACCGACTACAGTGGCGAGATCATGTGGTCCGCGAAGTACCGCGCATACGGCAACCTTGCCGCGCTGGACGTTAGCGAAATCGATAACCCGTTGCGCTTCCAGGGTCAGTATTTCGATGCAGAGACGGGCCTACACTACAACCGTCATCGCTACTACAATCCGGGGACTGGGCGTTTTCTGACTCCGGATCCGATCAAGCTTGCGGGTGGGTTGAATAACTACCAGTACGTGCCTAACCCTACGGGGTGGGTGGATCCGTTGGGGTTAAATACGTGTCCGGGAGGAACAAACTGTCAGCCGGGCCAACAACCCGATGATCACAGTAATGCAGCAACAAAGGATGGGGCTCCGACACCTCCAACGCCCTATACACACTTCCCTAGTGACCCGAATGAACTGACTCAAGCGCTAGGAGTTCAACCGAAGGTATCGCAGACTCAGCACGGAACGCAGCGAATGCTTTGGGAACCGAACGCAGATACACGCATAAGATATGAAAGCCATCCTGGAGATGCAGGACCTTTCAATGCAAGACACCATGGTGAGCATTATCATATTGAGTTGAAACCTTCTAACGTGACTTGGAATCAAGCTAAAAAACAAGGTTTGGTAGAGAAAGCCAAGCCTGACAACTACCAACCTGGGCATGGAACTGGCTTCCTGCCTGGTGAAAAACACCCAGGACAGTAAAATGAACGATTTTTCCATCACTGACGGCACGATACAAAAAATAACAAGCCTTCCGGGAAAACTTTCAATAGATTTTAAAGATTGGAAAGAAGATAGCTGGACGCTTATATTTGAGAACCTTATTGCGTTTCAAAGTATTGGCGCAGAAGGCGAGGAAATTGCGGAGATCTCGATGCAAAAATCAGAATTTCTAGAAAATCTGGATCAGGATGATTTGGAACAAGATTCAAAAAGCTATTCTTTTCTCTGTGCCTGGTACCAAAAACCAGTATTAATAGTAATCGCAAGCAGTTTCGAACAAATAAAATCATAAAAATCAAAAAACAAAAAGGGGCAGATTTATTCTTCACCAATTCAAATAACTCTGCCCCTGAGGGATCGAAGGTGCGACGCGCGCGTTCACCTACAACGTCTACATCAACGCCACTGCAAAGTCGCTGCAAACTCAAAAACTCAAAGGGGACAACTCAAAGGTGACAGATTTATTTTCTTTAGCGAAGAATAAATCTGTCCCCTTTTCAAAAAATAT
>NZ_CATKQA010000001.1:0-231512 GCF_949767575.1 Pseudomonas sp. IT-P2 | reverse complement strand
CTTTTTGCCTGGAGTTTTATCAAGCAGTCGACTGACGTAAGGCGCTTGAAATGTCACTCATAACGGACATAATCGATTTTAGATTTTAAAAAGTCCCATATGGGTGACATTTATGCTGCTCCCTAATCCCGCTGTTTTCGGTGAAAGAATTCGGCAATTGCGTCGGGCCAAAGGCTACAGCCAAGCGATATTGGCCCACAGAGCCAAATGCAGCCGCAAAACCATCATTGACCTTGAGGCCGGCGAGAATGTCGCGCTCTACACCGCGTTCAGGGTGTTGTCAGCGCTGGGCATGGCACTGGAAATTGTCGATAACCGCATTGATCTCAAATCCCTGGCCGATCTGGTAGAGCACGATGAGTAAAGTCAAAAGGCTCAACGTCATCACGCCGCAAGGCTTCTCCGGCGAGTTGTCCAGGGGATCGCAGTTTTCCTTTGCCTATGAAACCGCCGATGCAACAAGGGAAGTCTCTCTGGTCATGCCCTATGATCCGACGCCCTCGGTGAGCAACGTGCTGCATCCGATCTTCGATATGAATGTGCCTGAAGGGTTTCTGGCGGATCAGATCAAGCGCCGGATGGCCAAGCACATGCAAGTCGATGAGATGCGTCTGTTATCGGTCATCGGCGTGAACCAGATTGGGCGCCTCACCTACCATCCAGAAGCACTGCAAACCGTGCAATTGGCACCCGTTTTCGATGTCACCACTACAACGGTTTACGAAAACTACAATCCAAAATCAGGTCGCTCCTTGGTTGATCGCACGTTGGCCATCAAGATGAACAAGGTGAAAACCTATCCCGGATCGCCAGCAACTGATCGAGTTTGGTCGCAAGCATTGCTCAGTGGAGAAGCCAGGATTGATCATCGAGCGTATTGCCGAGGCGATGACTCAAGCGTTGGCGAATCATCAGGCAAGAGTGAACGGCGAGTTGTTTGCTGATATGCAGCGGGAATGGGATGCGGGGCGGGTAGTGGCGTTGAATGACTCCGTCGGCTCAGGAATGAAACGAAAGCCAATCGGTACGACCCGTATTTGATACCTGTCGGCTGAGTTAAAACTAAAGTAAAGCGGGGGCAGATTTATTTAATCGATCAGCAGATAAATAAATCTGTCCCAATTTTTTCAAAGCTTGAAACCACGGGCTACTAAACCCGATCACTGCGAATCAGTGACCCGAATCAAGTTACCGATGGCCCTCCAGGCGCACAAGCCGGCGGATTCTGGCGTACCAGTAGGCAGCGACGCAAGCCGTTGTAGGCTTCGGGACGTTACGCGCACTGCCTTTAAACAGCAGCCTTAAACGAGCGCATCGCGGCTACTTATCGTGATCGATATCCAGCTTGCTGAACGTCACCTGCCCACCCTCGCTGGTGTACCCGGTGTTGCCCTGCACATACACGCCGGCCTTGAAGTACAGCGGCTTGTTGCGCCACATAAATCCACCCGCTTTTTTTCAGGTTCTTCAGGAGAGTCTGAATCTTGCAGAAAGTGATGCTGAGACGAGAACTCCGCTTGCGTTGAATTGTAAATAACGAAGTGCATAGTCACCGTTTTGAAGCGTCAAATTTTTCTCTACACCAATGCGGCTGAGTTTGCTGCCCAGTAAAGAGTTGAGCCTTTGGAGGGTTAAAATTTCGGTGTGCACGGTAGTCGAAGGGCCATTTGGATTGATCGAATTGATGAGAAGCTCGATTTTGTCATCAGGCCGAGTGTTTGGGGTTAAATGCACCAGTATGCCTGCCAAGGCTGTGTTTGTTTTTGAGTTGTTCCACTGTATCAACGGTGCTGGGGCTACGCTGGCGCTCGTTGAAGGCGAGGCCTTGATGGAGGAAGCTGTAATGCCTGAAGTTGGAAGTGGTAATGGCGCAGTTAGCATTGTTAACGTGCTCATGATTTAACTCCTGTTGCGCGCAGGGAACGCTGAAGATCATCCCTTGTTTAATACGAGTCCCTGATTTCAATCAATGAATACGGCACCGGGCGGTGTGTCACGGTATATTTGATCGACTTACAATGTCAGGGACTTGTAAATTATTGGTTAAGGGGAATAGGGTCGGGTTTTATTCGGTGGTTGGACGAATTAAAAGCTCGACCCATTGGTTTAATTCCTGTTGTTTAAGCTCCATCCGGGATTATTCTGCATGTGCGTGTGAATAGCCGAATAGACTCCACCTGCCGCGCCACCTCTGGCAGTACCAATGTTGAATGTGACTCTTTTTGCGTCAGCTGAAGTCGAGACGTTCGTTCTCAAAATGAATCTATCTGACATCATGTCCAGCGGCCCGAAAATATCAACGTTTTGGAATGCACCGAGGATGTCAGCTGTCATTAATATTGAATCAATTTTTGAGATTTTCGCTATAACCGGTTGATTGTTCGAGTCCATAAAGGTCAGCAACTCTCCAAGCTTAAAATTCGAAGTATCGGTTGTCTCAATTGTGCTGCAAGCCTCCCAGGTATTTTGGGGATCCCGAAACCAGATGGATCGTTCGCGGCCTCCGTACATACGTAAAATTTTTTTCCTCTCGATCACTTCAGGCACACCACTTCTGTCAAGAATCAGTGCGTCCGCCTCTGGATCAAAACTGAGGAAGTTGCCCTCGTAGTAATTATTTTCGTCATCGAGGATTGTCAGATCATCATATTGATCAAACTGAGTGTCAGGGAAGTGCATTTGATAATTCCTTTTATGGGTTTTGTGCTGAAAAGGTTTGCATTTGTTCTGTTGCTTGTATGGGTGTGGCTGGTTTTCATAGGTTTGATGTCACTGCGAGGGTGATTGTTGTGGATTTTCAAGCGTGATGGGAACTGTCAAAGTTGACAGTTTTTTATACCATTTGGCGATGGAATAAATAGCGATTGTCGTTGTTTGAAGCTGAAAATCCATTTGTTTCAGGGGAAATCCATTTGTTTCAGGGGAAAGATGATCTCTTCGTTTTTTTGATCTCTGCGGTAAATGAATCCGTCAACTTTTGTTTTTTTGCTCCCTTTTTGCTCAGGTGGTGTGGTGAGTAGTTGAAATGCTGCAGGGCTATAGCTGGGATAGTTCTTATGGCTGAATTGAATTAGAAACTGGTAGTTTTTACAGGTTCTTTGAGCTCAAGTGCTTGTTATGTTGTGAGTGCATGAGCTTGGTTTTAATCATCCGTCGGCATCTTTGATCAAGTAGGTTGACTATGAACGTTACCCCTGTTGTAGCGGTTCCGGGAAATCTGATTGGATTGAGCGCGACTACACTGCAAATAGCTTCCGATCCTAATCCTTATCCATCTTTGCAGATGAGAAGCGTTGCGCCGTTGCTGGTACAAGTGCCGGGAACAGTGTTCGCGGCTTTGCATTACGCGTTACCAGGCGCTACCAGAGTAGGCGACGAGCTGGAGATCCTTCTGGTTGACCAAAGCCTTTTTCCAACGTCGGTATTGAAAATTCATCTCGATGACTATCGGATTTTTTTGGCTCTTAGAAGGCAGCAGGGGGTATTTATCCAGAACGAGATCAATACAAGTCGCTGGCCTGCCATGGGTATTACGCCCGGCATCTACGATGTTGAAGTTGTTCACTCTGGTGCGACTCCTCCGGGTGTGCCGACTCCACCCTCTCCGGCCCCTCAAGTGCCCGCTACTCCCAGTCGAGTGGTGGCTCTCAGTTTTCTTCGCTCGTATTTGATTACGTGAAGAAGGGTGTACGCCGGACTCCAGGCGATTTGATCCGGTTCACAGCAAACCCACCCCGTCAGACTCAGTGAAAGGGCGGGTTTTTTGGTTTCAGCGGTGTGCAGGTTATGCCGGTTCGACGTGATCCAGCGCCTGATTCACCGCCAGTTCTCCAAGCATTACCAACTGCGCAATGCCTATCGCGGTTTTGCGGTCGGTGGGAGGGAGAGTCGCGGCGAAGTTGTTGAGCATTTCGCTGGCGGAGCCGAGGGTTTCGCTGGCGTTGGCCAGCAGGGATTCCGTGTTGTAGGCGGGATTGGCGAAGTACATGCGGTCGGGTTCGTTGACCGTGGTCATGATGCGGGCGCCGGGGCAGAGGTAGTGGTCGAGGGCGCGTTCGGCGGCTTCGTTGAGTTTGGTGGGGTCGAGGGGATCGTAGGGGGAGGCCGGGTCTGTGACCGGCGGATGAGGTGTCGATTGAATCATGTTTCGTCTCCGGGAAATGGAGCCGACACCGGATCGCTACTAAACGATGGGGTGGCAGCTGAACGCAGGTTAGTAGACCGGGGAGACGCGAACCGGCGCGCCCGAAAGCGCCCTGCGTACAGCTACCATCAAGCGCAGATATTGAGATATCTCACTTTCTGGAGTGCAAATACGCCTCGCGAACCCTCGGGCTACTAAACCCGATCACTGCGAATCAGTGACCGGAATCAAGTTACCGATGGCCCTCCAGGCGCACAAGCCGGCGGATTCTGGCGTACCGGTAGGCAGCGACGCAAGCCGTTGTAGGCTTCAGGAAGTAACGCGAACCGTCTTTAAACAGAAGCCTTAAACGGTCGCGTGGCTACTATTTATCGTGATCAATATCCAGCTTGCTGAACGTCACCTGCCCACCCTCGCTGGTGTACCCGGTGTTGTCCTGCACATACACACCCGCCTTGAAATACAGCGGTTTGTTGCGCCACGTCGCGCTGATCTGCGAATCCCACTGATACCCGGCCGCACTCACGCCCAGCGCGCCGCCGGGGCTCAGGTGAATGAGGTAGTTGAACTCGCGATTGAGTTTGATCCCGGTGGCGAGGGTGATGACGCGGCTTTCGTCCTGATCCGGATGGGTGCGCAGTTTGATCACCAGGTTGCCGGTCTCGGTTTTTTCTTTGTATTGGTATTCAAGCTTGAGCATCGGCTTCTGGCTTTCATAGGCGTGGATCTGGCCGATGACGATCTTGCCCGAGCTGGGCACCTTGTTGACCGAAAGGGTCGCGCGCAGCAGGTTGTCGGCGTCGGGGTAATACCAGTTGCGCAATGTTCCGTTGCTGTAGGTCTCACGCAGTTCGGTGCGGGGATAAATGGCGTTTTCGGTTTTCGAACCGGTCACCGGGGACCAGAAGAACAGGGTGCCGGTGTCGGAATGGAAGTACTGATCCTTGAAGCCGTTCACCAGTTTGGAGGTTTCGACGGTGTAGGGCGGGCTGCCAACGGGAACGCTGAGGTTCCAGGTTGCGAGGTCGATCATGTCGGTTCTTCCACTCTATTTCTCTTGCACGCGCGTGCCAGAAGCTCTAGCCCGCGCCTTTTGGGGGCGGCCTTTATAAGCGTAGAGGGATTTTTTGTTAACGGCCGTCTGGCGGATGATTGGCGTCAACATCCTGTCGAAATGCCACCTTTCCCGGTTTTCGGGGGCTTCAGCGGTGACCGTTAGTCGGCTGCCTGCTGGTTTGTTTAAATGATGGCTGGATGACAGCTATTGCTTTTACAGATCCCGGACTAGAGTGAAGACTCGGTGACTGTACGGTTTTCACGAGAAGCCGCCCGGAACACTGACCCGAAATGCCCCGACACGAGTTGTCCCGACAAGAGAAGCAGCATGGAATGCGCGCAACCCCAGCCAGGTGAAGGCAGCTCAGTCCTTTTGATCGTCGATGATTACCCTGAAAACCTGATCAGCATGCGCGCGTTGCTGCAGCGCCAGGACTGGCAGGTATTGACCGCCGCTTCCGGTTACGAAGCCCTGAACCTGTTGCTCAAACACGACATCGACCTGGTGCTGCTGGATGTGCAGATGCCGGGCATGGACGGTTTCGAAGTTGCGCGGCTGATGCGCGGCAGTCAGCGCACGCGCCTGACCCCGATCATTTTCCTTACCGCCAACGAACAATCCCAGGACGCCGTGATCAAGGGTTACGCCAGCGGTGCGGTGGATTACCTGTTCAAACCCTTCGATCCGCAGATTCTCAAGCCGAAAGTCCAGGCGCTGCTGGAACACCAGCGCAATCGCCGGGCCTTGCAGCGCTTGAGTCAGGATCTGGAATCGGCGCGGGCCTTCAATGCCTCGGTGCTGGATAACGCCGCCGAAGGCATTCTGGTGTTGGGCGAGGATGGTTTGATCCGCTTCGCCAACCCGGCGATTTCCCGGCTGCTCAATGCCCCGGTGAAGGAGCTGGAAGGGCAGGAGTTTCTCGATTACCTGCAGAAACCGCATATTCCGCTGTGGGCCGATTCCGAGTTTTACGCCGGTTACAAACGTGGCGAGACGTTGCGCCTACACGACGCGTCGCTGCGTACCGCACCGGGGCAGCAAGTGCCGGTGGCCTTGTCCTGCGCGCCGCTGCCGAGCGAACAGCATGCGATGGTGGTGACGGTGCTGGACATGTCGGTGGTGCGTCATCTGCATCAACAGCTGGAATTTCAGGCGGTCACCGACCCGCTGACCGGGCTGCTCAATCGTCGGGGTTTTTACCAGACCGTTGAAAACCTGCTGCTGCGCGGCGAGCGCACGGACAGCAGTTGGGTGCTGATGTACCTCGATCTCGACGGCTTCAAAAGGGTCAACGATTCCCTCGGCCATGATGCCGGGGACCGGGTGTTGCGCTGGGTCTCGGAACAACTGAAAGCCTGCCTGCGGCCGTTCGATATTCTGGCGCGGATGGGCGGCGATGAATTCACCGCGCTGCTGGATCTGGAATTCCCCGAGCAAGCGGCGAAGATTGCTGAAAAACTCATAGAGCGGGTGTCGATCTGTCAGCAGATCGAAGGCCTCGATATTGCCCTCGGCGCCAGTATCGGTATTGCCACCTACCCCGACTGCGGCAACAACCTCGACGGTTTGCTGCGCGCCTCGGACATTGCCATGTACGAGGCCAAGCGTGCCGGGCGTCAGCAATATCGTTTCTACGATCATGAAATGAACGGCCGCGCGCGGTCGCGGCTGATGCTGGAAGAAAGCGTGCGTAATGCCATCGAGAACCGCGATTTCAATCTGGTGTATCAGCCGCAGGTGGCCATTGGCGATGGTCGCGTTCGTGGTTTCGAGGCGTTGCTGCGCTGGCAGCACCCGAGTGTCGGCGACGTGCCGCCGGGGCTGTTCCTGCCGTTGCTGGAGGAGGCGACGCTGATCAGCCGCCTCGGCAGCTGGATCTATCATCGCAGCGCCGGGCAGCGTAAGGCGTGGGAGGCCGAGTTCTCCAAGGATCTGGTGATCGGCGTGAGCCTGAGCAACACTCAGTTCGGCCTGCCGAATCTGGTGACCGAATTGCGCCAGGTGCTGGAGCGCCATGGTTTGCAGCCGCACCAGATGGAAGTGGAAGTCACCGAAGAGGCGCTGACGATCAACCCGGACGAGACCCGCAAGCAGCTGAAGCTGCTGCGCAATCTCGGGGTGCGGGTGGCGCTGGATGATTTCGGTTCCGGAGCCTGCTCGCTGGCGCATCTGCGCGATCTGGAACTGGACACTCTCAAGCTCGATCGCCACCTGATCGCCCGATTGCCGGACTCGTCCCGCGACGCTTCGCTGGTGCGCACGGTCATCGACCTGTGCAAGGAATACGGCTTGCTGGTGATTGCCGAAGGCGTGGAAACCGTCGAGCAATACCAGTGGCTGCAAGCCCATGGTTGTCAGTACGTGCAAGGCTTTCTGGTGGCGCGGCCGTTGGTCGCCGAGGACACCGCACGCTTTACCGAGCCGTTCGACTGGAGCGCGTTGGCCGGTTGAATTCGCTACACTGGCGGCCTTTTCATGACCCGTGCCGCCCCATGACTGCGTTGAAATACCTCCAGGCCTATCCCGCGAATCTGCAGGATCAGGTGCGCCAATTGATCGCCGACAACCGCCTCGGTGATTACCTGAGCCAACGCTATCCGGGCCGCCACGATGTGCAGAGCGACAAGGCGTTGTACGGCTACGCGCTGGACCTGAAGCAGGAATACCTGCGCAACGCCCCGGCCATTGACAAGGTGCTGTTCGACAACCGCCTCGACCTGACCCATCGCGCCCTCGGCCTGCACACCACGGTCTCGCGGGTGCAGGGCGGCAAGCTCAAGGCCAAGAAAGAGATCCGCATCGCCTCGCTGTTCAAGGACGCCGCGCCGGAGTTTTTGAAGATGATCGTCGTGCACGAGCTGGCGCACTTCAAGGAGTCGGATCACAACAAGGCGTTCTATAAGTTATGTGAGCACATGCTGCCGGGTTACCACCAGGTCGAGTTCGACCTGCGGGTGTATCTGACCTGGCGGGACATGCAATAAGACATCAAACAACGGAGCGCATGCATGGACGTGAGCAAGACCAAGAGCAGTTTCTACCGGCGCTTGTACGTGGCGTACCTGATCGACAGCGGCCTGGCCAGCAGCGTGCCGGCGTTGACCGAGGTCACCGGCATGCCCCGGCGCACGGCGCAGGACACCATTGCGGCGCTGGCGGATCTGGATATTGTCTGCGAGTTCGAACAGGAAGAGGGCGCGCGCAATCATGCGGGGCGCTATCGGATTCGGGAGTGGGGGGCGATCGATCGGGGGTGGATCGAGCGGAATTTGCGGCAGATCAAGGCTGTTCTCGAGTATCCCTGACTTCAGCAGTCCCTTCGCGGGCAAGCCCGCGAAGGGGAAATCTCAAGACCGACGCATTCCTATGTGCGGAATGTCATCCTCAAGATATTCCTCACCCGCCACCACAAACCCATACCGCCCGTAATACCCCTGCAAATGCGCCTGGGCCGACAGATAGATCGGCACTTCAGGCCAACGCTTCTGCGCCTGTTTCAGCGCCTGTTCCATCATTTCATGCCCCAGCCCCTTGCCACGCCCGGCCGGCGCGGTCAGCACGCGGCCGATCACCACGTCGCCACCCTGGGATTCCGGGTCCAGCAGGCGCAGGTACGCCACCAGCTGATCACCGTCCCAGCCCATCAAATGGCAGGTGTCACCGTCCAGATCCTGACCGTCCGGATCCAGGTACGCGCAGCGCTGTTCGACTACGAACACTTCCGAGCGCAATTTCAAAATGGCGTACAGCTGCTCCAGTCCCAGATCGCTGTGATGTTTGCAGACCCACTCGATTGTCATCTTCCGATTCCTTGAACAACGTCGCCCGATACTAAGCGCCCCGCCGAAATATGTCTTTATGGCTGAGAAATCTGTGACAAAGGCCAAAATGCCATCATTCCAATATCGCGGCTCGCCGTACTTTGTGTAATCTGCTGGGAAGCGCTGTGCGATGGCTTCAATGAGCTAAGGTTAGGGCCTGGGATTCGCCGGTAAGGGGCCTTGGGGTTTTGACTGAAAACACGCCGGGCGGCCCGCCCGCTAAGGATTTTCAAGCATGCCGCGATTGCATCGAGCCTTTGCTTTGATCGGATTGCTGTTGCTGGGTCAAAGCGCGGCAGCGGAGAAATTGCGTCTGGTGTTCGACGTCTGGCCGCCCTTTACCGATGACACGCTGGTCAACGGTGGGCTGGCGACCGACATCGTCAGCACGGCCCTGGCCCGTGCCGGTTATGCCAGCGGTTATGAGCAGGTGCCGTGGGCGCGGGCGTTGCTGGGTGTTGGCGAAGGTCGTTACGACGTGCTGGTCAACGCCTGGTACAACGACGAGCGCACGAAGATCGGGCAGTTTTCCGCCGAGTACCTGCTCAATCGCGTGCGCTTCCTCAAGCGCAAAGACGCGCCCATCGAATACAACAACCTGCAGGAACTGCACACCTATCCGGTTGCGGTAGTGCGCGGCTACGCCTATTCGGCGCCGTTCGATGCCGACACCGCGTTGCAGAAAGTCCCTGTGCATAACTTCGCCATGGCCGTGCGCATGCTCGCGGCGGACCGGGTCAAGCTGACCCTGGAAGACGAATACGTGGCCCGCTATTACCTGGCCCGGGAGTCACCGAAAGTGCGCAACGCGGTGGAGTTTCTGCCCAAGCCGCTGAGCGAGAACAGCCTGCATATTCTGGTCAGCCTGAAGAACCCGCAGCACGAACAGATCGTGGCCGGGTTCGACAAGGCGATTGCGTCGATGAAGGCCGATGGCAGCTATGACAAGTTGCTCAGGCAGCACGGCATGTGAGGCGGCTCAATCTTCGGCTGTGTCCTTGATCAGGTGCGCCGCCAGCGTGCGCAACGGGCCGAGCTGGCGGCAGATCAACGCCAGTTGCGTCTGCACCAGCCGCTGGCCTTCGTCGATTTCGTCCGGCATCTGCTCAAGCTCGTTGGCCAGCGCTTCTTCCTCATCGCTTTGAATGGCAATCGGCTGTTTGCTCGCCAGACCCTGGGCGATCTCATCGATGCTCGCCGCCAGACTCACCCCGGCGCCGTCGATCAAATGTTCGCGCACCTCGGCCGGCAACTGAGTTTCACGGTGCGCGCCGAGGCCTGACAGATAGCTGAGCAAGGTGTGCGACAGCACCAGGAAGCGGAAGCCGACGTCGGCTTCCTTCCGGAAATGCCCCGGCTCCATCAGCATGTTCGCCAGCGTTGTTGATAGTGCGGCGTCGGCGTTGTGCGCGTTGCGCCGGGCCAGGCGATAGGCGAGGTCGTCGCTCTTGCCGGCGGCGTATTGCTGCATGATCTGGCGCAGGTAGATGCTGTTGCAGGTGAGGGTGTTGGCCAGCACTTTGTTCAGGCGCCGACCTTGCCAGTCCGGCAGGAACAGGAATACCGCAAGCCCCGCAATCAGGCTGCCGAGCAAGGTATCGAACAGCCTTGGCACAAACAGCCCGTAACCGTCGCCGACCTGGTTGAAGCAGAACAGCACCATGATCGTGATCGCGGCGGTCGCCACGGTGTAGCGGGTGGTGCGGTTGGTAAAGAACACCACGCCGGCGGCGATGGCGAAGCACGACTGCACCAGCGGGCTTGGGAACAGATCGAACAGCGCCCAGGCAATCGTCAGGCCGATCGCCGTGCCGAAAATCCGCTGGCCGAGTTTGCGCCGGGTGGCGCCGTAGTTCGGTTGGCAGACGAACAGCGTGGTGAGGATGATCCAGTAGCCTTGCGACGGGTGTATCAGGTGCACCATGCCGTAGCCGATGCTCAACGCCAGCGGCAAACGCAGGGCGTGGCGGAACAGCAGCGAGGTCGGCGTCAGCTGCGTGCGCAGACGAATCCACACGTCCTTGAAGTTGCGCGGCGAGCGGTCGAGCAGGCTGCTGTCGGTGGCATCGGCCAGGGCATCGGGGTTGCTGGCATCGCTGAGCAAACGGTCGAGGGTGCCGAGGTTGGCCGCCAGTGCCCGCAGTGAGCGGAGCAGGCCACGCCAGGCCGGGTTGCTCTGAATGCGCAGGTGTTCGAGGGAAGCGTGCAGGTCGCTCAGAGCTTCGGCGAAACTCGCGTCGTAGATGAACGGTTGGCGCATCTGGATCGACTCGGCCAGCGCCCGGCAGGCCTTGCCTTGCTGGCGCAGCAGGCGCTGGCAGCGGAACAAGACATCGCTGTGGAAGAACGCATCGGCCAGGGCGTTATAGGGATAGTGCGAAGAGCTGGCGCGTTCGTGAATGTCCTGCGCCAGGAAGTACAGCTTCAGGTAACGGCTGACTTTCGAGCCCGGACGACCGTTGCCGACCCGGTGCAGGATGATTTCCTTGGCGCTGTTCAGGGCTGCGACGACCCGGCCATTCTGCTGGGCCAGCTCCAGTCGCCGTGCTTCGACGTCCATCTGACGGATCGGCTCGAACAGCGAGGATTTCAGCTTCAGGTAATAGCCGAGTTCGCGGAATAGCCGCGCCAGACTCTGCTGCACCGGCTGATTGGAAAACATCGCCTGCCACAACACCGACAGCAGGCCGTACCACGCAGCACCGGCCACCAGCAGCATCGGCTCATGCCAGAAATCCGTGACCGCGCCGCCGCGCTGATCCACGCCAATCATGGTGTAGACGGAAAGAATCAACGTCGCCGAAGCAATTGCGCCATAACGCTCGCCGAGCGCACCGAGCATGGTCAGGCCGAAACTGGCCAGTGCCAAAGCGATGACGAACACGATGGGGTAGGGGAACAGCAATTCCACGGACAGTGCCGCAACGCTGAAACACACCAGCGTCACCGCCAGTGCGTTGAGGCGGCCCTGCCAACTGTCGTCGGTCTCGGCCAGGGCGCTGGCGATGATCCCGAGGAACAGCGGGATCAGCAGCCCCATTTCATCCTGATACCAGCACAGCGCCATGCTGCCGGTCAGGGCGATAAATACCCGCACGCTGTAGCTGAATTTATCCAGCGCCCACAGGCGCCGCAAAGACTGACGAAACGAGGTCGAGGACATGAAGTGCGAAGGCCTTCCGAGGCGATGCCGCTAAATTGAGCCAGTAATGACGCCGACGCAATGGCGCCGATCACATCTGACAGCAAAAAGTGTTCCGCACGGCCTTCGAATCAGACGTATTGCGCCGCCGCGTAACCCGATGCCCACGCCCACTGGAAGTTGAATCCGCCCAGATGTCCGGTGACATCCAGCACTTCGCCTACGAAGTAGAGGCCCGGGCTTTTCAGCGATTCCATGGTCTTGGACGAAACTTCGCGGGTGTCGACGCCACCCAGCGTCACTTCGGCGGTGCGATAGCCCTCGGTGCCGGCCGGGACGACTTTCCAGCTGCCGAGCTTCTCGGCGATGTCCGCCAGTTCGGCGTGGGTGTACTGCTTCATCGGTTTGGAGACAAACCAGTTGTCCGCCAGCAGGTTGGCCATCTTCTTGGTGAAGATTTCACCGAGCAGGGTTTTCAGCTCGCTGTTCGGACGCTCGGCGGTTTGCTGTTGCAGCCAGTTCGCGGCGTCATGATCGGGCAGCAGGTTGATTTCGACCGTGTCGCCCGGCTCCCAGAACGAGGAAATCTGCAGAATCGCCGGGCCACTGAGGCCGCGGTGAGTGAACAGGATGTTCTCGCGAAAACTCTGGTCGTTGCAGCTGACCAGACAATCCACCGAGGTGCCGGACAGTTCGGTGCACAAGTCCTTGAGCTGATCGGTGATGGTGAACGGCACCAGACCGGCGCGGGTCGGCAGCAGTTCATGGCCGAACTGTTTGGCGACCTGATAACCGAAACCGGTCGCGCCCAGCGTCGGGATCGACAGCCCGCCGGTGGCGATCACCAGCGACTGGCACTGGATCTGGCCGAGGGTGGTGTCGAGCAGGTAACCGCCCTCGACTTTCTCGATGGTCTGGATCGAGGTGTCGAGGTGCAGGTTGACGCCGACCTGATCGCACTCGTCCAGCAGCATGCCGAGGATGTCGCTGGATTTGTTATCGCAGAACAGTTGGCCGAGTTTCTTCTCGTGATACGGCACGCCGTGTTTGGCAACCATGCCGATGAAATCCCACTGGGTGTAGCGGGCCAGCGCGGATTTGCAGAAGTGCGCATTCTGCGAGAGAAAATTGCTCGGTTCGGTGTACATGTTGGTGAAGTTGCAGCGCCCACCGCCGGACATCAGGATTTTCTTGCCGGCCTTGTTCGCGTGGTCGAGCAGCAGCACCTGACGCCCGCGCCCGGCGGCGGTCAGTGCACACATCAACCCTGCGGCGCCAGCGCCAATGATCACGACTTCGGTAGAGCGCAAAACGGTGTCCTCACACAATGATCACGTAGATCGTTCCCACGCTCTGCGTGGGAATGCCGCCATGGACGCTCTGCGTCCGCTTTTGAATCGTGACGCGGAGCGTCACAGGATGCATTCCCACGCAGAGCGTGGGAACGATCAGGTCAGAGGACGCGAACGCGCAGCGAACGGCCCTTGATCTTGCCGTTGTTCAAGCGCTGCAGCGCTTGCATGACCACGGTGCGTTCAACAGCCACATAGGACTGGAAGTCGAAGATCGCGATCTTACCGACCTGGGCGCCCGGAATCCCGGCCTCACCGGTCAGTGCGCCCAGAATGTCGCCCGGACGTACCTTGTCTTTCCGGCCGCCAGCGATGCACAGCGTGCTCATCGGCGGTTGCAGCGGGGCACCGCCCTGGGACTTGAGGTTATCCACCTGATCCCAGTTCAGCGGGGTTTTCTGCAGTTGTTCGATGGCTTGCGCGCGGTGGGCTTCGGACGGCGCCACCAGGCTGACCGCGATGCCTTTCTCGCCGGCACGACCGGTACGGCCGACGCGGTGAATGTGAATTTCCGAGTCGCGGGCCAGTTCGACGTTGATCACCATGTCCAGGGCATCGATGTCCAGACCACGGGCCGCAACGTCGGTGGCAACCAATACCGAAGTGCTGCGGTTGGCGAACATCGCCAAAACCTGATCGCGGTCACGCTGCTCCAGGTCGCCGTGCAGGCCGACGGCGGAAATGCCTTTGGAGGTCAGGTGATCGACGGTTTCCTGCACCTGCTGTTTGGTGAAGCAGAACGCCACAGTGGAGGCCGGCCGGAAGTGGTGCAAAACCTTGGTCACCGCGCTCATGCGCTCTTCCGGGGAAATTTCGTAGAAGCGCTGTTCGATCTGGGTGTCGTCGTGGAACGCCTCGGCTTTCACCGTTTGCGGATCGCGCATGAACTTCGACGCCAGCTGCTTGATGCCCACCGGGTAGGTGGCCGAGAACAGCAGGGTCTGACGGCGGGCCGGGGTCTGCTCGATGATGTCTTCGATGGCGTCGTAGAAACCCATGTCGAGCATGCGGTCGGCTTCGTCGAGGATCAGCGTGTTGAGGCCGTCGAGGACCAGCGAACCCTTGCGCAGGTGCTGCTGGATGCGGCCCGGCGTACCGACGATGATGTGCGCGCCGTGCTCCAGCGAGCCGATCTGCGGGCCGAAGGATACGCCGCCGCACAGGGTCAGGACCTTGATGTTGTCTTCGGCGCGGGCCAGACGACGGATTTCCTTGGCGACCTGGTCGGCCAGCTCGCGGGTCGGGCAAATCACCAGTGCCTGGCAACCGAAGTAGCGCGGATTGATCGGGTTCAGCAGGCCGATACCGAACGCGGCGGTCTTGCCGCTGCCGGTCTTGGCCTGGGCGATCAGGTCCATCCCCTTGAGGATCACCGGCAAGCTCTGCGCCTGGATCGGCGTCATCTGGGCATAACCGAGGGAGTCGAGGTTAGCCAGCATGGCGGCGGACAGCGGCAAAGTATTAAAAGCGGTGGCGATGGTGGTCACGGGACTGGCCTGCAAAACAAAATGTCGCGCAGTGTAGCAGCCTCTGGCCACTTTCCTCGAAAGTTCTGGACGAACGCAAAGCCTGTGACGAGGGCCGGTCCCCTCGCCACGCAGACCCCGGTCAATGCTCGATGTGTTCCTCCCGGCGCTTGGCGCGCCGTCCGTCCTCTTTCGAGAGCTGCGAGAAAATCGTCGCCGCCAGCATCGCCATGATCCCGACGGTCACGAACGTGAGCTGGAAAGCGCCCAACACGGTCTCGACGCCATCGTTGCCGATCTCCGCCGTAAAGCCGCCGAGCAGCGCACCGGCACACGCCACGCCAAGGCTCAGCGACAACTGCGCCACCACCGACAGCAGGCTGTTGCCGCTGCTGGCGCTGGCGTCGTCGAGGTCGATCAGGGTCACGGTGTTCATCGCGGTGAATTGCAGCGAGTTGATCGCCCCGAGAACCGCCAGCAGGCACAGCAGCAGCCAGTACGGCGTCTGCTCGCTGACCAGACCCATGCTCGCCAGCATGATCCCCAGAAACAGGGTGTTGCCGGTCAGCACGATGCGATAGCCCAGACGCTCGATCAGCGGCCGCGCGCCCCATTTGGCGACCATCGCGGCCGCCGCCAGCGGCAGCATGCTCATCCCGGCCTGGGACGGCGAATAACCCAGCGCCACTTGCAGCAGCAACGGCACCAGAAACGGCAGGGCGCCGCTGCCCAGGCGGGCGAACAGGTTGCCGAGGATGCCGACCGCGAAGGTGCGGGTCTTGAACAGCGACGGCGCGAACAGCGGGTTTTCAATGTGCCCGGCGCGCAACCAGTACGCTGCCAGACACGCCATGCCGCCGAACAGCAACAGCATCACCCGTAGGTGCGGCAGGTGCAGTTCGCCGAGGCCTTCCATGGCGATGGTGATCAGTACCATCGCCGCGCCGAACAGCAGGAACCCCAGGCTATCGAAACGCGTGCGCTCGGTACCGCGCAGGTCGGGGATGAACTTCCACACCGCATAGCAACCGATGACGCCGACCGGCAGGTTGATCAGGAAGATCCAGTGCCACGTCAGGTATTCCACCATCCAGCCGCCCATGGTCGGGCCGATCAGCGGGCCGAGCAGGCCGGGAATGGTGATGAAGCCCATGATCCGCACCAGTTCCGAGCGCGGATAGGCGCGCAGCACCACCAAACGTCCGACCGGCAGCATCAGGGCACCGCCGAGGCCCTGGATCACGCGCGCGCCGATCAGCATGCTCAGGCTGCTCGACAAGGCGCAGAGCAGCGAGCCCAGGCTGAACAGCAGGATCGCGCCGAAGAAGATTTTCTTGGTGCCGAAGCGGTCGGCGATCCAGCCCGACGCCGGGATCAGCAAGGCCACGGTGAGCATGTAGGCGATGATCACGCCCTGCATGCGCAGCGGGTCTTCGGCCAGGTCCCGGGCCATGGCCGGCAGGGCGGTGTTGAGGATGGTCCCGTCGAGGGACTGCATGAAGAAAGCGATGGCGACGACCCATGGCAACCAGCGGGCGGTGATGGCGTCGAGAGGCGGGCGGTTGGGCATGGAACCTCTTGTGGGTTGTTGGATGATCGTTCCCACGTCGAACCGTCCGCGTGGGAATGCCGCCATGGACGCTGTGCGTCCGCTGTAAAGTGACGCGGAGCGTCACGGGATGCATTCCCACGCAGAGCGTGGGAACGATCAGGTCCGGGATTTACAGGGTCAAGGTCAATCGGCTCACCAGCGCCCCCGGCAACAACGCCGACGAGGTATTGCGCTGGCTATAGGTGCTCGCCGACAGCAGCAACTCACGCTCGGCAGTCAACGCTTCCAGCTGCGAACCCAGCAGGCTGTAGGCGCTGTCGTCGAAGCGCATGGTGCTGACCGGCGCCTGAATCTCGCCATTCTCGACCCAGAACGTGGCAAACCGGGTCATGCCGGTCAGGCGCGCCGCCGGTTGATCGGAGAAGTTCAGGTACCACAGATTGCTGATGTACAACCCGGTGCCCAACTGCTTGAGGATCTCGGCCTGCGGCAGATCACCGGCGCCCATGTTCAGCGCGCTCGGCGATTCGCCACCGCCGGCACCGTTGGCCGTCAGACCGTACTCGGCGGCACTGCGCGAACCCACCAACTGATCACCCGCTTTGCCTTCGATGATCAACCGCAGATCGCTGCGCGGGTAACCTTCGCCGGAGAATGCCGGGCTCAGCGAGTCGCTGACTTTCTCGTCGAGGGACACCAGCGGACTGAACGCCTGATCGCCGGCATACAGCTTCTGCAGCGGGCTGCTTTTGCTGGCAATCGACTGCGCCGAGAAACCGCCCCAGCACAGCATGCCCATGATTTCTTCCAGGGCTGCGGGCGCCAGATAGGCGCGGTATTGGCCGGGCGGCAAGGTGCGCAGCGGTCGACCGAGAAACTCGAGTTGTTCGCGGGCCTGCTGGATGCGTTTGGCGAAGTCTTCGCTGTTCCAGTCATGCCCGGCGTAGCTGGCCTTCACCGCTTCGCCGTTCTCGTGGAACAGGCTGAAGTCGAAGTTGAAGCTGTTGGCCTGATGCCAGCCGAACGCACCGGAAGAACTGGCAAAACCACGGCTGATCGGGCCGGCAGCGTAGAAACCGACCAGATCCAGTCCTTCGGCCGCCTGGGCGATTTCAGCGACAACCTGCTCGGTGTCCGGCAGCGGATGCTCCTGCACATTCTTGCTTTGCCAGCCGTTGTGGTTGAGCAACAGGTACGGATCCTGCGGCAGCAGCGGCAGGGTTTTGCGCAGTTGCTGCAAGCCTTCGGCGAGGCGTTGCAGGTCGGTGGCCTGCTCACCGGACAAGGTGATGTGCAGGTCCGCATGGCGACCATCGTCGATCAGTTTCAGACCGATACCGGCTTGCTGCACCTGCCCGGCCTGACGCACCTTGGCGTGGTTGAAACGGACGAAGGCCGACGATTCGGCGTCGTAACTCAGGGTGAACTGTTCCGGCTCGCGCACGGCATCGCGCAGCCAGTTGACCAGCAGCTTGAACGCCTCGGACTGGCTCTTGGAAATACTCATCAGGCGTCTCCCCCAAACACATCAACATTGCTGAACACGCAGGCCGGTGAAGCGTGGCCGACGCGGATCACCTGGTTCGGTTCGCCCTTGCCGCAGTTCGGCGTGCCCAGCACCTGGGTGGTGGTGGCGTTGCCGACGGCGCGCAGACTCTTCCAGAAGTGCGCGGAAATGCCCCGGTAGTTCGGGTTTTTCACCACGCCCTTGAGTTCGCCGTTTTCAATCAACTGGCCCCATTCGCAGCCGAACTGGAATTTGTTGCGTGCATCGTCGATCGACCATGAGCGGTTGGTGCTCATCAGAATGCCGTTTTCGATACCGCCAATCAGTTGCTCCAGCGGCTGGTCGCCCGGCTCGATGTTGAGGTTGGCCATGCGGTCGATCGGCGGTCGGTTCCAGCTGCAGGCGCGGCTGTTGGCAACGCCGTCCAGACCTGCGCGAAATTGCGACAAGGCACCGCCCAACGGACGGACCAGCAGGCCTTCGCGAATCAGGAATTGTTTGCTGGCCTTGGAGCCGTCGTCATCGTGACCGTAACTCGCCAGTTCTTCGGGAATGCCCGGATCGAACGTCACGTTGAGCAGTTTCGAGCCGTATTGCAGGCTGCCGAAATCCGCGGCTTTGACGAAACTGGTGCCGGCGTAATTGCGCTCGTCGCCGAGAATCCGGTCGAGCTCCAGCGGGTGGCCGATGGATTCGTGGATCTGCAGCATCATCTGGTCGGGCATCAGCAGCAGGTCGCGCGGGCCTTGCGGGGTGTTCGGCGCGAGCAGCAATTGCAGCGCCTGATCGGCGACTTGCGGGCCGGCACCGATCAGGCCGCAACGGTTGATTACGTCGGCGCCGCCCTGCTGGCCGAAGTTCTCGCGGCCGAGGCTACGGGTCTGGCTGTCGTTGCCGTCGTAGGCGGTGACGTCCAGGCTCGGGTAGACGAAGCGTTGGGCCTGGCGCAATTCGGCGCCGGCGCTGCTCAGGTAGATCTGTTCGACGTGGGTGATGCCGATGCTCACTTCCCAATTCACCAGGCGCTCATCCTTGGGCACAGAGGCGGATTCCGCGCCGAGCAGCTCGAAGCATTCGCTCAGGGACGGGAAGGGTTGCTCCAGATTGGGTGAAAAGTAATCGGCGCGGTCGCTGGAAACCGGCTGCTGGCTCAGGTCGAGCAGGGCGTGCGGTTTGATCCGCCGGGCCTGCTGTTCGGCGCGCTCGAGGGCGGCTTGCAGGCCTTGTTGCGACAGGTCATTGGTCGCGGCGTAGGCTTCGACGCCGTTGATGCGAACGGTGAGCATCGCGCCTTCGTCGCGGCTCAGGCTCGGCGGTTCGGCGACGTTCTTGCGCACCGACAGGTACTGGCCGGACTCGCGCACATACCGCAAGGAAAAAAACTCGGCGCCCGTGCGCAAGGCAGCGAAGCGCTGCTTGAGCTGGGGGTGGAAATCGAACATCAGGGAACCTCCTTGTCATGGGAGCAGCGGCGAAGCGGATTCGGCGGGGAGGGATGAAGCGATCAGGCGAGGACTAGAGTAGGCCTGCGTGGGGTGTAGGATCAAGTGAAGAGGGGGTGTAGGGGGATTTACTCTGATAACAGCAGATCGTTCCCATGCTCCGCGTGGGAACGCCGCCATGGACGCTCTGCGTCCGCTGTGTGACGCGGAGCGTCACGGGATGCATTCCCACGCAGACGGTTCGACGCCTCGACGTGGGAACGATCCGAAGAGGTATTACGGCTTACTGAGCAACAGCACTCACATCACGCATCGGCTTGCCTTTCACCGGCGCATCGCCAGCGACGTAGTAAGGTGCGTTGCTGCGCGGCAGCGGCTTGCGGCCACGGATCTTGTCGGCGATTTTCTCGGCGATCATGATCGTCGGCGCGTTCAGGTTGCCGGTGGTGATGATCGGCATGATCGACGCATCGACCACACGCAGACCCTGCATGCCATGTACGCGGCCTTCGCCATCCACTACGGCCATGTCGTCGGTGCCCATCTTGCACGAGCAGGACGGGTGGAACGCGGTTTCTGCGTGCTCGCGGATGAACTTGTCCAGCTGCTCATCGGTTTGCACTTCGATGCCCGGGCTGATTTCGCGGCCACGGAAGGCGTCCAGTGCAGGCTGTTGCATGATTTCACGGGTCAGGCGGATGCCGTCGCGGAATTCCTGCCAGTCCTGCTCGGTGGCCATGTAGTTGAACAGGATGCTCGGGTGCTGGCGCGGATCCTTGGATTTGACCTGGATGCGACCGCGGCTCGGCGAACGCATGGAGCCCATGTGCGCCTGGAAGCCGTGCTCTTTCACGCCGTTGCTGCCGTTGTAGTTAATCGCGACCGGCAGGAAGTGGTACTGGATGTTCGGCCACTCGAATTCCGGACGGGTGCGGATGAAACCGCCGGCTTCGAACTGGTTGCTGGCGCCGATGCCGGTGCCGTTGAACAGCCACTCGGCACCGATGGCCGGCTGGTTGTACCAGAGCAGCGACGGGTACAGCGAGACCGGTTGGGTGCAAGCGTATTGCAGGTACAGCTCAAGGTGATCCTGCAGGTTTTCGCCGACGCCCGGCAGATCGTGAACCACCGGGATGTCGAGGCTTTCCAGCAGTTTCGCCGGGCCGACGCCGGAGCGTTGCAGCAGTTGCGGCGAGGCGATCGCGCCGGAGCAGACGATGACTTCCTTGCGGGCGCGGGCTTCGACGCGCTCTTCAGCGGCGCCGACCAGGTAACGCACGCCAACGGCACGCTTGCCTTCGAACAGAACCTTGTCGGTCAGGGCGTGAGTGACGATGGTCAGGGTCGAACGCTTCTTGGCCACGTCCAGGTAACCACGGGCGGTGGAAGCACGACGGCCGTTCGGCGTCACGGTGCGGTCCATCGGGCCGAAGCCTTCCTGCTGGTAGCCGTTGAGGTCTTCGGTGCGCGGGTAACCGGCCTGTACGCCAGCTTCGACCATGGCGTGGAACAGCGGGTTGTTGCCCGCCTTCGGCGTGGTCACGCTGACCGGGCCGTCGCCACCGTGGTAGTCGTTCGGGCCGATGTCGCGGGTTTCCGCTTTGCGGAAATACGGCAGGCAATCGAGGTACGACCAGTCTTCCAGGCCTGGCAGTTTCGCCCAGCCGTCGTAGTCCATTGCGTTGCCACGGATGTAGCACATGCCGTTGATCAGCGAGGAACCGCCGAGGCCCTTGCCGCGACCACATTCCATGCGGCGACCGTCCATGTGTGGCTCCGGATCGGTTTCGTACGCCCAGTTGTAGCGACGGCCTTGCAGCGGGAATGCCAGAGCGGCCGGCATCTGCGTGCGGAAATCGAGACGGTAGTCCGGGCCGCCGGCTTCAAGCAGCAGGACGGTGACGCCTTCGTCTTCAGTCAGACGGGTCGCCAGGGTGTTACCGGCAGAGCCGGCACCGACGATGATGTAATCGAATTCTTGGGACATAGGTCCTCCGGGAGTTTCAAGCTGCAAGCTTCAAGCTGCAAGAGAGCAGCGAGCGGTGCTGAGATAGAGCGGCAAACCAAGCTGCTTTTACTTGCAGCTTGAAGCTTGCCGCTTGTCGCTGGATCAGCTGATCAAAATACCGAAACGTACTCGCCCAGCTCGACTTGCACGGACTTGATGCGCGTGAAGTTATTGAGAGAGCTGATCCCGTTCTCACGACCGACGCCCGACTGCTTGTAACCGCCAACCGGCATTTTTGCGTCGGACTCGCCCCAGGCGTTGATCCAGCAGATACCGGCTTCCAGTTGATGAATCACGCGGTGGGCGCGGTTCAGGTCGCGGGTGACGATGCCGGCGGCCAGGCCGAAGTCGGTGTCGTTGGCGCGGCGGATCACTTCTTCTTCGGTTTCGTAGCTCAGGATCGCCATCACCGGGCCGAAGATTTCTTCACGGACGATGGTCATGTCGTCGGTGCAGTCGGTGAACACGGTCGGGGCCACGAACGCGCCTTTGGCGAATTCGCCGTCGGTCAGACGCTCGCCGCCGCACAGAACGCGGGCGCCTTCTTCTTTACCCTTGGCGATGTAGCCCAGCACACTTTCCATGTGCGGGAAGCTGACCAGCGGGCCGAAGTTGGTGTTTTCGTCTCCCGGGTTGCCAACGCGGATGCGCGCAACACGCTCGACGATCTTGGCTTCGAAAGCGGCTTTCAGGTGGCTCGGCACGAACACGCGAGTGCCGTTGGTGCAGACCTGACCGGAGCTGTAGAAGTTGGCCATCATGGCGGTGTCGGCGGCGCGATCCAGGTCGGCGTCGTCGCAGATGATCAGCGGGGACTTGCCGCCCAGTTCCATGGTCACGTCCTTGAGCGACGAAGCCGAAGCGCTGGCCATGACCTTCTTGCCGGTGTCGGTGCCGCCGGTGAAGGAGATCTTCTCGATGCGCGGGTGCTCGGTCAGCCAGGTGCCGACTTCACGGCCGCTGCCGGTCAGAACGTTGAACACGCCATTCGGAACGCCGGCTTCGGTGTAGATTTCGGCCAGTTTCAGGGTGGTCAGCGAGGTGACTTCGCTTGGCTTGAAGATCATCGCGTTACCGGCCGCCAGGGCTGGAGCGGATTTCCACAGGGCGATCTGGATCGGGTAGTTCCACGCGCCGATACCGGCGACAACGCCCAGCGGCTCGCGACGGGTGTAGACGAAGGAAGTGTCACGCAGCGGGATCTGTTCGCCTTCGATGGCCGGTACCAGGCCTGCGTAGTATTCCAGCACGTCGGCGCCGGTGACGATGTCGACGTACTTGGTTTCGGAGAAGGCTTTACCGGTGTCCAGGGTTTCCAGGGCAGCCAGTTCATCGTTGCGCTCGCGCAGGATGTCGACGGCGCGACGCAGGATGCGCGAACGCTCCATGGCGGTCATTGCGGCCCAGATTTTCTGGCCCTTTTCGGCGCTGACCACAGCACGCTCGACGTCTTCCTTGGTCGCGCGTTGCACCAGTGCGAGGACTTCACCGTTAGCCGGGTTGATGGCTTCGAAGGTGGCATCGCTGCCGGCGTCGGAGTACGCGCCATCGATGTAGAGTTTTTGCAGTTCGAAACGGGCCATAGTGTCCTCGCAAGTGCATTAGTGGTTGGCGTTGGTCACCGGGTGAGCCATATAGCTGTGGCATCGCGGGTCGGTGACAGTTCAGGGGCCGAGCGTTTTTTCTGTGCTCTAGCTCACCTGCTTGGCCAATTGGAAATCCATGTATTCGTAAGCGATCTGTTGCGCCTGCGCAGTGTCGAAAGCGTCTCCCGACAGCGCGCCGCGCAACCACAAGCCGTCGATCAGAGCTGCCAGTCCACGGGCGGCGGTGCGCGCATCTTCAAGCGGCAACACACGGCGGAACTCGCAGCACAGGTTGGAATACAGACGGTGATCGTTGATCCGCTGCAACCTGTGCAAAGACGGCTGGTGCATGCTGGTGGCCCAGAAGGCCAGCCAGGTTTTCATTGCCGGGCCATTGACCTGGCTGGCGTCGAAGTTGCCTTCGATGATCACCTGCAGATGCGCCCGAGGGCTGTTGTCTGCCAGCGCCTGACGGCGCGCGGTGACGCTCTCGCTGAGGACGCTCATCAGATACCGCATCGTGGCGGCGATCAGGCCATTCTTGTCCTGAAAATAGTGACTGATGATGCCATTCGAGACACCGGCCAAACGGGCGATCAGCGCAATGCTGGCGTCCCCCATTCCGACCTGATCAACCGCCTGCAAAGTGGCTTCGATCAGTTGTTGGCGGCGGATGGGTTGCATACCGACCTTGGGCATCTTGCACATCTCCTTAGGCCTTCCGACGGGCGAATGACGCCTATCGGATTGAGGGCCAGTCTATTTTGTTTTGATTGAACGTTCAATCAACAAAGAATAAGATCTGCGACAAATCGTCGCTGCCTACAGATTTTTCCTACGTGTAAGTGGCGATAAAACCGACATCCGAAAAGGCTCGAAACCTGCGCGCGGCAAGGCGCGGTTCGACGTTCGACGGACGTGTTGAATGGGCAAGACGCTCAAGGCCAGGTTTCGGATGAACGTCCATGCCTCGGCCACGACGGCGATTCGCGATGCCATCTCTGCAGGTTCGGGCTTTTTTCGGGGTGTCTTTATATCACCCGCCGGTCGGCTGCCAACTAACCGATTGGTCGGGTTCCGTGTTGCCTTGTGTTCTTCTCTCGCACTGCCTGGAGCATTTGTGCCATGAGTTCTGCCTCGCTTATAAAGACCCCGCCCGAGAAGGTGACGGTCAACGGTTGGGTGTTTTACACCTCTACCGCGCTGATTCTGTTGTTGACCGCCATTCTGATCATCGCCCCGCAAGAGGCCGGCAGAATGCTGGGAGTGGCTCAGGCCTGGTTGTCCCGCAGCTTCGGCTGGTACTACATGGTGGTGATCGCCGCTTACCTGGTGTTTGTGGTGGGCCTGGCGTTTTCCTCGTACGGCAAACTCAAACTGGGCAGCAAGGACGACACCCCGGATTTCAGCTACGGCGCCTGGGCGGGGATGCTGTTCTCGTCGGGTATCGGTATTTCGCTGCTGTACTTCGGCGCCTCCGAGCCGCTGGATCACTACTTCAATCCGCCGGAAGGCGCATCCGCTACCAACATGGCGGCACGTCAGGCTGTTCAGCTGACTTTCCTGCACTGGGGCCTGCACGGCTGGGCGATCTACGCACTGGTCGGTCTGGCCGTGGCTTATTTCGCTTATCGTCATAACCAGCCGCTGGCCCTGCGTTCGGCGCTGTACCCGCTGGTGGGCGAGCGTTGGGTCAAAGGCGCCGCCGGTCATGCGGTGGACGGTTTCGGCATGTTCGTGACCCTGCTGGGTCTGGTGACCAACCTGGGGATCGGCTCGCTGCAAGTGTCCTCGGGCCTGGAAAACCTGTTCGGCATGGAGCACAGCAACACCAACCTGCTGATCGTGATCATCGTGATGAGCACCGTGGCCACCATCGCCGCCGTGTCCGGCGTGGAAAACGGCATCCGTCGTCTGTCCAACCTCAACATCATCCTGTTCAGCGGCCTGCTGATTTTCGTCCTGTTGTTCGGCCCGACCCTGCACCTGCTCAACGGCTTCGTGCAGAACATCGGCGACTACCTCAACGGCGTGGTGCTGAAGACGTTCGACCTGTACGTCTATGAAGGCGACAGCGAGAAATCCGACCGCTGGCTGGGCCTGTGGACTCTGTTCTACTGGGCGTGGTGGATTTCCTGGGCCCCATTCGTCGGCATGTTCATCGCGCGTATTTCCCGTGGTCGTACCGTGCGTGAACTGGTGGCTGGCGTGCTGCTGATTCCGCTGGGTTTCACCCTGGCGTGGCTGTCGATCTTCGGTAACTCGGCGCTGGATCTGGTGATGAACCAGGGTGCGGTGGAACTCGGCAAGACGGCACTGGAACAGCCGTCGATGGCGATCTATCAGTTGCTTGAACACTACCCGGCGTCGAAAGTCGTGATCGGTGTTTCGATCTTCGTTGGTTTCGTGCTGTTCCTGACACCGGCCGACTCCGGCGCGGTGATGATGGCGAACCTGTCCTGCAAGGGCGGCAACGTCGACGAAGACGCCCCGCACTGGTTGCGGATCTTCTGGTCGGTCGTGATCACGCTGGTGACCATCGGCCTGCTGTTCGCCGGTAACTTCGAAGCCATGCAAACCATGGTGGTGCTGGCCGGTCTGCCGTTCTCGGTGGTGCTGGTGTGCTTCATGTTCGGCCTGCACAAGGCGATGCGCCAGGACATGCAGATCGAACAGGAGCAGGCGCAACTGGCTGAACGCGGTCGTCGTGGTTTCAGCGAGCGCCTGACCCAGCTGGACCTGCAACCGAGCCAGTCGGTGGTGCAGCGCTTCATGGATAAACATGTCAGCCCGGCGCTGGAAGATGCCGCGGCGCAAATGCGTGCACAGGGTCTGGAAGTGCAGACGCTGCTGGGCAAATCCAAGCGCTGCATGGGCGTGCGGGTCGAGATGGAAGAGGGCAACCCTTTTGTCTACGAAGTGAGCCTGGACGGCTATCTGGCGACCCCGAGCGAATCGGTCCAGTCCGATGAAGCTCGCCAGCGTTTCTACCGCGCCGAGGTGTACCTGCACAACGGCAGCCAGGACTACGACCTGATGGGCTTCACACAGGATCAGATCACGCGCGATGTGCTCGATCAGTTTGAAAGCCATCGGCAGCTCCTTGGCCGGGTCTATAGCTGAGTTGTGAAGTGATCTTTCCTGCACGTTGTGCGGGAATACAAAGGGGCTCAAGTTGAGCCCCTTTTTTGTGTCTGATCGTTCCCACGCTCTGCGTGGGAATGCCTCAACGGACGCTCCGCGTTCGGCTTTTGATTTGGGACGCGGAGCGTCCCGGGCTGCATTCCCACGCGGACGGTTCGACGCCTCGACGTGGGAACGATCACGCCGCGATCCTCTCGCGGCGTTTTTGTGTCTGCTCTCTTTACCCCAGGTTCTTCCCGAGCAGCGCGTGATACAGCTCGCTGTCGCCGAGAATCCCCACCACATGATTGTTGTCGTGCAGCACCAGTTTGTTGCCGGTCTGGTAACGGATCTGCAACGCGTCGCGCATGCCGATGTTCGAGTCCACCAGCGTCGGTTTGCGCTCCAGGCCTTCCACGGCTTGCCCTGGTGCCCAGTTCTGCAGGTTCAGCACCGAACCGTTCTGCCGCGCACCCTTGATGGTGTTGCCTTCGGCCAGATCCAGCCACGAATCGCCGCCCGGATCCAGACATACCGAACCGTTGATGCGTTTGCAGTTGTCCAGGGTGCGCATCAGGCTGCGACCGCACAGCACGTTCAGCGGGTTGGTGTGGGCGACGAAGGTGCGCACGTAATCGTCCGCCGGGTTGAGCACGATCTCCTCCGGCACGCTGTACTGGATGATCCGGCCGTCCTTCATGATCGCGATGCGGCTACCGAGTTTCAGCGCCTCGTCGAGGTCGTGGCTCACGAACACGATGGTCTTGCTCAGCTTGCGTTGCAGTTCCAGCAGTTCATCCTGCAGGCCCTGACGGATCAGTGGGTCGAGGGCCGAGAACGGTTCGTCCATCAGCAGAATGTCGGCGTCCATCGCCAGCGCGCGGGCCAGGCCGACACGCTGCTGCATGCCGCCGGAAAGCTCGTCGGGCTTCTTGTTGCGCCATTGGGTCAGGCCCACCAGTTCGAGTTTGTCATCGACCAGCTTGCGCCGTTCCTTCTCCGGGCGACCCTGCATTTCCAGACCGAAACTGATGTTCTCGCGCACCGTCAGCCAGGGCATCAGGGCGAACTTCTGGAACACCATCGCGATGCGTTTGGTGCGCATCATTTTCAGCTCGGCCGGGGAGCAGGAAGCGATGTCGATCTGCTTGCCTTCATGTTCGACGAACAGCTTGCCGCGGCTCACGGTGTTGAGGCCGTTGATGCAGCGCAGCAGGCTCGACTTGCCGGAGCCGGAGAGGCCCATCAGCACGCAGATCTCGCCTTTGTTGATGTCCAGGCTGGCCTTTTCAACGCCAACGATCTGCCCGGTCTTTTTCAGGATTTCACTGCGGGTCAAGCCTTGATCGAGAAGTTTCAGTGCTTCGCGCGGATCTTTGGTGAAGATCACGTCAACGTTATCGAAGCGAATTATGCTCATGCGTCACCCCCTGCTTTGGCGTCGGGTTGTTTGCAGATACGGTCGAGCATGATCGCCAGCAGTACGATCGCCAGGCCCGCTTCGAAGCCGAGGGCGATATCAGCAGTGTTCAGTGCGTTGACCACCGGTTTGCCGAGTCCGTCGGCCCCCACCAGTGCCGCGATCACCACCATCGACAGCGACAGCATGATGCACTGGGTGATGCCGGCCGCGATGCTCGGCATGGCGTGAGGCAGTTCGATCCTTGAAAGCAGTTGGCGACGCGAGCAGCCGAAGGCCTTGCCGGCGTCCATCAGTTCTTGCGGGACATCGCGGATGCCCAGGTAGGTCAGGCGGATCGGCGCGGCGATGGCGAACACCACCGTCGAGATCAGGCCCGGCACCACACCCAGCCCGAAGAGGGTCAGGGTAGGAATGAGGTAAACGAAGGTCGGTACGGTCTGCATCAGATCGAGTACCGGCCTCATCAAAGTGTAGAACATCGGTTTGTGCGCGGCGACGATGCCCAGCGGCACGCCGATGACCACGCAGACCAGGGTCGCGAACATGACCTGGGCGAGGGTTTCCATGGTTTCCTGCCAGTACCCCAGGTTGAGGATCAGCAGGAAGGAGGCGACCACGAACGCGGTCAGGCCCCATTTGCGTTGGATGAAGTGGGCCAGCAGGGCGATGAGGCCGATCAGCACCAGCGGGTTGAACCAGGTCAGCGCAAACGTCACGCCGTGGATCATCGTTTCCAGTGTCACGGCGATTGCGTCGAAGGTGTTGGCGCCGTGTTGCGTCAACCATTCAACGAAGCCCGCGATGTACTGGCCTAAAGGGATTTTCTGATCAATCAGCATGGTAGTGAACGTCCGCATGCAAGGAATAAACAGCCCGGGCGGTTAGCCCGCCCGGCATAAGCGATGCCTCTTTAATTCAAGGCTGTGCGAGTTTGGCTTTCACGGCCTCCAGGCCTGGTTTACCGTCAATGGTGGTCACGCCAGCGAGCCAGGTATCGAGCACCTGTGGATTCTTTTTCAGCCAGGCCTTGGCGGCCGCGTCAGGCTTCATCTTGTCGTCCAGGATGTTGCCCATCAGTTCGCTTTCCATGTCGACGGTGAACTCCAGGTTTTTCAGCAGTTGGCCAACGTTGCTGCATTCCTCGGCGTAGCCCTTGCGGGTGTTGGTCGCCACGGTGGCGGCGCCGAAATCCGGGCCGAAGAATTCATCGCCGCCGGTCAGGTACTGAATCTTGAAGCGCTTGTTCATCGGGTGCGGCGCCCAGCCGAGGAACACCACGGCGGTGTCGCGTTTTTGCGCGCGGTCGACCTGCGACAGCATGCCCGCCTCGCTGGATTCGACTACCTTGAAGCCGGCGTCTTTCAGGCCGAAGGCGTTCTTGTCGATCATGCTCTGGATCAGACGGTTGCCGTCGTTGCCCGGCTCGATCCCGTAGATCTTGCCGTCGAGTTCCTTCTTGAATTTGGCGATGTCGGCGAAGTCGTGCAGGCCCTTGTCATACAAGGCCTGCGGAACGGCGAGGGTGTACTTGGCGCCCTTGAGGTTGGTGCGCACGGTTTCCACGGTGCCGGCGTCGCGGTAGGCCTTGATGTCGTTTTCCATGGTCGGCATCCAGTTGCCGAGGAACACGTCCATGTTCTTGCCGTCGGCCAGCGACTTGTAGGTCACGGGTACGGAAATCATGGTGGTCTTGGTCTTGTAGCCGAGGGCCTGAAGCACGACGGAGGTGGTGGCGGTGGTTGCGGTGATGTCGGTCCAGCCGACATCGGAGAAGTTCACGGTACTGCACTGCGCCGGTTCTGCGGCTTGAGCCAGTAACGGCAGACTCAGCATGGCGGCCAACAACAACGACGGGGAACCTTTCATGAATGGACTCCTTGGTGTTTTTTTTGGCAGTGTTCCGATTGGACCACCGCACTTATGGGTTGCGGTTGGATGGCGTTCTGGAGACAGCTCTACCGCAGCGCCTTGCAATCGAGTCGATACGATCATGTACCAGTGAAAATCTGACGCCTACAGGGTGCGTCGTATCCAGTACAGGGATGGTCGCATCCAGTGTCAGTGACGTCGTTTACAGCTTTTTTCTGCCCTTTCTGGCCATCTGAACCGCATAAAAACGGCGAAAACACGGGCTGAAACCGGCACGGCGTTAGTGGGCATGAGTACGTCGGTGTCAGACGCCGAGCGACCCGGGAAAAGCCTGATGATGCGGGCATTCCGGCGGATCGCAGCTTGAGCGTAGCAGCTCCGCCAGCGGGCGTTTCACGCCCCGGACCGGCACTTTCAGGAGCTCTGCAGCAATGGCTATCAGCGTTTTCGACCTGTTCAAAATCGGCATTGGCCCCTCCAGTTCCCACACCGTCGGGCCCATGCGCGCCGCCGCCCTGTTTGTCGAGTCATTGCGCGACAAACATTTGCTGGAGCAGGTGCGTCGCATCGAGGTGCAGCTGTTCGGTTCGCTGTCGGCCACCGGGGTCGGTCACGGCAGCGACAACGCGGTGATCATGGGTCTGATGGGCGAGTGGCCGGACGCGATCGACCCGTCGCAGATCGGCCCGCGGATCCAGGCCCTGCGTGAAACCCATACGCTGTTGCTCGACGGTCGTTTGTCGGTGCCCTTTATATGGGGCCGCGACATGCGCCTGATCGACGAGAACCTGCCGTTCCACCCCAACGCCATGACCCTGGTTGCCGAAGGCGATCACGGCGAGCTGCATCGCGACACCTACTATTCGGTCGGCGGCGGTTTTGTGGTGGACGAGGCGCAGGCCTCCAGCGGCGTGGTGGATCTGGATCGCACCGAGTTGCCTTACGACTTTTCCAGCGCGGTGGAGCTGCTGGAACTGTGCAAGACCCACAACCTGCGCGTGGCCGAATTGATGATGGCCAACGAGAAGGTCTGGCGCAGCGAAGAAGAAATCCGCGCCGGCCTGATGAAGCTCTGGCGGGCGATGCAGGATTGCGTCGAGCAGGGCCTCAAGCACGAAGGCATCCTGCCGGGCGGCCTCAACGTGCGCCGCCGCGCGGCGAAGTTGCACCGCAGTCTTCAGGAATTGAACAAGCCCAACGTGATCGGCTCGACCCTCAGCGCGATGGAGTGGGTCAACCTGTTCGCCCTGGCGGTGAACGAGGAAAACGCCGCCGGCGGGCGCATGGTCACGGCACCCACCAACGGCGCGGCGGGGATCATTCCGGCGGTGCTGCACTACTTCATGAAATTCAGCGAGGCGGTGACCGACGCCAACGTGGTCGACTACTTCCTCGGGGCGGCGGCGGTGGGGATTCTGTGCAAGAAGAACGCTTCGATCTCCGGCGCTGAAGTCGGCTGTCAGGGTGAAGTCGGTTCGGCTTGTGCGATGGCGGCGGCAGGACTGGCTGAAATCCTTGGCGCAAGCCCCGAGCAGTTGTGCAACGCGGCGGAAATCGGCCTGGAACACAACCTGGGTCTGACCTGCGATCCGGTGGGCGGCCTGGTGCAAGTGCCGTGCATCGAACGCAATGCGATTGCGGCGGTGAAGGCGATCAATGCCGCGCAGATGGCCTTGCGTGGGGACGGTCAGCACTTCATCTCGCTGGACCGGGTGATCCGGACCATGCGCGATACCGGCGCCGACATGCATGACAAATATAAAGAGACTTCGCGGGGCGGGTTGGCGGTCAGCGCGGTGGAGTGCTGATACCTGGTCGCCCCGTCGCTGGCTTGCCAGCGACGGGGCCGGACCAGTCAAAACTGCGCACCAAGTGAGCACCGGATATCAAACGCGCCACCTTTTGGCGCGTCGCTATCGGATAAGAGTCTTTCCTGCCTCCAGCGCCTGATTCGCAGGCGCTACCGTCCGTCACCCGTGCCTGCGGTGACACTGTAGGACAATCGCGCGCAGGCCAGTTCCCACAAGTGCTACCGATTTGCTCACACGCTCCGGGGCAGGGCTTTCGCGGCCGCTGATGGCACTTCGAATTACCCCTCGTTGGAGCGCTTGTATAGACGCGTCGCGACGTCGTTTTCAGGAGTTATTGAACAGCCATTCAATTTTAGGCATGGCAATTGCTCTGTCATAACAAAGCCCGTCTCACGCAAGAGAACGATGGCAATAACAAGAGCCTCCGCCTGAGGCCATCACCCGCTTTGTGTGAGGAGATACCGCGATGACGTCGTTCAACTCCGGGGCTCAACCCCAGAACCGTGCGCCTCAATCCATCGGCTTTCTGCTGCTGGACAATTTCACGCTGATTTCCCTGGCTTCCGCAGTCGAACCGCTGCGCATGGCCAACCAGTTGTCCGGTCGCGAGCTGTATCGCTGGACCACCCTCACCGTCGACGGCGGCCAGGTCTGGGCCAGTGACGGTCTGCAGATCACCCCCGACGCTTCCATGCACAAAGCCCCGGCCCTCGACACCGTCATCGTGTGCGGCGGGATCGGCATTCAACGTACCGTTACCCGTGAACACGTGTCGTGGCTGCAAAGCCAGGCGCGGCAGTCACGCCGCCTCGGTGCCGTGTGCACCGGCAGTTGGGCCCTGGCCTGCGCCGGCCTGCTCGACGGCTTCGATTGCAGCGTGCACTGGGAATGTCTGGCGGCGATGCAGGAAGCTTTCCCGCGTGTTGCGATGAGCACCCGCCTGTTTACCCTCGACCGTAACCGTTTCACCAGCTCCGGCGGCACCGCGCCGCTGGACATGATGCTGCACCTGATCAGCCGCGATCACGGCCGTGAACTGTCCGCCGCGATCTCCGAGATGTTCGTCTACGAACGCATCCGCAACGAGCAGGATCACCAGCGCGTACCGCTCAAGCACATGCTCGGCACCAACCAGCCGAAACTGCAGGAAATCGTTGCGCTGATGGAAGCCAACCTGGAAGAGCCGATCGACCTCGACGAACTGGCGGTGTACGTCGCCGTGTCCCGTCGCCAGCTCGAGCGCCTGTTCCAGAAATACCTGCACTGCTCGCCGTCGCGCTACTACCTCAAGCTGCGCCTGATCCGTGCGCGGCAACTGCTCAAGCAGACGCCGATGTCGATCATCGAAGTGGCGTCGGTCTGCGGGTTTGTGTCGACGCCGCACTTCTCCAAGTGCTACCGCGAATACTTCGGCATTCCGCCGCGTGACGAGCGCGTCGGCTCCAACACCACCCAGCAGGTGGCAATGATGCCGCTGCCGCAGGCCATCGTGATGTCGCCGCTGTCCGGGCCCATGTCGGCGCTGAGCCAGGCACGCAACGAATCCACATTCGCCAGTGTAAGGCTCTGATAAGTATCGTTCCCACGTCGAGGCGTCGAACCGTCTGCGTGGGAACGCAGCCCGGGACGCTCTGCGTCCCAAAAGGCCGAACGCGGAGCGTCCGTTGAGGCATTCCCACGCAGAGCGTGGGAACGATCAGGTGAGTAACGTCAGGCGCTATGGGTTTGTTGGTATTGCGCCAATGCCGGCAACAATTGTTTGTCGATGGCCTGACGCACTGCAGGCTGGATGCTGGCGCCGCTGGTGTACATGTCCTTGACCATCTTGCGCAGTTCAAAGGCGCGAACGTTATCCAGACCGCGCACCGCATACTCACAGGCCTGCTCGGCAGTTGAACCGCTCGGCACTTGAAAACCCAACGACTTGAGTTGGCCCAACAGGTCTTCCTGATCGATCAAATCGGCATACATCATGACGCGAATCCTTCTTCGGCAACGGAGGTCGTGGCTCGATTCTGGTAGGCCTGCCCAGGCACGGCAAGGGCGATTTGTCGCAGTGGCCGCGACGGCTATGAACAGGTCGTTTTCGGCTAACTCGCCGTCAAGGGGAGTCGGCACACTGGCCTCAGCTCGCTTCACGAAGGTTTGGTCACCCTCGCCACGGCAGCTCCTCAACAGTACCCTCGCCCCGATCCTGTCACGGCTTGTATCGGGGCTTTTTTTGCCTGCGAATAAGGCTGACGCGGTCTAGCGCTGCAACACCAGAATCCGCGACAGCAATTCATCCCGATCGATGTAGCAGCCCTGAAAATGCCGGGCCCCGGTGGTCGGGTCGAACGCATTGCGCGCGTGCAAAGTGCGGCGGTTGTCGAAGCACCACAACTCGCCCGGATTGAGCCGCTGCATCACCCGAAAGCGTGGCTCGCGGGTCATGGCGATGAAGCGCCGATAAGCGCGATACAGCAGGGGCATTTGCTCCACGGACGTGTCGAACGCCCCGCGCAAAAAGTTGGCCATGCGGATTTCCGCGACCCGGCCCAACGCATCCAGGGCGATGATCGGTGCGAGGCAGCGATAGTCGCTGTGGCGGTCCTTGTTGCGAAACTCCACCGGGATTTCGCACAGCGCCTGAAACGACGCGGGATCTTCCTGGCGCAACGCTTCGGCAATCGCAAAACCGTCGACGAAAATGCTCTCGCCACCCTCGGCGTCGTTCACCAGGCAATGCAGAAATTGCAGGCCCGGTTGCAGCTCGCGGGTCGGCAGGTCGGTGTGCAATGGCAGGTTGAAAGCGGTGTAGGCGTTGCTGTCGGCGTCGGCCTTGGATTGCACGTTGAACAGCACGCCGAAGTTGCTCTCGCGGATGAACGAAATGCGCTGGGCGATCAGCTTCAGCGAACCGGGTTCGGTGGGTACGCCGCGCACCTGGGTCAGGCCGATGTCGCGTACCGCCAGCAACCATTGCAGCAGTGCGGCGTTGTCGTTCATCAGCGCCGCATAGTCGAACACCGGCAACTGCAAATCACTGCGCCACAGGAAGGGTTTCGGCCTGGAGGCGAGGCGTTCGGTGCGCGATTCATCATCGTAGGCGTGGGCGCGCAACCAGCCGGCATCGAAGCGGCTGAGGTGGCCGTCCTGCCAGTCGATACGCAGGCAGCCATCGGTGTCGATGTGCACCGCGCATGGCGTCAGGTCGGGAGCCGCATCGATGATCTCGAACACCTGCTCACGTGTGACGCTGTAGACGCAGTGCGGACAGGGACAGTTGTCGCGCAGCCACACGTGGTGGAACGGGCTGACACGCCCGTCGGCCCATTCGATCAGGACGCGATCCGCCAGGTTCTGCACGCCGTTCAGCGCGCTGATCAACGGATAAGTACGGAAATCGGCAACGGCAACGGCGGTTTGCATGGCGGTTCCTTGTGAGGGATGGATTTACCGGGCTGGGGGCAGGGCGATGACCCGGCCGATGTAAGCCGGGGCGGGCAGATCGGCCTGCTCGGCGACGATGGCTTGCAGACGGCCCAGGGTGTCCGGGGTAAACGGCGCGGAACGCGGCCCGGCCAGGTCGACGTGCAGCAGCATCTGTTCGTTGCCGGCCAGCTCCTTGTCACCGCCGGCCAGATGCAGGCTGTGATAGAGGTGCAGACGTTTCTGGTCGTGACCGATGATCTGCGTGCGCACTTCGACTTCGGCATCGAGCTTCACTTCGTGCAGGTAGTTGAGGTGCAGTTCGAGGGTGAACAGCGAGTGGCCGCTGGCTTCGCGGTTGTTGCTGTCCATGCCGAGACGATCCATCAGGGCGTCGGTGGCGTAGCTGAAAATCAGCAGATAAAAGGCGTCGCGCAGGTGGCCGTTGTAGTCGACCCAGTCGCGGATGATGCGGGTTTGGTAGGTGGTGAGGGTGGGCATATTTTCTCCTGATGCGATCGTTCCCACGCTCTGCGTGGGAACGCCTCCTGTGACGCTCTGCGTCACGCTTCTGGGACGCAGAGCGTCCCGGGCTGCATTCCCACGCAGACGGTTCGACGCCTCGACGTGGGAGCGATCGGTTACTCGCTGAAACTCATCCCATGCTTCTCTTTGGTGGTCTTCACCGCCTCAAGCACCGCCAGCAGGCAATCATCACGATAGCGCTCCAGCGCCGAAATACTGTGCCGGCCCAGTTGATCGCTGGTGCCGTCCACCACATCGTCGATCAACTTGTCGGTCAGTTCCGGTGCCGGCAGGTACGTCCACGGCAACTGCAACGCCGGGCCGAACTGCGACATGAAGTGGCGCATACCGGCATCGCCACCGGCCAGGGTGTAAGTCAAGAACGTACCCATGAACGACCAGCGCAGGCCCGCGCCAAAGCGGATCGCATCGTCGATCTCACCGGTGGTCGCCACACCGTCGTTGACCAGGTGCAGCGCCTCACGCCACAGCGCTTCGAGCAGGCGGTCGGCGATGAAGCCCGGCACTTCCTTGCGCACATGCAGCGGGCGCATGCCGAGGGATTCGTAGACGTTCATCGCCGCTTGAATCGCTTGCGGCGCGGTGTTCTTGCCGCCGACCACTTCCACCAATGGCAGCAGGTAAACCGGGTTGAACGGGTGACCGACCACGCAACGTTCCGGGTGGGTCGAGCTCTCGTAGAACTCGCTCGGCAACAGGCCGGAAGTGCTGGAACCGATCAACGCATTCGGCTTGGCCGCCGCACTGATTTTGCTGTGCAGATCCAGTTTCAGTTCGAGGCGTTCCGGGGCGCTTTCCTGGATGAAATCCGCATCGCGCACGCACTCTTCAATGGTCGCCACAAAGCGCAGGCGATCCTGCGACGCGCCCGGCGCCAGACCGTTTTTCTCCAGCGCGCCCCAGGCGTTGGCCACGCGTTTGCGCAGCGCCGCTTCGGCACCCGGCGCCGGGTCCCAGGCCACCACGTCGAGGCCGTGGGCGAGGGCGCGGGCGACCCAGCCGCTGCCGATGACGCCGCTGCCCAGTGCTGCGAAGGTTTTGATTTCGGTGATAAAGCTCATGGTCACTTCCTGGAATGAGGCAAAAAAACGGTGGGCGTCAATGGCCCGCCCACCGGGGGAAAGGGTGATTTCAGCCGCGCTGGGTCAGGCCCATCTTCTTGCGACCTTCAGCCGGGGTCAGCACGCGGGCGCCGAGGCGGCTGAGGATCTCTGTGGCGCGTTCGACCAGTTGGCCGTTGGTCGCCAGCACGCCTTTGTCCAGCCACAGGTTGTCTTCCAGGCCGACCCGCACGTTGCCGCCAAGCAGCACCGCTTGCGCGGCCATCGGCATCTGCATCCGGCCGATGCCGAAGCCGGCCCACACCGCGTCGGCGGGCAGGTTGTCGACCATGGCTTTCATGGTGGTGGTGTCGGCCGGCGCGCCCCACGGGATGCCCAGGCACAGCTGGAACAGCGGGTTATCGAGCAGGCCTTCCTTGATCATCTGTTTGGCGAACCACAGGTGACCGGTGTCGAAAATCTCCAGCTCCGCCTTCACACCCAGCTCGGTGATGCGCTTGGCGCCAGCCCGCAGCTGGGCCGGGGTGGAGACGTAAATGGTGTCGCCGTCGCCGAAGTTCAGGGTGCCGCAATCCAGCGTGCAGATTTCCGGCAGCAGTTCTTCAACGTGGGCCAGACGGGTCAGCGGGCCGACCAGATCGGTGTTCGGGCCGAACTCCATCGGGTTCTCGCCGGGGCCGATTTCCAGGTCACCGCCCATGCCGGCGGTGAGGTTGACGATGATGTCGACGTCGGCTTCGCGGATGCGCTCCATGACTTCGCGGTACAGCGCCACGTCACGGCTGAACTTGCCGGTCTGCGGGTCACGGACGTGGCAGTGCACGACCGTGGCGCCGGCCTTGGCCGCTTCTACAGCGGCTGCGGCGATCTGTTTCGGGGTGACCGGCACGTGAGGGCTCTTGGCGGTCGTGTCGCCAGCACCGGTGAGTGCGCAGGTGATGATGACGTCGTGGTTCATGGTGCGTTTTCCTTCAGGCGTGATGGGTCTGTTCGCAGCCCGTGGCGGGCTGCGAAGTGATTCGTTCGTTGCGGTTTATTTGCTGGTGAGCTGGAGGTTTTCAGCCGCCGGTTTGCCATCGAAAGTGGTGACGCCTTCGAGCCAGCGCTGTTTGTCCTGCGGGTGATCCTTGAGCCATTGTTTGGCCGATTCGAAAGCGTCCTTGTGATCGAGCAGCGGCTGCATCATCCGGCTCTCGTCTTCGGCGGTGAACGTCAGGTTGCTCAGCAGGCGGCTGACGTTCGGGCATTGTTCGGCGTATTTCGGCGCGGTGACGGTCCACACGGTGGCCATGCCTTCGTTCGGGCCGAGGGCGTCATCGCTGCCGGTCAGATAGGTCATCTGCACGTTGACGTTCATCGGGTGCGGTGCCCAACCGAAGAACACTACGGCCTCCTTGCGGCGCACGGCGCGATCGACGGCGGCGAGCATGCCGGCCTCGCTGGATTCCACGAGCTGGAACTTGCCGAGGCCAAACTGGTTCTTGGCGATCATTGCCTTGATCTGGGTGTTGGCGCCCGAGCCTGGCTCGATGCCGTAGATCTTGCCGCCCAGCTCCTTCTCGAATTTGGCGATGTCGGCGAAGGTTTTCAGGCCCTTGTCCGCCAGATAGGTCGGCACGGCGAGGGTGGCGCGGGCGTCTTTGAGGCTTGGCGCTTCAAGCACCTTGACCTGGTTGGCCTCGACGAACGGGGTGATGGTCTGGGTCATCAGCGGGTTCCAGTAGCCGAGGAACAGGTCCAGACGCTGGTCGCGGATGCCGGCGAAGACGATCTGCTGGGAGGCGCTGGTCTGTTTGGTGCTGTAGCCGAGGCCGTCGAGCAGAACCTGGGCCATGGCACTGGTGGCGATCACGTCGGTCCAGTTCACCACGCCCATGCGCACGTTCTGACACGATGCGGAATCGGCCGCCATGACACTGGCGCTTAAAAACGCGGTACCGCTGAGTGCGAGAACACAGCTGCTGATCAGTCGTTTCATGTCGGGTTCCTCGGCAGGTCGTTATTGTGGGTTCCGGTGTCTGTGCGCCGGTGATGCTCAAATTACGCAGCAATGCCCCCGTAAAAACGCACTGCGGCGACCAGCTCTTGCACTGCAGCGACCTGTGCTCTTGAATGCCGCCGACAACTGGCGTATCAACGTTGCACGCTACCCGCTGACCGAGTGCGCGCCATGTCCCAGGATTTCTACTTTCTGTTGATGCCGGGTTTTTCCGCCATCGGTTTCATCTCTGCGATCGAACCGCTGCGGGTGGCCAACCGCTTTCGCGGCGAGCTGTATCGCTGGCACGTCTTGAGCGCCGATGGCGGGGCGGTGCTGGCGAGCAACGGGATGTCGGTCAACGCCGATGCGGCGCTGGAGCCGCTGAAGAAAGGGGCGACGCTGCTGGTGGTCGCCGGTTTTGAACCGCTGAAGTTCGCCACCCCGGCGCTGGAGCACTGGCTGCGACGGCTGGACAACGAAGGCGTGACCCTCGGCGCCATCGACACCGGCAGCTTCGTCCTTGCCGAGGCCGGCCTGCTCGATGGTCATCGCCTGACCCTGCACTGGGAGGCCATCGACGCCTTCAAGGAATCTTATCCACAGCTCAGCGTCACCCAGGAACTGTTCGAGATCGACCGGCGGCGCATCACTTCTGCCGGCGGTACCGCGTCCATCGACCTGATGCTCGACCTGATTGCCCAGGCCCACGGCCCGCAACTGGCGATCCAGGTCAGCGAGCAATTTGTATTGGGGCGGATTCGTCCGCGCAAGGACCACCAGCGCATGGAGGTCGCCACGCGCTATGGCATCAGCAACAAGAAGCTGGTGCATGTGATCGGCGAGATGGAGCAGCACAGCGAACCGCCGCTGACCACTTTGGAACTGGCGGAATCGATCAAGGTGACGCGGCGGCAACTGGAGCGTTTGTTTCGGCTGCATCTGAATGACACGCCGAGCAATTTCTATCTGCGCTTAAGACTGGAAAAGGCCCGACAGCTGCTGCGCCAGACCGACATGAGCGTGCTGGAAGTCAGCATCGCCTGCGGGTTTGAATCCCCGTCGTATTTCACCCGCAGCTACCGGGCGAAGTTTGCCCGGTGTCCGCGAGAGGATCGGCGACGGGAGGCCGTTTGACGGACGATTATAGTTAATTATACTTTCAGGTATAAATTACAGTCGTTTGAATAATTGAGTGTAAAACCATGTCCCGAAACAACGGCTTCGTCTTCCGCCGCCCCGCTCTGGCCCGCAGCGTTGCCGATGGTCTGGTGGGTGCAGGTCTGCAGGATTTCACCTCCGGTCTTTTTCTGGCTGCGCCGCGTCGCACAGGCAAAAGTACCTTTCTGCGCGAGGATCTGATCCCGGAATGCCAGGCCCGAGGCTGGCTGACGGTTTACGTCGACCTGTGGGCCGATAAGGAAAAAGACCCTGCTGACTTGATCGCCAGTGCCATTGCAGGTGCGTTGGTCCCCTTTGAAAGGGGCATCCGCAAACTGGCGAAGAATATCGGCATCGAAAAACTCAGCTTTCTGCGCACCTTGTCCTGGGATTTCACCAAGCCGCAACTGCCGGCCGGCGCGACCCTGACGCAAGCACTGGAACTGCTCCACAGCGCCGCCGAAAAAACCGTAGTGCTGGTGATCGACGAGGCCCAGCACGCACTCACCACAGCAGCGGGCATTAACGCAATGTTTGCCCTGAAGGCCGCACGGGATCAGCTCAATCAGGGGCGTGAAGGCGAGGGCAGCGGGTTGCATCTGGTGTTCACCGGTTCCAATCGCGACAAACTCGCCCACCTGGTACTGGGCAAGAGCCAACCGTTTTTCGGCTCGAGCATCACGCCCTTTCCGCTGCTGGGGAAAGAGTTCACCCAGGCGTACACCTTGCACCTCAACGCCCATCTGGCCGAGACCAACCAGTTCAGTGCGGCCGATATCGACGACGCCTTTGAATTGGTGGGGCGGCGCCCGGAAATGTTGCGCACCATCATCGGCGAAGTCGCGCTGGAGCTGGGCGAGGCCAGCAATCTGGGGCAACTGCTGCAAAGCCGTGCCGAATTGTTGCGCGCAGGCGTATGGACCGAGTTCGAGAGCGCGTGGAACGCTCTGACCATCCCTCAGCGCGCCGTGCTGGAGGTGATGGTGGAGCGCTCACAGAACAACGAGCCATTCGCGCCGTTCACAGACAGCACGCTCACGGCCGTCAGCAAGGCACTGGAAAACCTGGGCAGCGACGTGGTGCCGGGCACCCAGACCATTCAGGCCTGCATCGATGCCCTGCGCGACAAGGAGCTGGTGTGGAAGTCGAGCCGTGGTGGCTATGCGCTGGAAGACAAGTCCTTCGGCGACTGGCTGAGCACGCGTAAAGCGCGCTAGCTACTTCTTCACCAACGCCGAGCACGCTGCCTTGTAGGCTTCATGCTGATACTTGTTCAGCGTCCCCGGCAGCTCGAAATTGTGCTTCTTGGCCTGGGCATTGATCGTCTGCGGCGACAGCAGCGTCACCTCGCAACCGTCCAGCAACTGAAACACACCCTCGATCTTGAACGTGGTCGGCCCACCGGCAAACTCGCCCTTCTTGCTGCGCTTCTTGATCGCGATGCGATCGATGGAGTTCTCGCGCACGAACGATGCGACCTGCGCGGCGAACAGTTTGACGTTGGCCGCCTCGTCGTCATCGTCCAGCGCGATTTTCTTGGTGTTCAGCGCCACATGGCTCAGCACCGAACCGTCGAGGGACGCCACGGCGATGATCGCTTCACTGCCTTTGATTTCGATACCGCAGATGTTCATGTGAATCCCTTGATTGGCTGAAGAGGTGCAGCTTACAGCTCAAGCCCTCACTCCTGTCCGATCGACTCCAAAAACTCCGACCGCTCGTCACTCATCCGCGCCACGCAGTCATTCTGCGCAATCTTGAACGCCTTGCTGCCGTCCGTCGCCGGGAAGGCTTCGACGGCGCAGTCGGCGTCGCGGGTCTTCAGCCATTGTTGCTGGGCGGCTTTGAGTTTGGCGGTGATGTCGGCCAGTTGCGCCGGGTTCTTGCCGTAGGCCGTCTGCATGCGCTCGTTCAGGCTGGCGTAGTTGTCCTTGAGCAGGTCCTCGGCGGTGGTGCGGCTGTAGGTCGAGCATTCCAGGGTCTGGATGTCGTTTTCCACCGCGTCGCACGGGTTGTTGTCGGACTCTTCGGCGGCGTGTACGCCGGTCGCAATCAGGGCCAGGGCCAGGAAGATCGATTTCATTGATGTCGCCGCTCTAATCCAGTGGTGTTTCCGGGATGCGGCAGATTCTGGCTCAAGCTCGCGGGCTTGAACAGGTGGCCGGTCGGACCGGTTGGCGACCCTTTGTCGCGGATTGACGCTTTCGGCAATTCCCCTGTCGTTTTTGCACCCGGCTGGTCGCGCACCGAGGCATATGCTGGCCCCAAAGCGCCGGCAGACGATTCGGCGCATGAATCGCCAATAAGGGGACGCCTGATGAGCCCAGCCGAATTACACGCCGACAGCATCGTTATCGACGGTCTGATCATTGCCAAATGGAACCGCGAGCTGTTCGAAGACATGCGCAAGGGCGGTCTGACGGCGGCCAACTGCACCGTGTCGGTGTGGGAGGGCTTTCAGGCCACGGTCAATAACATCGCCGCCAGCCAGAAACTGATTCGCGAAAACAGCGACCTGGTGATCCCCGTCCGCACCACCGCCGACATCCGCAAGGCCAAGGAGCAGGGCAAGACCGGCATTCTCTTCGGCTTCCAGAACGCCCACGCGTTCGAAGACCAGATCGGCTATGTCGAGGTGTTCAAGCAGCTCGGCGTCGGTATCGTGCAGATGTGCTACAACACCCAGAACCTGGTGGGCACCGGTTGCTACGAACGTGACGGCGGTCTGTCGGGTTTCGGTCGCGAAATCGTTGCCGAGATGAACCGTGTCGGCGTCATGTGCGACCTGTCCCACGTCGGCTCCAAGACTTCCGAGGAAGTCATCCTCGAATCGAAAAAACCGGTCTGCTATTCCCACTGCCTGCCGTCGGGGCTGAAAGAGCACCCGCGCAACAAATCCGATGAAGAGCTCAAGTTTATTGCTGACCACGGCGGTTTCGTCGGCGTGACCATGTTCGCGCCGTTCCTGGCCAAGGGTATCGATTCGACCATCGACGACTACGCCGAAGCCATCGAATACACCATGAACCTGGTCGGCGAAGACGCCATCGGCATTGGCACCGACTTCACCCAGGGTCACGGCCAGGACTTCTTCGAATACCTGACCCACGACAAGGGCTACGCCCGCCGTCTGACCAACTTCGGCAAGATCATCAACCCGCTGGGCATCCGCACCGTCGGCGAGTTCCCGAACCTGACCGAAACCCTGCTCAAGCGCGGCCACTCCGAGCGCGTGGTACGCAAGATCATGGGCGAAAACTGGGTCAACGTCCTCAAAGACGTCTGGGGCGAATAAGCCGCCGCTTCCCGAATACTTTCCCCCGGCCGTCCGCGCCGGGGGCAACACCAAAATTTTTCTGGAGTTAAGTTTCCATGGCCAAGATCGCCCCGCAATTGCCAATCGAAGTCGACAGCGAGACCGGTGTCTGGACCTCCGACGCCCTGCCGATGCTGTACGTGCCGCGCCATTTCTTCGTCAACAACCACATGGGCATCGAGGAAGTGCTGGGCGCTGACGCCTATGCCGAAATCCTCTACAAGGCCGGCTACAAATCCGCCTGGCACTGGTGTGAAAAAGAAGCCGAGTGCCACGGCCTGGAAGGCGTCGCGGTGTTCGAACACTACATGAAGCGCCTGTCGCAGCGCGGCTGGGGCCTGTTCAAGATCCAGGACATCGACCTCGACAAAGGCACCGCCAGCGTCAAGCTCGAACACTCGGCGTTCGTCTACGTCTACGGCAAGGTCGGGCGCAAGGTCGACTACATGTTCACCGGCTGGTTTGCCGGTGCCATGGACCAGATCCTCGCCGCTCGCGGCAGCCAGATCCGCACCGTGGCCGAGCAGGTTTACGGTGGCTCCGAAGAAGGCCACGACGACGGCCTGTTCACCGTCAAGCCGTTGTAAGTCGAGGAACCCGCCATGGCTTTCGAAGCAATGTTTCAGCCAATTCAAATTGGCAAACTGACCATCCGCAACCGCGTGCTCAGCACCGCGCATGCCGAGGTCTACGCGACCGACGGCGGCATGACCACCGAGCGGTACGTCAAGTATTACGAAGAGAAAGCCAAGGGCGGCATCGGCCTGGCGATCTGTGGCGGTTCGTCCGTGGTGGCGATCGACAGCCCGCAGCAATGGTGGAGTTCGGTGAACCTGTCCACCGACCGGATCATCCCGCACTTCCAGAATCTCGCCGACGCCATGCACAAGCATGGCGCCAAGATCATGATCCAGATTACCCACATGGGCCGTCGCTCCCGTTGGGACGGTTTCCACTGGCCGACCCTGATGTCGCCGTCGGGCATCCGTGAACCGGTGCACCGTGCCACTTGCAAAACGATTGAGCCGGAAGAAATCTGGCGGGTGATCGGCAACTACGCGCAAGCCGCGCGCCGCGCCAAGGCCGGTGGCCTGGACGGCGTCGAACTGTCAGCCGTGCACCAGCACATGATCGACCAGTTCTGGAGCCCGCGCGTCAACAAGCGGACCGACGAGTGGGGCGGCACTTTCGAAGGCCGGATGAAATTCGGTCTGGAAGTCCTGAAAGCCGTGCGTGCCGAGGTCGGTGACGACTTCTGCGTCGGCATGCGCATCTGCGGTGACGAGTTCCACCCGGACGGTCTGTCCCACGAAGACATGAAGCAGATCGCCAAGTATTACGACGACACCGGCATGCTCGATTTCATCGGCGTCGTCGGCTCGGGTTGCGACACCCACAACACCCTGGCCAACGTGATTCCGAACATGAGTTATCCGCCGGAGCCGTTCCTGCACCTGGCGGCCGGGATCAAGGAAGTGGTCAAGGTTCCGGTGCTGCACGCGCAGAACATCAAGGACCCGAACCAGGCCACGCGGATCCTGGAGGGCGGTTACGTCGACATGGTCGGCATGACCCGCGCCCACATCGCCGACCCGCACCTGATCGCCAAGATCAAGATGGGTCAGATCGACCAGATCAAGCAGTGCGTCGGCGCCAACTATTGCATCGACCGTCAGTACCAGGGTCTGGACGTGCTGTGCATCCAGAACGCCGCGACCTCCCGTGAATACATGGGCGTGCCGCACATCATCGAGAAATCCACCGGGCCGAAACGCAAGGTGGTGATCGTCGGTGCCGGCCCGGCGGGGATGGAAGCGGCCCGTGTGGCGGCCGAACGTGGCCACGACGTGACCCTGTTCGAGAAGAAAGAATTCATCGGCGGCCAGATCACTACCGCCTCGAAAGCGCCGCAGCGTGACCAGATCGCCGGCATCACCCGCTGGTTCCAGCTGGAACTGGCGCGGCTGAAAGTCGACCTGCGTCTGGGCACTGCGGCGGACGCCGACACCATCATGGACCTGCGTCCGGACATCGTGGTGCTGGCCGTTGGCGGGCATCCGTATCTGGAGCAGAACGAACACTGGGGCGCTGCTGAAGGGCTGGTCGTCAGCAGCTGGGACGTGCTCGACGGCAAGGTTGCGCCGGGCAAGAACGTGCTGGTCTACGACACCATTTGCGAGTTCACCGGGATGTCGGTGGCCGACTTCCTCGCCGACAAGGGCAGCCAGGTCGAGATCGTCACCGACGACATCAAGCCGGGCGTGGCCATCGGCGGTACGTCGTTCCCGACCTACTACCGCAGCATGTACCCGAAAGAAGTGATCATGACCGGCGACATGATGCTGGAGAAGGTCTACCGCGAAGGCGACAAACTCGTCGCGGTGCTGGAGAACGAATACACCGGCGCCAAAGAGGAGCGGGTGGTGGATCAGGTGGTCGTCGAGAACGGCGTGCGTCCGGACGAAGAAATCTACTACGCCCTCAAGGACGGCTCGCGCAACAAGGGCCAGATCGACGTCGAGGCGCTGTTCGCGATCCAGCCGCAACCTTCGTTGAGCAGCACTGGCGACGGTTATCTGTTGTTCCGCATCGGTGACTGCGTGGCGCAGCGTAATACCCACGCCGCCATCTACGACGCACTCCGGCTCTGTAAGGATTTTTGACGGCTCAGCTGCGAGCCCAAGCTGCAAGCCGCAAGTAAAAGCACTGCAGTTTCCACTGCTCTTTCTTGCAGCTTGTAGCTTGTAGCTTGCACCTCGCCAGAGGTGACTCTGATGTTGAACACCCTTCTTCCAATCCTGTTGTTCGCAGCCCTGGCCCTCGCGGTGCTGGGGGCGTTGCGGCGGGTGGCCATGTGGCGCCGGGGCCGGGCCTCGAAGGTCGATCTGATCGGCGGCCTGTTCGCCATGCCCAAGCGTTACATGGTCGATCTGCACCACGTGGTGGCGCGGGACAAATACATCGCCAACACCCACGTCGCCACGGCGGGCGGTGCGGTGGCGTCGATCGTGCTGGCGATTCTGGTGCACGGTTTCGGCCTGCATAACCGCATTCTCGGCTACGCGTTGCTGCTGATGACGGCGGTGATGTTCGTCGGGGCGATCTTCGTTTATCGGCGCCGGCTCAACCCGCCGTCGCGGCTGTCGAAAGGCCCGTGGATGCGCCTGCCGAAAAGCCTGCTGGCGTTCTCGGCCTCGTTCTTCCTGGTGACCTTGCCGGTGGCCGGGATCCTGCCGGAGAACTTCGGCGGCTGGGTGCTGGCAGCGATTCTCGGGATCGGTGTGCTGTGGGGCGTGTCGGAGCTGTTCTTCGGCATGACCTGGGGCGGCCCGATGAAACACGCCTTCGCCGGTGCGTTGCACCTGGCCTGGCACCGCCGCGCCGAACGTTTTGGTGGCGGCCGTTCCACCGGTTTGAAACCGCTGGACCTGAATGATCCGACCGCGCCGCTGGGCGTGGAAAAACCCAAGGATTTCACCTGGAACCAGTTGCTCGGTTTCGACGCCTGCGTGCAGTGCGGCAAGTGCGAAGCGGCGTGCCCGGCGTTCGCCGCCGGCCAGCCGCTGAACCCGAAAAAACTGATTCAGGACATGGTCGTCGGCCTCGCCGGCGGCACCGATGCCAAGTTCGCCGGCAGCCCTTATCCCGGCAAACCGGTGGGCGAACACGGCGGCAATCCGCATCAACCGATCGTCAACGGCCTGGTCGATGCCGAAACCCTGTGGTCGTGCACCACCTGCCGCGCCTGCGTCGAGGAATGCCCGATGATGATCGAGCACGTCGATGCCATCGTCGACATGCGCCGCCACCTGACTCTGGAAAAAGGCGCTACCCCGAACAAGGGCGCCGAAGTCCTGGAAAACCTGATTGCCACCGACAACCCCGGCGGTTTCGCCCCGGGCGGACGGATGAACTGGGCGGCCGACCTGAACCTCAACCTGCTCAGCGAGAAGAAGTCCACCGACGTGCTGTTCTGGGTTGGCGACGGTGCCTTCGACATGCGCAACCAGCGCACTCTGCGTGCGTTCGTCAAAGTGCTGAAAGCGGCCAAGGTCGACTTCGCGGTACTGGGGCTGGAAGAACGCGACAGCGGCGACGTGGCCCGGCGTCTTGGCGACGAAGCGACTTTCCAGCTGCTCGCAAAACGCAATATCCAGACCTTGGCCAAATACAGTTTCAACCGCATCGTCACCTGCGATCCGCACAGCTTCCACGTGTTGAAAAATGAGTACGGCGCGTTCGATGGCAACTACCTCGTGCAGCACCACAGCACTTATCTGGCGGAAATCATTCAGGCTGGCGCGCTGAACCTCGGACAGCACAAAGGCAACAGCGTGACCTATCACGATCCGTGCTACCTCGGCCGCTACAACGGCGAGTACGAGGCGCCGCGCGAAGTGCTGCGCGCCCTCGGCATCGAGATCAAGGAAATGCAACGTTCCGGCTTCCGTTCGCGCTGTTGCGGCGGCGGTGGCGGGGCGCCGATCACTGACATTCCGGGCAAGCAGCGGATCCCCGACATGCGCATGGAAGACATTCGCGAGACCGGTGCCGAACTGGTGGCCGTGGGTTGTCCACAGTGCACGGCGATGCTCGAAGGCGTGGTCGAACCGCGTCCGCTGATCAAGGACATCGCCGAACTGGTGGCCGACGCGCTGCTCGAAGACGCCGCGCCGAACAAGCCTGCCACCCCGGCCAAACGTGAACCTGCGGAGGCCCACTGATGAGCGACATTATCCGCCGCGACCCCCGCGCCGAATGGATCGCACGCAACCGTCTGCACCCGCTGCACGCGGCCATGCAACCGGCGCAACACAGCTGGATGGGCCCTAACGGGATCATCCGCAAGAACCTGCACGGCATCGGCTTCATCGGGCCGAACGGCATCAAGCGCATCGACCGCAGCGGCGCCCAGCAGGGCGGGGCGGTAAAGCGCTCGGCCGCGGTCGAAGTGCAATTGCCGCTACATCAGGTGCCGGCGCCGGCGTTCTACATCAGCGTGGTGCCGGACATGGTCGGTGGCCGCTTGAGCAGCCACGACCGCGACTTGCTCGGCCTGGCTCATCAACTGGCCGGCAGCGACGGCGCCGTGCTGGCCGTGGTGTTCGGCGAGCACAAGGAAAACGCTTTCGCCACCGCAGGCGTTGATCGCTTGCTGGTGCTGGAAGGCGAAGAATTCAGCGGTTATGCACCGGAGCAACGGATCCAGGGCCTGCGGGCTGTGGATAACCAGTTCAACCCGCGTCACTGGCTGCTGCCGGACAGCCGCAGTGGCGGCGGCGAACTCGGTCGGCGCTTTGCTGCCGCACTGGGTGAACGCCCGGCGACACGGGTGTGGCAGGTCAAGGATCAGGAGTGCATCGGCCGCGCCGGTGCCGGGTTGCAGGATCTGGCCCGCCCGGTGGCGCGGTTGATTCTGGCGTCCGCCGAATGTGCCGAACCGGTTAGCGAAACCCGTCATGAAGCGCTGCCGGTGGAGTTATCCACACCCGTCGCGCGCAGCTTGTCGCGGATTGAGGATCTGGGTGCGGTGGCGGTGGATCCGGCAGCGATTCCGATGGCCGAGGCCGAGTTCATCTTCTCCGGCGGCAACGGGGTCAAGGACTGGGAGCTTTTCCACAGGACCGCTGCGGCCCTCGGTGCCACCGAAGGCGCCTCGCGGGTGGCGGTGGACGACGGCTTCATGGCCCGTGACCGCCAGGTCGGCGCGTCCGGCACCTGGGTCACCGCGCGGGTTTACGTGGCCGTGGGGATTTCCGGGGCGATCCAGCACCTGCAGGGCATCGGTGCCTGCGACAAAGTGGTGGCGATCAACCTCGATCCGGGCTGCGACATGATCAAGCGTGCCGACCTGTCGGTGATCGGCGAGAGCGCGGAAATTCTTCAGGCCTTGATCGCGGCGGTAGAGGCTTACCGCAACGAAGCCAAGCGCGATGCGGCTTAAGGAACGGTTATGAGCACAAAGATCATCAGTCTGGTTTCAATCGGCGCCCACCCGACCTCCGGCCGCCCGCGCCGCGCCGATCAGGACGCCCGCGCGGTGGAACTCGGCCTGCAACTGGCGGGGGACAACCTGCAAGTGCTGCACGCCGGCGACATCGCGGAACCGGCGCTGCGCGCCTATCTGGGCATGGGGCTTGCGCAGATGCATGTGCTGGAACAACCGGCCGGCGCCGATGCGTTGCCGGCATTGACCGAGTATCTGCGTGATGCTGGTGCCCAGGTCGTGTTGACCGGCAGTCAGGCGGAAACCGGCGAAGGTTCGGGGATGCTGCCGTTTCTGCTGGCCGAAGGGCTGGGCTGGCCGCTGGTGGTGGGTCTGGCGCAGGTCGAGTCGATCAACGACGGTTCGGCGTTGGTGCTGCAAGCGTTGCCCCGTGGGCAGCGGCGCCGGTTGAAGGTGCGCCTGCCGTTTCTGGCGACTGTGGATAACGCTGCGCCCAAGCCTCGGCAGAGTGCTTACGGCCCGGCGCGGCGTGGCGTTCTGCAGGCAGAAGATGTGGAAGTGGTGGACGACGAATTGCTTGCGGTGGCGACCCTGCAACCGGCCAAGCCTCGGCCGAAACGGTTGAAGGTGATCAAGGCCAAGAGCGGGGCGGACCGGATGAAGGCGGCGACGGCCAAGGCCAGTGGCGGTGGGGGGCAGGTGCTCAAGGGTGTGACTGCTGAGGCCGGAGCTGAAGCGATTTTGAAGTTGCTGATTGAAGAAGGTGTTGTCCGCTAGAAGCCCCCTCACCCTAGCCCTCTCCCGGAGGGAGAGGGAACTGACCGAGTTGAGCTGGCTATTTACATCGACCTGCGACTTCAGCGGTGACCTTGGTTTGGCCAAGCCTGAGAACACATTGATCTTTCAGGTCGATGTAGTTCAGAAGAGCAACTCGGTCGGCTCCCTCTCCCCCCGGGAGAGGGCTGGGGTGAGGGCAGCGGTCACAAGCCATCCACTCCTCAGAATTTACACACAATCCCTGTTAACCACTCTGTGGATAACATGTTCGCCCCTCTCCCAACCCCATACAAACCAAGGCCTCCAGCCCTCAGATCAAAAAACAACCAGCCTAACTCGCGGTTTTTTCTGAGTTTTTCCCCAGAACAACTCCCAGACTTGCCCCCAATCTCTGTTGGCGCTTCTGTGGATAAGATGTTCGCTATCCGCTAAGAGCCCTATAAACCGTGGCTTACATCGACCTGATCAAAAAACGATCAATCCACCCTTTTAATCCAGCAAACCCAACGCAAACCCCGATTTATCAACGCCTCCAGCGCTTTTCCACAGCACCCGCCAAGTTACCCCCGAACTCTGTTGGCGCTTCTGTGGATAAGGTGTTCGCCATCCTCTGGAAGCCACGTAATCCTTGACATGTAGCGATTTGATCAAAAAACAGTCAATCGCTAATGGAAACCCTGCTTCTGGATAAGTCACGGTTTTTCTTCACAAAACCGCGACTATTTTTCCAGATCATCCACAGTTGTCCCCATTAGCTGTGGGTGGCTATGTGGATAACTTGTTTGCCAAACCCTGCAACCCCCGGCGGGCTTAGTCCAAAAGGCGATTGATCAGATTTCATACAGTTCTAAGAGCCTGCCTTGACTTCGATCCGGTGCCTGTCTTCACTGCAATGGCACAAGGACAGCTGTCACTTATCCACATCTGGTTCAGGGAGAACGCGTGATGGATACCCAGCCACACCGCTTACCCCCCAATCCCTGCACGCTCCGTGCTCTGCCGGCACCTTCGCCGCGCAAGCGCACGTTGCGTCGTGCCGCCAATCAGCACGCCCGTCTGTAGCGCCTGATTCCTGCCCAAACCGCTGTACTGCCGTCGGGATTTCCCGGAGGCCAGGTGCCCGTTCGCCCATTGATTGCAGGCAACCGCAGAGTTGCCCCATCTGCCTGAGAGAGGAACCACCTCATGACACGGATCGCAACGCCCATCAGCGACATCAAGGAACACTACGACGTGATCGTCATCGGCTCCGGGTACGGCGGCGGCATTGCCGCGTCGCGCCTGTCCAGGGCCGGTAAAAGGGTCTGTCTGCTGGAACGCGGCCGGGAAATCCAGCCCGGCGAATACCCCAACACCATGATCGCCGCGACCGAAGAATTGCAGGTGCACGACCCGGACGGCCACATCGGCTCGCGCACCGGGTTGTTCGACCTGCACGTCAACGCGCAGCAGAACGTGGTGGTCGGTTGTGGCCTCGGCGGCACGTCGCTGATCAATGCCAACGTTTCCCTGGAGCCGACTGTCGATGTGTTTCAGGATCCGCGCTGGCCATTGGCGGTGCGCGAAGACCACGACGGCTTGCTCCAGTTGGGTTACCAAAAGGCCCGGGAGATGCTCAAACCCAATCCCTACCCGAGCACCTCGCCGAACCTGCCGAAACTCGATGCCAACAAAAAATCCGCAGATTTCCTCAAGCAAGGCGCGCACTTCTACAAGCCGCCGATCAACGTGACCTTCGACAAACTGCCCAACAACCTCAATCACGTCGGCGTCGAGCAACTGCCGTGCAACCACTGTGGCGACTGCGTGTCGGGCTGTAACAACAAGGCCAAGAACACCACGCTGATGAACTACCTGCCGGACGCCACCAATCACGGCGCGGAGATTTTCTGTCAGGCCCAGGTGCGGCATCTGGAGCGCGACGGCAATGGCTGGATCGTGCACTTCCAGTATCTGGACAGCGGCCGCGAGAAATTCGACGCGCCGACGCTGTTCGTGAAGGCTGACATCGTGGTGGTGTCCGCCGGCACCCTCGGCTCCACTGAAATTCTGCTGCGTTCGCGGGACAAAGGCCTGGCGATGTCCGGCCAGCTCGGCGAGAACATGAGCGGCAACGGCGACATCCTCGGCTTCGGCCACAACTGTGAGCAGACCATCAACGGCATCGGTTTCGGCGCGCATTCGGCCAAGGAACTGCAACCGGTCGGCCCGTGCATCACCTCGATCATCGACATGCGCACCGAGGGTGACCGCAGCAGTCGCATGGTCATCGAGGAAGGCTCGATCCCCGGCGCGCTCGGCCGGCCGATGGTGCCGGCAATGGCCGGGTTCGCCGAGATGATCGGCAAGCCCACCGACGACAGCTTCAGCGGCAAGGTGAAGTACAAGGAGCGCGAAGCCGAAAGCTTCCTGCGCGGCCCGTATCACGGCGCGCTGCACAACATGCAGACCTACCTGATCATGAGCCACGACAGCGGCCAGGGACGCATGGTCCTCGACAGCAAGGATCAGCTGCGCATCGACTGGCCGGGTGTCGGCGAACAGGAAAACTTCAAGATCGGCAACGAACGGCTGTACCAGAGCACCAAGGCCCTGGGCGGGATCTGGGTCGAGAATCCGATCTGGACCAAACTGCTCAAGCACAGCATCGTCTCGGTGCATCCGCTGGGCGGTTGCGTGATGGGCGAAGACGCCGCACAAGGCGTGGTCAACCACAAGGGCCAGGTGTTCAGCGGCGCCAGTGGCACCGATGTCTACGCCAACCTGTACGTGACCGACGGCGCGGTGATCCCGACGTCACTGGCGGTCAATCCGCTGCTGACCATTTCCGCCGTGAGCGAGCGCAACATGGGATTGCTGGCGGCAGACCGAGGCTGGACGATCGACTACACGCTGCCGTCGGCGCCGCGCAAACAGACCGCGCCGCCGACCCTCGGCGTGCAGTTCACCGAAACCATGAAGGGCTACTTCTCCCGCGCTTTCACCGCCGCGCAAAGCACCGACCTGAAGGTTTATGAGGCGGCCGCCAAACGCGGCGAGGCGGACAACTCGCCGATCGACTTCACCCTGACCATCACCGCCAACGACCTCAACCGGATGATCAAGGAGCCGGAACACGCCGCGACCATCGTCGGCACGGTGATCGCCCCGGCGCTGTCGCCGGAACCGCTGACCGCCAGCAACGGTGTGTTCAACCTGTTCGAGCAGTTCGAGCAGCAGGTCGATACGCGCCACATGAAGTACGACATGAAACTGACCGCCGAGGACGGCCACGACTACTTCTTCAGTGCCTTCAAGACCGTGCCGGAAGACAACGGCGTGCTGAATATCTGGCATGACACCAGCACCCTCTACGTCACGCTGTATCGCGGGCCGGACAAGACCGGCGAGGTGATCGGCTCCGGAGTGATGCACATCAAACCGACCGATTTCGCCAAGCAGATGACCACCATGAAAGTCCTCAATGCGCGCAACGAGCGTGAGCGCATCGAAGGGCTGGCGCGGTTCGGCAAGTTCTTCGCCGGGATTCTCTGGGAAAGTTATGGCGGGGTGTTTGCCGGGGACAAATACTTCAATCCCGACGCGCCGCCACGGCTGAAACGGCCACTGGATGCGCCGACGCCTGCCGTGCATTTCTTCTCCACCGAAGACGGCGTCCAGCTGCGCCTGACCCGCTATCAGGCCGGCAGCAAAGGCCCGGTGATGCTGGTGCATGGTCTGGGCGTGGGCTCGAACATCTTTTCCACCGATACGATCCAGACCAACCTGCTGGAGTTTCTCTGCAAGCACGATTACGACGTGTGGCTGCTGGATTTCCGGGTGAGCATCCTGCTGCCGGCAAGCAAGAAGGAATGGAACGGCGACCAGATCGCCCAATACGACTTCAAGGCCGCCATCGCGCAGATCCAGCAGGAAACCAAGGCCAAGGACGTGCAGTGCGTGGTGCATTGCTACGGCGCCACGACCTTCTTCATGTCGCTGCTCGCCGGTTTGCAGGGGGTGCGTTCGGTGGTCTGCTCGCAGATCGCCGCCGACACGGTGGTCGCAACGGCAACGGGGTTGAAGGCCGGTCTGCACTTGCCGGGAATGCTCGATGCGATCGGCATCAAATCCATGACCGCCTACGCCGACAGCAAGGAGAACTGGTTCAACCGGCTCTACGACAAGGCGCTCAACGGCTACGCGCGGATCGAAGCCCAGGGCTATTGCACCAACCCGGTGTGTCACCGCATCACCTTCATGTACGCCTCGCTGTATCGCCACGACACCCTCAACGAGACGCTGCACGACAATCTGCACGAGCTGTTCGGCGAGTCGAACATCGAGACCTTCGAACACCTGGCGCTGATCGTGCGCAAAGGGCATCTGGTGGATTTCAAAGGGCACGACGTGTACATGCCGCACTTTGATCGGCTGACTATGCCGATCTGTTTTATCAGCGGCGCCGACAACCAGTGTTATCTGCCGGAAAGCACGCTCAAGACCTATCAGCGGGTTTGCGAGAAGCATGGGCCGGAACGCTACAGCCGGCATGTGGTGCCGGGTTACGGCCACATCGATTGCATGTTCGGCAAGAACGCGGTGGTCGATGTGTATCCGATCATCCTTGAACACCTGGAGAAAACAGCCCTCGGATAGCCGTCGATCGTTCCCACGCTCTGCGTGGGAATGCCGCCATGGACGCTCTGCGTCCGCTTTTGTGACGCGGAGCGTCACGAGATGCATTCCCTCGCGGACGGTTCGACGCTTCGACGGGGGAACGATCTGGGGAACTGATATGGACAGCTACATCCGCTGGTTTCAACGCTTCATCTGGCTCGGCATTGCGATGAACATGGTGTTCGCGATCCCGGCGCTGTTTGCGCCGGGGTTGCTGACATCGGTGGTCGGCCTGCCGCCGCAACTCTCCGACCCGTGGCTGGAAAACGCCGGGATGCTGCTGGTCGGCATCAGCGTGTTCTACATGCCTTCGGGCTTCAACGCGCCGCGCTACGTGGTGCATTCCTGGTTGTGCGTGCTGACACGGCTGATCGCCGTGGCGTTCTGGATCTACCTGATCAACACCAGCAGCCAGGGCTCGGTGTTTGTGCCGATGCTGATGGGCGACCTGAGCTTTTTCCTGATCCTGGGCATCCTGCTGTACCTCGGCACCACCCCTGAAAACCGGCCACTGGCCTTGCTGTGTGACGGCTGGCGCGAATGGCGGGCGGCGTGGGCGCGGCACTGGCAGAGCCACGGGTTCAAGGTCGGCACGCTGGTCGTGGTGGCGCTGCTGGCGTTCATCGGTTACCAGACCTGGTATCAGATGCTGCGCGTGGTGCCGGAGCAGGATTACGCCTCCGACGAAGACCACTACAAATACGCCGCGATTGGCTTGGGCATCGAAGCGCGAATCCCGTATTACCTGTTCTCGGTGCTGCCGCAGATGTGCCCGGAAAAGCTGCCGAAACCCGGTGGCTGGGAAGTCTTCGGTTTCCTGTTCGAGAACGGCAAGGACCTGCCGATCGGCATGGCCAAGCGGCAGATCGGCTACCCGACCGTCGAGCCGAACTGCGCGCTGTGCCACACCGGTTCCTACCGGGCGAATGCCAGCGACGTCGCGGTGAATGTGCCGAGCGCACCGGCCAACACCCTGCAACTGCAAGCCTTCCAGTGGTTCGCCTACGATTGCGCCAGCGATCCGAAATTCACCACCGACGCGGTGATGGCGGCGATCAACAGCAAGTTCCAGCTCGGCTTTTTCGAGAAACTCTACAACCGCTACCTGATCATCCCGATGGCCAAGAGCGCGCTGCTCAAACAGAAGCAGGCCTACGCCTGGCAGAAGCTGCGCCCGCAACAGGGACCGGGGCGAACCGACACCTTCAACCCGACGAAAATGGTGGTGTTCGGTTTCCCGGATGACTCGACCATAGGCACCGTCGACCTGCCGCAAGTGTGGAACCAGAAACCCCGGGAATCGATGTACCTGCACTGGGACGGCAATAACAACAAGATCCACGAGCGCAACTACGCCGCTGCGATGGCGGTGGGCGCGACGCCGGAATCGGTGCTGCCGCCGAGTTTCAACCGGGTGACCAACTGGCTGCTCGGGCACAAGGCGCCAGCGTGGCCGTGGGCACTGGATCAGGCGAAGGTCGCTCAGGGCAAACCGCTGTGGGAGGCTAACTGCGCGGGTTGTCACGATTTCGGTCGCGTCGACACCGGGCAGGTCACCACCAACATCGACCAGCTCGGCACCGATCCGCACCGGCTGAACTCGTTCACCACCGGGCTGGTGGCGGCGTTCCACACCTTCAAGAAACCGCCGTTCGATTTCGGCGCCTACCGCAAGACCCAGAGCTACAGCAACACGCCCACCGACGGCATCTGGCTGCGCGCGCCGTATCTGCACAACGGCTCGGTGCCGACCCTGTGGGATTTGCTGCAACCGCCGGAAAAACGTCCGCAGGTGTTCATCACCGGCTCCGATGTCTACGACCCGGTCAATGTCGGCTTCGTCACCAGCGGCGCCCAGGCCAAAGCTTCGGCGGATTTCACCTACGACACGCGCCTCGAAGGCAACCACAACAGCGGTCACCTATACGGCACGACGCTGTCGGACGCCGACAAGCGTGCGCTGATCGAATTCATGAAAACCCTGTGAACCCCTACGGATAGAGGATTACGCCATGTCAGCGGTCGGTCATCTGAAACACGAATACGACAAGGTCAAGCTGCGCCTGCACGGGTTGTTCACGCGCATCGAAATGGCCTGGATGAAGCTCATCAGCGAGCTGGAGCCGCAGGAGTTTCAAGCCATCATCAAATTGCTCCAGCGCGGTCACGATCAGGCGCAATACGTGCTCAAGCACGGCGAGCTGCCGGACGACGAACCGGCGGTGCCGTGGGAGTTGTCCCACGGCCTGTCGATCCTGCGTATCGGCAACGCGACGCCGTTACCGCAATCGCCCGATCAACTGCAGACCAAGGTGCTCAAGGACGGCACGCTGCTGGGCTGCCGCAAATGGGAGCTGCTGGATCTGCTGTGGAGCGAGGCGCTGCTGAAGTGGATCGAGAACCTGCGCCATCACGCGACTTTCGGCACCGATCCGGCAATGGTGACCATGGATCGCGAAGTGACGCTGGCGATTGCCGGCGACTGGGGCACCGGGCCGTTCAACAGCCATGCGCCGGCGGTGTCGGTGGCCAACCAGATGCAACTGGCCAATGCCGATTTCACCATTCACCTGGGGGATGTCTATTACGCCGGCACCCACTCCCAGGAAGACACCGACATGGCCGGCTGGCCGATGGGCACCCACGGTTCGTTCACCCTCAACTCCAATCACGAGATGTACAGCGGCGCCCACGGCTATTTCAAGGAGCTGGCCGCGCGTTTTCCGGGGCAGCAGGGCACCAGCTACTTTGCGCTGATCAATGACGACTGGCTGATTGTCGGGCTGGACACGGCGTACGCCTCGGATGTCATGAACCTGTACATGGACGGCACGTTGAACAAGCCGCAGATCGAGTGGATGAAAAGCCTGCCCAAACGCAAGAAACTCATGGTGCTCAGCCACCATCAGGGCTTCGACATCACCGGGCACAACAAGACCGCGCTGTATCAACCGGTGTGCGATGCACTGGGGCGTGAGCCTGATTACTGGTACTGGGGGCACCTGCACAATGGCATCGTCTATGCGCCGCAGGGTGGGCTGCACGCGCGCTGTGCCGGACATGGCGCGATTCCCTACGGCACCACCAGCGAGCTGAACGGGCATTCGCGGGTGCTGTTTTCGGAGACGCAGGATGCCAACGATCCGGACTATCCGCTGCGGGTGTTGAACGGCTACGCGAAGATCAGGTTGGTGGGGGAGGAGATTTTCGAGGAGTTTATCGGGGAGGATGGATCGGTGAGGTGGTCATCGCAATGATGCGGTGATTGTGTGATCGTTCCCACGCTCTGCGTGGGAATGCCTCAATGGACGCTCTGCGTCCGCTTTTGGGACGCAGAGCGTCCCGGGCTGCATTCCCACGCAGAGCGTGGGAACGATCTGTCACGATTCGACTTGCCAGCGATGCTTTTTAGCCTTGGACCGGCACGCCTTTGAGGTACGGCGCAGGCTCGGCGCCGAGGTTGCTCAGCATCCGCTCGCTGTACCAGTCCACGAAGTTGACCACGCCGAACTCATAGGTCTTGGAGTACGGCCCCGGCTGGTACGCGGTGGAGTTGATCCCGCGCTGGTTCTCTTCGGCCAGACGACGGTCCTGATCGTTGGTCGCATCCCACACCTGGCGCATGCGTTCGACGTCGTAATCCACGCCTTCGACCGCATCCTTGTGCACCAGCCATTTGGTGGTGACCATGGTTTCCTGAGCGCTGATCGGCCACACCGTGAACACGATGATGTGGTCGCCCATGCAGTGGTTCCACGAGTGCGGCAGGTGCAGGATGCGCATCGAGCCCAGATCGGGGTTCTTGATCCGGCCCATCAGCTTGGCGCAGCCCTGTTTGCCGTCCATGGTCATCGACACGGTGCCCTTGAGCAGCGGCATGCGCACGATACGGTTGCGCAGGCCGAAACTGGCGTGGGCGTAAGGGATCTTCTCGGCTTCCCAGGCAGCGGCGGAGGCGGCGACGTGGTCCTTGAACGCCTGATCGGCGCGCGGGTCGGTGACGTCGTCCCATTCCAGCAGGGTTTTCAACAGTTCCGGGTGCGAACCGTTGCAGTGGTAGCACTCGCGGTTGTTTTCCAGCACCAGTTTCCAGTTGGCCTTTTCCATCAAGGTGGTTTGCACCGCCACCTTGGTGTTTTCCATGTCGTACGGTTCCATGTAGTGGTTCAGCGTCGACAGGAAGTCATCGATGGCCGGCGGGTTCTCCGCCAGGCTGATGAAGATGTAGCCGCCGGCAGTCTTCACGTTCACCGGTTTGAGGCCGTACTGCTTCATGTCGAAGTCGGCGCCCATCTCGGTGCCGGCGAACAGCAGGCGACCGTCCAGCTCATACGTCCACTGGTGGTAATGGCAGACCAGTTTGGCGACCTTGCCCTTGTCGCTGGTGCACAGGCGCGAGCCACGGTGGCGGCAGACGTTGTGGAACGCATGCACCACGCCTTCGGCACCGCGAATGACGATGATCGGGTTCTTGCCGATCTGCAGCGTGATGTAGTTGCCCTTGGCCGGGATCTCGCAGGTCATGCCGGCGATCAACCACTCTTTCTGGAAGATCTCCTGCATGTCGATATCGAACAGGCGCTCGTCACTGTAGAACGGTTGCGGCAGCGAATAGGTGCGCTCGCGTTCCTGGAGCATTTGTGCGGTGGCCTTGCGTGCGGGTTCCAGCGGGTCGCCCAGGCTGATTTTTGCGGTGTCCATCGATGAATTCCTCAAGGCCATCTGCGTGGCCGCGAAAGTGGCTGATCGGGTGTGCGGCTAAAGGGTGCAACGCAAGGTGTAAAGAATCTGTTTGTGTTGGGGCGAGTGTGGGGCCGCCGCTGCCCGGAACCTTATCCATGGGCGACATGGTGCAATCTGTTCCCGACGCGCAACCCCCGGTGGTTGGGGGCTGGTCGCGATAAGTATGTCAATGTCGCGGATAGGTAAACGGGGCGTTCGCGCTATACGCAGAATCGCCACATGAAGGCCGACAGTCGGCCGTGGAGAACAGCATGTCGAACAGCTTCCTGAATCCGGTCACCACCCAGACCTGGGCCAATGGCCGACACATCGTCCGTTGCGTCAAAGTCATCCAGGAAACCTGGGATGTGCGCACCTTCTGCTTCATGGCCGACCAACCGATCCTGTTCTTCTTCAAGCCCGGGCAGTTCGTGACCCTGGAGCTGGAAATCGAAGGCCAGCCGATCATGCGTTCGTACACCATCTCCAGCTCGCCGTCGGTGCCGTACAGCTTTTCGGTAACCATCAAGCGGGTGCCGGGGGGCAAGGTGTCCAACTGGCTGCACGACACGCTGCATGAAGGCCAGGAGCTGGCGGTGCACGGGCCGGTCGGGCTGTTCAACGCCATCGACTTCCCGAGCCCGAAAGTGCTGTACCTGAGCGGCGGTGTCGGCATCACCCCGGTGATGTCCATGGCGCGCTGGTTCTACGACACCAACGGCAACGTCGACATGACGTTTATCCACAGCGCCCGCTCGCCGAAAGACATCATTTACCACCGCGAGCTGGAACACATGGCGTCGCGGATCGACAACTTCAGCCTGCACCTGATCTGCGAAAAGCATGGGCTGGGCGAGCCGTGGGCCGGCTATCGCGGCTACCTCAACCACAAGATGCTGGAACTGATGGTGCCGGACTTCCTCGAGCGCGAAGTCTTCTGCTGCGGCCCGACGCCGTACATGACCGCAGTCAAGCGCCTGCTGGAAAACGCCGGCTACGACATGAAGCGCTATCACGAGGAATCCTTCGGCGCCACGCCACCGGAAGCCCGTGCCGACGCGGTGGAACAGGCCGAGCAGGCGGCGGAAGCACCGGAAGTCCCGGCGGCGGATCTGCACTTGGTGGAATTCACTTCTTCAGACAAGAGCATCCGCGTTGCGCCGGGCGAGACCGTGCATGCGGCGGCTGCGAAGGTCGGCCTGATGATCCCGAAAGCCTGCGGCATGGGGATCTGCGGGACGTGCAAGGTGCTCAAACTGGGTGGCGAGGTGGAGATGGATCACAACGGCGGGATCACCGAGGACGACGAGGCGGAGGGGTACATTCTTTCTTGCTGCAGTGTGCCGAAGGGGGATGTTCGGATCGAGTATTGAGTGGTACTTCAAAAGCCCCTCACCCCAGCCCTCCCGAAACGTCGGACCGCCCGGAGGGAGAGGGAGCTGATTGGGGGATGCTCTAGGAATACGCCGACCTGAATTTTCTTTGCCGAATCCATAATCGATAAGGTCTTGCAGGTCGATGTAGCTCGCCAAAACAACTCGGTCGGTTCCCTCTCCCTTTGGGAGAGGGCTAGGGTGAGGGGGATTTCACAGACTTGCTGATCAATCCACAAACAAATCCGTCATCAACTTCGCATCACTCCCCGGCTCAAAACGGTAATGATCGAATTCGGTCACACCGCTTTCGCGCAAAATCTCCTCATCAATCAACAACCGTCCGGTAATTCGCCGTCCGCTGCTGTCCAGAATCACATGTGCCGCATCCGCCATGATCGCTGGCGTGCGCGCATGCTTGAACGACTCGCGATTGCCCAGCTGAAATTCGATGGCCGCCGTGGCGATCATGGTCTGCGGCCACAGCGAATTGACGCTGATCCCGTAGTTGGCGAATTCCTCGCTCATCCCGACCGTCAGCATGCTCATGCCGTACTTGGTCACGGTGTAGGGGCTGTATTGCGCGAACCATTTGCTGGCCAGATTCAGCGGCGGTGACAGGTTGAGAATGTGCCCGGAGGATTTCTTCAGGTAGGGCAGGGCCGCCTGGCTGCACAGCAAAACCGCGCGAGTGTTGATCTGGTGCAACAGGTCGAAACGCTTGAGCTCGATGTGCTGCACACCGGTCAACTTGATCGCCCCGGCGTTGTTCACCAGCGCATCGATCCCGCCGAAATGTTCATTGGCCTGGGCCAGCGCCTGACGCACCGCGTCTTCATCACGCACATCCAGTTGCAGCGCCAAAGCCTTGCCGCCGGCCGCTTCGACTTCGGCGGCGACACTGTGGATGGTGCCGGGCAACTTGGCGTGCGGCTCGGCGCTCTTGGCCGCGATTACGATATTGGCCCCGTCCCGCGCGGCCCGCAGCGCAATCTCACGCCCGATGCCACGGCTGGCGCCAGTGATGAACAGGGTTTTGTCTTTCAGCGACATGCGGATGCTCCTGCTTATTGTTATGTGAGCGATGGCTCGACAGACAATGTAGACGATGGAGCTGAAACGGGAGGGAGCCTGATCGCCGATCGTTCCCACGCGGAGCGTGGGAACGAGAAGGGTAAGGAGGTCGATGTGACCGAGCGTCAGGAGGCGACTGTGGCGGCGGTAAGAGAGTCAGTTGTCGCTTTGAGTGGTGATCGTTCCCACGCTCCGCGTGGGAATGCAGCCCTTGACGCTCCGCGTCATGACGATGCCTGGCGTTGCATCGGTGGTGCGGCAGGAACGCGGAGCGTCCCGGTATGCATTCCCACGCAGAGCGTGGGAACGATCTGCGTGTGGGATACCGGGAGCTTCAGTACCAGCGCTGAACCTCGATCAACCCATCCAGCCCTGCATAGTTTCGGGCGCTTGAATACCGCCAGTGTTCCGGTAACTCCACATAACCACGCTTTACCGGGTTGTTATGGATGTAATCGAGTTTCTGACGCATGACTTCTTCGCTGTAGACCATCTCTGCGTGAGCGCCTTCCTGCCACATCTGATACACCCGATCTTCCTTGTGTGCCCGTTTGCTGAAGCGAAGGCGCTTCAATGCTCTTTCGGCGCCCCTGTTTTGCAGGTCATCAATGATCTGTCGGGCGGTGAAGGATTTGAATTGGCTCAGGCATTTGCTCAGGTCAGGCGCCTGGGCGACGAAATGCAGGTGGTTTTCCAGGATCACGTAGCCGTAGAGCTTCAGTTGCTGGGGGGGTTGTTGATAGCGCCAACAGTTGAGCAGGTGGTCGACGAGATAAGGGCGGACGAACAGTGGCAGCCACTCCACCAGCGTGCAGGTCAGGAAGTGAGGCTTGTCGGGTTCGGTGATGGTGTAGCGGCTTCGGCCCATGGGATTCATCCTTGAATCTTGCGGTGCTGCTGAGAGGAACGCGGAGCGTCCCCGGATGCACTCCGACGCAGACGGCTCGACGCCTCGACGGGGGGACGAGCAGAGTGGGGTGGTCGGAGTGATCGCGCTAGAGGCGAAGTCTGTAGCGGCGGTGGGAAAAGTCATCTGTAGCTTTTGATCGTTCCCACGCTCTGCGTGGGAATGCAGCCTTTGACGCTCCGCGTCATGACGGTGCCTGGCGTTACATCAGTGGTGGGGCAGGAACGCGGAGCGTTCCGGTATGCATTCCCACGCGGAGCGTGGGAACGATCAAGGAGGAGGAGAACAGGCCGACATGACTTCGCGGATGTCGCGCGCCAGTTCGCGTACGCGTTCTTCTTCGGTGTCCCACGAGCACATGAAGCGGGCGCCGCCCTTGCCGATGAAGGTGTAGAAGCGCCAGTTCCTGGCGGTCAGGGCGGCAATCGCCGGTTCCGAGAGCTGCAGGAACACGCCGTTGGCCTGGACCGGGAACATCAGTTCCACGCCCGGGATGTCGCTGACCAGTTCGGCCAGCAGTTGCGCGCAGTGGTTGGCGTGGCGGGCGTATTTGAGCCAGGCGTCGTTTTCCAGGATGCCGACCCACGGCGCCGACAGGAAGCGCATCTTCGACGCCAGTTGCCCGGCCTGTTTGCAGCGGTAGTCGAAGTCTTCGGCCAGTTTGTGGTTGAAGAACAGGATTGCCTCACCCACCGCCATGCCGTTTTTCGTGCCACCGAAGCACAGCACGTCGACGCCGGCCTTCCAGGTCAGGTCCGCCGGCGAGCAGCCGAGGAAGGCGCAGGCGTTGGAGAAACGCGCGCCGTCCATGTGCAGGTTCAGGCCCAGCTCCTTGCAGGTGTCGCTGATGGCGCGGACTTCTTCCGGGGTGTAGACGCTGCCGACTTCGGTGGCCTGGGTCAGGGTCACGACGCGCGGTTTCGGGTAGTGGATGTCCTGGCGCTTGAGGGCGACTTCGCGGATCGAGGCCGGGGTGATCTTGCCGTTTTCAGTACCGGCGATCAGCAGTTTCGAACCGTTGGAGAAAAATTCCGGTGCGCCGCATTCGTCGGTTTCGACGTGGGCGGTTTCCGAGCAGATCACGCTGTGGTAACTCTGGCACAGCGACGACAGCGCGAGGGAGTTGGCGGCGGTGCCGTTGAAGGCGAAGAACACTTCGCAGTCGGTCTCGAACAGCTTGCGGAAATCATCCGAGGCGCGGGCTGTCCATTCATCGTCGCCATAGGCGCGCTGGTGGCCGTGGTTGGCCTGTTCCATGGCAGCCCAGGCTTCAGGGCAGATACCGGAATAGTTGTCGCTGGCGAATTGTTGGCTCTTGTCGGTCATGGCCGGCTTCCGTGGTCGGTGCGCTTGTGGCGCTCCGTTGGTCAATGATGGTGCGCACTTTACCGAAGATCATCCGGGGAGCACACGGGATGTCGCTGTCAGAACATTACAGGGATGCGAGCCGATTATGCACCTGAGCCAGCGCGACGGCGCACTCGATCTGCTCAAGTGGCTGGCGCTGCTGAGCATGCTGGTCGATCACCTGCGATATGTCGGGATCAGCGCCGATTGGCTGTATGTGCCGGGACGGCTGGCGTTCCCGTGGTTCTGCCTGGCGATGGCGGCGAATCTGGCCCGAGACGGCGCGCGCAAGACCGAATGGCGTTATCTGGGCTGGTTGTTGCTGTTCAGTCTGCTCAGCGAGATTCCCTACCGTTTGTACATTCCAGAGCCCGACACGTTGAACGTGATGCCGACGCTGGCGCTGGGCCTGCTGGTGGCGCGGGGCTGGCAGGATCGAGCGCTGATTTCGCGACTGCTGGGCGTCAGTGCTTTGCTGGTGGCCGCGCTGTTCCCGGAGCGACTGATGTTCGGTCTGTTCGGCGTCCTGCTGCCGCTGGCGATGTTGCTGGTGTTTCGCAAACCCTGGTTTTTCAGCCTGCTGCCGGGCCTGCTGTGTCTGGCGGCGAATCAATGGCGGGTGCTCTACGAATCCGCGCAGTTCGGCAACATCGTCGCCATCCTCGGGATTGCGACCTGCCTGATCGCGCCACTGCTCGGAATGTTCCTGTTGCGACACGCCACTTGCCTCCACGCGCCACCCATGCGGCGCTGGGCGTATGCGCTCTATCCCGCGCATTTCGTGGTTCTTCTGGCCTTGCGCCAGCTGCTTGTTTGAGTCCGTCGTCCCTGCCATGTCGTAAACGCACCTTTGCGTGGCGTCCGTAGGCATTTGACCTCCCTGCGCCGGCCATACCATCGCATCAAAGGGCATTGGCTGAACGCCGTGCCTTACCGAGACGAATGGCGCACAGATGCCGCTGGGAGAGACGCGATGTTCAGCAAGCAAGACCAGATCCAGGGTTACGACGATGCACTGCTGGCGGCGATGAATGCCGAGGAGCAACGTCAGGAAGATCACATCGAGCTGATCGCGTCGGAGAACTACACCAGCAAACGCGTGATGCAAGCGCAAGGCAGCGGCCTGACCAACAAATACGCCGAAGGCTATCCGGGCAAGCGCTACTACGGTGGTTGCGAGCACGTCGACAAGGTCGAAGCGCTGGCCATCGAACGCGCCAAGCAACTGTTCGGCGCCGATTACGCCAACGTCCAGCCGCACTCCGGTTCCTCGGCCAACAGCGCCGTGTACCTGGCCCTGCTGCAAGCGGGCGACACCATCCTCGGCATGAGCCTGGCCCACGGCGGTCACCTGACCCACGGCGCCAAGGTCTCGTCCTCGGGCAAGCTGTACAACGCCGTGCAGTACGGCATCGACACCAAGACAGGCCTGATCGATTACGACGAAGTCGAGCGTCTGGCCGTCGAGTGCAAACCGAAAATGATCGTCGCCGGTTTCTCGGCCTACTCGAAAACCCTCGACTTCCCGCGCTTCCGTCAGATCGCCGACAAGGTCGGTGCGCTGCTGTTCGTCGACATGGCCCACGTTGCCGGTCTGGTGGCTGCCGGTCTGTACCCAAACCCGCTGCCGTATGCCGACGTGGTCACCACCACCACCCACAAGACCCTGCGCGGTCCGCGTGGCGGGCTGATCCTGGCCAAGGCCAACGAAGAAATCGAGAAGAAGCTCAACGCCGCAGTATTCCCCGGCGCCCAGGGCGGCCCGCTGATGCACGTCATCGCCGGCAAGGCCGTGTGCTTCAAGGAAGCGCTGGAGCCAGGCTTCAAGGCCTATCAGCAACAAGTGATCGACAACGCCCAGGCGATGGCGAGCGTATTTATCAAACGTGGCTACGATGTAGTGTCCGGCGGCACCGACAACCACCTGTTCCTGGTCAGCCTGATCCGTCAGGGCCTCACCGGTAAAGACGCCGACGCCGCCCTCGGTCGCGCGCACATCACCGTCAACAAGAACGCCGTACCGAACGACCCGCAGTCGCCGTTCGTCACCTCCGGCCTGCGCATCGGCACCCCGGCGGTGACCACTCGCGGCTTCAAGGTGACCCAGTGCGTGACGCTGGCCGGCTGGATCTGCGACATCCTCGACAACCTCGGCGATGCCGATGTCGAGGCCAACGTCGCCCAGCAGGTTTCGGCCCTGTGTGCTGACTTCCCGGTTTATCGCTGAGCGTTCTGGAGTACATGACTATGCAACGCTATTCGGGCTTCGGCCTCTTCAAACACTCCCTCAGCCACCACGAAAACTGGCAGCGCATGTGGCGCACGCCGACCCCGAAAAAGGTCTACGACGTGGTCATCGTCGGCGGCGGCGGGCACGGTCTGGCGACGGCCTACTATCTGGCCAAAGAGCACGGCATCACCAACGTGGCCGTGGTCGAGAAGGGCTGGTTGGGTGGCGGTAACACCGCGCGCAACACCACCATCGTTCGCTCCAACTACCTGTGGGACGAGTCGGCTCACCTGTACGAACACGCGATGAAACTGTGGGAAGGCCTGTCTCAGGACCTGAACTACAACGTGATGTTCTCCCAGCGCGGCGTCTACAACCTGTGCCACACCCTGCAGGACATCCGTGATTCCGAGCGTCGGGTCAGCGCCAACCGCCTCAACGGCGTCGACGGCGAACTGCTCAACGCCAAGCAGGTCGCGGACGAAATCCCGTACCTCGATTGCTCGAAAAATACCCGCTACCCGGTGATGGGCGCGACCGTTCAGCGTCGCGGCGGCGTGGCCCGTCACGATGCCGTGGCCTGGGGCTTTGCCCGTGCCGCCGACGCCCTCGGCGTGGACCTGATCCAGCAGACCGAAGTGATCGGTTTCCGCAAGGAAAACGGCGTGTGCATCGGTGTTGAAACCAACAAGGGCTTCATCGGCGCCAAACGCGTCGGCGTGGTCACCGCCGGTAACTCCGGGCACATGGCCAAGCTCGCCGGTTTCCGTCTGCCGATCGAGTCCCACCCGTTGCAGGCGCTGGTGTCCGAGCCGATCAAGCCGATCATCGACAGCGTGATCATGTCCAACGCCGTGCACGGTTACATCAGCCAGTCCGACAAGGGCGACCTGGTGATCGGCGCTGGTATCGACGGCTACAACGGCTACGGCCAGCGCGGTTCGTACCCGGTGATCGAGCACACCATCCAGGCCATCGTCGAGATGTTCCCGGTGCTGTCGCGAGTGCGCATGAACCGTCAGTGGGGCGGCATCGTCGACACCACGCCGGACGCCTGCCCGATCATTTCGAAAACCCCGGTGCCGAACATGTTCTTCAACTGCGGTTGGGGCACCGGTGGCTTCAAGGCCACACCTGGCTCGGGCAACGTGTTTGCCGCGAGTCTGGCCAAGGGTGAAATGCACCCGCTGGCCGCACCTTTCTCCATCGACCGTTTCCACAACGGTGCGTTGATCGACGAACACGGCGCTGCGGCTGTCGCCCACTAACAGGAGAAATCCCATGTTGCATATCTTCTGTCCTCACTGCGGCGAACTGCGTTCCGAAGAGGAATTCCATGCATCCGGCCAGGCGCACATCCCGCGTCCGCTGGATCCGAACAGCTGCACCGACGAGGAGTGGGGCGACTACATGTTCTTCCGCGACAACCCGCGCGGTCTGCACCACGAGTTGTGGGATCACGTCGCCGGTTGCCGCCAGTACTTCAACGTCACCCGCGACACCGTGACCTACGAGATTCTCGAAACCTACAAGATCGGCACCAAGCCGCAATTCACCGACAAGGCTGACGCTGCGAAAACAGCCACGACGGCGCTGGGAGAGAAGGTATGAGCCAGACCAATCGCCTGTCCAACGGTGGACGGATCGACCGCAACAAAGTGCTGAGCTTCACCTTCAACGGCCAGACCTATAAAGGTTTTGAAGGCGACTCGCTGGCCGCAGCCCTGCTGGCCAACGGCGTCGACATCATTGGCCGCAGCTTCAAGTATTCGCGTCCGCGCGGCATCTTCGCCGCCGGTGCCGAAGAGCCGAACGCGGTGCTGCAGATCGGTGCTACCGAAGCCACCCAGATCCCTAACGTGCGCGCCACGCAACAGGCGTTGTACCAGGGCCTGGTCGCCACCAGCACCAACGGCTGGCCGAGCGTCAACAACGACATGATGGGGATTCTCGGCAAGGTCGGCGGCAAGCTGATGCCGCCGGGTTTCTACTACAAAACCTTCATGTACCCGCAATCGTTCTGGATGACTTACGAGAAGTACATTCGCAAGGCTGCCGGCCTGGGCCGTTCGCCGACCGAAGTCGATCCGGACACCTACGACTACATGAACCAGCACTGCGACGTGCTGATCGTCGGCGCCGGCCCGGCCGGTCTGGCCGCTGCCCTGGCGGCTGCGCGCAGCGGTGCGCGGGTGATCATCGCCGACGAGCAGGAAGAGTTCGGCGGCAGCCTGCTCGATTCCCGCGAAAGCCTCGACGGCAAACCGGCGATGGAATGGGTGGCCGGCGTCATCGCTGAATTGAAGAGCACTCCGGACGTGCTGCTGTTGCCGCGCGCCACGGTCAACGGCTACCACGACCACAACTTCCTGACCATTCATGAACGCCTCACCGATCACCTCGGTGACCGCGCGCCGATCGGCCAGGTGCGTCAGCGCATCCACCGCGTCCGCGCCAAACGTGTGGTGCTGGCGACCGGCGCTCACGAGCGTCCGCTGGTCTACGGCAACAACGACGTGCCGGGCAACATGCTCGCTGGCGCAGTCTCGACTTACGTGCGCCGTTATGGCGTGGCACCGGGCAAAAAACTGGTGCTGTCGACCAACAACGATCACGCCTACCGAGTGGCGCTGGACTGGCTCGACGCCAGCCTGCAAGTGGTCGCCATCGCCGACGCCCGCAGCAATCCGCGTGGCGCATTGGTCGAAGAAGCGCGCGCCAAAGGCATTCGTATCCTCACCGGCAGCGCCGTGATCGAGGCCCGTGGCAGCAAGCACGTGACCGCTGCCCGCGTGGCGGCGATCGATGTCAAAGGCCACAAGGTCACCAGCCCGGGCGAATGGCTCGACTGCGACCTGATCGCCAGCTCCGGCGGTTACAGCCCGGTGGTTCACCTGGCGTCGCACCTCGGCGGCAAGCCGATCTGGCGCGAAGACATCCTCGGTTTCGTACCGGGCGAAGCACCGCAGAAACGTGTGTGCGTCGGTGGCATCAATGGCGTCTACGGTCTTGGCGATTCTCTGGCTGACGGTTTTGAAGGCGGCGTGCGCGCTGCGTCCGAAGCCGGTTTCCAGGCCGTTGAAGCCGTGTTGCCGAAAGCCCTGAGCCGTCTCGAAGAACCAACCCTGGCGCTGTTCCAGGTGCCGCACGAGAAGGGCACTTCGCGGGCACCGAAGCAATTCGTCGACCTGCAGAACGACGTGACCGCCGCCGCCATCGAACTGGCGACCCGCGAAGGTTTCGAGTCGGTCGAACACGTCAAACGCTACACGGCGCTGGGCTTCGGCACCGATCAGGGCAAGCTCGGCAACGTCAACGGTCTGGCGATTGCCGCCCGTTCGCTGAACGTGACCATCCCGCAGATGGGCACCACGATGTTCCGTCCGAACTACACGCCGGTGACATTTGGTGCGGTAGCCGGTCGTCACTGCGGGCACATCTTTGAACCGGTGCGTTACACCGCACTGCATCAATGGCACCTGAAAAACGGCGCCGAGTTCGAAGACGTCGGCCAGTGGAAGCGTCCTTGGTACTTCCCGAAAAACGGCGAAGACATGCATGCCGCCGTCAAACGCGAATGCAAGGCTGTGCGCGATAGCGTCGGTCTGCTGGACGCTTCGACCCTGGGCAAGATTGACATCCAGGGCCCGGACGCCCGCGAGTTCCTCAACCGCGTGTACACCAACGCCTGGACCAAGCTCGACGTGGGCAAGGCCCGTTACGGCCTGATGTGCAAGGAAGACGGCATGGTCTTCGACGACGGGGTGACGGCGTGTCTGGCCGACAACCATTTCGTCATGACCACCACCACCGGCGGCGCGGCTCGCGTCCTGCAGTGGCTGGAGCTGTACCACCAGACCGAATGGCCGGACCTGAAGGTGTATTTCACCTCCGTCACCGACCACTGGGCGACCATGACCCTGTCCGGCCCGAACAGCCGCAAGCTGCTCAGCGCCGTGACCGACATCGACCTGGCCAACGAAGCGTTCCCGTTCATGACCTGGAAGGAAGGTCTGGTCGGCGGTGTGCCGGCGCGGGTGTTCCGTATCTCGTTCACCGGTGAGCTGTCGTACGAAGTCAACGTCCAGGCCGATTACGCGATGGGCGTGCTGGAAAAAATCGTCGAGGCGGGCAAGCAGTACAACCTGACCCCGTACGGCACCGAAACCATGCACGTGCTGCGGGCCGAGAAGGGCTTCATCATCGTCGGCCAGGACACCGACGGCTCGATGACCCCGGACGACCTGAACATGGGCTGGTGCGTCGGTCGCACCAAACCGTTCTCGTGGATCGGCCAGCGCGGCATGAACCGTGAAGACTGCGTGCGTGACCAGCGTAAGCAGCTGGTGGGCCTGAAGCCGATCGATCCGAACGTCTGGCTGCCGGAAGGTGCACAGCTGGTGTTCAACACCAAGCAGTCGATCCCGATGACCATGGTCGGCCACGTGACCTCCAGCTACGCGCACAACTCCCTCGGCTATTCGTTTGCCATGGGCGTGGTGAAGGGCGGTCTGAAGCGCATGGGCGAGCGGGTGTTCGCACCGCTGGCGGACGGCAGCGTGATCGAGGCGGAAATCGTTTCTTCGGTGTTCTTCGATCCGAAAGGCGATCGCCAGAACATTTGACACTGATCGTTCCCACGTCGAGGCGTCGAACCGTCTGCGTGGGAATGCATCCCGGGACGCTCCGCGTCCCAAGAGCGGACGCAGAGCGTCCATGGCGGCATTCCCACGCAGAGCGTGGGAACGATCAAACAAAAGAATAGGTGCTTTATGACCGCAGCCAACGTTTACCAACAACGCCCGACCACCGGGGCCAAGGCCGAGTCGTCGCTGCATCACGCCGACCTCGCCAGCCTGGTCGGCAAGGGCCGCAAGACCGCCGGTGTGACCGTGCGCGAAAAGAAACTCCTCGGCCATCTGACCATCCGCGGCGACGGCCACGATGCCGCGTTCGCTGCCGGCGTGCACAAGGCGCTGGGCATCGAGTTGCCGGGCGCCCTGAGCGTGATCGTCAAAGGCGAAACCAGCCTGCAATGGATGGGCCCGGACGAATGGCTGCTGATCGTGCCGAGCGGTGAAGAGTTCGCCGCCGAGCAGAAACTGCGCGAAGCGCTGGGCGATCTGCACATCGCAATCGTCAATGTCAGCGGCGGCCAGCAGATTCTCGAACTGAGCGGCCCGAACGTGCGTCAGGTGCTGATGAAATCCACCAGCTACGACGTGCACCCGAACAACTTCCCGGTCGGCAAGGCTGTCGGCACGGTGTTCGCCAAGTCGCAGTTGATGATTCGCCATACCGCCGAAGACACCTGGGAACTGCTGATCCGTCGCAGCTTCTCGGATTACTGGTGGTTGTGGTTGCAGGATGCGTCCGCCGAATACGGCCTCAGCGTTCAGGCCTGATCAGGAGAAAACGATGAGCCGCGCCCCGGATACATGGATTCTGACCGCCGACTGCCCCAGCGTTCTCGGCACCGTGGACGCGGTGACGCGTTTTCTGTTCGAGCAGGGTTGCTACGTGACCGAGCACCATTCGTTCGATGACCGGCTCTCGGGCCGTTTCTTCATTCGGGTGGAGTTCCGTCAGCCCGACGGTTTTGACGAGCAATCCTTCCGCGCCGGCCTCGCCGAACGCGGTCAGGCGTTCGGCATGATCTTCGAGCTGACCGCGCCGAACTACCGGCCAAAAGTGGTGATCATGGTCTCCAAGGCCGATCACTGCCTTAACGATTTGCTCTACCGCCAGCGCATCGGCCAGTTGTCGATGGACGTGGCGGCGGTGGTGTCGAATCACCCGGACCTCAAGCCGCTGGCCGACTGGCACCAGATTCCCTACTACCATTTTCCCCTCGACCCCAACGACAAACCGGCCCAGGAGCGGCAGGTGTGGCAGGTGATCGAAGAGGCCGGCGCTGAACTGGTGATCCTCGCCCGCTACATGCAGGTGCTGTCGCCGGAGCTGTGCCGCAAGCTCGATGGCAAGGCGATCAACATTCACCACTCGCTGCTGCCGGGCTTCAAGGGCGCCAAGCCGTATCACCAGGCCTACAACAAGGGCGTGAAACTGGTGGGCGCCACCGCGCACTACATCAACAACGACCTGGACGAGGGGCCGATCATCGCCCAGGGCGTCGAGGCGGTGGATCACAGTCATTACCCCGAAGACCTTATCGCCAAGGGCCGCGACATCGAAGGCCTGACCCTGGCCCGGGCTGTTGGGTATCACATTGAAAGAAGGGTTTTTTTGAACGCCAATCGCACGGTCGTTCTCTAGGCCGCTATCGCTGGCTTGCCAGCGATGAGGCCATAACAGGCAACACAAGAATCAGCATCTGTACCCGAGCACTTAACGCGCTGCCTGCCTGGGCGGCGCGGTTCCATAAAAACAACAGCGAGGTGAAAGCATGTCTGGCAATCGTGGTGTGGTGTATCTCGGCGCTGGCAAGGTCGAAGTACAGAAAATCGACTATCCGAAAATGCAGGATCCGCGCGGCAGGAAGATCGAGCACGGTGTCATCCTGCGTGTGGTTTCAACCAACATTTGCGGCTCCGACCAGCACATGGTGCGCGGCCGTACCACCGCTCAGGTCGGTCTGGTGCTGGGACACGAGATCACCGGTGAAGTGATCGAGAAGGGAAGCGACGTCGAAAGCCTGAAAATCGGCGATCTGGTGTCCGTTCCGTTCAACGTGGCTTGCGGGCGCTGCCGTTCCTGCAAGGAGCAACACACCGGCGTCTGCCTGACCGTCAACCCGGCCCGCGCCGGCGGTGCCTACGGTTACGTCGACATGGGCGACTGGACCGGCGGCCAGGCCGAATACGTGCTGGTGCCGTACGCCGACTTCAACCTGCTGAAACTGCCGGACCGCGACAAGGCCATGGAGAAAATCCGTGACCTGACCTGCCTCTCCGACATTTTGCCGACCGGTTACCACGGCGCCGTTACCGCTGGCGTCGGTCCGGGCAGCACCGTTTACATTGCCGGCGCTGGCCCGGTCGGTCTGGCCGCTGCCGCCTCCGCCCGTTTGCTCGGCGCTGCGGTGGTGATCGTCGGCGACGTCAACACCATCCGCCTGGCCCACGCCAAGGCTCAGGGTTTCGAAATCGTCGACCTGTCGAAAGACACCCCGCTGCACGAACAGATCGCCGCGCTGCTGGGCGAGCCTGAAGTGGATTGCGCAGTGGACTGCGTCGGCTTCGAAGCCCGTGGTCATGGTCACGACGGCGTCAAATCCGAAGCCCCGGCCACCGTGCTCAACTCGCTGATGGGCGTGGTGCGCGTCGCCGGCAAGATCGGTATCCCGGGCCTGTACGTGACCGAGGATCCGGGTGCCGTGGACGCTGCCGCGAAAATGGGCAGCCTGAGCATCCGTTTCGGCCTCGGCTGGGCCAAATCCCACAGCTTCCACACCGGCCAGACCCCGGTGATGAAGTACAACCGTCAGCTGATGCAGGCGATCATGTGGGACCGCATCAACATCGCCGAAGTGGTGGGCGTGCAGGTCATCAGCCTCGACCAGGCGCCGGAAGGTTACGGCGAGTTCGATGCGGGTGTGCCGAAGAAGTTTGTGATTGATCCGCACAAGTTGTTCAGTGCGGCGTAATTAGATCCAAATGAAAAACGGCGCTCTTGAGCGCCGTTTTTTGTCGGAAACGAGTTGAGCTGGTCTTTGTGGCGAGGTTTCTACTCGGGTCGCACCTGTGCGGCCTGCATTCCTTTTTGCCCTGGTTCGGCTACATAACTTACGGTCTGCCCTTCCTTCAAACTTTTGAAACCGTCTGTTTCTATTGCCTTGAAATGAACAAAAAGATCAGGCCCCCCATCTTTCGGGGTGATGAAACCAAATCCTTTCTCGTCGTTGAACCACTTGACTGTACCTTGAGCTCTGTTTGACATTTTGATGCTTCCCGCTTCAATTGAGTTTGTAAACCTACGGAATTGCAAACTTGCGCAGTCTTCTCAGGAGACGTCCTTAATCCTGAGCCAGTCTGATGTCGACTGCATAAAACTGGCCGTTATCACCACGCACAAGGTCATAAGTCACCTTCTGCCCCGCTTTGATATGTTTGATGATCGGATCGTCCGGGTTGATGCAGAAGATGATCGGCGGCATATCCGGGTCAAGCAGTTCATTGCGCGGTACGCATTGCTTTTCCATTACCGTATCTCCTATTCAAATGGCTGACGCCTGCCCCTCGCTGTTTCCGGATCATTGATGCAAATCCACGGTAATCCAGTTCCGATGGCACGGTAACTGTCATATCTGACAGGTAAAGAAATCCATTCGGCATCAACGCCCGACTTTTTATGAAGGTCAGAAATAACGGAGCGGTCCTTTGGCTGAAAGCGCGTCACGCTTCCTTCACAAACAGGATGTGAATATCCAGTCGCACGCCGGAACATGCTGCCGCCTACCCGGTCAAACCGGCAGTTTGATCGCCTGTATCCGGGCGGTCTTCACGCCACAAGAGGATGTCTGAATGAAGATTTCACGCGGTTTTGCCCTGGCATCGCTCCTGACCCTGGCGGCAGGGCCGGTGTTTGCCGGTTTCAGTTTGAATGATGTGGCCGGCGTGGTATCGGGCATGCAGGGCGGTGACAAGGCTGCGACGGCCGCGCCGACCTCGGAAACCGCTGGCTTGTTGAGTGCGCTGAGCGCACTGGACCTCACGCCACAACAAGCGGTGGGTGGCACCAGTGCCATGTTGGGCCTGGCGAAGAACCAATTGAGCAGCACCGATTATTCCGAACTGGCCAAGGAAGTACCGGGTATCGACCAGTTGTCGGGTGGCGCTGGCAGTCTGGCGGCGTTGAGCGGTCTGCTCGGCTCGTCGGGCAAGTCCGCCGGGCTGGAAAATGCGCTGGGCAACGTCAAGGACACCAATGACCTGAACAACGCCTTCGGTGCGTTGGGCATGGACAGCGGGATGGTCGGCCAGTTTGCCCCGATCCTCCTGCAATATCTCGGTCAACAGGGTGTCGGCGGTTCGCTGCTGCAAAGCTTGGGCAGCATCTGGGGCACCGGCACCAACGGTTGATTCAGCGGCGCTCGACCTTGAGTTCGGCGATGCGCTGATCCTTGAGAGTCCAGAGCTGGTTGACCCAGTTCTGGACCTTCTCGCGAAACACCGGATCATTTTCGTAATCGCCCTGCCACAGGGCCGGATCCAGCTCGCGGGTCTGGATGTCGATGATCACGCGCGGCACGTTGCCGCTGATCAGGTCCCAGAACCCCGGAATCTTCTGCTGTGGATAAACCACGGTCACATCGAGAATCGCGTCCAGCTGTTCGCCCATCGCCGCCAGTACGAACGCCACGCCGCCGGCTTTGGGCTTGAGCAGGTGGCTGAACGGTGATTGCTGCTGAGTGCTTTTGGCGGCGGTGTAACGCGTGCCTTCCAGATAATTCACCACCGTCACCGGCTGACGCTTGAACAGTTCGCACGCCGCTTTGGTGATTTCCAGATCCTTGCCGGCCAGCTCGGGGTTCTTCGCTAGGAACGCCTTGGTGTAGCGCTTCATGAACGGGTAATCCAGCGCCCACCAGGCCAGGCCCAGGAAGGGCACCCAGATCAGCTCTTTCTTGAGGAAGAACTTGAAGAACGGCGTGCGTCGGTTGAGGGTCTGGATCAGCGCCGGGATATCGACCCAGGACTGATGGTTGCTGATCACCAGGTAGGAAGTGTCGCTGCGCAGGTCTTCGCCGCCGCGAATGTCCCATTGCGTGGGGATGCACAGGCGGAAGATCAGCTTGTCGATTTCCGCCCAGGTTTCGGCGATCCACATCACCGCCCACGAGGCATAGTCGCGAAAGCGCCCGGGCAGGATCAGCTTGAGCACGGCGAACACCATCAGCGGGCCGAACAGCACCAGGGTGTTGGACAACAGCAGCAGGGTGACGAAACAGCCGGTGAGCAGGCGGCGCATAAGCAACTCTTGGAAAACGGATGGGCGCGCCATGATAAGTGGCTTCGGCCGGCAGGCCAAATCCGCCGGTGACGAATGTTTCACCTTTGGGGCGTTAGTCTGATCGTTCCCACGCTCTGCGTGGGAACGCCGCCGGGGACGCTCTGCGTCCCTGTGACGCGGAGCGTCACCTGATGCATTCCCACGCGGAGCGTGGGAACGATCAAGTAAACAACGGTCTAAAATCTCGCGTCTGACGCCCTCATTTCCCAAGGAAGCCCCTTACGTGAAATCCATCCTTGCACTGCTTTCCCTCGTCGCCCTGCCGGTCCTGGCAGCCGAGCCGACCCTTTACGGACGCTATGAATACATCGCACTGCCGGAGATCGGCGGCGAAGTGCTCAAGGCCAAGATGGACACCGGCGCGCTGACCGCCTCGCTGTCGGCCAAGGACATCGAGACCTTCACCCGTGACGGTGAAGACTGGGTGCGTTTCCGTCTGGCCACCAAGGACGCCAGCAACAAGGTGTACGAGCACAAGGTCGCGCGGATCAGCAAGATCAAGAGTCGCTCGGATGAAGAAGACGAGGGCGAAAGCACCGAAGTGGCCAAGCGCCCGGTGGTCGATCTGGAGCTGTGCCTGGGCGACGTCAAGCGTACCGTGGAGGTCAACCTGACCGACCGCAGCAACTTCAACTACCCGTTGCTGATCGGTGCCAAGGCCCTGCGCGAGTTCGGCGCGGCGGTGAACCCGGCGCGACGCTTCACCGCTGACAAACCTGATTGCTGATCGAGCGTCGTGTCTCGCAAATGCTGTTCCTTTTTGACGGTGTCTGTTGCCGTCATGCTGCGTTGCCGCTCCTCGCCATAGCGGGCTATGACTCGTCGCGGCGCCTTGCCTGACGACAACAGCCACTCGTCAAAAAAGGAACGCATTTGTGAGACGCGACGCTGGTGGTCTCATTGACGTAACGCCGGGCTTGGGGCACCGTTCGCGCACTTAACCCACAGGCTCGGACGCCATGCCTCATATCCTGATTGTCGAAGACGAAGCGGCGATTGCCGACACGCTGATTTTTGCCTTGCAGGGCGAGGGCTTCACCACGACCTGGCTGAGCCTGGGCGCGGCGGCGCTGGAGCATCAGCGCCAGACCCCGGCGGATCTGATCATCCTCGACATCGGCTTGCCGGACATCAGCGGCTTCGAGACCTGCAAACAGTTGCGTCGCTTTAGCGAAGTGCCGGTGCTGTTTCTCAGCGCGCGCAATGCCGAAATCGATCGCGTGGTGGGCCTGGAAATCGGCGCCGATGATTACGTGGTCAAGCCGTTCAGCCCACGGGAAGTGGCGGCGCGGGTCCGGGCGATTCTCAAGCGCATGGCGCCACGTCCGATTATCGAAGCGTCCTCGGCGCTGTTTCGCATCGATCCCGAGCGCGTACAGATCAGCTATCGCGGCCAGCCCCTGAGCCTGACTCGCCACGAATTCCGTCTGCTGCAATGCCTGCTCGAACAACCCGAGCGCGTGTTCAGCCGCGAGCAATTGCTCGATGCGCTGGGCGTGGCGGCGGATGCCGGTTACGAGCGCAGCATCGACAGCCATATCAAAAGCGTGCGCGCCAAATTGCGTCTGGTGCGTGCCGAGGCCGAGCCGATCCAGACCCATCGCGGCCTCGGCTACAGCTACAGCCCGGGGCACAGCTGATGTCGCTGGGGCTGCGGATTTTCCTGGTGTACGTGCTGTTCATCGGCCTCACCGGGTATTTCGTGCTCAACACCGTGATGGAAGAAATCCGCCCCGGCGTGCGCCAGTCCACCGAAGAAACCCTGGTCGACACCGCCAACCTGATGGCGGAAATCCTGCGGGACGATTTCAAGGCCGGCACCCTCAACCAGAATCGCTGGCCGGAATTGCTCCGCGCCTATGGCGAACGCCAGCCGAAGGCGACGATCTGGGGCCTGGCGAAAAACCAGGTCAACCACCGCATCTACGTCACTGACGCCAAGGGCATCGTGGTGCTGGACTCCAGTGGTGTCGCGGTCGGTCAGGACTATTCGCGCTGGAATGACGTCTACCTGACCCTGCGCGGCGAATACGGCGCACGCTCCAGCCGCAGTGACCCGAATGACCCGAACTCCTCGGTGATGCACGTCGGCGCGCCGATTCGCGACAACGGCGCGATCATCGGCGTGGTCACCGTGGCCAAACCCAACAGTTCACTGCAACCCTATGTCGATCGCACCGAACGCCGCTTGCTCGGTTACGGCGCCGGATTGATCGGCCTCGGCCTGTTGCTTGGCGCCGTGCTGTCGTGGTGGCTCAGTCGGGCGCTGCACCGCTTGACCGTGTACGCCCAGGCCGTGAGCGAGGGCCGTCGGGTGGCGGTGCCGCACTATCGCGGTGGCGAGCTGGAGCAGTTGGCGACCGCCGTGGAACAGATGCGCACCCAGCTCGAAGGCAAAGCCTACGTCGAGCGCTATGTGCACACCCTGACCCACGAACTGAAAAGCCCGCTGGCCGCCATTCGCGGTGCCGCCGAGTTGTTGCAGGGCGAGATGCCGGCGGATCAGCGCCTACGTTTTGTCGGCAACATCGACAGTGAAAGTGCTCGGATGCAGCAGTTGATCGAACGCCTGCTCAATCTGGCTCAGGTCGAACAGCGGCAGGGTCTTGAGGAACGCGTCGCAGTGCCATTGGCGGCGCTGGTGGATGAGCTGTTACAGGCTCAAATGGCACGCATCGAAGGTCGGCAACTGCGGATCGAGCAAACCATCGCGCCGGATCTGGCGTTGATAGGCGAGCCGTTTCTGTTGCGTCAGGCGCTGGGCAATTTGCTGGAGAACGCATTGGATTTCACCCCGTCGCACGGTCTGCTGCGCTTCGGCGCCGAGAAAATCGGTGAGCGGGTCGAGCTTCGCCTGTTCAACGAAACCACGCCGATTCCCGACTACGCCTTGCCGCGCTTGAGCGAGCGCTTCTACTCCCTGCCACGCCCGGACAGCGGACGTAAAAGCACTGGTCTCGGGCTCAATTTTGTCGAAGAGGTGATCAAGTTGCACGGTGGTTCGATGCGCATCGGCAACGTCGAAGCCGGGGTGGAAGTCGTTCTGCAGTTGTAGTCTCCACACAAACTCCACATTCCTCCCACAAAACCCCCACATCTCCTTCGCAGACTCTGCCCACCGAAACAGGGAGAGTCCCATGAACAAAAGTCTGACGATAAAACTCGGGGCCATTGCCCTGCTGATCCTGGTGTTGCTGGTGCCGCTGTTGATGATCGACGGCATCATCGATGATCGCCAGCAACTGCGTGACGGCGTGCTGGAAGACATCGCCAGAAGCTCAAGCTACAGCCAGCAACTCAGCGGGCCGGTGATGGTTGTGCCGTATCGCAAAGTGGTGCGCACCTGGAAAACCAAAGAGAAGAGTGACGAGCGATACCAGGAAATCGGTGAGGAACGCGGACGGCTGTATTTCCTGCCGGAGCGCTTTGAGCTCGACGGCCAGGTGCAGACCGAACTGCGGGCCCGGGGCATTTACGAAGCGCGGCTGTTCCATGCCGACAACCGCATCAGTGGGCATTTCTCGCTGCCGGCGCAGTTGGGGATCAAGGAAGACTTTGTCGATTACACCTTCGATGCGCCGTTCCTGGCGGTCGGCATCAGTGACATTCGCGGGATCGAAAATGCCCTGAAGCTGGAACTCGGCGCGCAACGCCTGGACTTCGTGCCCGGTACTCAGGTCGGCTGGCTGGGCGAGGGTGTGCGAGTGACGCTGCCGGCGCTGGACACCAGCAAAACCACGGAGCTGGCCTTCGGCTTCGACCTGCGCCTGCAAGGCACCGGTTCGTTGCAGGTGCTGCCGGTGGGCAAGACCAGCCGCGTGAACCTCGCCGCCAACTGGCCGCACCCAAGCTTCATCGGCAACTTCCTGCCGGCCAAACGCGAGATCAACGATCAGGGTTTCACCGCCGATTGGCAGACCTCGTTTTTCTCCACTAATTTGCAAGAAGCGATGAGCCGTTGTGTGTCGGGCAATGATTGCGAGGCGTTCAACGAGCGCAGTTTCGGCGTGAGCTTCATCGATCCGGTGGATCAATATCTGAAGAGCGACCGGGCGATCAAATATGCGCTGCTGTTCATCGTCCTGACGTTCGCCGGTTTCTTCCTGTTCGAAGTGCTGAAAAGCCTGGCGGTGCACCCGGTGCAATACGCGCTGGTGGGTGTGGCGCTGGCGTTCTTCTATCTGTTGCTGCTGTCGTTGTCGGAGCACATCGGGTTTGCCCTGGCGTATCTGTTGTCGGCCAGCGGTTGTGTGGTGTTGATCGGGTTCTACGTCTGCCACGTGCTGCGCAGCGTGCGGCATGGCTTGAGTTTTTCGGCGGGGCTGGCGGCGTTGTACGGCTTGCTCTATGGCTTGCTGAGCGCCGAGGATTACGCGCTGCTGATGGGTTCGCTGCTGCTGTTCGGTCTGCTCGGTGTGTTCATGGTGCTGACCCGCAATCTGGATTGGTACGGGATCGGGCAGAAACCGGCCAAATCGCTGGAGTTCGATATCGGAGCGGTGCAATGAGCCGGTTCGTTGGGTTGCGTGAGGAGCAGCGGGAGGCCGAGGTGTTGATGACGCTGATCTTTGCCTCGTTACCTCCCGCCCGGTGCGTCAAGCCTTCGGCATCGTCGCAATCATCGACGGCCGCTGGCTCACTTCAAAGAACCAGTTGGCCAGTTGCGGGTTGGCGTCACGCCAGCCCAGATCCGGAAAGCGCAGATCCAGATAACCCAGCGCACAGGCCACGCTGATCGAAGCGACGTCGAAGTGGCAGGTCAGTTCGGCAATCGCGTCGCGTTCCAGCAGGGCGAGGGCGCGGCGGATCTTCTCGCGCTGGGCCTCGAGCCATTCGTCCCAGTGTTTTTCCGGGGCGCGCAGCACTTGCTCGTAACGCACCATGACCGAGGCGTCCATGATCCCGTCGGCCATCGAGGCCAGGGTCAGGCGCCGCCAGCGGGCCGAGCCGTCGCGAGGGATCAGCGGATTGCCGACGTGCTGGTGGTCGAGGTAATCGAGGATCACCCGGCTGTCATGGATGACATTGCCGTCGGCCAGGCGCAGGGCCGGGATCTTGCCCAGCGGGTTGTCTTCGTTGAGGGCCGCGTCCGGGCTGACAGGGCTGAGCACGCAGTCCTGCAGCGCGACGCGATCCTGCTGGCCGGTCTCGTGCAGCAGCACCATGACTTTGCGCACGAACGGGGACAGGGTGTTGTGGAACAGGGTCATGCTGGGAGCGGACATCGGCAGGGTCTCGGTCAGGGGCAATGACGGGCAGCATAGCGCGTTGCCCGTCAGGCTCAAGCCGTTCAGCGACGTTGCAGCAATCCACGCAGGGCAATGACTGCCGGAATGCCCAGACCAATCCAGCTAAGTCCATCCCAGATCCCGTCCCCCAGCAGCGCCGCGAACAGGCCCGCCGCACTCAGCAGCGCGATCACCAGCGGCGTGCTGAAGACCTTCCAGAAATTCGACTGACGCGGCTTCATGCAGAGGCCTCCGCCGGTTCCTGCACCGGTTTCGCGGCCTTGCGCCGTACCACCCACAGGTACACGCCGCTGGCGAGGACGATGATGGTCAGCACGTCCAGCGTGGCCCAGAGGATTTTCATCGGCATGCCGCCGTAGTCACCAAAGTGCAGCGGCTGCGACATGCCCATGGCGTCCATGTACCACGGTCGCTCTGCCACCGCCGTGACTTGCAGGGTGCTGGCGTCGATCAGCACCGGGGTCAGCAGGTGCGAGGTCAGGTGGGTGCCGCCCTTCATGAATACCGAGTAGTGGTGCTCGCTGGAGAACCGGGTGCCGGGGAAGGCGATGAAGTCCGGTTTCATCCCCGGTGTGACGTCACTGGCAATCTCCAGCACACGGGTGGCCGGGGCCAGTTGCGTCAGGGGCGGGGCATCGCGGTAGGGCGCGATCAGGGTCGTCAGGGCTTCGGCCCGCCACGCGGCGATCAGCAGATCGGCGCAGGCGCTGATGACACCGGTCACGCCGACCACCAGCGCCCAGGTCAGGGTCACCACGCCGATCAGGTTATGCAGGTCGAGCCAGCGCAGGCGGGTGGATTTGTCCTGGCGCACCGTGCCGAACTTCAAGCGGCGCATGAACGGCAGGTACAACACCGTGCCGGACACGATCGCGACCACGAACAGCAAACCCATGAACGCCAGCAGCAGCTTGCCCGGCAGCCCGGCGAACATGTCGACGTGCAGGCGCAGGATAAACAGCATCAGCCCGCCGTTGGCCGACGGCATTTCCAGGGCTTCGCCGGTGCGCGCGTCGAGCATGAAGGTGTGCGAGGAGTTGGGCTCGGTGCCGGCGGTCCTGGCCATGATTGTCAGCACGGCATTCGGCTCGTCGTCTTCGAAGCCGAAATATTGCACGACTTCGCCGGGCCGATGCTTTTCCGCCGCTTCGACCAGTTGCGCCAGGTTCAGATGCGGCGTGTCCGCCGGCATCACCCGCAACTGGGGCGCATCGCCCAGCAGGTGGTCGATCTCGTGATGGAAAATCAGCGGCAGGCCGGTCAGGGCCAGCAGCAGCAAAAACACGGTGCAGATCAGGCTGGTCCAGGTGTGGACGAAGGACCAGCGGCGAATGGTTTTACTTTTCATTTCATGACCTTCAAAAACACCCAAGCCGTCCACGAGGGACGGCCTGGTTGCAGGGCCTGTTCAGCTCAGGCGCTTACCACTTGTAAGTGGCGCTGGCGACGACGCTGCGCTGGTCGCCGTAGTAGCAGTAGAAGCTGTCGCAGGTGGAAATGTAATCCTTGTCCAGCAGGTTGGTGGCGTTGAGTGCCAGCGACGCGCCTTTGAGGCTGTTGTCCAGACGACCGAGGTCGTAATGCACGGCGGCGTCGAACACGGTGTAGGCGTCCGCCTTGCCCAGCCAGGTGTTGGCTTTGTCGCCGTAGGTGTTGCCGGTGTAGCGCGCGCCGGCACCGATGCCGAAGCCGTCGAGCACACCGCTGTGCCAGGTGTAATCGGCCCACAGCGACGCTTGCTGATTCGGCATCAGTTGCAGGCGGTTGCCCTTGTCGGCGCCGTTCTGCACTTCGGACTTGGCCAGGGTGTACGCGGCGATGACCTTCAGGTTGTCGGTAACGTCGGAGACGGCTTCCAGCTCAAGGCCTTTGACTTTGACTTCACCGGTCTGGCTGGTGATCGATACGCCGTTGACGAACGAGCTGACCGAGACGTTTTTCTGGGTCAGGTCATACACGGCCGCAGTCAGCAGGGTCTTGCTGCCCGGTGGCTGGTACTTGATGCCCAGTTCCCACTGCTTGCCTTCGGTGGGTTTGAGTGATTCGGTCGACGAGGCGTCGGCGCCAGTAGTCGGCTGGAACGATTCGGCGTAGGACAGGTACGGCACGAAACCGGAGTCGAAGACATAACTGATCGCCGCGTTACCGCTGAACGCCTTGTCACGCTGGGTGTTGGTGGCGTCGCCCTTGTTGATGAATTGAGTGCTGGTGTGCACCCAGTCTTCACGACCGCCGAGGGTCAGGCGCCATTGGTCCAGGGCCATCTGGTCCTGAACGTAGAGGCCGGTCTGGTAGGTCTTCTGGTTATAGTCATAGAACGCGGTGGAGCGCGCCGGACGCACGATCGGCTGACCATGGATCGGATTGTTCACGTTGATCTCCGGCGCGCTGCCGAAGATCGAGGTGTAGTTGGTGTTGCTGCGCTGGTGATCCAGACCCAGCAGCAGGGTGTGGCGGATGTCACCGGTGGCGAAGTCGGCCTGGAAGTTGTTGTCCACGGCGAACTGGCTGATGTCTTCGTCGACGATGGTCGTGGTACGGCCGACGTTGCCGTCATTGTCCACTTGAGTGAACGGATACGAGCCGACGGTGATGCCCTGGAACGACAGATCCGACTTGGTGTAGCGCAGGTTCTGCTTGAACTGCCACACATCGTTCAGGCGATGTTCGAAGGCATAGCCCAGCGCGTAGTAGGTGCGGTCGTAATATTCCCAGTCCGGATCGCCCAGATTCTTGTGGTGGGAAACCTTGCCGAACGGCATGTCGATCTTGGTGCCCTGCACCGGCAGGAACTGGCTGGTGATGCCGGTATCGTCGCGGGTGAACTGGGTCAGCAGGGTGAATTTGGTGTCGTCGTCGATGTTCCAGGTCAGGCTCGGCGCGATGTTGTAGCGCTTGTTGTCGACGTGGTCGATCTGCGTGCCGCTGTCACGTACCACACCGCTGAGGCCGTAGAGAAACTGGCCGGCGTCATCGATCTTGCCGGTGCTGGCGAAGTTGATCTGGCGGTGGTTGTCGCTGCCGTACTGCAACTGGATTTCGCTGCTCTGCACATCGCTCGGGCGACGGCTGACCATGTCCAGCAAACCGCCCGGCGGGGTCTGGCCGTACACCGACGAGGCCGGGCCGCGCAGCAGGGCGAGACGGTCGAGGTTCCAGGTCTCCTGTTTCGGGTTGGCGTACACGCCTTTTGGCAGGGGCAGGCCGTCGAGGAACTGGGTCGGTTCGAAACCGCGCACGCGCAGCCAGTCGGCGCGGGTGTCGCTGCCGTAGCTGCTGGCGGTGATGCCCGGCATGTAGCGCACGGCGTCATCGAGGCTGTGCACGCCTCGGTCTTCCATTTGCTGGCGCGTGGCGACCGAAATCGAACGCGGCGCTTCGACCAGTGCGGTGTCGGTCTTGGTGCCGGCGGCGGTGCGGGTGGCGGTGTAGCCTTCGACCGGGCCCCAGGCGCTTTCGAAGTTTTCCACGCCGATTACCGAGGTTTCCGGCAGGGCCATCGCGCCTTCCGGCACGGCGACCAGGGTGTAGGTGCCGGCGCCGCTCTGTTCCAGTTGCAGACCGGTGCCACGCAGCGCCGCGCGCAGGGCGCCGGCCGCGTCATATTGGCCGTTGACCGGCGCCGAGGTCTTGCCCGCCGCCAGCGACGGGTTCAGCGACAGCGTGAGGCCGCCCTGGCTGGCGATCTGGTTCAGGGTGGTCGACAACGGAGCCGGCGGCAGGTTGTAGGCGCGCACGCTCGATGCCTGTTCAGCGGCGATCAGTTGGCTGCTGGCCAGCGGGGTGCAGAGGGCAATGGCGACCGCCAGCAAACTGGGGCGCAACAAGGTGTCTAGCGAACGGGACATACGGCGGCTCCTGAATGGAAATATTTCTCAATTGCCTGTGTGCCGGACGAGATTCGAAAAGTGATAGGGCTGGATGAAAATAATTTCGATTAACGAACGACATCGCTGCGCAAGTCAGCAGAAAGTCCGTTTTCAGGGGGGTGGCAGGCGGCCTGTCGTGGGCAGGCAGTGCTGAATGTCAGGGCTTCGGATCCGCCTTGGCCACGGTCACCCACCAGGGCGTGTGCTGCTCGATCTGCACCGGCAGGGTCGGCAACAGGGCGTTCAGCGCCTTGTCGGTGTCGTGCAGCGGGAAACTGCCGGTGATGCGCAGGTCGGCGACTTCCGGCGCAATGCCCAGATGGCCGCGACGATAGCGGCCAAGTTCATGCACCAGGTCTTCCAGGCGCGCGTTGTCCACCACCAGCATGCCGCGGGTCCAGGCATCGGCGCCGGGGTTGAGCACCACCACCGAATCCAGACCGTTGTGGCGGATCAGCACTTGCTGGCCTTCGCGCAGGATCTGTTCCTGCGGATCGGATTGCGGATGCGCCGCCACCGCCGACTGCAGAACGCTCAGGCGCGTGCCGGCGTCTTCGCGCTTGACCAGAAACCGCGTGCCCAGGGCGCGCATGCTGCCTTCGGCGGTTTCGACGATGAACGGCCGCGCATCGCCGTGGCCGGTTTCGACGAGGATTTCGCCTTCCTGCAGGACGATCAGCCGTTGCTTCTCATCGAAGCGGACATCCACCGCGCTGTGAGTATTGAGGTTGAGCACGGTGCCGTCGGCCAGACGCACGGTGCGCTGTTCGCCGGTGGCGGTGCGTTGATCGGCGAGCCAGTAATCCAGCGGCAGATAACGTTCGCCGGCAAACAACGCCAGACCGACCACCGCCACGACACTGGCCAGCCCGCTGCCCAGCTTGCGCACCCGGCGGCGGATGCCTTCGCGCGATTGCAGCAACGCGCTGCGTGCCGGGCCCTTGGCCACGCTGAAACGCTGGTCGAGCATGCCCAACTGGCGCCAGGCGCGAGCGTGTTCTTCGTTGGCGGCGTGCCATTTGGCGAATTCTTCGCGCTCCAGTGGCGTGCTGGAATCGAGGGTCAATTGCCAGGCAATCGCCGCATCCAGCACATGGGCCGGGACCGGTCGGGAACTGGCCGGGCTCATGTCGGCTCACCGTACAGTGCGATGTAGCACTGGCGGATGCCCTGGGCCAGGTACTGGCGTACGCGCGGGACCGACACGCCGAGTTTGTCGGCGATCTCGGCGTGGGTCAGGCCATCGAGGCGGTTATAGAGGAAAGCGGCGCGGGCCTTGGTCGACAGCTTGCCGAGCATGCGGTCGATGGCCTTGAGGTCTTCGAGGATCAGTTGCTGTTCTTCGACCGAGGGTTGTTCGCCCTCGGGGATCAGCATCAGTTCGGTCAGATACGCCTGTTCCAGCGCGGCCCGACGGAAGTAGTCGAACAACAAGCCTTTGGCGATCGCCACCAGAAACGCCCGGGGTTCGCGTGGCGTCAGCAATTCGTCGCGGCCGAGCAGGCGGACGAAGGTGTCCTGGCTCAGGTCTTCGGCGCGTTGCGGGCAGGCCACGTTGCGCCGCAGCCAGGCCAGCAGCCAGCCACGGTGGTCGCGATACAACGCACCGACGAGCTCACTGTGAGGGCTTTGGGCTGAAGACACGACGACACCGACTGGGAAGTGTTAACTAACGAGAATTGTTCGCGATTGTGGCAGAGGTGGGAATGGTTAGCAATTGGCCACCGGTCGGGTTGTCGGGCGACAACCCGAATTCAGAACGAATGCGTCTGCTGTCGGCGCTTCCACTGACTCAGGCGTTGCTGCAGATTCAGCGGACTGTGGATCTGCTGCTGGCGTGCCCGGCTGAACAGGATCAGCGCCAGTTCCGCGGTAGCCAGAGCATCGGCGCTCGCATGGTGACGTTCGAACACTTCAAGCTTGAACCAGTCGATCCACTCGTCCAGCCCCGCCTCGCGAATGTGTGCCTGCGGGCAAACCAGTGGGGCGATCTGCGCCACATCGAGGAACACCGTCTGCAACTTGTGCCCCAGATGTTCTTTCAGCGCGCGGCCGAGCATGTGCTGGTCGAACGAGGCGTGAAACGCCAGCACCGGACTGTCGCCGATAAACTCCAGCAGCTCGACCAGGGCTTCGGTGGGCTCGCTGCCGGCGGCAATCGCGCTCGGTGCCAGACCGTGAATCAACACGCTCGGGCCGAGTTTCAGCTCGCGGCATTGCAGGGTGCGTTCGAATTGCTGGCTGAAGTCGATCGCACCGTCCTCGATCACCACCGCGCCGATCGACAGCACCCGATCCTTGTTCAGGTTCAGCCCGGTGGTTTCCAGATCCAGCACCACCCAGCGTTGTTCGCGCAGACTGCACTCGCGCAGCTCGCCGATGGCCGGCAGTGTCGTCAGGCGCTGTTGCAGGTCGTCCGGCACAACGGGGCTGGCCGGACGCAGCCACGAAAACAGGCTCATAGCTGATACCGCAGGGTCAGGCTGCTTTGCAGGCGCTGGGCCTGGCGCAGGGATTCACGCAGGATGCGCCGGTCCAGATGATTGAGGCTGTCGGGATCGACTCGGTTCGAGTACGGCTGGTTTTCCCGGGTCTGCAGTTGATGCTGCTGCATGCGCGTCTGCTGGATGAAGTGGTAGGCCTCTTCGTACGCGGCGCCATCCAGCCGGTCGATGACTTCTTTATCCACCAGTTGGCGAAAGCGTTCGAGGGTGTTGTTGGCGTCGATGCCATGGGCCAGTGCGAGCAAACGTGCGCCGTCGACAAAGGGTGTCAGGCCCTGGATTTTCAGGTCCAGCGTGGCTTTCTCGCCGTTCTTGCGGGTCAGCACGAACTCACGGAATCGCCCAACCGGCGGACGGTTGCGCAAGGCGTTCTCGGCCATCATCCGCTGGAACAGACGATTGTCGCCGACCTGATCGAGAATCCCCCGGCGCAATTGCTCGCAACCCTGTTCATCACCCCAGACCACGCGCAGGTCGAAATAAATGCTGGAGCCCAACAGGTTCTCCGGCGTCGCCTCGCGAATGAACGCGGCAAAGCGACGGGCCCATTCGGCGCGGGACAGGCACAGCTGAGGATTGCCGGCCATGACGTTGCCCTTGCACAGGGTGAAACCGCATTGCGCCAGGCTGGTATTGATCTGCTGGGCGATGGGCAGCAGCTTGCCGCGAATCTCCGCCGCATGGGCCGCATCCCGCGCGTCGAACAGAATGCCGTTGTCCTGATCGGTGTGCAGCGTCTGCTCGCGCCGGCCTTCGCTGCCGAAGCACAGCCAGCTGAACGGCACGCCGGGATCGCCTTTTTCGGCAAGGGTCAGTTCGATTACCCGGCACACGGTGTGATCGTTGAGCAGGGTGATGATGTGGGTGATCTGGGTCGACGAGGCACCGTGAGCCAGCATGCGCTCCACCAGTTGGCCGATCTCGCCGCGCAGGGTCACCAGTTGTTCGACCCGCTGGGCGCTGCGAATGGTCCGCGCCAGGTGTACCAGATCGACCCGTTGCAGCGAGAACAGATCCCGCTCGGAAACCACGCCGCACAGGCGTCGATCCTTGACCAGACACACGTGGGCGATGTGCCGTTCTGTCATGGCAATCGCCGCGTCGAAGGCGCTGTGATCCGGCGAAAGATAGAACGGCGAGTGCGTCATGTGGCGTTCGATCGGCTCGCTGAAATCGCCAGCCCCTTCAGCCACGACATGCCGCAGGTCGCGCAGGGTGAAAATCCCCAGCGGTGCCTTGTGCTCGTCCACCGCGACGATGCTGCCGACCTGTTGTTCGTGCATCAACTTCACCGCTTCGCGCAGTGGGGTGGAGGGGTTGCAGGTCACCGGATGGCGCATGGCCAATTCGCCGAGACGGGTGTTCAGCGAGTACTGGGTGCCGAGGGTTTCCACGGCTTTCTGCTGGACTTGCTGATTGACCTGATCCAGTAGGCTGCTGACTCCGCGCAGGGCGAAGTCGCGGAAGGTGTTGGAGAGGGCGAACAGCTTGATGAACGCCAGTTTGTTCAGTTGCAGGCAGAAGGTGTCTTCGCCGGCCAGGTGTTCGGTGCGAGTCGCCCGTTCGCCGAGCAGCGCGGCGAGGGGAAAACACTCGCCGGTTGTGATTTCAAATGTGGTTTCGGTGCCGCCCTTGGCCGTGTGCGGCCGCTCGCCGACCACCCGGCCCTGCTTGACGATGTAGAAGTGTTCGACCGGCCCGTCGGCGGGTTTGATGATGCTTTCGCCCTGACCGTAGAAGCGCAGCTGGCATTGCTCCACCAGGTAGGCCAGGTGGGCGTGTTCCATTTGATTGAAAGGGGGGAAGCGCTGGAGGAATTGCAAAGTGCCCTGAATGTTCTGCAACACCGCGGTTTTCCCTGCCTGGGTGAAGGCGTCCGCTTTACTCATAACCATTACCGCAGTCTTTTTCGAATTGTTGTTGTCGGATCGTTGCAGCCATGGTCGACCCCATCGCGCGGGGTGCCCATTGGACGTAAGTCTAGGTTGGGCATGCCGTTGGGGAATTTTCGGATATGCCCTACAAAATCAGTCGGAAATTCTTCGGTTCGCCCCTTGGAAAAAAATCCGACGAAGTGCACATTGAAGCTCTGCCCAGCGATGTCTGACCACTGTGCCAGGGGATCGAATTGAAAACGTAGAGAACGCCATGTCCGACCACGATATTTTGAGCGACGCCGAGCGCGAAGCGCTCAGCGCTGTAATGCTCGAACCCGATCTGCCACCGCAGCGCGTATTGATCGTCGATGACGACAGGGACGCCCGGGAACTGTTGTCGGAGATTCTCGGGTTGGACGGTATTCGTTGCATGACCGCGGCCAGCGGTGAGTCTGCGCTGAAGATGCTCGAGGAAAGGCCCTCCATCGGCCTGGTGATCACCGATCTGCGGATGGGCAATGTCGATGGCCTGGACCTGATTCGTCAGGTGCGTGAATCGGTACGGGCGGCGATGCCGATCATCATTGTTTCGGGCGATGCCGACGTGAAGGACGCGATTGCGGCTATGCATCTGAGCGTGGTGGATTTCCTGCTCAAACCGATCGATACCGCCAAATTGCTCGGTCTCGTCAGACATGAGCTGGGCATTGAGCCTTAAGCCAAAGCCCCCTCACCCTAACCCTCTCCCGGAGGGAGAGAGGACTGACCGAGGTGAATGTTCGAGATACACCGACCTGAAATATTGAGTCGAACTCAGGTTCTGAAAAGTCCCCTATCTGCTCCCTTTCCCCCTCTACCCCTTGGGGAGAGGGTTGGGGTGAGGGGTCGATCCAAAGCCCTTCACCAATCTCAAATTCACGAGCACAAAAAAAGCCCTGATCAAAAGATCAGGGCTTTTTCATGTCCGGCATCCGCGCAGGTTACAGGCCGTTGGCAGCCTTGAACTCGCGACGACGACGGTGCAGGACCGGCTCGGTGTAGCCGTTCGGCTGTTTGGTGCCCTCGATCACCAGTTCGACTGCCGCCTGGAAGGCGATGTTGCTGTCGAAGTTCGGGGCCAGCGGACGGTACAGCGGGTCGTTGGCGTTCTGACGGTCCACCACCGGCGCCATGCGCTTGAGGCTTTCCATCACTTGCGCTTCGGTGACCACGCCGTGACGCAGCCAGTTGGCGATGTGCTGGCTGGAGATACGCAGCGTTGCACGGTCTTCCATCAGGCCGACGTCGTTGATGTCCGGCACTTTCGAGCAACCCACGCCCTGATCGATCCAGCGCACCACGTAACCGAGAATGCCCTGGGCGTTGTTGTCCAGTTCGTTCTTGATCTGCTCCGGGGTCCAGTTCGGGTTGACCGCCAGCGGGATGGTCAGGATGTCATCGACCGAAGCGCGCGCGCGTTTGGCCAGCTCGGCCTGACGGGCGAACACGTCGACCTTGTGGTAGTGCAGCGCGTGCAGCGCAGCGGCGGTCGGCGACGGAACCCAGGCAGTGTTGGCGCCGGCCAGCGGGTGAGCGATTTTCTGTTCGAGCATCGCCGCCATCAGGTCGGGCATCGCCCACATGCCTTTACCGATTTGCGCACGACCTTGCAGGCCAGTGCTCAGACCGATATCGACGTTCCAGTTTTCGTAGGCGCCGATCCACTTCTCGGCCTTCATGTCAGCCTTGCGAACCACCGGGCCGGCTTCCATGGAGGTGTGGATTTCGTCGCCGGTGCGGTCGAGGAAACCGGTGTTGATGAACACCACGCGCTCGCTGGCCGCCTGGATGCAGGCCTTGAGGTTGACCGTGGTGCGGCGTTCCTCGTCCATGATCCCGACTTTCAGGGTGTTGCGTTTGAGGCCCAGCACGTCTTCGATGCGACCGAACAGCTCGTTGGTGAACGCCGCTTCTTCCGGGCCGTGCATCTTCGGTTTGACGATGTAGACGGAACCGGTGCGGGTGTTCTTGCGCGAAGTGTTGCCGTTCAGGTTGTGCATCGCCGCGAGGCAAGTCACCAGACCGTCGAGGATGCCTTCCGGCACTTCGTTGCCGTGCTTGTCGAGGATCGCGTCGATGGTCATCAGGTGACCAACGTTACGCACGAACAACAGCGAGCGGCCGTGCAGGGTCAGTTCGCTGCCGTCGACCTTGGTGTAGGTGCGATCCGGGTTCATGGTGCGGGTGAAGGTCTGGCCGCCCTTGGACACGGATTCCGCCAGGTCGCCCTTCATCAGGCCGAGCCAGTTGCGGTAGATCACAACCTTGTCGTCGGCATCGACGGCAGCCACGGAGTCTTCGCAGTCCATGATGGTGGTCAGGGCCGCTTCCATCAGGATGTCTTTGACGCCGGCGGCATCGGTCTGGCCGACCGGGGTACTGGCGTCGATCTGGATTTCGAAGTGCAGGCCGTTGTTCTTCAGCAGGATCGCGATCGGCGCATTGGCGTCGCCCTGGAAACCGATCAGCTGTGCGTCGTTGCGCAGGCCGCTGGTGCTGCCGCCCTTGAGGGTGACGACCAGTTTGCCGTCAGCGATCTTGTAGCCGGTGGAATCGACGTGGGAGCCGGTCGCCAGTGGCGCGGCTTCGTCGAGGAACGCACGGGCGAAGGCGATGACTTTGTCGCCACGCACCTTGTTGTAGCCTTTGCCTTTTTCCGCGCCGCCGGCTTCGCTGATGGCATCGGTGCCATACAGCGCGTCGTACAGCGAACCCCAGCGGGCGTTCGAGGCGTTGAGGGCGAAGCGGGCGTTCATCACCGGCACCACGAGTTGCGGGCCGGCGGTACGGGCGATTTCGTCATCGACGTTTTGCGTCGTTGCCTGGAAATCAGCCGCTTCTGGCAGCAGATAACCGATCTCTTGCAGGAAGGCTTTATAGGCCACGGCGTCGTGCGGCTGACCGGCACGGCTCTGGTGCCAGCCATCGATACGAGCCTGGAAGTCATCGCGTTTGGCGAGTAGGGCTTTGTTCTTCGGCGCCAGGTCGTGAATGACCTTGTCGGCACCTTCCCAGAATTTGTCGGCGGTGAGGCCGGTACCGGGAATGGCTTCGTTGTTCACGAAGTCGAACAGGACTTTGGCGACCTGCAGGCCACCGACTTGAACGTGTTCAGTCATTGCTTGCCTCACTCTGCTCAGCTATTTCGCTTTTCAGCTCGTCAATTTAACAATGAAGCCTCTGGCCATTTAAACCACAAACCCTTCGACCAGTACATGCCATCGCTGGCGGCTGGGTTGGGACCAATCAACGGCTTGGGGGCCTTGCTGACGGGGCTTTCAGGGTTGCGAACATGCCTTGGGCAGACATCGATCCAGCGTTATGTAGTGCGCGCTGCGGCATACTACATGATGAGTTGCGGTTGTGAAAATCAGACTAATTACGTCGTTCTGCGACCCCATGACGCATTGCGGTCACGGCGCGGAACGGGATGTTCTCAAAAAACCAATGGATTGTTCCAGTTAAATATAAAAAGTTGTACACGATTTGTGACTTCGAGCGTCTGAGGCGTCTGTGGAACGCTTGCCTATACTTGCTCTTCTATAACAAAAGTCATGACAAGAGGGCTGCGCCATGGATCACCTCGTACTCACCGTCTTCGCACCGGACAAGCCCGGGCAGGTCGAGCGCATCGCCCAATGCATCGCCGAACACGGCGGCAACTGGCTGGAAAGCCGCATGTCACGGATGGCCGGGCAGTTCGCCGGGATCCTGCGGGTCGGCGTGCCGGCGGAGGCTTACGACGAATTAGTCGATGCCTTACAAGCTTTGTCGGCTCAGGGGATTCGCGTGCTGGTGGCGGAAAGCGGTATCGAACAGGCCTGCACCTGGAAACCGATCGCCATGGAACTGGTGGGCAATGATCGTCCCGGTATCGTGCGCGACATTACTCGGTTGCTGAGCGAGCAGGGCGTCAACCTCGAACGGCTGGTGACCGAAGTGCGCCCGGCGCCGATGAGCAGCGAACCGCTGTTCCACGCCGAGGCGATCCTGGCAGTGCCGCTGACCCTGTCGCTGGACGTGCTGCAATCGCGCCTGGAAACCCTGGCCGATGACTTGATGGTGGAACTGGTGTTGCGCACTGATCCATGAGAGCGGAATGGGTTATCCAGTTTTAGCGTGCACCTGCCTGTGGATAACCTGTAGAGACTGAGCGCCAGGCTACGTCCGCTGTGGCTTGGCGAAGATTGATCAAAAAACCGCCAGCATTCAGTGACTTGCGCACAAACGGCGGGGATCACGCTGTGGATAACCTTGGGAAGGAACGATACAGGCCACGAGAACCGTGGCCTGTGGAGGTTTGTGCGTTTTTTGATCAGCTGCGTCGGCGCAAGCTCAGCCACGCATCGACGCTGTACACCGCCAGACCGGCCCAGATAAACATGAAGGCGATCAGCGTGCTGGACGATAAGTGCTCGCCGAACAGCAGCACGGCTTGCAGCAGTACCAACGTCGGCGCCAGGTATTGCAGGAAACCGAGGGTGGTGTAGGGCAGATGCCGTGCCGCCGCGTTGAAGCACACCAGCGGCACCAGCGTCACCGGGCCGGCCGCCACCAGCCACCAGGCTTCGGAGGTGGTCCAGAACTCGGCCTGGGCGCTGGTGGCGGTCGGATTGAACAGCAGCCACGCGAGGGCGATCGGCACCAGCATCCAGGTTTCCACCACCAGCCCCGGCAACGCCTTGACCGGCGCCTGCTTGCGGATCAGCCCGTAGAAACCGAAGGTCAGCGCCAGCACCAGCGATACCCACGGCAGACTGCCGACCTGCCACACCTGCTGCGCAACACCGACCGCCGCCAGACCAACCGCCAGCCACTGCATGCGCCGCAAGCGTTCGCCGAGGATCAGCATGCCCAGCAGCACGTTCACCAGTGGGTTGATGTAGTAACCGAGGCTCGCCTCCAGCATCCGGCCGTTGTTCACCGACCAGACGTAGGTCAGCCAGTTGGCCGCGATCAAGGTGCCGCTGAGCGCAAGAATCGCCAGGCGTTTCGGGTTGTCGCGCAGTTCCTGCCACCAGCCGGGATGCTTCCACACCAGCAACAGCAGCGCGCCGAACAGCGCCGACCACAGCACCCGGTGAATGATGATTTCCACCGCCGGCACTTCGGCGATGGCTTTGAAGTAGAGCGGGAACAGTCCCCAGATGATGTAGGCGCTCAGGCCCAGAATGTACCCGCGACGCGGGTTGGCGGCTTGCATGCAGAATCCTTGCTTAGGCAGCTAACAAAGCAGCGATTGTACGGGCAGTTGTATAGACGTGTCGTGTCAGAAAAGCTTCAGCGGCTCTTCGTTCAGCGCCGCCAACTGCTCGCGCAACGCAAGCACCTGATCGCCCCAATACCGCTCGCTGCCGAACCATGGAAAGCTGCGGGGGAACGCCGGATCGTCCCAGCGCCGGGCCAGCCAGGCGCTGTAATGCATCAGGCGCAGGGCGCGCAGCGGTTCGATCAGCGCCAGTTCGCGCGGGTCGAAGTCATGGAATTCGTTGTAGCCGTCCATCAACTCCGACAGCTGCCCGAGACAATCCTGACGATCGCCGGCGAGCATCATCCAGATGTCCTGCACCGCCGGGCCCATGCGGCAGTCGTCGAGGTCGACGATGTGGAACATCTCGTCGCGGCACATCATGTTGCCGGGGTGGCAGTCGCCATGCATGCGGATGTTCTGGTGCGGCGTGTTGGCGTAGACATCTTCCACACGCTTGAGCAGGTCGCGGGCGACGGACTCGTAGGCCGGCAGCAGGCTCCTGGGAATGAAGTTGCCTTCCAGCAGGGTGGTCAGCGAGTCATGGCCGAAGTTCTTCACCGCCAGCGCTTCGCGGTGCTCGAACGGTTTGGTGCCGCCGACCGCGTGCATGCGCCCGAGCAACTGGCCGAGGCGATACAACTGATCGAGATTGCCCGGCTCCGGCGCCCGGCCACCACGACGGGGAAACAGGGTGAAACGAAAACCGGCGTGTTCGTGCAGGGTTTCGCCGTTGTGGATCAGTGGCGCCACCACCGGGATCTCGACGTCGGCCAGTTCGAAGGTGAACTGGTGCTCTTCCAGGATCGCTTCGTTGGTCCAGCGCTGCGGGCGATAGAACTTGGCGATCAGCGGTTCCGAGTCTTCGATGCCGACCTGATAGACGCGGTTTTCATAACTGTTGAGCGCCAGAATGCGCGCGTCGCTCAGGAAGCCGATGCTTTCAACGGCATCGAGCACGAGGTCTGGGGTGAGGGTTTCAAACGGGTGGGCCATGCTGACTCCTGCGCGCAGCAGGCTGCCGCGTCCGGCTCAGCATGGTAGCGCAGACGGGCTGTCTTGAGTGGGATCGTTCCCGTGCAGTGCACGGGAACGATCAGAGCTTCGCCCGATCAGGCGCCAACGATCCCGCCATCCTCACGGGTAATCGCCATCACCGATGACCGCGGCTTGCCGTTCGGCAGGTGCTCGGGGAAGGTCGAACCGCCGTTCTCGCCCGGGTGCTGAATCCCGACGAACAGGGTTTTCTGATCCGGCGAGAAGCTGATCCCGGTGACTTCACAGCCGATCGGCCCGACCATGAACCGGCGAATTTCCCCGGTTGCAGGATCGGCGCAGAGCATCTGGTTGTTGCCCATCCCGGCGAAATCACCGGCGTTGCTCGAGTCGCCGTCGGTGAGAATCCACAACCGTCCGGCCTTGTCGAAACCGAGGCCATCGGGGCTGTTGAACATGTTCTGCGGGGTGATATTCGACGAACCGCCCTTCGGTGTACCGGCATGGACGCCCGGGTTGCCGGCCACCACGAACAGGTCCCAGGCGAAAGTTTTCGCCGCGTGATCGTCGCGGTCGGTGCGCCAGCGCAGGATCTGCCCGTAGACGTTCTTCTCGCGCGGGTTCGGTCCGCCCACCGGTTGGCCGTCTTCGCCGCGCTTGGCGTTGTTGGTCAGGGTGCAATAGACCTGACCGTCTTTCGGGCTGACCACGATCCACTCCGGACGGTCCATGCGCGTGGCGCCAACCACGCTGGCGGCGAGTCGCGCATGAATCAGCACTTCGGCCTGATCGGCGAAACCGCTGCTGGCGTCGATGCCGTTCTTGCCGTGGGTCAGTTCGATCCACTGGCCCTGGCCTTTCGGGTGATCCGGATTGCCGTCGCCGGCATCGAACTTGGCCACGTACAGCGTGCCGTGGTCGAGGATGTCGCGGTTGGCTTTGGCGTTGCGGTGGTTGATCTTGTCGCGGCTGACGAATTTGTAGATGAACTCGCCGCGTTCGTCGTCGCCCATGTACACCACAGCGCGACCGTCATCGGTCTCGGCCAGTGCGGCGTTTTCATGCTTGAAGCGGCCCAGCGCGGTGCGTTTGACCGGGGTCGATTGCGGGTCGAACGGGTCGATCTCCACGACCCAGCCGTGGCGGTTGAGTTCGTTGGGGTTCTTCGCCATGTCGAAGCGCGGATCGAACGGATGCCAGTTGATCTCGCGGCTGGCGGCCGACACGCCGTAGCGTTTCTGCGCCGGGTCGAACTGTTGCTGGGCGTTGCTGCTGCCGAAACAGTCGGTGAAGTTCTCTTCGCAGGTCAGATAAGTGCCCCACGGCGTCTTGCCGTTGGCGCAGTTCTGGAAGGTGCCGAGGACTTTCTTGCCGTGCTTGTCGGCGCTGGTTTTCATCAGCTCGTGGCCGGCGGCCGGGCCGCTGATACGCAGCGGCGAGTTACCGTGGATGCGCCGGTTGTAGCGCGAGCCCTGGACGAACTGCCACTGGCCGTTCTTGCGCTGCACCTCAATCACCGACACGCCTTCGCAGGCCAGGGCCTTGCGCACGTCTTCGGCCGATTGCGGCATGCCGCCGTGCGGATAGAGATAGCGGTAGTTGGTGTATTCGTTGTTGATCGCCATCAACGCACGGTTTTTCTCGCCCGGGAATTCGAACAGGCTCATGCCGTCGTTGTTGTCGCCGAACTGCACTTCCTGTGCGGCCGCGGTGCCATTGCCGCTCGGGTCGAAGGCCGGGCCGTTCTTGTGCAGTGGTTGACCCCAGCTGATCAGCACCGACGACTTGTAGCCCTTGGGCAGGCTGATGGTGTCGGTGGTGGCCGCCGGAATGCTGTCGAAGCCGAGCAGACGGCTGTTGCCGGCGCTGACACTGGCGGCCAGCACGCTGCGGCTCAGCAGGTTGCCGCCGAGGAACATCGCCGCGCCGCACAGCGCGCCGGCGCTGATGAAACCGCGACGGCTCAGGCCGACCATTTTTTCCAGGTCTGTGGATTGGTTTTCTTCTAATAGGCTCACATCAGGCTCCCTGCATGGTTTTGGCTGCCACCTTAATGCGGGTCGATGACGCTTTCGTTGCAGTGCGCTCAGAGCGGTGTTCCGAGCAGCACATTGGACGGGGAAAACTGCACCTGCACCGGTTGCTCGACCTTCAGACCACGGCTGCGCAAGTCCAGCGGTTCGGCCAGCGCGCACAGGGTCTGGCCGTTGGGCAGGGCGATGCGCACTTCGCTCGGGCCGTCCTCGGCGTCGAGAATCGCCTCGATCCGGCCGCTCAAAAGGTTGTGGCCGACGGCAGGCGTGGCATCTGGCGCGAGCAATTCGAGCCAGCCGGCCTTGATCAGCGCCACCACTTCGGTGCCCGGTTGCAGTTCCAGATGGACGGTGCTGTCGTGGGTGATCTGCGCGTCGATCGACAGGCCTTCAGCCAGTTCGAGGCGGATCAGGTCGTTGCGGCCCTGACCTTCGATCAGCACGACTTTGCCGTGCAGCTGGTTGCGTGCGCTGGTCCTGAGCATCAGCCGACCGAGCAGGTCCAGATCGCTGGCATCCTCGGCCGCCTCCAGTACCTGAGCCTGCAAGGCTTGCAGCTTTTGATAGAGGCGCAGCACTCGCTCGCCCTCGCTCGACAGTTTGGCTCCGCCACCGCCCTTGCCGCCTATCGCTCGCTCAACCAGCGGTTTCTGCGCGAGGTTGTTCAGCTCATCGATGGCATCCCACGCCGCCTTGTAACTCAGGCCGGCGCTCTTCGCGGCACGGGTGATCGAACCCTGTTCGGCGATGTGTTGCAGCAAGGCGATGCGCTGCGGACGGCGGACGATGTGCTGGGACAACAGACTGGGCAGGGACATGGCGGACGCTTTGTACTGAAGGGTTGAGTGAGGACGTTGGCGACTCGTAGCGTATCCGTCAAGCCGCGTCGCCGGGTTTTGGCGTGCGGGCCAGGCAGTACACATCCACCCGCGCGGCACCGGCGTCCATCAGCAACCGGGCCAGCGCCTGGGCGGTGGCACCGGTGGTCAGCACGTCGTCGACCAGGGCCAGGTGCCGGCCTTTCACCTGGGCATCGGGACTGAGGGCGAAGGCGTTTCGCAGATTGCGTTTACGCGCTTTGGCGTTGAGGGCCTGCTGGGCGTCAGTATCCTGCACGCGCAAAAGACAGTGTTCCTCGCAAGGCAGGTCGAGTGACTTGCCCAGCCACCGCGCCAGCATCGCCGCTTGATTGAAACCGCGCTGGCGCAAGCGTTTCGGCGCAAGCGGCACCGGTAGCAGGGCGTCCGGGCGAGGCAGGTCTTCTTCGAAGCGATGTTGCAGAAACTCGCCGAGAACGTCGGCGAGCAAGTGGCCAAGCGGCCATTTGGCGTTGTGCTTGAAACGGGTGATCAGCGTGTCCACCGGAAAGCCATAAATCCAGGGCACGGCCACCTGTTCGAAGGCCGGTGGATCCTGCAGGCAGCCACCACAGGTCAGGCCGGCGGCGAGGGGCAGGGCGCAGGTCAGGCATTGATCGCCCAACCACGGCAGATCGGTTTCGCAAGCGGTGCAGATCGGGATTTGCGCGTCTGCCGGTTCGTCGCACAATAAGCAGTTATGTTTGTTTTTTAACCAGATGTAAACCGGCCTTTCGTAGTGTGGTTGACAGCGCATGACTCTTCCTTAAATATGCCGAACATCCGTGTCGTGCCTGTGGGTATTCCGTTTCCCCAGGCGCCAGCCAAGCATAACCAAGGAAACGCCCATGAGCGCCAGCACCACTGCCACCCTGCGTCACGACTGGACTTTGGCCGAAGTCAAAGCACTCTTCGTTCAGCCATTCAACGACTTGCTGTTCCAGGCGCAGACGGTGCACCGCGCGCATTTCGACGCCAACCGCGTCCAGGTTTCCACCCTGTTGTCGATCAAGACCGGGGCATGTCCGGAAGATTGCAAATATTGTCCGCAGTCCGGTCACTACAACACCGGGCTGGAAAAAGAAAAGCTGATGGAAGTGCAGAAAGTCCTCGAAGAGGCTGCCCGCGCCAAGGCCATTGGTTCGACCCGTTTCTGCATGGGCGCGGCGTGGAAACACCCGTCGGCCAAGGACATGCCTTACGTGCTGAAGATGGTCGAAGGCGTGAAGGCCATGGGCCTGGAAACCTGCATGACCCTCGGTCGTCTCGATCAGGATCAGACCGAAGCGCTGGCCAAGGCCGGGCTCGACTACTACAACCACAACCTCGACACCTCGCCGGAGTTCTACGGCAGCATCATCACCACCCGCACCTATGCCGAGCGTCTGCAGACCCTGGCCTATGTGCGCGATGCGGGGATGAAAATCTGCTCCGGCGGCATTCTCGGCATGGGCGAGTCCCTCGATGACCGCGCCAACCTGCTGATCCAGCTGGCCAACCTGCCGGAGCATCCGGAATCGGTGCCGATCAACATGCTGGTGAAAGTTGCCGGCACGCCGCTGGAAAACGCCGACGACGTCGATCCGTTCGATTTCATCCGCATGCTCGCCGTGGCGCGCATCCTCATGCCGCAATCCCACGTACGCCTGTCCGCCGGCCGCGAAGCGATGAACGAGCAGATGCAGGCCCTGGCGTTCTTCGCCGGCGCCAACTCGATCTTCTACGGCGACAAACTGCTGACCACCGCCAACCCCCAAGCCGACAAGGACATGCAACTGTTCGCACGTCTGGGCATTCAGCCGGAAACCCGCGAAGAGCATGCCGACGAAGTGCATCAGGCTGCCATCGAGCAGGCGCTGGTGGAGCAGAAGAGCAGCGAGCAGTTCTACAACGCGGCGGTCTGATCGCCCGTTCTTCTCAGGCGCTGCCTCGGGCGGCGCCTGCTGATTCATTTGCCACCCGTGAGGCTTGCATGTCTTTCGATCTCGCCGCACGCCTTGCTGCCCGTCGTGCCGAAAATCTCTACCGCCAGCGACCGCTGCTTGAAAGCCCACAAGGGCCGGAAGTGGTGGTCGACGGTCAGCCGTTGCTGGCGTTCTGCAACAACGATTACCTGGGCCTGGCCAATCATCCGCAAGTGATCGAGGCCTGGCGCGCCGGTGCGTCGAAGTGGGGCGTCGGTGGCGGTGCTTCGCATCTGGTGATCGGCCACAGCGGCCCGCATCACGAATTGGAAGAAGCCCTGGCGGATCTCACCGGACGGCCGCGCGCGCTGTTGTTCACTACCGGTTACATGGCCAACCTCGGCGCGGTCACCGCACTGGTCGGGCAGGGCGATACGGTGCTGGAAGACCGGCTCAATCATGCCTCGTTGCTGGATGCCGGATTGTTGTCCGGCGCGCGCTTCAATCGTTATCTGCACAACGACGTCGACAGCCTCGCCAAGCGCCTGGAAAAAGCCACCGGCAATACACTGGTGGTCACTGACGGCGTATTCAGCATGGACGGCGACCTTGCCGATCTGCCGACGCTGGCCCGGGAAACCAAAGCGAAAGGCGCCTGGCTGATGGTCGACGACGCCCACGGTTTCGGTCCGCTGGGGTCGAACGGTGGCGGGATCGTCGAGCATTTCGGTTTGAGCCAGGAGGATGTGCCGGTGCTGGTCGGCACCCTCGGCAAAGCGTTCGGCACGGCGGGTGCGTTCGTCTCGGGCAGTGAAGAGCTGATTGAAAGCCTGATCCAGTTCGCCCGCCCGTACATCTACACCACCAGCCAACCGCCGGCGCTGGCCTGCGCAACCTTGAAAAGTCTGGAACTGCTGCGCAGCGAACACTGGCGTCGCGAGCATTTGCAGACGCTGATCCGCCAGTTCCGCCACGGCGCCGAACAGATCGGCCTGGAACTGATGGAGAGCTTCACGCCGATTCAGCCGATCCTGATCGGCGATGCCGGTCGCGCCGTGCGTCTGTCGCAGATGCTGCGTGAGCGTGGGCTGATGGTCACCGCAATCCGCCCGCCGACCGTGCCTGCCGGCAGCGCGCGGTTGCGGGTGACGCTGACCGCCGCCCACAGCGAGGCGCAGGTGCAGCTATTGTTAGAAGGACTGGCCGATTGCTTTGCGCAACTCAAGTCGGAGCCAAGCCATGCGTGATCGCCTGATTCTGCTACCGGGTTGGGGCCTCGGCGTTTCGCCGCTGGAGCCGCTGGCCGCTGCGTTGCGCGGACTCAACGAACATCTGCAGGTCGATATCGAGCCGTTGCCGGAGCTGGACTCCAGCGATCTGAACGACTGGCTCGACGAGCTCGATGAGCGCATCCCCGAAGATGCCTGGCTCGGCGGCTGGTCGCTGGGTGGCATGCTCGCTTCCGAGCTGGCGGCGCGGCGTGGCGAACATTGCTGCGGCTTGCTGACCCTGGCGAGCAATCCTTCGTTTGTCGCCCATGAACAATGGCCGAGCGCGATGCCCGGCGAGACCTTGGATGCGTTTCTGGCCGGCTGCAGCGCCGATCCGCGCACGACCCTCAAGCGATTCTCGCTGCTGTGCGCCCAGGGCGCGCAAGACGCGCGCGGCTTGTCGCGGCTGTTGCTCGGCGGCGCGCCGAACACTTCGTCGGCCGCTTTGATGGCCGGTCTGGAATTGTTGGCGCAGATCGATACACGCGAAGCCTTGCAGGCATTTCGCGGCCCGCAACTGCATTTGTTTGGCGGGCTGGACGGGCTGGTGCCGGCGGAGGCCGCGGGCGAGTTGTTCGCGTTGCTGGCGGATGTCGAGGTCGGTCTGATCGAGCAGGCCAGCCATGCGTTTCTTCTGGAAGACCCCCACGGTGTGGCGGGTGCGATCCAGGCGTTTTTGAGTGAGTGCGGTGATGACTGATTTGTCTGTTGCGGCGTTGCCCGGCGGCTTGCCTGACAAGCGCCAGGTCGCAGCTTCTTTTTCTCGCGCAGCGGCCAGCTATGACAGCGTCGCCGAGTTGCAGCGCGATGTCGGTACGCAGTTGATGAATCGCTTGCCGGTGGATTTTCTGCCGTCACGCTGGCTGGATCTCGGCTGCGGCACCGGGTATTTCACCCGGGCGCTGGCCGAGCGATTTGGTGAGGGGCTGGCGCTGGATATCGCCGAGGGCATGCTCAATCACGCGCGGCCGTTGGGTGGGGCCATGCACTTTATTGCTGGCGATGCCGAACGTTTGCCGTTACAGGATTCGACCTGCGATCTGATCTTCTCCAGCCTCGCCGTGCAGTGGTGCGCGGACTTCGAAGCGGTGCTCGGCGAAGCGTTTCGGGTGCTGAAACCGGGGGGGATTTTCGCGTTTGCTAGTCTTTGTGTAGGGACGCTGTACGAATTGCGAGACAGCTGGCGTCAGGTCGATGGTCTGGTGCACGTCAACCGCTTCCGCGAATTCGCCCGCTATGAGCAATTGTGCGCGGCCAGTGGTTTGCGCGGTGTTTGTCTGGAGAACCGGCCGCATGTGCTGCATTACCCGGATGTGCGCAGCCTGACCCACGAACTCAAGGCACTGGGCGCGCATAACCTGAACCCTGGCCGGCCGGGTGGATTGACCGGGCGGGCGCGGATTCTGGGGCTGGTCGAGGCTTACGAGCAGTTCCGTCAGCCTCAAGGGCTGCCAGCGACCTATCAGGTGGTCTACGCCGTGTTGGAGAAACCCTTATGAGCGCAGCCTATTTCATCACCGGAACCGACACTGACGTCGGCAAGACCACCGTCGCCGCCGGGTTGCTGCACGCTGCGCGGTCGGCGGGGCTGAGTACGGCGGCGGGCAAACCGGTGGCGTCCGGTTGTGTGGTGACGCCCAGAGGTTTGCGCAATTCCGATGCGCTGGCGTTGCAGGCCGAATGCTCGTTGCCGCTGACCTATCAACAGGTCAACCCGGTGGCGTTTGAGCCGGCCATCGCGCCGCATCTGGCAGCGCGCGAAGCGGGCGTGGCACTGACCGTGCAATCGTTGCTGGCGCCGATGCGCGAGATTCTGGCCATGAACGCCGACTTCACGTTGATCGAAGGCGCGGGCGGCTGGCGGGTGCCGTTGGCGGATCAGGACAATCTGTCGGATCTGGCGATTGCGCTGAAGCTGCCGGTGATTCTGGTGGTCGGTGTGCGCCTGGGTTGCATCAGCCATGCGTTGCTGACGGCCGAGGCGATTGCCCGGGACGGGCTGCAACTGGCGGGGTGGGTGGCGAACATCATTGATCCGAAGACGTCGCGGCTGGAGGAAAACCTGGCGACACTTGCCGAGCGGATTCCGGCGCCGTGCCTGGGGCGGGTGCCGAAGCTCAAGGCGGTCAGCGCCGAAGCGGTCGCCGATCACTTGCAACTGGATCTGCTCGACTGATTTTGGCTATGACAAGGCACTGTGCCATTAGTGTTTTTGACGGGTGTTTTTCTGACGCCTCTGGTTCAATGGCACCCATTGATCCTTCCCAAGGATGAGAGCTCCCATGGAAATCTCCGGAAACACAGCTTTTTATGCAGGTCTGAGCACCATTCAGACCGGGCAGAACCGCGTCGATCAGGCCGCCAGTCAGATCGCCAGCAGCACCATCGAGCGTTCGGTTACCAGCCAGTCTTCGGAAGTACAGGTCGATCGTCTGCGTTCCGTGGATCGCGCCCAGCAATCGGACCTGGCGAGCAACATGGTCGAAATGGCCCAAGGCAAGTTTCAGGCGGAACTGGGCGTGAAAGTCGCCAAGGCTTCCGATGAAATGCTCGGTACGATCATCGATACGTTTGCCTGATCGTTTGACTTGGCGACATATCGATATCCCTTCATGCTTAAGTTCAATAGCTGCGCCCATTGAGCGTACGAGCGTGGCAGAAAAAGGTATCAGGCGCCCAAGCGGCCCCATATTCTTGGAAAGCGAGTGCTGTGATTATTCCCGGAACTCCCTGAAATGATAACTCGCCCTCCCGGTTGGATCGTCACATCAGTACAGGTACCGATACTGTATCCGCTCCAGAAATTCTCTCTTACTCCGTTTTTGCTAATCCGCTCGTAAACTTCCATTAACGTGCCTGCGAGGTTACCGCTGCCCACGGCCACGATTTTGCCATTCGGATCTATCCCGATCGAGTAAAAGTCCATGGCATCCATTGAGCCAGAAATTAGCAGAGGTACCCCCTTATTGAAGTTTTCATCAATGCTGCCGTCTTTTTCGAGTCTGGCAAGTAGACCCCTGTTGTTCCCGTCAGAGCCCTTCGCATAGCCGGCGATGATGATTTTGTCATCATCCTGGATAGCAACCCGAGAGACGATATCGGCCCAGACAAGCTCCTGAATCTGCGATTCGGTTCCTCGTTCGCCGGCCACTACGACATCGGTATAGCCTGCCTGGCCAAAGGTATAGTCCAGAATGCCCTCATCCGTGTAACGAGCCACGGTGCGTGTCCTCTGTTGTTGATCGACGTATCTCCAGCTACCTGCCACGATAATGCTGCCATTGCCTTGGATCTGGACATTGTTGGCATAACTGTCGAGTCCGTGGAGCCTGATATCGATGAATCCGCTGCCACCGCCAAAACTCTTGTCAGTCTCGCCATCAGCTTGCAGACAAAAAAGCCTGCTCAAAGGGCCTGACGGAAGTGTGTAGGTCGCTGCAATAAGTATCTTCTGACCTTTTTGCAGGCAGCCATCTGCAAACTTGTAGGGTGACCGTGAAGGGGTTGCACCTTCTGGACCAGTAGTAATGACTCTGCGGCCGAACACCAAATCGGGACTACCGCTGGGGTTGAAAAGGGTGACAGCGGGTCTCACGGCGTCGGCTTTCAGCGACTCCCCGATGACCAGAATTTTTCCATCTTCCTGGAGCAATACACGCTGCGGCGTGGATTGGTCGCCATCTTCGAAGTTCCAGGTCCTCTCCTCGAATGAGTCATCTTTAGTGCCGTCGACGAGGTAACGCGACAGGCGAAACCGGTCGCTGATATGTGAGACAACAACCAGTTTGCCGTCTTTATCGGAGATGGTTGAGTTTGCTGTACCTCTTTCGTCGATCTCGATGCGGCCTTCGGTTCCGAAGGTAAGGTCGAGATTACCGGGAGCGTGAGTGTGATTGTTATCACCAGCCTTGATTTCCATTTTGTTCTCCTACTGAAAGATTTCCTCAGGCCACCATGTCTAGAGAGGTGTCCGCGATAGTCAGTACACAGGTTTTGGAACGATTTTTATCCTGTAAAAACTGACAGTCCGACATTCTTTCGGAGCCAATAAATATGCTTTTGAGGCCGATGGCGGGTAGTTTCATCCGGACGAAGGCTTTACGCCTGACGAACGGCAAAAGGGCGACGCTTGACAAGATTTCGGAGTAAACGTATGTTTCAAACAACTGTTTGACCGTCACAACAAATCAACGCGGTCTTTCATTCCCGGTTACATCAGCAGAGGTTTATCGCTATGCCTGACTACAAGGCCCCCTTGCGTGATATTCGCTTCGTTCGTGACGAACTGCTCGGCTACGAAGCGCACTATCAGAGCCTTCCAGCGTGCGCAGAGGCAACGCCGGACATGGTTGACGCCATTCTCGAAGAGGGCGCCAAGTTTTGTGAGCAGGTGCTGGCACCGCTGAACCGCGTGGGTGACACCGAAGGCTGCACCTGGAGCGAGTCCGGCGTGAAAACCCCGACCGGCTTCAAAGAGGCCTACAAGCAATTCGTGGAAGGCGGCTGGCCGAGCCTGGCCCATGACGTCGAGCATGGCGGTCAGGGCCTGCCTGAGTCGCTGGGTCTGGCAGTCAGCGAGATGGTCGGCGAAGCCAACTGGTCGTGGGGCATGTACCCGGGCCTGTCGCACGGCGCGATGAACACGATCTCCGAGCACGGTACTCCAGAGCAGCAAGAAGCCTATCTGACCAAACTGGTCTCCGGCGAATGGACCGGCACCATGTGCCTGACCGAACCGCACTGTGGCACCGACCTGGGCATGCTGCGCACCAAGGCCGAACCTCAGGCCGACGGTTCCTACAAAGTTTCCGGCACCAAGATCTTTATCTCGGCCGGTGAACACGACATGGCCGATAACATCGTCCACATCGTGCTGGCCCGCCTGCCGGACGCACCGGCCGGCACCAAGGGCATCTCGCTGTTCATCGTTCCCAAGTTCCTGCCGAACGCCGACGGCACCGTCGGTGCACGCAACGCCGTGACCTGCGGTTCGATCGAACACAAGATGGGCATCCACGGCAACGCGACCTGCGTGATGAACTTCGACGGCGCGACCGGTTTCCTGATCGGCCCGGCGAACAAAGGCCTGAACTGCATGTTCACCTTCATGAACACCGCACGTCTGGGTACCGCGCTGCAAGGTCTGGCTCACGCCGAAATCGGCTTCCAGGGCGGCCTGAAATACGCTCGCGATCGCCTGCAAATGCGTTCCCTGACTGGCCCGAAAGCGCCGGACAAGGCCGCTGACCCGATCATCGTTCACCCAGACGTACGCCGCATGCTGTTGACCATGAAGGCATTCGCCGAAGGCAACCGTGCGATGGTGTACTTCACGGCCAAACAGGTCGACATCGTCAAATACGGCGTGGACGAAGAAGAGAAGAAGAAAGCCGACGCACTGCTGGCCTTCATGACTCCGATCGCCAAAGCGTTCATGACCGAAGTCGGTTTCGAATCCGCCAACCACGGCGTGCAGATCTACGGTGGCCACGGCTTCATCGCCGAGTGGGGCATGGAGCAGAACGTTCGCGACAGCCGCATCTCGATGCTGTACGAAGGCACCACCGGCATCCAGGCACTCGACCTGCTGGGCCGTAAAGTGCTGATGACTCAAGGCGAGGCTCTCAAAGGCTTCACCAAGATCGTCCACAAGTTCTGCCAGAACAACGAAGGCAACGAAGCCGTCAAAGAATTCGTCGCACCGCTGGCTGCACTGAACAAAGAGTGGGGCGAGCTGACCATGAAGGTCGGTATGGCCGCCATGAAAGATCGCGAAGAAGTCGGCGCGGCCTCCGTGGACTACCTGATGTACTCCGGTTACGCCTGCCTGGCCTATTTCTGGGCTGACATGGCGCGTCTGGCCGCTGAAAAACTGGCTGCCGGCACCACCGACGAGGCGTTCTACACCGCCAAGCTGCAAACCGCGCGCTTCTACTTCCAGCGCATCCTGCCGCGTACCCGTACGCACGTGGCCACCATGCTGTCGGGCGCCAACAACCTGATGGACATGAAAGAAGAAGATTTCGCACTGGGCTACTAAGCCTTAACGCGGTCCTTCAAAAAACCGCTGCTCCCTCGGGGGCAGCGGTTTTTTTGTGCCCGGATTTCCCCAATCCCGGGGCTGATTCCCCAGCATTGATGAAGCCACTCCTTAGCCGAACCCCCTGCGCTTATTGATTCAAAATGTTTCCAGAAGAGTGGCCAATTAATTGCACTGCCCGATTTACCGGTGCTAACCAGAACTGCCTGCTCAAAGAAGCAAGACGCCCGGCACTTAACAACAACAGTCAGGGTGAAGCCTATGAACATCAGTCGACTCGCTCGTTTGACCTTCTGGTTACCCGTTGCGCTGGCAGTCCACAGCGCATGGGCTGCCGACCCCGCCGTGGTCGATCCTCCCGTGCCGGAGGTGCCTTCGTTGCAATCGTTGCGCGGGATGGTGCCCCCCGATCCGTCCGGGACCGAAGGCGGACGCAAGGTCGACCTTATGACCGACTACGTGCTCAACCGTCAGGCTGCGATCCTGCTGGGCAAGGCGTTGTTCTGGGACATGGAGATCGGCAGTGATGGCTCCACGGCCTGCGCGTCCTGCCACTACCACGCCGGCGTCGACCACCGCATCACCAACCAGCTCAACCCCGGCCAGGCGCACACCAACGCCAACGTCGCGTCGATCTTCAACAAACCGTTTGTGGCGTCGGACATTCCCGGTGACGTGGCGTCCTACGCGACCTTGTCCGGCGGCAAGGGCGGCCCGAACTACACGCTGAAGAAAACCGACTTCCCGACCCACGTGCTGAGCAATCCTCTGGAGCGCAACTCGCCCATCGTGTACTCGACGGACGATGTGGTCGGCTCGCAAGGCGTGTTTGACGCCAACTTCGTCAAACCCAATCAGGCGCGTTTCGACAAATGTACTCAGCAGCCGGACGGTATTTTCCAGGTCGGTGGCATCAACGTACGTCGCAGCACCGGACGCAACGCGCCGTCGGTAATCAACGCCGCGTTCAACGTGCGCAACTTCTGGGACGGTCGGGCCAACAACGTGTTCAACGGCTTCTCGCCGTTCGGCAATCGCGACCCGGATGCCGGGATCTACGTGACCAGCGAACGCAGCACGGTCGCCACCAAAGTGCGGCTGGCGCTCAATGACGCGTCAGCTGCCTCGCAAGCCGTCGGCCCGCCCGGCAGCCCGGTGGAAATGTCCTGCGGTGGCCGCACCTTTGCCGACATTGGCCGCAGGATGCTCGACACGTTGATGCTCAAGCAGCAGCGGATCTCGTCCACGGATTCGGTACTGGCTCCGGTGTCTGGCGCACGGCGACCGACCTATCGCGAGCTGATCAAGAACGCCTTCCAGCCCCGGCTGTGGAATGCCACGCAAAACGTTCTGGTGGGCGGTGCGCCGTACACCCAGATGGAGGCCAACTTCCCGCTGTTCTTCGGCCTGGCGATCCAGATGTATGAGGCGACGCTGGTGTCCGATCAGGCGCCGATCGATGCCTACCTGCAAGGCGATCACACCGCGATGAACGCGCAACAGGTCGAAGGCATGAACCTGTTTCTCGGCAAAGGCAAATGCGTCAATTGCCACGGCGGGCCGGAGCTGACCAACGCCGCCAGCCGCCTGCTGATGCATCCGCGCGAACGCATCGAGCGGATGGTGATGGCCGACAACCTGACCACTCTTTACGACAACGGCTTCTACAACACCGGTGTGCGCCCGACCTCGGAAGACCTGGCCCTCGGCGGCGCGGATGCCTGGGGCAATCCATGGTCGTTCACCCGGCAGTACAACAGTGTGTTGCAGGGCGGCCGCTCGGTCGATCCGCTGGACGTCGATGTCTGCACGTTCGAAGCGCCATTGAGTGCGGCGATTCCGTGCGATGCGACGCTCAAGCCGAACGTCGGTTTCCGCGATTCGGTCGACGGCGCGTTCAAGACGCCGACCCTGCGCAACATCGCCCTGACCGGCCCGTACTTCCACAACGGCAGTCGCTCGACGCTCAAGCAGGTGATGGAGTTCTACAACCGTGGCGGTGACCGGCGCGGCGAAGACGCCAACAACACCAGCGGCTTCGAGCATCCGGCGGTGAACCAGCACAACACCTCCAACCTCGACCCGGACATGACGGCGCTGAACCTGACGCCCGATGAAATCGACGCGCTGGTGAAATTCATGGAGGTCGGCCTGACCGATCCGCGCGTGGCCTGGGAGCGCGCACCGTTCGATCATCCGTCGCTGGTGATTCCGCAGGGCCACATCGGCGATGAAAATGCCGTGACCCAGCGTCCGGCCAGTCCGAAAGTCACGACCCGTCAGGCGATGGACGCATCGCTCTATCTCAAGCCTTACGGTGCTGAAGGCCGGCCGGCGGCAGAGGGGCCATTGCAGCCGTTCTACAACGATCTCTGAGCAGAAAAACACACCATGGCCATCAAGAATGATGGCCATGGTGGCCGTCTAGCGGCCGTTGCGCAAAAAACCTTACTGAATCCCTCAGCAACCGCCGATTTCGGCCGTTAAAGAGACAGCCTGTGATCTGGATCACATTATGTGTGCTTAACTGGCCACATTGCAGGCACAATGCCATCTCTTTGCCATGACGGGTCGGAGCTTTTACCCTTGCCGCGTTCTTCCGCTGTACGTTTCAGTCATTTCCTGCCTTCACTGCTGTTGTTGCTCGCGGGGTTGGCGGCTGCGTACGTCAAAGACCTCAACGTGTTCTTCACCTCGCTGTTTAACGTGTTGCCGACCTTGGTGCTGCTGTTGGGCGGTTCGTACTGTGCGGTTTACCGACGCCAGCGCGAGCTGTTTCTGATGGTCACGGTGTACATCGCCTACTTCCTGCTCGATACCCAGACCGACTATTACCGCGACAACGGCAAGGTGCGTGAAGACGCGGCCGTGGTGTTCCACCTGGTCTGTCTGCTATTGCCGCTGTTGTTCGGACTATTCGCCGCATGGCAGGAACGCACGCATCTGTTTCAGGACATGGTCGCGCGCTTTGCCGTGTTGCTGGCGTTTGGCAGCGTGGCGCTGGGGCTTGAGCAAAGTTATCCGCAGGCGTTGCTGATGTGGCTTTCCGAGATCCGCTGGCCGGCGCTGCACGGCGCGTGGATGAGCCTGATTCAGTTGTCGTATCCGGTGTTCATCTCGGCGTTCCTGCTGCTGGCCTGGCAATACTGGCGCAACCCGCGGCCGCTGCACGCGGCGCAACTGGTGGGGTTGCTCGGGGTGTTCTGGATGCTGCCGAAAACCTTCATCCTGCCGTTCACCCTGAACATCATGTGCAGCCAGGTCATGCTGATGATTGCGGCGGCGGTGGCGCACGAGGCTTATCAAATGGCCTTCCGCGACGAGCTCACCGGCCTGCCCGGCCGCCGCGCACTCAACGAGCGCATGCAGCGTCTGGGGCGCAACTATGTGCTGGCGATGAGCGACGTCGATCACTTCAAGAAATTCAACGACACCCACGGTCACGACGTGGGGGATCAGGTCTTGCGCCTGGTCGCCAGCAAACTGTCCAAAATCAGCGGCGGCGGTAGGGCGTATCGCTACGGCGGTGAGGAATTCGCCCTGGTGTTTGCGGGCAAAACCCTTGAAGAGTGCATGCCGCATCTGGAAGTCATCCGCGAGTCGATTGCGTCTTACAACATTCAGCTGCGCAATCAGGAAAGTCGCCCGCAGGATGATCAGCAGGGCCGCCAGCGGCGTTCGGGTTCGGGCGCGTCCAGTGTGTCGGTCACGGTCAGCATCGGCGTGGCCGAACGTCTGGAACAGCGCACCCCGGAAGAAGTGTTGAAATCCGCCGACCAGGCGCTCTACAGCGCCAAGGGCGCGGGGCGAAACTGCGTGATGGCGTTCGGTCAGAACCGCCGTGGCGCGGTGCGCATGGACAACGCCGCAGGTTGAGTGATGACGGCGCATTCAGCGTCTGGACAGTGATTGTGGGGCAGGGTGGCCGGCAGTAGGTTGAAGCAATCTGCTGAAGGAGAAGCCACCATGCCCGAGTACAAAGCACCCCTGCGCGACATGCGCTTTCTGATCGACCACGTCTTTGACTTCCACACTCAGTACGCGGCCCTCGGCGCCCACGACGCCAGCCCGGACATGATCAACGCGATCCTCGACGAGGGAGCGAAGTTCTGTGAGAACGTGCTGGCACCGCTCAATCGCAGCGGCGACGAAGAGGGCTGCCATTTCGACAACGGCGTGGTAACAACGCCTACAGGCTTCAAGCAAGCCTTCGCACAATACGTGGAAGGCGGCTGGCACGGTCTGGCGGCAGATCCGACCTACGGCGGCCAGGGCCTGCCAAGCTCGCTGGGGCTGGTGATCAGCGAAATGGTCGCCTCCAGCAACACTTCGTGGGGCATGTACCCGGGCCTGACCCACGGCGCCATGTCGGCGATCCATGCCCACGGCACCGAGGAACAGAAAAACACCTATCTGCGCAAACTCACCGCCGGCCAGTGGACCGGCACCATGTGCCTGACCGAAGCCCATTGCGGCACCGACCTGGGCATCATCAAGACCCGCGCGGTGCCGCAGGCCGACGGCAGTTATGCGGTGACCGGCAGCAAGATTTTCATCTCCGCCGGCGAGCACGACATGAGTGACAACATCATTCATCTGGTGCTGGCCAAACTGCCGGACGCACCGGCCGGGACCAAGGGCATTTCGCTGTTCATCGTGCCGAAATTTCTCCCGGACGCCTCCGGTGAGGCGGGTGAGCGCAACGGCGTTTCCTGCGGCTCGATCGAGCACAAGATGGGCATCAAGGCCTCGGCCACCTGCGTGCTGAACTTCGACGACGCCAAAGGCTTCCTGATCGGCGAGCCGAACAAAGGCCTGAACTGCATGTTCACCATGATGAACCACGCGCGCCTCGGCACGGGAATGCAGGGCCTGTGTCTGGGCGAAGCGAGTTTTCAGGGCGCAATCAAATACGCCAACGACCGCTTGCAGATGCGTGCCTTGACCGGCGCCAAAGCTCCGGACAAACCGGCCGACCCGATCATCGTCCACCCGGACGTGCGACGCATGCTGCTGACCATGAAAGCCTTCAACGAAGGCAACCGCGCGCTGACCTATTTCACCGCGCAAATGCTCGATGTCGCGCACCTGAGCCCGGACGCCGAGGCGCGTCAGGAAGCTGAAGACCTGTTGGCGTTCCTGACCCCGATCTGCAAGGCGTTCATGACCGACACCGGCCTTGAGGTGACCAACCACGGCATGCAGGTGTTCGGTGGCCACGGATTTATCCGCGAGTGGGGCATGGAACAACTGGTTCGTGATTGCCGCATCGCGCCGATCTACGAGGGCACAAACGGCATTCAGGCGCTGGATCTGCTCGGGCGCAAGGTGCTGGGCAGCCAGGGCAAGCTGCTGCGCAACTTCACCAAAATCGTCCACAAGTTCTGCGCCGCCAACGCCGGGAATGCGCAGTTGGGCGGGTTTGTCGCGCAGCTTGATGGTCTCAATCAGCAGTGGGGCGAGCTGACCATGAAGGTCGGTATGGCCGCGATGAAAAATCCGGATGAAGTCGGCGCCGCGTCGGTGGATTACCTGATGTACAGCGGTTACATCGTTCTCGGCTATCTGTGGCTGCGCATGGCGCTGGTCGCTCAGGCGCAGCTGGAGGCGGGCGAGGGGGATGGCGATTTCTGCCAGGGCAAACTGGCGACGTGCGAGTTTTACTTCAAGCGTCTGTTGCCGCGCACCGCGGCACATCGTTCGGCGATCGAGGCGGGCAGCGATTGCCTGATGAAGCTGCCGGCCCAGTTGTTCGCGCTGTAACGCGTGCCTGTTAAACAAAAGAGCCCGCTGATTGCGGGCTTCTTTATGGTGAGTGGCTGGTGACTAAAAATAACAAAACAGTCACTGCCTGACCCTATGTGTCGCAAAAGTTGTTGGGTTACACTCCAGCTCAACGAAAACATCCTTCCACGAATCACCTGTTTAGATCTTTGCGAGGTTTGCCATGGCTGACTACAAAGCGCCGCTGCGCGATATGCGCTTCGTCCTCAATGAAGTGTTCGAAGTCGCCAAACTCTGGGCGGAACTGCCGGCACTGGCCGAAACAGTGGACGCGGAAACCGTCGAAGCCATTCTCGAAGAGGCCGGCAAGGTCACCAGCAAAAGCATCGCGCCCCTGAGCCGTGCCGCCGACGAAGAAGGCTGCCACTGGGCCGACGGTGCCGTCACCACGCCGGCCGGTTTCCCACAGGCCTACCAGACTTATGCCGAAGGCGGCTGGGTCGGTGTTGGCGGTGATCCGGCCTACGGCGGCATGGGCATGCCAAAAGCCGTATCGGCCCAGGTCGAAGAGATGGTCAACTCCGCCAGCCTGGCCTTCGGTCTGTATCCGATGCTGACCGCCGGCGCCTGCCTGTCGATCAACGCCCACGCCAGCGAAGAACTGAAAGCCGCTTACCTGCCGAACATGTACGCCGGTGTCTGGGCCGGTTCCATGTGCCTGACCGAGCCGCACGCCGGCACCGACCTGGGCATCATTCGCACCAAGGCCGAACCTCAGGCCGACGGTTCCTACAAGGTCAGCGGCACCAAGATCTTCATCACCGGCGGTGAGCATGACCTGACCGAAAACATCATCCACCTGGTGCTGGCCAAACTGCCGGACGCACCGGCGGGGCCGAAAGGCATTTCGCTGTTCCTGGTGCCGAAGTTCATGGTCAATGCCGATGGCAGCCTGGGCGCGCGCAACCCGGCGAACTGCGGTTCGATCGAACACAAGATGGGCATCCAGGCCTCTGCCACCTGTGTGATGAACTTCGACGAAGCCGTGGGTTACCTGGTCGGCGAGCCGAACAAGGGCCTGGCGGCGATGTTTACCATGATGAACTACGAGCGTCTGGGCGTCGGTATCCAGGGCCTGGCCACCGGCGAGCGCTCGTACCAGAACGCCATCGAATACGCCCGCGACCGCCTGCAAAGCCGTTCGCCGACCGGCGCGCAGAACAAGGACAAGGTCGCCGACCCGATCATCGTTCACCCGGACGTGCGTCGCATGTTGCTGACCATGAAAGCCTCGAACGAAGGCGGCCGTGCGTTCTCCACTTACGTGGCGATGCAGCTCGACACCGCCAAGTTCAGCGAAGACGCCGCGACCCGCAAGCGTGCGGAAGATCTGGTGGCCTTGCTGACGCCAGTGGCCAAGGCGTTCCTGACCGATCTGGGTCTGGAAACCACCGTCCACGGTCAGCAAATCTTCGGCGGCCACGGCTACATCCGCGAGTGGGGCCAGGAGCAACTGGTGCGGGATGTGCGCATCACGCAGATCTACGAAGGCACCAACGGCATTCAGGCGCTGGACCTGGTGGGTCGCAAGATCGTCGGCAGCGGCGGCGCGTTCTACAAGCTGTTCGCCGACGAGATCCGCCATTTCACTGCGACCGCCAGTGCCGATCTGGGCGAGTTCACCAAACCGCTGAATGACGCTGTCGACACCCTCAACGAGTTGACCTCATGGCTGCTGGACCGGGCGAAAACCAACCCGAACGAAATCGGCGCGGCGTCGGTCGAGTACCTGCAAGTGTTTGGCTACACCGCTTACGCCTACATGTGGGCGCTGATGGCCAAGGCATCGCTGGGCAAAGAAGCGCAGGACGATTTCTACGCGAGCAAACTCGGCACGGCACGGTTCTATTTCGCCCGTCTGCTGCCGCGGATTCACTCGCTGAGTGCGTCGGTCAAGGCTGGCAGCGAGTCGCTGTTCCTGCTGGACGCTGCGCAGTTCTGATGATGTAACGTCATGTAAGCGATCGCTTACATGACGTGCTGCTGTTCTCCCATAGGCGTGGATTGGATCCAGAGCTAATCTACTTTCCATGGACGTCGCGCAGGAAGCGCAAAGCAACAACACGGACACGTAGGATTCTGCCAGGGTGGCGGAGTGAAATGGATGTCAGGGAAACAGTCTGCAAAGCCCCGCTTCGGCGGGGTTTTCTTATGCCCGCAGAAAAGTTTTCAGCTCAGCGCGTCCAGCGGCGGCGCACCTTTCAGCGGTTTGTCCTCACGCTGCATCACCTCTTCCAGCAACGTTCGCAGCAAGGCCAATGGCGCCTGCTGGCGTTGCACATCGCGACACACCAGCCCGACCTTCAACGGTACACGCGGCTCACTCAACGGTTTCCACAACAGATCCTGATCGTCGTACTCCTTTTGCGAACGACCGGGTAGCACCGTCGCCAGACGCGTATGCGGCAGGCTGTCTAGAATCCCCACCATGTTGTTCAGCTCGGCCTGCACTTGCGGGCGACGTCCGAGGCTGGCCAGTTGGGCCTGCCAGATCTGACGGATCTGAAATTCTTCGCCTAATAGCAGCATCGGCAATTCGGCGGCCTGGCTCATCGAGACTTTCTTGAATTCCCGCAGCGGATGATCCGCCGGGATGACCAGCGTCAGCTCATCTTCGTACAGCATCACGCCGTGCAGACCGGGTTGGCGTGGCGGCAAATAGCTGATGCCGATATCCAGTGAGCCGTTGAGCAGGCGCCGCTCGATCTCAAGCCCGGTCAATTCATAAATCTGTACCACCAGATGCGGCTGGGCCTTGCGCACTCGCTCGAGCATTTGCGGCACCAGGCTGGTGTGCACGGTCTGTAGCACGCCTATCGCCAATGTGCGCAGTGCCTGACCCTTGAAGTTGCCCAGCGCCTCGCGCGCCCGCTGCATGCCGTCGAGCAGCGGCAGGGCGTGGTTGTACAAGGTATGGGCGGCGAGGGTCGGCAACAGGCGTTTGCTGCTGCGTTCGAACAGGGTGACGTCGAGGTTTTGTTCCAGGTGGCGAATCTGCTGGGACAGCGCGGGCTGAGAGATCGACAGGCGCTCGGCGGCGCGTCCGACATGCCCTTCTTCGTAGACCGCGACGAAATAACGCAGTTGTTTGAAATCCATAAGTAACACTTATCGAAAATGCTGAGAAATCGAAATGGCTCGACGCCGTGAACCGGCCTAGTCTAACCGCATTCACAAGGCTTACAGGGCCGGAAAGCGCCATGACCAGCGTTTGTTTCGAAAGTCTTTACATAGGCAGTTCAAAAAACCTCGAGCGAGGTTTTTTTCAATGAATCTGTTCAGTTTGCGGCGCCAGACGCCGAGCCTAGATGACCTGGCTTTTGAAACCCAAGAATCGAACGTCGCTGATGGCCTGAATGCCGAGCGTCTGATGCCCAGCGTCGAGCGCCCGCGGCAGGTATTCGTTCGCGGCCAGGGCTCCTGGCTATGGGACAGCTATGACCGCGCCTACCTGGACTTTTCCCAGGCCGGCGGCGCCAACAGCCTCGGCCACAGCCCTTCGGCGCTGGTCAAGGCCATCGCCAGCCAGGCCCAGGCCCTGATCAATCCCGGTTTCAATCTGCACAACCGCGGCATGCTCAGCCTTGCCGAGCGCCTGTGTGCCAGCACTGCCAGCGATCAGGCGCACCTGCTCAACAGCGGCAGTGAGGCCTGTGAAGCGGCGATCAAACTGGCGCGCAAATGGGGTCAACTGCATCGCGGTGGCGCTTCGCGGATCATTGTCGCCAGACAAGGCTGCCACGGACGTAGTCTGGCGACGATTTCGGCGTCGGACAGTTGCAACCTGCACAACCGCTTCGCGCCGCTGCTGCCGGGTTTCGATCTGGTGCCGTTCAATGACCTGCCGGCGCTGCATGCGGCTGTTGATGCGCAGACCGTGGCGATCATGCTTGAACCGATCCAGAGCGATGCCGGAGTAATCCCGGCGACCGAGCATTACCTCAAGGGTGTCGAACGTCTGTGCCGGGAGCTGGGGATTCTGCTGATTCTCGACGAGGTGCAGACGGGTATCGGCCGCTGCGGCACCTTGCTCGCCGAACAGTCCTACGGGGTGCGCGCCGATATCGTCGTGCTCGGCAAAGGCCTCGGCGGTGGCGTGCCGTTGGCCGCGTTGCTGGCGCGAGGCAAGGCCTGCTGTTTCGAACCCGGCGAATTGGGCGGTACGCATCACGGCAACGCGCTGATGACCGCCGCCGGCCTGGTGGTGCTCGACAGCGTGCAGGACCGCGCCTTCCTCGAACAGATCCGGGACAACGGCCAGCATCTGCGCGAAGGGCTCGCCCGTCTGGCCCATCGTTATGAACATGGCGAGTTGCGCGGGCAAGGGCTGTTCTGGGGACTGATCCTGTCGGAAGACTCCGCCGAGGCCGTCGTCAAAGCCGCACTTCACGAAGGTTTGCTGCTCAACGCCCCGCAAGCCAACTGCCTGCGCTTCACCCCGGCGCTCAACGTCAGCAAGGCCAACATCGACGAAATGCTCCTGCGTCTGGCCCGCGCCTTCTCCCGGGTCCGCACCGCGCAATTGCAATGCCGCAAGGGAATTGCCGTCTGAGCTGAAGTTTCCCACCCGAATTCAAGAACCGTCTCGCGGTATAACGCACGCCCCACGCCTGATTCTTTTGGCGTGGGGCGTTTTTTTGTGGCCGGATTTTTCCATTGCGGTTTATTGCTTGAGGGACCGCCGCTGCAGTGTTTATTTAGCCGGCTTCGGCAAGGATTGCCGAAGCCGGCAGAACACCCTCGTCGAAAGACAGGCTTTGTAATCTATACCACTGAGTGGTATGTTTTTTTGGAAGGGATACCGATGTCGTTCAGGTTGTTCAAGACAAAAGGTTTTGCGATACAGGCCAGCAAAGCATGGATCACCGACGACGAGCTTCGCGAGGCTTTTGCCGAGATGCTTGATGGGCAGGCGGACAATCTGGGAGGCGGAGTCTGGAAGAAGCGCCTGAAAGAAAATCGCTACCGTTCGATCGTTCTGGCCAAAGGCGGGCGTTCGTGGAGATAACTCATGAGTAAAAAATTCAAGAGTGACGTATTTGAATCAGTGCACGAGTCGGCCAGTGCTCTGCATGCAGTCGGCGCTATCAGCAAGGCAACGATGCGTGAGTTTGATGAGTCGTGCCTTGCAGCGGTCCCGGATGCGATTCCTGCGGAGCAGATCAAGGCGTTGCGTGAGCGCAACAATGTCAGCCAGCCAGTGTTCGCACGTTATTTGAACACCAGCGCATCGACCGTCAAACAATGGGAATCAGGGGATAAGCATCCAAGCGGAATGGCTTTGAAGCTGCTCAGCATTGTGCAGAAACACGGTCTGCAAATACTGGCTTGAGTGGTCTTGCGCACTCTGTCTGGCGATAGCACTGAACCCTGACAAACGGCACAGGTCGATTAGCTTGTATGGCTCAGGTGAGCCAACCCCCAATCAGGAGCTTCCCCATGGACTTTATCCGCATCATCATCGCCATTCTGTTGCCGCCACTGGGTGTGTTTCTGCAGGTCGGGTTCGGCGGCGCGTTCTGGCTGAACATTCTGCTGACGTTGTGCGGTTACATCCCGGGGATCGTGCACGCGGTGTACATCATCGCCAAGCGCTGAGTCTCAATCCGTCAGGCCCATCACTCGCTGGTAGAACCGCCATTCCTGCTCCAGCGCATGGGCCTGATTGGCGGCCCGGCGGAAGCCGTGACGTTCATCGGCGTAGTAATGCGCTTCGACCTCAATGCCGTTTTGCTCCAGGGCCGCGACCATGTCGCGGGTCTGTTGCGGCACGACCACGGCGTCCAGCTCACCTTGGAAGAAGATCACCGGTACGCGAATGTTGCCTGCGTGCAGCAACGGCGTGCGGGCGGTGTAGCGTTCGGCATCTTTCTCGGGATCTCCGATCAGCCAGTCCAGGTAATCGCCTTCGAACTTGTGTGTTGCGCGGGCCAGGGCCACCGGGTCGCTGACGCCGTACAGGCTGGCGCCGGCGCGAAATACCTGATGGAACGCCAGGGCACATAGCGTCGTGTAACCACCGGCGCTGCCGCCACGGATGAATGCACGATCACCGTCGATCATGTCGCGACCATTAAGGTAGGCCACGACCGCACACGCGTCCTCGACGTCCACCGCGCCCCAACTCAGATGCAGCGCCTGCCGATACTCCCGCCCATAGCCGCTGCTGCCACGGTAGTTGAGGTCGGCGACGGCGAACCCGCGTTGTGTCCAGTACTGAATGCGCGGGTCGAGCATCGGGTAGCAGGCTGATGTCGGGCCGCCGTGGATGAACACCACCAGCGGCGGTTTCGCATCGCCATTCGTGGCCGGGTAAAAGAAACCGTGTGCTTCACCCGAACCGCTGGGGTAGCGCAGGGTTTGCGGACGGCTGATGCGCTCGGCTGGCAGCGGTGCGACACCGCCAGCCAGGACATTCACCTCATGAGATTCGCGATCAATGGCGATCACCGCTGAAGGGCTGACCGGTGAGGCGGCAATGCAGTAAACAAATTGATCATCGACAGCCAGATGACGGAAGCGGCTGTAATCACCGGTGAAGTCTTCGCCGTTGAGCGCCAGACGACCGAAACCGCCTTCGCTCCAGCTCGCCAGAAAGCTTTCGCCGGCGGGCAGCCAGGTGCAGCCGCCAAGTTGCCATGGGGCTGGAGCGTGATCGGCTTCGGCGCTGGCTAACGGTTGCAAGCCGTTTGCCGACTCGACCCACGGTTGCCAATAACCATCACGATCGGTCAGACAGCCCAGTCGGCCATTGGCATCAAAACGCGGTTGCTGGATCGACTCTTCAAGGGTTTGACCCGCCACGCAACGCGGGGCGGAAAATCCATTGGACGAGCGCTCGGCGAGCATCAGTCGTGTGGATGTCCACGGCTGATGCGGACGGCTCCACTCGATCCACGCCAGGCGCTGACCGTCCGGACTGATGATCGGCGACGCATAAAAATCCGCGCCTTCAACCAGCATTTGGCGGTCGCCATTCGCCAGATCGATAGCCACCAGCCGATGGCGATCACCGTTCTCTTCAACGGCCAGCACCTGCCCGTCGGCGTAGTTCAGATCGCCATAACGACACTCGCCAGACGTCAATGCCACGGGCTCGCCATCCAGGGTCTGGCGATACAGCTGCTGATCCGCCTCGTTAACGAAAACCACCCCGTCAGGCGTCAGACAAAACGCCCCACCGCCATATTCGTACACCCGGCTGCGCACGCTGAAACCCGCGGGCGTCAGACATTTCTCCGCGCCATCGTGCCAGTGCCAGATCCGGCACGCGGCGTCTGTCGGGCGATATTCATTCCAGAACAAACCCTGGGCGCCGAGCTGCAATTCGGCGAAGTCCACGCCGGCGGCAACCGCGGCGGTGGCGCTGAAAGGCTCAGCCTTTGGCGATGAGGCGCGAGTTTCGTTCATTGCGAAAGGCCAATTGTTCGATGGTCTGGGTGGCGTGCTCGGCTTCTTCGCGGGCCTTGAGGATCACACCGTGATGTTCGGACTTGCTGCACACCGGATCGGCATTGCTTGCATCGCCGGTGAGCATGAATGCCTGGCAGCGGCAGCCGCCGAAATCCTGTTCCTTTTCGTCACAGGAGCGGCACGGCTCGGGCATCCAGTCATAGCCGCGAAAGCGGTTGAAGCCGAACGAGTCGTACCAGATGTGCTGCATGCTGTGGTCGCGCACATTGGGAAATTGTACCGGCAGCTGTCGGGCGCCATGACAGGGCAGGGCGGTGCCGTCCGGTGTGACTGTCAGAAACAGACTGCCCCAGCCGTTCATGCAGGCTTTCGGGCGCTCCTCGTAGTAGTCCGGGGTGACGAAAATCAGCTTGCACGGATGCCCTTCGGCTTCCAGCTTGGCGCGGTATTCGTTGGTGATGCGTTCGGCGCGGATCAGTTGTTCCTTGGTCGGCAACAGGCCAACACGATTGAGCTGCGCCCAACCGTAGAACTGGCAGGTGGCGAGTTCGACGAAATCGGCCTCCAGCGCGATGCACAGCTCAATGATGCGGTCGATCTTGTCGATGTTGTGCCGATGGGTGACGAAGTTCAGCACCATCGGATAGCCGTGGGCCTTTACGGCACGGGCCATTTCCAGTTTCTGCGCGAAGGCTTTTTTCGAGCCGGCGAGCAGGTTGTTCACTTGCTCGTCGCTGGCCTGGAAACTGATCTGGATGTGATCGAGTCCGGCCTTCTTGAAGTCGCTGATCTTCTGTTCGGTCAGGCCGATGCCGGAGGTGATCAGGTTGGTGTAGAAACCCAGCTGACGCGCTTCACGGATCAGCTCGGCGAGGTCCTGGCGCACCAGCGGCTCGCCCCCGGAAAAGCCCAGCTGCGCCGCGCCCATCTCCCGCGCTTCGCGGAACACCTTGATCCACTGCTCGGTGCTCAGCTCTTTGCCCTGCTCGGCGAAATCCAGCGGATTGGAGCAATACGGGCATTGCAGCGGGCAACGGTAGGTCAGCTCGGCGAGCAGCCACAGCGGCAGGCCGACTTCCGGTTTGGCCGGGACTTGCACCGATGACTCAGGCAAGTTCGATCCAGTGTTGCGCACGGGCAACCTCCATGAATTGCTCGATGTCGTCACTGAGCTCGGGCACGCCGGGGAACTGTCTGTCGAGTTCGGCGATGATTGCCGCGACATCCCGTTCACCGTCGATCAGACCGCCGATCAGCGCGGCACTTTCGTTGAGCTTGATCATGCCTTCCGGGTACAGCAGCACGTGGCCTTTCTGGGCCGGTTCGTACTGGAAACGGTAGCCGGGACGCCAGGTCGGGGTCTTGCTGCGGTCGAAACTCATAAGGCGAGTCCTTTATGCCAGACCCGTTGATCGGTGACGCTGTGATACGGCGGGCGGTTCAGTTCGTAGGCCATGCTCATGGCATCGAGCATGCTCCAAAGGATGTCCAGTTTGAACTGGAGAATTTCCAGCATGCGCTCCTGACCTTCGCGGGTCTTATAGTGCTCCAGCGTAATCGCCAGACCATGCTCGACATCGCGCCGGGCCTGACCGAGACGGGTGCGGAAATATTCGTAGCCGGCCGGGTCGATCCACGGGTAATGCTGTGGCCAGCTGTCGAGACGCGACTGGTGGATCTGCGGCGCGAACAGTTCGGTCAAAGAGCTGCTGGCAGCTTCCTGCCAACTGGCGCGGCGGGCGAAGTTGACGTAGGCATCGACGGCGAAACGCACGCCGGGCAGCACCAGTTCCTGGGAACGCAATTGATCCGGATCGAGACCGACGGCCTGGCCCAGACGCAGCCAGGCTTCGATGCCGCCGTCCTCACCGGGCGCGCCGTCGTGGTCGAGCAGGCGCTGAATCCATTCGCGGCGGATCTCGCGATCCGGGCAGTTGGCGAGGATCGCTGCGTCTTTCAGGGGAATGTTCACCTGATAGTAGAAGCGGTTGGCGACCCAGCCCTGGATCTGCTCGCGGGTGGCCCGGCCTTCATACATCGCCACGTGATACGGGTGATGAATGTGGTAATAGGCGCCCTTGGCGCGCAGGGCCGCTTCGAATTCGGCGGGGGACAGCGGGGTGTCGGTCATTGCGGTTCTCCGGGCCATTCGTTACAGGACGATGCTCATGCCGTCATACGCCACTTCAACATTGCGCCGCACCAGTTCCGCGCGCTCCGGAGAGTCTTCGTCGAGAATCGGGTTGGTGTTGTTGATGTGGATAAGCACCTTGCGCTGTTCGGGAAGCTGCTCCAGCACTTCGAGCATGCCGCCAGGGCCGTTCTGCGCCAGGTGGCCCATTTCGCGGCCGGTGCGGGTGCCGACGCCACGACGCTGCATTTCATCGTCGTCCCACATCGTCCCGTCCACCAGCACGCAGTCGCTGCCGGCCATGATTTCCAGCAATGGCGCGTCGACTTTGCCCAAACCCGGCGCGTAGAACAATTTGCCGCCGGTGCCGAGGTCTTCGACGATCAGGCCGATGTTGTCGCCCGGATGCGGGTCGAAGCGGTGCGGCGAGTAGGGCGGTGCGGCGCTGCGCAACGGCAGCGGGGTGAAGCGCAGGTTCGGGCAGGCGGCGACGGTGAAGCTCTGGTCGAGTTCGATGCGGTTCCAGTCCAGCCCGCCGTTCCAGTGCTTGAGTATGGTGAACAGCGGAAAACCGGTGCTCAGGTCTTCGTGGACCATGTCCGTGCACCAGACCTGATGCGGGCAACCTTCGCGCAGGCTGAGCAGACCGGTGGTGTGGTCGATCTGGCTGTCCATCAGGATGATCGCGCTGATGCCGGTGTCTCGCAGGGCGCGGCCCGGCTGCATCGGGGCGAAGCTCTGAAGCTGCGCGCGGATGTCCGGCGAGGCATTGCACAGCACCCAGTTCACGCCGTCATCGGAAATCGCGATGGACGATTGGGTACGGGCCTGGGCATTCAGGCTGCCATCGCGAAAACCGGCGCAATTGACGCAGTTGCAGTTCCACTGCGGAAAACCGCCACCGGCGGCCGAACCCAGAATCTGGACGAACATGAACGCTCCATCATTTCAACGCTGAAAATAAAACGCCCCGGCGAGCCGAGGCGTTGCACTGCAGTGTTCTGCTTGAGGCAGGACTCAGCGGCTGGCGAAGTACATGGTGACTTCGAAGCCGATGCGCAGGTCGGTGTAAGCAGGTTTGGTCCAGGCCATCGGGTGACTCCTTTTTCAGGTGGGTGGGATAGCGCTATCCATAGGTATAGTCCACGGCAGCGCAGGGATGTTCCAAATAGTTAGGTGGCTATGTTACTCAAAATTTCAGGGGGTTTGCCCGTGAATCTTTGAGAAAGCTCCTTGCAGCCCCGGTAATGATCAATTTGCCGCTTGCCACGGTGCGCCCGGCGAAGGGCTGTTGGCCAGGACGTGCCAGCCGCCTTCGACGCGGATTAAACAGTGTGCGGCGGCCAGCAATGCCTCGCGGTCAAGCTGACTTATGGCATTGCTCAGCTGAATCAGGTAATCCGACGAGTGGCCGGCAAGTTTTGCCTGCCACAGAAGTTCGGCAGCCTCCTTGCCGGGCAGAATGCCGGCATCCAGGTGTACGGCAAGGATCTGGCGCTGCTCGACGAGGAAGGCATCATCAATGTTTTCGATCAGCGCGGGGATGCCTTCGATGAACTGTTGAACGTGATCGAGCAGTTGCGCGGGAGTGGCGGTCGGCGATTGCACGCCGAACTGCCATCCACCCTGGCCGTGTACCTGTCTGAAAGCACTGAACACCGCGTATCCCAGTTGCAATTCACCTCGTAGCCGCTGATAGAACGGCGTGTGGCACAGGTGCGCAAGGAAGCGCCACGCGGCTTCGCTGGGAATGTCCGGTCTGGCGGTCGGGCAGAACAGCAGTAATGCGTGTTCGCTGGAGGCGGTGTCGAACTGATCCCAGCGAAGTTGTGCGTGGAATGCCGGCAGGGTCGGTAATTCATTGGATGGCTTGCCGGGAATGCGGCTCAGGGCCAGTCCCATGGCCGATTGGGTATGGGCATCGAGACCCAGCGCCAGACCATCCCAACGGGAAGTTGTCCACAGCTGCTTGGCATCATCGGATTGCGCAACCACGGGCAGGCAACGCTCCGGCCATGCCTTGAGCAATTGACGGATCAGCATCGACGGCACTGGCGGCTCATCGCTTGGCGAATCGCCGTCAACCTGCGTCAGATATTTCAGCGCATGTTCCAGCACTACGGGCAGTGTGTCCTGCAGGCCGGTCAATTTCAGCAGCCACTGATTACCCGTAGTGCTGAAGGACAACTCCACCCCGGCCTGACGCGCGTCGTCATACACTTCCCGCAGGCTGCGTTGCAGTTTCGCTTGCAGCTCGGCCGTGGCCGCCGCCTCCGTCTGCCAGCGCACATACACCGTACCTTCGTCACCGTTATCCGGCAGCGCCTGGCTGAATTGCATTGGCGAGCGTTCGCGGCGGCTGCGCGAACGATCCTGAGCAAACGTGCGCAGGCCTCGGTGGGCGCTGGTCTGGCCGCGGATCAGACCGGCGTTTGCCAGCGGCTCGGCTGCGCGCAGAAACGGGTTGGCAGCGGGCAGATGCCAGTGACTGCTGAAGTTATCCACAGCGCCGATTTTGCCGAGAATCACTTTGAGCGCCGTAACGGCCGCGTCGGACAGTCCGCTCTCGAGTTGTTCGCTGTCGAGTCGCGCCAGTTGCAACGCACCGCTGACCTGCTGCTGACGCTGAAGCTGTGCCGAATATTCCTCCCGCAAAGTCGGCCAGTCCTGCTGGGCTGCGAAGAAGCTCAACCAGTCGAGAAACTGCGCGCGGATGGCGTCGAGTGGACCGGATGGCGTCGTGAATTGAAGGTGCAGCAAAGCCTGCTCAGCAAATTGGTAGGGCACACAGGCCTGTAAACCTTCCGCCAGACCCTGCTGCTGCAAATGGGTGAGCAAGCCACCGGGTTTGGCGCTGTTCAACCCGTGGCAGAGAAACGCCAGCGCTTCGGCCGACGACTCCGGTAACTCCTCCAACGCAAACAGCAGATTGCCGAGACGCTCGCCGGCCTGTTGATAACTTTCCTCAGCGTTGCCCATCAAGCGTACGGGGGCTGCCTGTGCAGTTTTATCCCCAGGCGTCAGCGTGGCGGCAAACTGTTCGGCCAGCGTGCGCAGCTCTTCAACACTCTGCGGCCCGACCAGGCTCAGGGTCATCTGCCCGGTGCGGTAGAACTGCTGGTGGAAGTCTTTCAATGCCTGTTGAAAGTCCGCTTGCTCCACCGGCAGGCTGTCGCGGTTTCCGGCGTGGAAACCGCGCAACGGATGTTCCGCTGACAAACCTTCGAACAGCGCTTCTTTCTGCTGAGCCGCAGCATCCTGCGTCCACGCGACAAACTCCGCCTGCAACACTTCCCGTTCCCGCAACTGATCGTCCGGATTCATACGCGGATGGGCGAGCATGTCTGACAGACGCTCCAGCCCGGCGCTGAACGACGCTGGCGGCAATTCAAAGAAGAAATCGGTGGTGCGCTCGCGGGTGCTGGCATTCACCTGGCCGCCGTGACCTTGCACGTAGGCCATCAGCCCTTGCTGTGCAGGAAATCGCTCGGTGCCGAGAAACAGCAGATGCTCAAGGAAGTGCGCCAGCCCCGGCCATGCCAACGGCACGTCATGACTGCCGGCCGCCACTCGCAACGCAGCGGCGCTGCGTTTCAGGCCGGGCACGTGACGCAGGGTCACGCGCAAGCCGTTGGCCAGGGTTTCGGTGTGGGGGCGGGGGTGAGTCGGCGCAGGCATGGGCACTTCCAGAGCAGTGAAGTGCCAATGCTAGCGGATTAGCGCTTGTTGAGCGCGTCGTAAAGTTCGGGACGGCGGTCGTTGAAGTAACGGTTGGCGCTACGGGAGTCGACCATCAACTGGCGATCCAGCTCACCGACGATCAGTGCTTCATCCAATCCTGCCTGGGCGATGCGGCTGCCATCCGGCGCGGCGATGCTGCTTTGCCCGCAGTAATGGATGTCGCCCTCGTGGCCGCAATAGTTGGCGTACGCCACGTAGCACTGGTTTTCGAAAGCCCGGGAGCGCACGGAGACGTCGGCAATGAAATCGAAAGGAATCATGTTGGCTGTCGGCACCAGAATCAGCTCGGCACCTTCAAGGGCCAGGCGCCGGGCGTTTTCCGGGAACTCCAGGTCGTAGCAGATCAGGAACCCGAGCTTCCAGCCGTTGAGCTCGACGATGGGAAACTCGCCATCGCCGGCGCTGAACATCGAACGATCCAGATCGCCGAACAGATGCGTCTTGCGGTAATTGCACAGGCGCTCGCCCTTTGAGTCGATCAACTGCACGGCGTTGTAGATCTGTCCTTCGGCGGTGCGCTCAGGGTAACCGTAAAGAATCGCCAGGCCGGCAGCCTTGGCGATCCGTCCGACTTGCTGCGCCCACTCACCGTTGTAGACCTCGGCCAATGTCGCGACTGCCTCCTTGCCGATGTTGTAGCCGGTGAGAAACATCTCCGGCACCACCAGCAGATCGGCGCCTTTGGCCTCCATCGCCAGTTGATGCAGGCGCTGAAGGTTGGCGGCGGGTTCCAGTGGCAGCGGTGGACATTGGTAAAGGGCTACGCGCATCGGGGATTCCTCTTACTCGGGCAGGGCGATCGGGCCGATGTCGTTGAACACATCGCCCGGGCCGGGGTTCTCTTTATGTGTGGACCCGCCGAAGTGCTTCATGATTCCCCACACCGCGTTGAGCGACGTTTGCACCGCGCCTTCAACCCAGGCCGGCGTCCACGACACGTCGTCACCGGCGATGAAAATCCCGCGCTGCTCCGGCGGCATGTCGTCCTGCATGAAGTGCGCGTACATGCGCTGGTTGTAGCGATAGTGGCCGGGCAGGGCGCCCTTGAACGCGCCGAGGAAGTGCGGGTCGGCTTCCCAGGACACGGTGATCGGATCGCCGATGATCCGCGCGGCGATGTCGACCTTCGGGTAGATCTTCTTCAGCGCATCCAGCGCCAGTTTCACGCGTTTTTCCACCGGGTGCGGGAGCATCTTCAGCGCATCGCTCATCCACGAGTACGACAGGCAGATCACGCCCGGTTTGTCGTCGCCGTTGTCGAACAGGTAAGTACCACGGGTCAGGCGATCAGTGAGGGTCATGCTCATCAGGTCGCGGCCGGTTTCCGGGTCCTTGTCCTTCCAGAACGGGCGGTCGACCATCACGAAGGTCTTCGACGATTGCATGTAGCGAGTGCGGTCCAGCGCCATCCACATCTTCTGCGAGAACAGGGTCTCGTCGCATTCGATCTGGGTGGTCAGCAGCCAGCTCTGGCAGGTGGTCAGTACGGCCGCGTATTCGCGGGTGTCGCCGTTGTTGTCGGTGACTGCGAAGCGTCCGTCAGGCGCGTGGGCGATTTTCTTCACCCCGGAGCGCGGGGCGCCGTGGTGCAGCGATTTCAGGCTGGTGCCTTGCGGCCAGTGTACGCAGCGTTCCGGCGCATGACGCCAGATGCCTTGCGGCACTTGTTCCACACCGCCGACCACCAGGTGCTGGTGATCGTCGCAGTTGGTCATCACCACACGGAAGATTTCCAGCATCGAGTTGGGGAAGTCCGAGTCCCAGCCGCCAGTACCGAAACCGACCTGACCGAACACTTCGCGGTGATGAAACGACAGTTTGGCGAAGGCTTTCGATGTGGCAACGAAGTCGTAGAAGGTGCGGTCGTCCCACAGCGGTACGAGGGTGTTCCACAGTTCCTTGAGGCGTGGCACGTCGCGGTCGCGGATCGCCTGCTGGATATCGGCGAACTGCGAGCCGGCCTCCAAAGCGTCGGCCCAAGCGTCAGCCACTTCCTGGAACAGCGCAGGAAGATCCTTCAGGCTCTGTGCGTAATGGGTTTTGCCTTCCAGGTCGATCACGGTGCTGCCGGAGGCCGGCGTCAGCGGGTTGGGGAAGGGCCTGGTCTCGAGGCCGAGTTTGTCGACGTAGTGATAGAACGCGGTGGAAGACACCGGGAAGCGCATGCCGCCGAGCTCGGCGACGATGCCGTCGGTACCGTTGAACGCTTGCGAACGCAGACGGCCGCCTAGCTTCGAGGCCTCATACACGACCGGTTTCAAGCCGAGCTTCATCAGCTCATACGCCGCCACCAGACCGGCGATGCCGGCCCCGACGATGGCCACTTCGGCGCCGTGGTTGTGCTCGGGAATGCTGCCCAGACCAGCCGGGTGTTCGATCCAGTCGTCGAAGGCGAAAGGGAAGTCCGGGCCAAAAATGGTGATCGGTTTCTTACCGTCTGCAGGATGGCGATTGTGCTTGTTCATGGCTGACCTTGCTGGCGACCCGAGGCTGGAGGCGCGTCTGAGTATAGGAAAAGATGCCAGCCATTCTAGGGAGCGTAGAACACGTTAATAAGACGCAATGTGTCGTCGTTTTGAGTGTTTGAGCTGCAATGTGACGATGGTGATGATCAAACTGGATGCCCGCGATCAATCTTGCTGCTGAGGATGATCGACGTCGTGGTCTTCTCCACGCCGTCTACGCTGCCGATCTGATCCAGAAGCTGATCGAGTTGTTCCGGTGAATCGGTCCGCAGCCAGGCTACGTAGTCAAATTCACCACTCACCGCGCACAATTGCTGCACTTGGGCCATCGCGCTCAACCGGCGCAGCACCTCTTTGCCGGAGCGTGGCTGCACTTTGATTCCGACGTAAGCCTGCAGCCCGCCATCTACCACACGCTGGCCCAGACGCACGCCGTAACCAGTGATGACCTTGGCCTTTTCCAGTCGCGCCAGTCGTGAAGTCACGGTGGTGCGGGCGATCCCCAATTGCCGGGCCAGCATCGCCACGCTTTCGCGGGCGTTGATTTGCAGGGCAGCGATCAGCTGGCGGTCGATTTCATCGAGCACGGGTGGGCGGATGTCGGACAAAGAGGTTCTCCATGGCGTGCGGATTACTGGTCCGTATGTTACAGGCTCGTTTGGCGAGACGCTTGTGAGAGGCCACTGGGCAGTTGGTGGTGTGTGGCCGTTGTCGAATAGAGGGAAATGCTGAGTCGACAAAGCCGCGGTTTACGCGGCTTTTTACATCTGCGGATTCAGGCTTCTGATTTTTTACATTGCCTGCTCAGGACATGTTCGATGAGTTCGACTTGAAAGCGATAGCGGGCGCTGACTTGTTTAAGTAACAACGCACCCAGAGACAGGCCTAGCACCATGGCAATGATCATCAACAGTGCAGTATTTCCCCAATTACCCAACACAAAACCGGCTTCAAGGGTTTTGCCAAGCCATGGAAAACCACCAAACTCCTTGGCGCAAACATAAGCTGTTCCCAGCAGGGCGAGCCCTGCCGTTTTTTCTCCAAAGAAATAAGCGACCCTTGCTTCTGCTCGGGTGATCTTTAGCTGCAGCCAGTATTTCGCTTCTTGTAGCACCGAAATCGCATGGTGCTGGAGTGAGTCGACCAACGTATTTTCATGCCTTATATCGTCGATCATGTTTTTCAGACTGATAGTTTTCCATCGTTTGAGAATGCAGATTTGCGCCACGATGGGAGTCAGGAACGAGAGCAGTACAGACACCGTCGAGGTAAAAATTAACACCAGTGCCAGGTCTTTTCCCCACATGGGAAGTGATTTGATGGAGCTATGCCAATAGGCCATGCAGCCCGCCAACGCAATTCCTCCCGCTCCGAAGCCTAGGAACAAGTTGGTCAATCTGTCGGCATTGACTTCCAGTTTGGTCCTGCGTGCTTTCGCTTTGAGCGGTTCGCAGGTATTCAGGTATTCGAGAACCTTGATGGTTTGTTCAATAGTGTTCTCTGGAATTTCCTTTTCCATGTTGCTCATTTTTTGCTCCAGTTGATGCAAGAGTCCGTCTTGGCATTGATGCAATGCCAGATGGGGCTTGAGTGCTTCCAGTGCACTTATGTTCCAAATACAAAAAAAGGTTTATGCCGTTGGCATAAACCTTTGTCTTGTTTGGTGGGCCCACACGGACTTGAACCGTGGACCAAAGGATTATGAGCCCTACACTAGGACCAGCGATTACGGATTTTCCAGTGAAGACGTCAACATTTATGGTGTGTTAAATCCCATATTTCCCGCAAGAACCGGAAAGCGTTGGACATTTTTTGGACACCCCTACCCTTGTCCCTGAATCGGTGGATGGAGGGGAGCGGCTACGGCGGCTACTAGCTAGCCGATCCAGTCATTTTGTATATTGTTATTTTGATGAGCATTACTAATCACCGCTCCCTTGACGGTTCTCAAAAACGCATCCTTGGAAGAAGTTGCATCATCAAGCATCCGTCTTCTGTACAAAGATACAAATAAAGCTATTGAGTAGGCTTGGCAGTTGATGGAGCGTGCCGGGTTAAATTCAATGTCTGTGAACCCGGAATATTCAACCAGAGCGTCAATAATATTGAGTGGTTGTTTTTTTAGTGCGTTAATGTAAAGCCAGTCATAAAAGGCTGTGCGTGGTTCAAGATCCCAATCAGTATTGAAGAAGCTGAATTTTACTAGGCGTCCTGAATTTTGGATTCGTTCATCTTTTTTTGCCTCACGGGACGTTAATCCAAAAATATCTTTATACGGGCCCCCTCGCTCAAAGACCTTACTACCTTGGAAAGCGCACTCGACACTCATGCTCAGGTTGTGTTTTAGGGTAGTGAAGCGAAGGTTAAAGGCGCTCAAAGCGACACCTAACTCATCCTTGGACTTGCTAGAAACTTCAAGAATCTTACTGACTGATGGTATCGCTCTACGAGCCGCCTCGTGAAGCGACTCTATAGATTTTTGCTTTTGCGACACAGCCATCCCAGGGTGCCACGTGAAGTCCACGAGCCTTGTTTCAGCCAGTGTTTCTCCCTCTGGTGTAGGGATGAAAATTGGTCTTTCGGCCATCGTATTACCTTGTTTTAACGGACGAAGGAGCGAGAAGCAAAAAAGCCTTGCCCAGCTTGATTTACCCTTATATCACGATCTCCGCAAATCTGTTTACTAGCGCTGAGGGCTTTAGCGTTCTCAAAAATCACTCCGAAAATAAGCTCTGGTTCAATTATATCGAATACCAACACCTCGGCTTGGCTATCGGTTGGGTCAAACGGTTTTAGACGTTGCTCTGTACGCGTTTGATGCCCTTCTATCTCGGCAAACATACCTTGGAAAGCACCAAGGGTTTTCAGGTTCGCCAACTGCTGTTCGCTAATGCGGTTATCGGCTGCATTGTGGCAGCAAAACGCGCAGTCCTTTTCCCAAAGAACGGAGGGTTTGATTCCAAGGACAACCCATTCAATGCCAGGGTTTTCTTGACGGTATTTATAAAACATTCGGAAATTTGGAAAGCTTACAGAAAGTGAAGTTCCATCCAAATGCCCATCCAGTCGCAGCTGATCGTTAATCAGGGGGGTAATTCCAATCTCATCCTTTCGGCTCAGTGGATAGAGGCCGTGTTTCAGAATGGTTGGTAAATTAGCTGCGCGAGTGAAGTGAACCAGTTGCGGTATCTTCAGTTCTTGCGCCTGAGTTTGAATATCCTTAGGTGGCATGCGTCGTTCCTTGGTGGTGGCTTAGTGCTATTGATGGCCTAACGCTAGATCATGTGCGATTCCTCTGCAGAATTTTTTTGATTGAGAGGTAGCTTACTAAGGTCGGTTTCAATGGAGATGCGAATTCGAATTGTTCTTTTATTAAAAAAAACTTTTACTTATCAGTTGGTTATGTGGCTTGACATTTTTTTTGATGGTAGATGCGTCTAGCCATTCATATAGATCTTTCAGGTGAAGATAAAATGTAACACCATGTTTTTACGCCTCATACAGGCTTATTAGGCGTGTGGCATGTCTCTTATACGGTTGCCGTAACCTGTCCACGATTTTCCTATCTTCAGAAACAGCTGCACTCAGTGAAATCGGTAATCGGGTATCGGCAGCCCCGTGTTGCGTGGGTTGGACCGCTCCCTACTACATTTTGAGTTTTCAATAAATTTTGATTGATGGCCCGCCGGCGGGAGGGGGAAAAGTGCTTTCTTCGGATTGATTTCAAGGACGGGCAGAATCCCCGCACATCGAAGAATGGCTAGCAGTTTCTTGGCTAACGGTGCCAGGGGGGGCAGCAAGCACTGAATCAGTGACTACGGAAGGCTGCACTTTGCAACCGATGTCCGCTATCGCATCGGTAGCCGAGAAATGGCTACCGGATGGTGGTGGTGGTGGTGGTGGTGGTGGTGGTGGTGCTCTGACACATTGGCAAGGGGGCCGTCACCGTGAAGGTTGAAGGCGAGTTTGCTGGCTGTTGATTGCAGGAGACAATGATGGCGGCGATTGCGATTAGGTTGCCCAGTGTGGCGGTAAGGTTTTGATAAGACATCGAAAATTTCTCGTATATGTCTTTTATTTAGCTCCGGTTGATCTCAATCCCCTTCAAAAATACGACCACTCGTCGGTTTTTTCGAAAAGAATTTCCGCTATTGAATAGGTACATGAGCGCGCGGATCGGCTCACATGGATTCAAGCGTGAACTCAACAGTCTCAAATTCATTCTCGCCCCAATTTCAGATCCGTCCTACATCCTCCCTCGCCACCATCAGATATCGTCCCGCGCCCGGCTATAGCCGCGAAGCCACAGCACGAAAAAGGATGAAGCATGGCAAGGAACAAGGACGTCCCCAAAATATGGCGAACGTATGGGGCGGAAGGTGTCGGTGGCTATCGACGCCTGGAGGACATGACAGACGCCGAAATCGCAGGGCTTGAGGCAAGGCAGAAACCCTACGAAGCCATGCTCGCCCGCCAGCAAGCCTACGAAGACAAGCTCACTCAATGCGCACCGCCCGTAGAAAGAGAACGTAAAGGGTGCGTATTCGCCAAGTCCTGCAACCTACCTGACGCCATTATCGATTACACCAGCCCATCGGGCGCGGTGCCCACCGACAGCATCACTAACTACGGTGATCTAACCGTACTGGCGGGGCGGGAGTCCGACGAAAACGGCTGGGTGCCCCTGCAGAGAGTCAGTGGTGTCTTCGGACCGAATCTCGGATCGTTCAGCCTGGCGGGACCTGCTATCGCGGCAGCAGTCAGAGCCGCGGCAACAGCAGGAGTGCGTGCGGTAAGTGCAACTGGTGCCGCCATAACAGAAGCCGCCATGGGTGTGAAAGCAAGCTCAATGGTCGGGGTGCTTTCGCTGTTAGCCCCTTCCAATCAGAACGACAGCGCCCTCTACACCGAAGACCAACTCCGTTCACTCAACCAAGCCCGTTCACGCGTGCGCCTGCGGGTTGAGGAACAAGGGGACGGTAGCCTCAAAGGCTACGGCTTCTATACGGGCAAGAACCGTGATTGGGAAATGGTTAACGTGGTGCAGTTCCAGGCACGTGGCGACCAGCAAGTTGCGGACTTTGGCGATGGAATCGAGCTGATCTGGACACCGGCGGCCGATGTCAGCGGAACGCTGGGTATTCCCGCACTGGAAGCTGCGCCGAAAACACCGCAGATCTGGATCTACCCACCGACCGAAGCGGCAGATCGGATCATCGTCGACCCGATCTACCCCCCTGAGTACAAAGACTTCATTTTGGTCTTTCCGGCCGACTCAGGCATTGCACCGTTATACGTAGTGCTCAGCACTCAGCTCGAAAAAAACAAAAAGCGTGGCAAAGAGTTCGAAGAGGAAATTTTCGCCGACTACAGCGAAGACAAAGCGGAGAGCGTACGGGAAGTGACACTCAAGACAGACAGTGGCACACGCACCCGTCTTGATATGATCGGTCGTGATGCTGACGGCAAAGTCTCCTGCGTCGAGTGCAAATCCTCTGATACCGCACCGTTAACCAAGAACCAGAAAAAGGCATTTCCTGAAATCGAAAGCAGCGGTGCCACCGTCGTAGGTAAGGGCAAGCCAGGCTTTCCCGGCGGCACCCGAATTCCGCCAACCCGCGTCGACATCGTCCGCCCCAAACCAACACCCTGAAGGAACAGCTATGTCCATCCTGGAAACCAAAATCGTAGATATTTGCGCCGTTCCCAAAGCGGAACCCGATAAAGTCGTGATGGTGATTGCCGACCATCTGGGTTGGGAAGCGTCAGAGGAGGGGGACCACTTGCTGATGCTTCAAGAAAAAATAAACACCTACATCACCTTCTATGAAAGCGGTGAAGTCTTCGATTCATTGCCTTCTGCTCATGGCAAGCGGCCGGTCATTCGCATCATCGGCAAATTCCAGCTGTCGAGTGAAGCAGAAACCTTCATCGACAGCGCTACAGCGGTTTTGCGTAACGCGGGCATCGAACTGGAATTTGTACTTAAGGAAGCGTCCGGCGCATGACAGAGTCACGTAAAGCACTGATCAAACTGACGTTGCTGACCACAGCGTTGATCCTTGCGAATGTATTGACCCCACACTTGGGTGAATACATAAGCCATGAAGAAATGTCGTTCATAGTCTTGACGATCGTCCCCCTCGGTGGCGCCGTCTACGCAATCAGCAACCGCAAGAAAATCAACGTTTTCGTGAAAAACTGGCCATCCTCGCTTCTCTATACGGCAGTCGTTTTGTACGGCTGCAAGATCCTTGCGGAGAAAGCCATCAATGCCCAGACGGGAATTGAGGTTGAGAACATTCGCTACGCATCGACGATCGGGGGATTTATTTATTCCGTCCCCTTCTCATTGATCCTGATTGGCTTGTTCATGTACTTGCGCATGCTTTTTGGTTCCAAACCTGTGAAAACAAATCCGGATGACGTCGAGCATTTCCCTTGGCTGAAGATCTTTTTCGTTGGATCGATACTTGGTCTGGGTGTGCTCACGCTTGAACCGGCTGACTCCGTCATTCCTTACACGGTGATTGCTGACACATCCAAGGTCACAACGTGCGGGCCGGTAGAGAAGGATGTTGTCTACGTCCGGAAGAACTCGGAGATGTGCAAACGAATACACGTGAATCCATTTGAAGGGATTTACGAATCAACGGATGTGCCCAGCAAATCCGGCTAGTCAGTCAACTCCGAGCTCAAAGCCCGCTTCAGCTTCGGCAGAAACGGGCTTTTTTCTGTCCAGGGTTGCATGAGTTCGGGGATGAATAGCCCGTAAGTCGTTTCGTCGGCCCGAATGGATGGTGCTGATTATGCGTGATTATACTGTTTGTGCATACAGTGTTTTTTGCGAGAGCATCCATCCATGCGCCATCACACTTTGGATCCGGCACCTCCTCACCTAAACGGCCCTTCACAATGGCGGACCATGTTGATGGATCAATCCGCACTGCTCGCCCAACCGGGCGCGCATCACAAAGCCTTGCTCACCTGGGCCAATGCATTGCACCGACAAAAGCTAATCGATGGCGACGAGCTGGGGGAAATGTTAGAGCTGGCGGATGGCGCGCTGGCTTTTGCTATCGAGGCGATGCTCGACATTGCCGGTGACGAGTAGCATCACATGCATGTACTGGTCACCCCCATGAGATTTCGCGGCATTGCGCTCGATGCCAAAGCTCGACGTCAGTATCCCGCGATCAGGGGCAATGTCATGGTCAATTCTTTAGTCTGTCAGGAGCTGGGCAGAGCTGCGAACGTTGCAAGGGTGGACGTGGGAATGCCGCTTGATCCTGACCCACTGCCGCCGCTGCTCGATGCGACGCTCGCGGGGATGGCCGTGACGGGATTTGTACTCAGTGGAATTGAGTACATTGATGGCTGCGCCTACGCGCAATCCTGGTGGTGCCGGCAAGGCTGAAATAAAAACAGGGGCTGAAGCCCCTGTCTGTATTGGCTTACAAATCCCGGGCGAGAACCCCACATAGAAACGCTATTGTTTTCTGTGAGCGGGCTCAACTGATGTTGTTGCTCCATCCAACGCTGAATCCTCCGGTGGAAAGGTAGGACCAGCAGGTTTGAACTGTTCTGCAAACAGCTTCAGCTCCAAATTGATGCTGTCTGCTTCAGGGGAGAAGTGAGCGTCGCGATGGCAGTTTGGGCAGAGGGCAACGCAGTTCCACACCCGGTCACTGACCTTGGCTCCTAAAATGTGGTGAACATCCAAGAAGCTTTTATACGTGCGCTGGTTCACACATCCTTGCCGTTCGCAGGATTGAGCACGTTTTAGAACGGCAGCCCGTACTTTCGGATCACGACGGCATTCCGCACGAAGCGCTGAACGTTGTAACGGCGCATCGCTACCGAGCTCGGCATAGCCGGTCGGGATAGGGCAGTCGTCCATCGCGTCATCGTCATTGGCCAAGATTTTACTGGGTAGAGCCATCAGATCAATTACGCCAGGCCAAGCCCACAATGCATCCGTCACCTGGTGAGCATTAGGCATACGCTCATCCCTTAACCAGATAGTCGGACTACTACCGTTTTTGGCGTGGTTCTTTTTGAGGTTTTTCATCTGGCCGCCGTCGATCAACTCTTGGCTGATGCGAGCCTGGGTGTCGAAGATGCCTTTTAATTCTCTGATCGGGATCAGCGCCGCGTGAACGATAAGAGCGCCATCTCGCTGAAGGATGAGGTTGTGCGTAATTCCCTGATCTAAATCCCGCTGCATTGTCATGCGCATGGTCTTATCCCAGTCATCATCGACCAGGCGGGCACGCAGTTGTGCTGCGGAATACTTCAAATCTTCGGTGGTGCGTCTTCGCCAGCACAGGCGAACACGCATTTTCACTCGCGCACCTTCAGGTGATGTAGCCGAAACCAGCTGGCTTGTGGCCGATCCGGTCACTTTGAGTTGATCATCGATGTCCTGAAAGCCACGGTCGGCCAGGAATGGCGCAACGGCGGCTCGGGAGATGCTTTCGGCGTGAAAGCTTTCTTCGCTACGAAACTGGCGTGTCATTCGAATTCTCCCTTTCGGTCGCTGCGTGCACAGCGATAGGTCCCTATGGGCATCCTAACGAAAACGGGGGCCGAATGGCCCCCGTTTTGCGTTTACACCTCCTGAATAATCCTGATCAAACGAATCGACCAATATGCAGCCTGAAACGCCCGAATCAGTTCTTCGGGAAGGTACTTCTGAATGAAGGATCGCAAGGGCGAATTCTCCAAAAGGTTGGCGGAATTTATTCCGAAACTAATGACGGAACAAACAGGTTTCCACTTACGCAGTGGCTAAACCGTAAACTAAGACGCAAACTCATCGGAATGGTTAATTAACGAATTAACGAATTAACGAATTAACGCACGGTTGACGGACCGGTCACTTGGCCATACCCTTCGAATTGCGAGTTACAAAGCTGTATGGCTGTAAGTGGAAACTGGAGATTACCACAGGAATTCCTCAGGGAATCAACCTGAAAAAATCTGCCCCGAGGCCCGCCACTGCGCGGGTCTCGTCGTTTGTGGAGGGTGGGGCCACCATCGGTGATAGCACACCCCCCGACAAATGGCGGGTTTGCGCGGGTTGGTCGCTCAAACCGACGGAAAATGGTCAACACTAAGCAACACTATTCAGTATCACTAAGCCACTAAGACTTTCCGACGAACGGTAGTTTGTGGTGTGAAGTATGTTTCACCTATCGCAAAAGTTTTGCACCACATGCAATAGGAGAAAATTCGTGATAACCGGAAAAATCTACCAAGCACACTTCTTACTCTGTTTATAGAGTGGCATTTGGCTATTTAGCGAGTGGCTGGATGAAGTTTTACTATATACCGTAAAAAACATACTTTTAACTGAGCAAATCGCGTGGTCGACGCTCTTTTTTTAGAGAGTTAGCACGGACGATCTACCCCCATGGGTCCAGCCCGATTCAGGTGGACCAATGGGATTGATAAGGGCGCGGCCGGTACCGTAGTCAGATGGCTTGTCAGGGGAATGCAATAGGCTGCAAAGCACCCGGCGCACAGCCAATCCTTTGCGACAAACCACCCTTCCTAGACTTCAACGCTGCCTGTACGTTGTCCGGCAAATTGCTCCACAACGTCAGGCCCGAACGTTCCTCAATCTCAGCCACCGTCACCTGATAGTTACAGAAGTTGGCTTTGCGTGGCGTGTTCTGTTCCATGACGAAAGCAGCATATTGGCCGTCAGCAGGCGAACTGCCCAAGAAGATGACTTTCCAGTATCCACTGGGGATTGTGTGGACTTTGTTGGTGCCTGGGAGAGAACCGATGGTCCTTTCGTACAGCGGTCCCGTTGCCACGTAAACCGCATCGATGCCGGGTGTCTTACCCAAAGCGCGTTCTTGATCCTCCAACCGGGCCCATGCGCCTCGGTTCAAGTCTTCATGCTGCGGTGTAATGTTGCTCAGGTAGTTCAGGGGTTCCCATTCAGCGATCCCTCCCATCGAAGCCAGGTTGGCTTGGTGGCCTCTGTCCAGGTGCAAGGCAACGTAGGCTCCGTTGTAGTCCACCGGATTGAGTGTTTCATCCGGAGGTATGGCGGGGTCAGTTTTCCAGTTGCGTGGGCGATTGGGGGCGGGGGTGTCCTTGGTGATTTTGTAGGCGACCCAATTGGCGAATTTCGTCGAGCCGTTGTTGTTCAGTGTGTAGGCGTCGCGAACGATTGTGACCTCGTCACCGCCAGATGGGCACCCGACTGCGCAGTTGTCGACGGTGGGTATCTCGACACGAGAGCGTTGGGTGCTAGATAGCTTCACTTCCTTTACTTGCTGGAATCTGTCGCCGACCTCAATCGATGACGGCTGGTACATGCAGCCAGCAGAGGAATTACGACGATCAACAGCGAGCTTGTTTTCAGCATTCCTTGCATGGTTCTCTCCTTGGAAAACGCAGAACGTAGACCTCAAGATGCGATAAGACTAGACGTTCCATGCCTCAAATTATTTCAACCGCACACAAAGACGTTTCTGTTATGAGAAATGCTAGTGGGGTTTGCTGCTATGCCACGAATTCAAGGCAAAAAAAAACCGCCTTAGGAGGGCGGTTTTTCATCGCAAACCTGGTCAGGACCCAAGCTTGCACGCTCACAGGGAACGCTTAGTGCCGGCAAAGCTTATCTGCAGGAACTACTGCATTGCAATATAAATGGATCAGTGGCATTTGCCTCCCACCCCTTTATCTGCAAGGGGTTGGCGCACATTGGGCGTTGTTGGCGCCTTGTAACTGGAAGTATGCGGAATACTGCTTCGCATGGCGGTCTGTCGGTTGTGTTCTTCGGAGGTGCCTCGATTGGCTTCTTCCCAGTGAATTTTCTCGTTACCATGCGTACGTTCTCGCGCCGGTCAGTTTTTGAAGCTGGGCAACATGCGCAGGAATTTTTTGCCCTCCTGACACGGATTAGGAAACCGTGCCGGATTCATTCGGGAGGAATCAAATTAGCCGCCTCACAGGGAACGCTTAGTGCAAGCTCCCCGAAGGTACGCATGTTCCGGTAAGCGTACTGGAGGTTTGGCCCAACCTAGGGAGGGCCAAGTATGTCTAAGTTCAGACGTACGTGGGACTTCGTGGTGGTTTGTGTGCGTGTTCATCACGTCTACGAACTGCTTCGAGACTACTTTGATGATCTGTAAGATCTGAAAAGGGACCCGCTTCGGCTTTGGCTGAGGCGGTTTTTTTTGCCTACAGAAAAACCATCAAATGAAGCCGATCCGGTGCTTTTTCCTCCTCCCGTCCCTGCTATGCACCGTCTCAAACACGAACCGTCCTACATACCCCAAAAGGGCATTTTTGATAAAAAATACCTCCCTACGGCACGTCGCCCTAGGCATCAGAAAAGGATTTTCTAATGCCCTACGTTTTATCGTTCGAAGTCCAAAAACGCTACAGAATCCGCCACGCCACGGTCAGTGAAGCCATTGCCTGCTACGAAGAAACCTATCGTTTGATCGGTGCCTGGTTAAAGAAACACAATGCCAGCGCCGATCTTCGCTGCGTTGACACGGGGAGAGTTGTTCAGCTGTACCAAGGAATAACCGTATTGGAAGTGGCTGCGGAGTTTGGTGAAGCCGTTCAGTGGCGAGTGGGCGACGTTGCCGTGATTCGATCGTGGATCGAGTCACGGCACGGCAATTAGGGATTAACCACTGACACCAGCGCGTTGCCGCCATGATTCGCAACGCGCTGATGCCTTGGCTTACGCCGCCTGAATCAACCTCCGCCCAACCCACTCCGCGACCTGCGTAACGACGGCGTTTCCGGCAGCGAAAGCCTCCGCAAGGTTGACCGCATCCAGGCCGAAGCAAACCCATCATCCTAAGCCGCTCACTGCCGCTCAGACATCTGATGCCATCCGTTCGGGTGAGCGACAAGAGTGTTACAGCCCATAGCTATCTGGGAGGGGCTCTCGGCGAGCAAAGTATGGGACCAGCGCTGCGACAGAGACGCGTCCACTGAAGCTGCTGGACGTTGAAATTTCAAGGGCTTCATTCACGAACTCGCGAAAATATGTCAATCACAAGCGGCAAAAAAGCCGAGCATCGAGGCGCCTCCATATATGGAAGTATTTATGCTGCGCTATCGCTAATTTCAGACAAGTGGTATTGGTTCCTCTATGAAATACGATGAACCTGTTATTTCTGACAGTGGTGACGAGTTGTTGGTGGGTGTATATACGAATTTGCATCAATTGAGATGCAAAAAATATCTTATTATTTGAATGTGAGGTGAATGGAATGCCTACTCCAATTGTGACTAAACATTACTCGGGTACCGCTACTTCTGATTCTGAGTATTATACGCAAGATCGTGTTAAGACTATTACCGAAATCAAGCCCGACGATGGAGGCCCGGTAGTCATTGCTAGTAGCTATGGTAGACTTGTCTCTGCTGGAGAGAGGGTTACCTATACAGTTACAACAGGACCTGTTGGCGAAATAATCACACTAGATTGAACGAAAACATGTGTAGGCTTTTATGTAATGTGCGGATCGGTCACGGTTATTTGTAGTCGTGACCTTGCCGCATCACAGACCAAGTTGGTTCCAAAAAACACAGGGTAATGACGATTGGCCTGCTAGTTTTCTTGTTAACTAACGTTGATCAGTTTTTTTCCCAGCCACTCCGCGACCTGCGCAACAACGGCATTTCCGGCAGCGAAAGCCTCCGCAAGGTTGGCCGCATCCAGTCCGAGGCAAAACCCATCATCCTCAGACGCTCGCTGCCGCTCAGCCATCTGATCCCATCCGTGCGCGTGAGCGACGAAAGTGGTACAGCCCATAGCGATCTGGGAGGGGGCTCGGTCGGCCAGTAGAGTATTGGCAGCCCAGGTATCCGCCGGGCGTGGGAGTTGGATCTTCCCAGACGCTGGAGGTATTGCGTCCACTGGCGCGGCGTCAGCCAGCAACTCGAAGGGGGGCATGCGTCGATAACCTGCGACCAGGAATATTCGACGACGCTGCTGGGGGACTCCGAAATATTGAGCATTAAGCACTCGCCAAAATCCCACATACCCGCAGTCCGCAAGGGCCCGGACGACTGTTTCAAAGTCGTGGCTATCGTTGACAGCGAGCAGGTTAACGACGTTCTCAAGCACCACCCAGCGAGGTTGAGTTTCTTTGAGGATTCGTATGACTTCCCAGAACAGGCCGCTGCGGGCGCCGCGCAGTCCACGGGTGTCTCGGTTGCTTTCGCGGGCGCCGGCGACGCTGATGTCCTGGCAGGGGAATCCGGCGGTGAGGACATTGACGGGACTGAGGTTGTGAGCGCCGCACTGGCGCACGTCTTCAAATTGCTGTGCATGGGGAAATCGATCGGCAAGCACAGCCCGGTTGATGGGGTTGAGTTCGACTTGCCAGGCGCTGCGGTATCCGGCGTTTTCAAATCCAAGATCAAAGCCTCCTATGCCTGCGAACAGGCTGCCAATAGTGGGTTGCTGCATTCAGAAACTCGTTGTTCTGGATGCTCGCGGCACGCTGGGGGGAGGCTCGGGTCCTTCAGGTGGTTGAGTGTCCGGCAACGCGGGCACTTGATCTGTAGTTCGGTGAAGCCGCTGGCGGCGGCGAGTTTGCGGCAACAGTGGCCGCAGCGGATGTCCTGCATTTCAACCTCAACGCTTACGTAGGGCTATAGGTCTTATATCAAAGTGTTTTAAAAGACTGTTATTTCTTACAGTGTGAAAAGTGTATGGGGTATGGAAATCTAAACAAGAAATTCATATTAAAGGGGTAGCGGTTCATGGCTAATATACTCAGGTTTCAAGTTTATGGTTTCCCCTCGGAGGTTACAGAGGAGCAACTCCGAAAGGCGTTTTTGACTAAGTACTCGGGAGAAATTGTAAGTGTCCGTGTTGACCGTCTGTCAGAGGAGGCTATTGTTGAACTGTTGGGTGGTCTGTCGGTTGCAGAACCTTCTGGTTTATTGAGAGTGAAGTATAGTGATTTACTTAGTTGACTGTTCATTTGCTGTTTTTCATAAGCAGATCGGTTCTAACTTTTCGGCAAGCGCTAAAAAGGTGTCGGAGTATTCAATGAACACTCCGGCGTTACTTGGCGGCTGAGCAGGGCCATGTTTGTGCTCGGCGAGCGTAATATTCATCTGCTCCAGCAGATCGATCACATCACACAGTATCTGCAACACGTTGACCGCCTCGGACCCCAAGTGGGTCTTGAGCGCGGTCAGCCGTTGTTCTGCCGCCACACTTTCGCGCCTACCCTGGATCTGCTCGCGCATGTCGCCACCCACAGTGGCGTTGTGCGTTTGCCCCACTACGAGATTTAAATCCCGCCCGGTAGCCATGTGCAGATCATCGACGGCCGCCAGGCTGGCAGACCCACCGGATAACAATTTCAGCGCGCCCAGCGCCTCGGTCTTTTTGATGCCACCGACCGTCTCGGTGCTGTGGTCGTCGACCTCAAGGACGCTGGTCTGATAGCGCTCGGTGTTGTCCAGCGCTTCAACCACGCGCTCACTGGCCCGGTCGGTCATCTTAGCGTCTGTTTGTCGCGTCCAGTTGCCCTCGGCGTCGGCACGCTGTTGCACGGCTTCGCTGTGCTGCCAGAGCTGGTCGCCTTTGGGCACTTTCGGCAGACTCAGGCCGTGCGGCAGGATCTGCAGAATGAAAGGCTTGTGCGGTAAGCCGTAGGCAAAGCTGACCACCACGGTGGTGCCTTCTTCGGGGAAGGCATAAAACCCCATCTCGTTGCCACCGCCAGGGACTGGCAAGGCCACGCCGAGCAAGTGCGGCAGTTGTGGATCTGCCTCGCCGTCGGGGCCGAGCACTTCCAGGTCAACGCCATAGCGCGGGCGGAAGTCATCGCACAGACCGGCATCGGCCGGTGCGTCTGCAACCGCCAATACGCGGGCGAAGCGGGGCAGATGATAGGCGCCGACCAGCTCCGGGAACCGCCGCTCGATGATGCGGGTTACGGCGTCTTCCATTTCAGCACCATTTGCGTACCGGTCAGCGTCACCGACGTGATGCGCTGGCCATTGTTGATGGATGCGCCAGGGCGCAAGCCGGGGAGGGCGGCAATCTCGGCGCTCTGATTGCCTTGATAGGCGTCGAACAGCTCGACCGGCAGTTGCAGTGCTGGCCGGGTGCCCCAGTAGCTGTCGGCCCAGCTGCCCACGTACACCTCGCCGTCACCTTGCTGGTGCCAGACGAAGTCGGGAATGCCGAACACCTGAGCCAGACTGTCCAGCGCCTGAATGCCGCCGCCGAGCGAGTAGAAGTAAGGCGTTCTGACCTTGGCATAGGCCGTGTCCGGTACGCGAAAGCGCAGCCCGGTCAGGCGGCTGACCTCAACCAGCACCGCGCTCAGGTCTACATGTCGTAGCGCCATGGGCAGCGGGTAGTTGAGGATTGCCGCCACCTCGCGACAGAACAGCACCTGCTCTTGCTTGTTGGCCGTGGTGCTGCGCTCGATGTAACCGACAAAATGGCGCTGCAACGGTTTGTCGTTATAGCCCAGGTCGAGCGTGACCAGCCCGCGAAGCGTGGCCGCTGCCTTGACGGTAAAACTGGCCCGACCCGGGGTGCGCAAGTCCAGACGGACCTCGTCGCGGACCAGGTCAACCGGCTGGCCGTTGATGCTTAATACTTTGTGCAGCTTCATGGGGCAGGGGCCAGGTAGTCGTCGACGCGTTTCAGAATGCTTTCAAACCCACTGAGCTCAGGCGCTGTGTCACCGGCCTCTGGTGAAGCCGATGGATGAGCTACACCGCCGCCGGCACCGCCTTGCTGGTGCACCTTGTTGCCAGGGCGCCGAGTCTCGACCCGCTCGGGGTTCGACAGTTTCTCCGTGAGGGTGAACTGCACCCGCCAGGCCGACAGGTTGTCATCCTCCCGTGCGCTGACGGTGTCGCTGAACTGCACCTGGCGCACACCGAAGGCCTCGGCCGTGTCATTGACCAGCCGATAGGTCTTGAGCTGCCCGCCGTCGGCGGTGGCTTCTGCCAAGCGCATGATCTCGGTCAGGTGAGTCCGATCGCGGTAGGGGATCAGTAGTGCCACAGTGAGGGCTTTTGGTTTGAACCCCTTGTGCGAACTGGCGGTGTTGCTGGTCTGGCCGGACATGTCGCCACTTTCGATTTTCAGGTTGGCCGTCACCTTGAGCGACTTGCCGTTGACCTTCTGGCCGTCCAGCAGCAGCGTCATAGGCCCACCAGTTCCTGGACGAAGCTCAGCCCTTCCTTTGGCCCGACCAGCATCAGGCCGGCGCTCAGCACCCATTCATGCCCTGGGGTAGGTCCGGTCAATAGGCCCCGGCGCAGCTCGGCCATATTGCCGGGGCCGATCATGCGGGCGCGTATTGCCATGTCCGGGGTGGGGTTGGCCAAGTGGTCCTGCAGATCCTTCAACTGCTGGTCTCGTGCAGCGCCCTGGGCAACCTTACGCGCCGCCAAAGCGGACAGGTCCGCCAGGGGTGAACTGTCCGCCGTGTAGCTTTCCAGCGACGACAGTTGGCCGGACAGCGATTGTCTGGCCGCTTTGGTGAGGGTGCAGCGCTCCAGCGGCAACGTGCCCCAACGCGGCAGCGGGCCGGCAGTGGGTAGTTCCCACTTTTCGGCTTCAAGGCGGGATAAGTGCCGGGCGCGCTTTTCAGCGCGGGTCAGTTCCGGTACCGGCATCAGCGCATTGAAGTGTGCCAGGGCGTTGGCCAGTTGGTCGTAACCGGTGGCCAGGAACATCACTGTCAGCGCGTGCTGGTCGCCGTCGGCCCGAGGGGTGTTGGTGCCGTCCAAGAGTTTGTCGGCCAGTAACTGCACCAGATTGGGTGCCGACAGAAACCGTTGGTAACCGCGCCCCTGGCCGACGCCGCTTTGAAACGGGGTGATAGCAATACACGCGGGCGCTTGGCCCATCTGCTCCGACATGGCCGCGCGTCCCGCTGCGACGGCGGCTTTTGCGGCAGGCCCCACCGGCCCCGGGTTGGTGGTGGCCAACCCGTCCAGATCAGCCAGGCGCTTTGCGGTATCGGCGAGTTCCAAGCCGGCCAGTTCTTTGGCGGGCCCCAAGTCGTTCATCCACTTTGTGGCCTGCTCTGGCCAGCGCAGGGTGACCGGTGACCAGCTCACGGTGCGGGGCTCCATTCAATGGCCTGCATGGCTGGCAGATCGAGGTCGGTCAATGCTTTTGCCAAGGCGGTTTTGAGGCGCTGCGCCTGCTTCAGGGCCGCTTGTTTGAAGTTCACCAGGTGCTGGCCGACGCGGTGCAACTGAGCGGCGCTGTGTTCGACAAACGCTTTCTGGTTGTCGCTGCCATAGCAGGGGTAGAGACCGTCCAGGCCACTGGCAATCAGCCCGTGCAGATTCACCTGATCTTTCAGGGTGCTGTCGTAGCGATAAGGCTCGCCCAAGGCATCGGAGATGAAACCGGACTCGATGTAGTGCGCGCAGCCGGTGTTGATCGCCTCCAGTTTTTGCGGGTACAACTTGCCCAACTGCGTATCCAGATCATCGACCCAACGTCCGTTTTTCCAGATCTGCCCAGGTTCAGGTTTTTTCGTCGTGTAGCCGCCGGGTATCGGGCCGGGGCCACTGAGTGTCAGCGGTTCACCGGTGGCGGTGCTGTAAACGATCAGCCCATCAAAGTAATCCAGCAACTGCCAGCGCTTGCCCGTCCAGCAGGCGATTTTGAATTCGGGCGCCGGCGGCGGTGGCGTCTCGACGCAGCCACCGGGAATCAGAAAAACGCCAGGCTCCAAAGGCGATTCATCGGCCTCGACCGGGCCGATGTACAAACCTAAAGGGTCGGTCTGGTAGACGGTTCTGCTGTTCATGGTCCTCTCGCTCTGTTCAATATTTGATGCAGACCAGCAAGGCCTGGTTGACGGGGCGGGCTTCGGAGCCTCCGGACGCAGCAACGGTTACACCGTGAGCGTGATCACCGACGGGACCGATGCCGACCGCGTGGCTGTGGTCACCCGCGCCATTGATGTGCAGAAAGTGGGCGTGATCCCCCGCCGGGTCTGTGGCTAATGCGTTGACGCGACCATGGCCCACGCCCGCTGCGCCACTGAATGCGACGTTGGGGCCTATGCCCAAAATGTGTTGGTGTGATCCATTGGTCGTGGTGGAACCGGTGTGGTTGTGGTGACCAGCGCTGCCGGTCCATGCGCTGTGGCCATGGTTCCCGGCACCGGCGGTTGAGGCCGCGTGGGTGTGAGACAGATTCTGACCTTGCTGAAGCGAGCCCAAGGTGCGAGCTGGATCAAGGCCACGCCCGTCATCCAGGGCGCGAATAAACACACCACGACTGTCGCCGACATTGAAGGTGGTGACGCCGTCACCGGCGCCGTACCGGGTGCCAATGACCGCAAACAGTTTTGCGTAGGTGGTTCGCGAGACGTTGGCACCGTTACGCTTTAGCCAGCCCTCGGGTGCGTTGGGCATGTCGAAAGCGGCCACCATGCCTACGAATGAATCGTTGATGCTTTCTTCAAGCACGACCAGCGCGGCGGTAGTGGCCAGGATCTCGCTGCTGTCATCCCATGGGTCATCGCTGATGGCGTTGGGGATCTGGTCCAGCTCCACGTCGGCCTTGGTTGTGCCGCGGGCGCGCAACTGCGCATAGTCGCCGTTGTGGGCCGCAAAGTGCTGCACCAGTGGTCTGTCGATTTGCTCGACCGTTCTTCGATCGGTCACCGTCCCTGACTCTGAAAGATCCGCCAGATGAATCAGGTAGTGCTGCACCCCGGCACTGTCGATGTAGTCGCGCAGGTCCGCCCCCCACTTGATCACCCAACCCACCGCTGCACTATTGAGTTGTCGTTCCAATGCCACGTCCAGCCAGGCTTGGGTCGGCAGGCGCTGAGGGACTACGGCCAAATCTTTTGCCAGTTCCACGCGCAGCCCTTCCAGAAAGGCCAGGCCGGCTTTGACTTGATAGCCCCCGCCGGTTTTGACCAGTCGTAGGCCATGACCAAAAAAGCACGCGCGACCGAACACGTCGCGATTGGCCAGGCGCTCACGCTCATCGATGTCGCGCAGGCGCACAGTGAAATCGTGCTGCCAGGTGCTGGCATCGATGGTGACTTCAATCAACGCTTGGGCCCCGTCGAACGCAACCAGAAAGTTACGGGTAACGTTGTTGCCGATCTGCTGAGGCGGGGTATTTTTGCGCTTCTGCTGGGTGGGCACATAGGCCACCGAGAGCAACACGTCCTCGGCAGTTTCCAGCCCGATCCAGTTCCAGTCGAAGTCGCCGATATCACTGCCCATCATCAGGCTGTAGACCACCTGATTGGGGTTCACGAAACCTTTCTGGGTGTAAGCCTGTGTATGGACGATTTGCTCGGGTGGTGGTTTGGGGGCGTCCCGGTCCACCGGTTGTTCCGGGTCCAGATCGGGCACCATGGCAATGATGAACCGCACCACCTTGAGCTTTTCGTGGGCGGCCTGTTTTTCGGCAATCAGCCGTTCGCCGGCTTTGGTGATACTGGCGGACATCGGCGCTCCTACAGTGTGGCAACCAGCGTTTGCTGGTCGTCGTTGAAATCGATCAGGGCGACCCGCACGGTCACGGGGGTGATGGTCACAAAGTCATAGCGCCGGCAGGTGCGGCCGTATTGCTGGACGAGCACGCGCAACAGCTCAGGGTTGTCCGCCAGTTGCGAGTCTGTGAGCTTGAGCAACACCACGTCCCAGTCCCGCTCGGGCAGGCGCTCTTCGATCTCGACATAGCCCACCCCCAGACGATTGAGGATGCGCTTCATGCCGGCGGTGGATCCGGCATCCACCGAGTTGATAAAGGCGTACTTGACCCGCAAGCGGTACAACGGCTCAGGCTCTGTACTGAAGCGCGTGATGTCCCGCTGCCAGGCCAGCAGGTCGAGAATGGTCAGGTGGCAGTGTTCGGGGTCCATCTGATGCAGCGGCCAGTGCAGCCAGCCTTGCACGGTCTCCCACCAGGCCTGCGCGGCCGCGCACAACTTGGCCAGCTCGCCGGCGCCGAGCCAGAACGGCAATTTCAACTTACGCATGGAGTTGTACCGCCAGGCTTTCGATCCGTGGCACGTTCAGCTCGGACACGATGTCGCTGTTGCTGAAATGCAGCGACTCGATGCGTGGGAACTGCGCGTGCAGTTCCTCGCCCAAGCGGCTGAACGAAAACCGCGACTGGGGGAAGGTCAGCGTCGGCTGGTAATCGCTGGCTGTGCTTTCGCGAAAGGCGGCGCGGATAAATTGCTCGATCTGTTCCTGCAATTGGCTGCGTTGCTCGGCGCTCAGGTTCGGTCGTGGCCACACCTCCAATGCAATGGCGTGGCGGGTGTCGGGCATGACCCTCACCAGCAGGTCGTCGCCATGGCCATGGTTGCCGCCTTCGCGGATGTAGGCGTTGATCTGCTGCAAGTACTCGTCTGCCGGCACGCCGGCCTCAAACAGCACAAACGCGTTGGCACTGCCTGGCCCGCGGGGTGCACCGTGCTCAAAGTAAACGCCGTCCGGGCGCACGCCTGGGAATGAGGCGATCATGGCGCGATACACCGCGTCAGTGTGGTACTGGTTAACCGCCGAAAACTGGTTGCGGGTACGCAACTGCAACTGGTCATTGGGTTCGGCGTCGGCGCCGGGTTGGGTCAGCCAGTCCTCTGCGTTCACCACTTGGGCAATGCCCGGTACCGGCACCGGTAAAATCGCGTAGTACCCGGGCGCCAGGTTGTAACCGCTGCCGACTTCCGTCGCCTCGACGGGGATGGACAGTTGCAATTGGCCGTCCGTGAAAATGCCGGGCAGGGTGGTGGTCAGTTCGTAGACGTGGCCATTGATGGCCGCGGAGTGCACGCGGGTGCCCACCGGCACCTCCATCGAGCCAGCGCTGCCGGTGCGGGTAAACAGCAGTTCACCTTGGGCTTTGGTCGAGCCTTTGCGCTCGGTGTTCACCGCCCAAGCGAGCATATCCAGCCAGCCATCGACGGCGGTTTTGACAAACAGGTTGGGCAAGACCGTGTCGATGATGAAGCCCATCAGCCACACCACCGGTTTGGTCACCAGCTCGCTGACGATGCGCCAGAACGGTGACCAGGCGCTGGTGTTGCTGATGTTGCTGCCCTGAGCCGCGGCCTCTTTTTCCCAGGCTTTTTTCAGCTCGGCCTCGGTGGTTGGGATGCCGGCATCGCGTAGCGCCTGTTTGAAATCGACGTCGCTCATACCGTCACCTTCACATGGCCGAACTTCACAGTAGTGGCCGTCACCAGGTAGCGGCCGGGTGCCTCGGGCACGATTCGCGCGGTGCCGGGCACCAGGCGTTCGTCGGCCTCCACCAGCAGCTCCAGCTGTTGCCGGCAGTCACGCTGACGCAGCGGGTCGCGCTCGGCCACCAGCGTCACCAGCAGCCCGCTGTCACGGATCATGTGGGCGATGTCCTGGGCGATGCTCGCACGATCGTCCACCAGCAGGGGCTGGTGAGACGGATCGAGCACCAGGTCATTGCCGGCAATCAGCAGATCGATGTATTCGCTCATCCGGCCATCTCCATCAGCCCTTCAAGTTCATGGGTGGTCATGGGTTTGCTCGTGTAGATGTGTTGGTTCTCGACGTGGGTGCCCTTGTTCTGCGTGGTGCTGTTCTGAAGGCTGGTCAGCAGGCCGCCGGGGGGCACCGCGGCGGCGCGGTTGGGGGAGAGCGAAGGGATCGCGGCGTTGATGGTTTGCTGGGCGCGCTGCGCGGCCTCAAGACTCGCCAGATCTGGGCCGGCCGGGAGTTCGCCGAACTGCGCCTTGATATGCACGCCGGGGATCTTGTTCAGCATCGCGATCAGCCCATTGATGGCGCTGTGAAAGATCGCCACGATGCCGTCCCACGCCGCCTTGGCCATGCCGGACCAGCCGCCCATGGAATCGAACCAGGCGGACAGGGCGCTCAACTGCTCACTGACCCATTTGAACGCCGCCGTTTCCATCAGGGCGGTGGTCCATTCGTCCCAGAAGTAGACGGCGGCGAGAATGACAGCGACCAGGGCGAGGATCCCCAGCACGATCCAGGTCACCGGGTTGGCCCACAGCGCGGCATTGGTCAGCCAGATCGCGGCTTGCCAGAGCAACATGCCGCTCCGGACAAGGCCCATCCAGGTGTACATCAACACCAGCCCGGCGACGAACAGGCCGATCATGATCACGTGCCCCAGCACACGCAGTGCGCCGCGCAGGTTCAGCAGATTCCAGACCTTCAGGAGCGCCACTGAACCGACAAAAGCCGTACGCCAAACGCCAAACACGAACGTCATCAGCGCCACGCCGGCGGTTAGGCCCAGCACGGTCAGCGCTGCCAAGCCGATGACCCGTGTCAGGTTGGGAAACAGCGTGGTCCATCGTGTGACCGAGCCGCCGCCTTCGGCGAGCCGTTCCAGAATGGGGTTAAAAGTGGGCAGCAGTTTCTGGCCGAAGGAAATCCGCACGGCCATGATTGCGCTGTCGAAGCGCTCCCACGGATCGGCGATATCCTTGGCCATTTTGTCCGCCTGCTCCAGCCCTTTGACCTTGGCCAACTGGTCGATGTTGTTGGCCAGGTCACCGGTTTTGGGCAGCAGTTGGGTAATCAGGCCCATCGCCTGTTTGCCGCCGAACGCCTTGCTGATCAGGTCGGTTTTGGCGGCGTCCAGATCGCCAAACTTGCCGTTGATCTTGCCGAGAATGTCCACCATCGGCAGTAGCCGACCTTGGCTGTCGGTAAAAGACAGGCCGAGCTTTTGCTGCGCACCGTAGGCGCTGGCGAGAAAGGCGCGGTATTTGGTGCCAGCCTCACCACCACTCATGGTCGCCTGCAGCGTGCCGAGAATGGCGATCTGTTCGGCGGCCTGGACACCGGCCGATGCCCCGCTGGCCCCCAAGGCGGTGAAGGCGTTGCTCATGCCTTGGCCGGTGGTCTTGAACATTTGCACGGCGGTTGCCGTTTGCCCCGTCAATTGCTCGACCCAGGCGCCTTTGCCCATGGCGTCGGCCTGGGTCTGGAAGATCCCGTACATCGTGCCCACGTAATCGGTGATGGTCGCGGCATCGGCCTTGGTGGCCTTGGCCAACAGGTTGGACGCGCCGGTGAAGGTCGCCAGCTGGGTGCCGGTCAACCCCGCAATCGCGCTCTGAATGTCATAGGCCGAACTGACAAACGCCGTGGCGTTGGTGCCGTAGGCGATACTGAATTGCAGGGATTTTTTATTGAGCAATTCCAACGCATCCGCCGCCACGCCCAGGCTCTGCACTTCGCCCAGCGCTGCGTTCTGCCCCAGTGCCGGCGCCATAGCCGCCTTCAAGGCGTAGGCGGTGCCGACCATGCCGGCCATGCCCACGCCCATTTGCTGGATGCCTTTCTGGCCACGGGTGGCCAGCTCGCTGAAACTGGTTTTAACCTTGCCCAACGGCTGGCTCACGCGGTCAACCAAGCGCAGGATAAAATCCAGCTTGCTGGTGGCGGATGCGCTCATTTATTGATCCTTGCTCAGCCTTTGAGGGCCATGGCGATGCCGTTGGCCACGGCGATTTCCATGCGTTTCCAGTGTTCGTCTTCCAGCCATTTGGCGGTGCCCAGGTTGTCGGCGGTGGGTTCGGCACCGGGCAGCCAGCGTTCGGTCAGGGCCATCAGTTGACCCAGCCCGTCGTCGCTCAGGCGGTCAGCACGGTCGAGGGCTTTTTTACGACGATTTCAACGTCTGGCGCGTACTCTTCCAACAACGTTCCCGCCAGTTGCATGACCAGCACCGGATTGCCCAGGTGCGGGCGCAGGGCGGGCAGATGGTCCGGTAACACGGTGTTGGTCAGCAGATTGTTGGACGGGGCCACTTTGTTGTTGGGCGTGACGGCGTTGAAGTACTTGGTGACGTCCTGGGGGGCCAGGCCGAACGTGAAGTCCTGTTCGCCGATGCTCAGGGTGATGTCGCGACGGTCGCTCATGGCGTGTTCCTTTTGTTGAGGTTGGCAAAATAGGCGTCCAGGCAATGTTCCAGGCGCTTTTCAAAGCGGTATTCGAGTTTCACCAGGGCCTTGTCGATGGCCTCCTGTTTGCCGCTGTGCTTGGCCATTTCGACGCGCAGTTCCATGTTCTCCCGGCGCGCGGCATTGACCTGGCGAAACAAGTAGATCTGGAAACCGGCCACGCCGGTCAGCACCCCCTCGGTCATCAGCAACATCACACTGATGTGCATGGGCGTCAGATCGATCATGTCCAGTTCCCCCGACCACCGATGCGCACGGCCTGCCACAGCAGCCAGGCCAGAGGCTTGGCTGTGCCTTCTTCCAACAGGGCGTCGTAGAAAATCCGATCGGCTTCGCGCTTGGTGAAGCGATGGGTCTGGTCGGTGTAGAGGTAGTCGTGCACCACCGACGGCCGGCGGGTGGTCGGGCACTGGCTGTCCACCAGCCGGCGCGCCAGGCGCGGCACGCTGGCCAGATCCGAAAGGTAACCGACCGGCACCACAATCAGTTGCGATGCCCGAGGCTGGTAGCCGCTGGGCAAGGGCGGTGTCAGGTGGTAATGGCGGTAGAGCAGGGGGTTGATCACTTCCCAGCGGTGATGCCCCGGCCGATGACGCAGTTCCAACTGGCTTTCGAAGGGCATGGTCAGTAGCTCCAGATCATTGGGCTGGGCAGGTGACCGCCTTCCGGCGCCAGGCCCAGGTGCACGAATCGCGACGGCCCTTTCTGATGGATGCCGATTCGGACAAAGCCCAGGTTCAGCGCCAAGTGCACAATCTTGAAGGCCTCTTGCCCGCTGCATCGCACATCCACCGCCAGGCCTTGGGTGTGTTCACCGGGCATGGTTTTGTCGCGCTCGTTGGGGTGGTTGCGGCACCGGTAAGCGCTGCTCAGCGGCATAGGTTTGCCGTAGACCAGGCGCAGGCGAACCAACAGGGTCATGAATGCGGGGTCCATCTCGCTGCCGTCGCTGATGCAGTGGCCACAGTGGCAGCGCAGCTCTGTGCTGGAAAAGTACCGCCGGCTGGATTGATCGCTCATCAGCGCAGGCCCTCGGTCTCGCTGGCATCCAGGTAGGGCACGCCGTTGATGCGAATGAAGTCCGGGCTGGTGACGTCGAACGGCACTTTGTGGGTGCTCTTCTGCCCGCCCTTGGGGTCGATATCCAGCAGGCTGGAGATTTTCAGCTTGCAGCCGAAGGCCTCCACGCGCAGCTCCTCGGTGGCAGTCTTGGCGAAAAACAGGGTGTCGAAGGGTTTGAGTTTGCGGAACGAGCCGGCACGGCCGGCCGCCTCGATCAACAACTTCAGGTTGGCACTGTCGAATTCGAATTCACCGCTGGCCGCCACGTCACCGTCCACGTGGCCATCGGGCACACCTTTGGTCTGGGCCACAGCGCTGTTATCAGTGATGTCGAGCGTGGCCTTTTCGATATGCACCTGCAGGTCGCCCAGGTTCACATCGAAGTTCATGCCGCTGATTCGGGCCATGGGTTATTCCTCATCGTCCAAAGACAGATCCAGGGCGATGTTCGCGGTCAGGTCTTTAGGGCAGTTGTAGGGGCGGATCAGCAGATACGCTTCGAGGGTGGTGCGGGTTTTCCAGACCAGGGTGATGTCGCCGTCTTTGGGCGGCTGGATGTCGCCGGGAAATTGCACGCCGGCAAACTCCACCGCGCGGGACATTTCGCGCAGTGGGCGCATCAACCTCAATTTGGTAGCGGCCATGCTGTTGGGCGTGTTGTTGACTTGGCGATCGGCGACCATCTGGATCAGCAGGATCCGCACACGGCGGGCGGCCTTGTCGACGATGCGCAGGTTTTCCACCACGGTGAAGTCACTGCCGGGGGCATCCAGCAAGTTCGCATCACCCCAGAACACGCCGGGGTAGTCGGGGTAGGTTTGCGGCACCGACAGGCGCAGTTTGTCCAGCTCGGTCAGGATCGAGGACGGCAGTGGGATGCCTTCTTTGTCCACGGGCGTGGGGCCCAGGCCGATCAGGGCGCCGGTGGCCACGCGCATTGGGCTGTCGGCAATGCTGACGGCGGCGTTGGCCAACCGACCGGCCAGCACGCCGAGGTTGTTGCCGTGCAGTTGCGGCACTACCAGCACACGGGGGGCGGCAACGTCTGCGACGAGCGGGCGCTGCGCCTGCACGTAGCCCGACCATTCCTGCGTGGTCGTGATGCCTTCACTGGCGGCCATGACGAACACGCGCCGGCCAAAGCGGTTGTTCAGGTTGCCGGCGGCGGTGTGCATGGCCTTCACCTGATCGGCAGTGTCCACCGGTTTGGTGATGGCGATGGCCTCGACCGACACGCCTTCGTTTTGCGCCATGTCTAGGGCTGTTTTCCAGTCACCGTCGTCGGCGAGGGGGACGGCGGCGCAGGCCCAGCGGTTGCCGCCGTTGTTGCGGGCGGCGGTGATTTGGGTTTTCAGATCGCTGTCAGCGACACCTAGCTGAGCATCAAGGTCGCTTTGGGTATTGAGCGCCAAGAGCTTGCCGACGTTTTTTGCCGCCGGGCCGATGAACAGAAAATAGCGCTCGATCTCCGTCACCGGGCCTTGGCCCAGGTTGAGGTTGTTGACGCTGACTTGACCTTGAGCCATGGGGTGGCCTCGTTATTTGGGCGAATGTAGGACTTGCTGCAATACGGTGCCGAGCATTTCGCGCACCCCGGCGGCGTCGGCACCGAGCGCGTCACGAGCGGGCAGGACGATTTTCCAGCTTTGTTTTTTGGGGGCGCCTTGAAGCCGGTCCAGGATCAAACCGGCCTGACCTTTTTTCAGGTTGGCCACGATCCAGTCGGCACCGGGCTGTACCCAGATTTCGCCCTGGCGGATCTGGTAGCCGGCCTTGAGCAACGCACGGGCCAGCCGCTTGGTGGCGGGGGCATCGTTTTTGGGATTTTTGGCGCGACGCCTGATTTTTCCCGGCGTCATGATTTCTGTTTGCCCGCTTTGGTGTTCGGCGGCGATACGTGAGAGGGGGCGTTGCCGCCAGCCCAGGACGGATTGATTCGTCGTGGTGCTCAGCACTTTCAGGCCTCTGCTTAAGCCGCGCAGCATTTTGCGTTTTCTGCCGGTTTTGCGGGCGGCAAACGCGGAGCCGTCCAGGTTGCGCTGGCTGCGGGTGCGCTTGCGGTTTTGCGTGGCCAGCCGGCTGCCGGCATTTTTCAACACGCGCCGACGCTTGTTCGGTGGCAACGACAACAGCTGCAGGTGCTGTTGAGCGCTCAGAAGCCCGCGGATGTCGAGGCTAAGCGTCGGCGCGGTCATGGACGACAGTCCCCCGTTCAGCCACCCAGAGGTCGAACGGCACGAACGCCCAGCGTTTGCCGAAGGCTTCAATTTCACCGTCGGCAGACTCGGCCAGGTGTTGCGGCTCAATGAAGTCCAGTTGCAGTTCGATGTCCGCCAGATCTGCATCGAGCTGGTCTATTTCAAACGTGGGCGCCGCCAGGTTCTGGTCTTCGCGATCGGGGTCGTTGACCTCAAGCCACGAACCCACCAGGGCCAGCAGCCGCGCTGGGTTGTCGGCAAACCGCTCAATGACGATCGCTGCCCGGTAACGCATGTCGCCCATGTGAAGCCCGTCGGTGGTGGGCTTCCAGTACAGCGGCAACGTGACCTGTTCGGCCCAGCTGTCGAACTGCTCTGGCGACACCATGCCGCGTTCGACCAGGAATCGACTCAGTGCCTTTAGTTTTTCCATCAGATCAACTCGGCGGTGACGCGGCTGCGGCCCTGAATCAAGCGCACGGCTTGCTGGCTGAAACACAGAAATTGATCGTGGGTCTGGGGGCTTTCCTTGGCCCAGTTTGCTGCGGTGTCGCGGCGATTAACGGTGGCGAACTGAGCCAGCAGATAGGCCTTGGCGCGGCAGTACACGGCGCGTTTGTAGCTGGCGGCCATGAATGTGCGCTCGGCCAACAACATCGGGTCAGCGTTGGCCACGTTGTGGATGCCGACGGCTTGCCAGTCTGCTTTGCGCTTGGCCAGATCCATGTTCACTTCGCCAATCGCTTGCGTGATGCCGTCCACCAGCAACTCGACCAAAAACTCCGCGGGCAGGCGGTAGCCTCTCTGAAACTCGGCCAGGTCCAGATCTGGCCAAAAACCGTCATTGGTGATCGGTTGGGCGATCAGGGTGGTGGGTTTGCCGGAAAAGCTCATGGCGGGCGGCTCACTCGAATAAAAGGCGGGGGTGACTGTTGTTGGTCATTGGCACAAGGCCATGGCCGCAACAGGCCCCCGCTGGGGTGGGTAAGTCAGGTGTCGGCGTTTTGCCGGCGTAGGGCTTTGGTGGCGTCTTCGATCCGGGTTTTCACACCGATGGCGGGGTACAGCTCGGCGGCGCGCTCGAAGCGGGCGATGGCATCGCTCCACTGTTCTTGCTCCATGGCAATGATCCCCAGCAGCTTGTGAAAGCGCGCCGGGATCCGCTCGTAGAGTTGCCATTCGCCGTCCACGCGGGGCAGCAGTTGGGTCAGGTAAGGTTCGGGGCTGCGTTTGGCTTCGTGTTCTGCTTCGGCCCACTCAATGAGGGTGTCCGCGATAAATGTCGGAATGTCGCGTTTGAAGCGTTCCGGCATAGCCTGACCTTGCTGCATGGCGAATTCAGCAAGGTCCAGGGCTTGTTCAAACTGCTCGGTATCGAAGAGCCAGATCAGCACTTGCATCAACACCGGGTTGGGATGATTGAGGCCGGAATCGCGGTAGCGCTGTACGTAGTCCAGGTATTTGGGCAGGAGGTCTTCACGCTTGAGTCGCTGGCGCTCGGCCAGTGAGTTGAGGTCGGACAGTCGGGCACAGTCTTCGGCCAGGGCGAGGGTCATCAACGCCAAGTGTTTTTGTGCGTTGGCTGGGCCAGCCAGTGCCGTGCCCGGGGTGTAGACTTCGGCACTGACTGCGGGGCCTTCCTGGAGTACGCGGTGTTTGTGCAGAAGGGCCAGGCTCATGGTTGTTCCCCTTCTGTGGCATCGGGCACCAGCTCGACGTTGGCGGCCTCGATGGCGGCAAATTTGCCGAGTTGTTCGACCACATACCCTTCGTTGCGGCTGTTGTAGTCCTCAGTGCGCGAGCGTTTGGGGTTGGCTTGCAGGTAGCGTCGCCAAGAGCTGTCTTGAAAGTAGATCGACAGGTTGTTGAACGAGGTAACGGTGACGCCCTTGGACGGAAAGTGCGGGCAGGTGTAAGAGGGCAGGCCGCCGTAGGTATCGATCACTTGCGACAATTCGACCTTCTGTTTCTCACTAGGCGTGTGGCCATGTTTGGCGTACAGCTTGCCTTTGTCGTGGGCCAACAGGTCTCGGCCGATGATTGCGATCAGGTCGTCGCCGTCTCGGAACTCTTCGTCGATCATCAGTGACACATCGAAGACCAGCGCGTCGAGGTTAGGGTAGTCACCCAGACGGCCGATGCGGATTTTGCCGGGTGTTTTGCCTTGGATAAGGATCTGCTGCGGAGCCTGTTCGCGGACGATTTGCAGCCAGCCTTTGTTCACGTCCTGAAGCAGTGGGTTTGCCTCGCGGTCGGTGTCTGGTTTGGCGTCTGTGCCGTGCCAGCCGATCATGATGCGGTCCAGTCCCATCTGGCGGTGGACGGCGGCGCTGTAGCGTTTGGCGAAGTCTTTGAATTTGGCCCAAGCGTCGATGGTGGCGAATTTGAGAGTGACGTCGCTGTGGGTGTCGAACAGCTCATAGCCTTTGCCATCTAGCCCAAGCACATTGCGCGGTTCACGGTCGCGGTGATCGGTATTGGTACGCCCGGTCACGGTGCCGTTGACGCCCATCATGACCTTTTCACCTTTGATCTCGCTCACACCGATAACGTTGATGCGCTGCAAAAACGCGGAGCTCTGGGTGATGCGGTCGTTGAGTGTTTGGGCGTGGGTGGGCTCGACATTGAACTCTTCCCGCGCTGATACGACGCCGTAGGTTCGTGCGACGCTTTCTTGCAGGGCGTGATAGGTCTGGCGGGCGTGTTCGCTGAGTTGACTCATCAGTAAACGGGCTCCGGTTCCGGTGTCACGGCGCCGGTGGTCAGCGGCACGGTCTGGCCTTTGCCTTGGTTGAGTGCGGTGTTGAAGGTCTCGGTCAGCTTGTCGAGCGAGCCTTTGAGTTCATTGAATTGTTCGAGGGTGACGGCGGCGGGAGTCGGTGGCGTTGCTTCGGCCTTGGGCTGCTCGACGGGTTGGGTGGCAAAGGTGGTCGCGCTTTTTTCCAGGCTGCTGGCGGCGGTGCTGAGTTTTTCCACCGCCGTGGTGAAGGCTTCGGCCGTTTTTTGATCCATGGGGGGCGTCTCGTCTTGGGTGGGGGCCTTGCTGCCCAGTTGGCTGAACAGGCGGGTGAAAAAGGACATCGCTGTTTCGTCGGTGGGTTCAGCGCGGATCAGTTGGCCCAGTGCTTCATCTGAGGCGAAGCACTGGCTGTCGCCGACACGGCGGGAAAAGTGGAGTTGCGCTGTGCCCAGACTGGCCGGCTCATCGGTGACGGCCAGCCCACGCAAGTAAGGTTTGCCGGTGTCGGCGAAATTGGGTGCGATCTCGATGCTGGGGAACAGCTTCTGCGCTTCTTTGTTGAGCTGAAGCAGCCGGTCGTTGGGTGCCAGTCGGGCGAATAGCCGCACTTTGTTGTCGTCCAGCTCTTCGGCTTTTAGCTCGCTCACACTGCCGAAGTTGCCCAGGTAGCGAATGTGTTCGAACCAGATGACAGCGGTGTACGTGTCTGGGTCGTAGGCGTCGGCCATGTCTCGCAACACCTGCGGATCGATGTGACGACCGTCGACGGTTTTGCCGCTGGTGGCGACGGGTTTCCAGTCGGTGACAAAGTGGCGGGGCATGGTTAGGAACGCTCTGCATCCGTTTCAATGTCGCCACGATAGGCGGTCAGAAACGGGCCAACAAACGGTTCCACTGCGGGTAATTCCTAGAACGTTGAAATAGGTTTTTCGCAGAATTTAAAGGCGGGTTTGCGCGTTTTTGGCTGCTTAGACTGCGGTCATGCCCTACTCAATTGAAGTTCGCGACACTGCCAAACGGCTTTATCTGCGCCGCTGCAAACCGAAAGAAATTCAAGCCGAACTCAAGCTGCCCAATGTGCGGATCGTTTACTACTGGATCGCCAAGGGCTGCTGGGATGAGCTGCTGACCGATGAAGAACCGCTGACGGCGGTCAGTCGACGCATCACCTTGATGCTGGAAAAGCCGGGTGCTCTGGGTAAAGCCGAACTGGATGAACTTGATCGCTTGACGACGTTGCGTGAGCGGTTGCTGAAGCAGTGCAGCAAATCCGCTGCGCGAGGCGTTGAACCAGCATCGCCCGAGCGACCAACCCGGCAGCGAGAAAGCGAGCGGGACGGGGAGAAAAAGCGCAAATCCAAACCGGTTAAAAACGATATCTCGCACCTGACCGAGGTGGATTTTCTCGCCAAGTTCACCAGCGGGCTCTACGGCTATCAAAAGGAATTGTTTGAGGCCAAACAGAATCCGCTGACCCGGCGGATCCGCAATGTTCTGAAATGCCGGCAATCGGGCCTGACCTATTACTTCGCCGGCGAAGCCTTCATGGATGCGGTGCTGACCGGTGACAACCAGATGTTCTTGTCGGCCAGCCGTTCGCAGTCGGAGATTTTCCGAAATTACATCATCAAGGCCGCCCGCGAATGGTTCGGCCTGGAGTTGACCGGTAACCCGATCATTCTGAGTAACGGTGCCGAGTTGCGGTTTCTCAGTACCAACAGCAGTACCGCGCAGGGTTATCACGGCCATGTGTACGTGGATGAGTATTTCTGGATCCGCGACTTCAAGAAGCTCAACAATCTGGCCGGCGCGATGGCTACGCACAAGAAGTGGCGCAAGACGTATTTCTCGACACCCAGTGCTGTCAGCCATCAGGCCTATCCGTTCTGGACGGGGGACGAGTTCCGTCGCGGCAAACACAAGAAGGCGAATCAACCGTTTCCCGGTGAGGCGGAGTTGCGCAAGGGGGCGCTGTGCCCGGACGGTCAGTGGCGCAAGATCATCAACATCTTCGATGCGGTGGCCGGTGGTTGCGATCTGTTCGATCTTGAGCAGTTGCGTCTGGAAAACTCGGACGAGGTGTTTGAGCAGATCTACCTTTGCCAGTTCATCGACAGTACCCAGAGCGCGTTCAGCCTGGCGGATCTGGAGCGGTGTTATTCGGACTGCACATTGTGGGCCGACTACAACACCGACCCCAAAGCCGAACGACCCTTTGGCAATTCCCCCGTGTGGCTGGGTTACGACCCCAGCCGCACGCGGGACGATGCCACGTGTGTGGTGGTCGCGCCGCCGCTGGAGCAGGGCGGCAAGTTCCGGATTCTGGAAAAGCATTCCTGGCGCGGCCACTCGTTCACCTACCAGGCCGCCCAGGTGAAGAAGATCTGCGATCGCTTCAACGTGCAGCACATCGGCATCGATGTCACGGGTGTCGGGTATGGCGTGTTCGACCTGGTGCGCGATTTTTATCCGAGAGCGACGCCGATTCACTACAGCCTTGAGACCAAGAACACGCTGGTGCTCAAGGCTCAAGACACGATTCAAGGTCGACGGATTGAGTGGGACGCTGGGTGGAATGACATCGCCGCGGCCTTCCTGACCATCAAGCGTGCCGCCACCACCAGTGGCCAGATCACCTACAGCGCTTCGCGCACCGAGGCCACCGGCCATGCCGATATCGCGTGGGCGGTGATGCATGCGCTGGCTAACGAACCTTTGAACATCAACAAGCGCCGGCGTAGCCGCTGGTCAACTTTGGAAGCCAGCCATGAACGAGCACACGCCACTCATCCCGCCGACCACAGAGGCACCTACCGCGCTACGCGGTATTCGGACCTTCAGCTTCGGCGCGCCGGAATCGGTGCTGGCCGGGAGCATGGGCGAGTACCTGGGCGTGTTCGCCAGCGACGACGGGCAGATCTACACGCCGCCCGTGTCACGCGAGGGGCTTGCCAAGTTGCTGCGCGCCAACGCGCATCACGGCACGATTCCGCGCTTCAAACGCAACCTGCTGCTGCGTGATTTCATCCCGTCTGCCGGATGCAGTGCGCAGACAATGGGGCGAGCTGCGCTGGATTTTATGGTGTTCGGTGAGGGGTACTTTCAGCGAAAGCGCAATGTGATTGGCCAGGTGCTGGAACTGGGGCATCTGCCGGCGTTGAACATGCGGCGCAAGGTTGGCGGCGGGTTCTTGATGTTGCGGCCCAATGGTCAGCATCTGCATTTTGAAGAGGATGACGTTGAACACGTCATGGACTACGACGTGGAACAGAACATCTATGGTGTGCCCGACTATCTGGGCGGGATGCATGCGTTGTTGCTGAACGAGTCGGCGACGTTGTTTCGGCGGCGCTACTTCAATAACGGCGCGCATGCGGGGTTTGTGTTTTACACCAACGACCCGAACCTGTCCGAAGAGGACGAGAAGGCCTTGCAGGCGAAGATTGCGGGCAGCAAAGGCGTTGGTAATTTTCGATCGCTGTTCGTCAATATTCCGGGAGGCAGTGACAAGGCGATTCAGATCATCCCGGTGGGGGACATTGCGACGAAGGATGAATTCGAGCGAATCAAGAACATCACTCGAAATGACGTGATTGCCGCATGGCGGATGAATCCTGCGCTGGCGGGGGTAATGCCGGAAAACGCGGCAGGGTTTGGGGATATTGAAAAGATCGACCGGGTGTATACGAATAATGAGATTCGACCGATTATGCAGTTGTTTTCGCAGGTGAATAATTTACTGCGGAAAGATCGTGCGATTAATTGGCTGTCCTGCAATGCTTAATCGTATATATAGCGTGTTTGTTCTTATGGTAAATGGTTCTTAAAAGCTGTTATTTCTGACAGTGGTTTTTGAGCGGTAACGGCGCCAAGCTTTCTACTGGTGGTGTTTATTTTCATTGTGAAAGATTCGTAACTTGGAGCTTGTGCCATGCCAACTACTATTGTGAAAAATATCCCAGTAGGTCTGATTGATGAAGAGTTGCGCACTCGGATTTCTGCAAAGTTCGCAGTGCGGGTTATCAATATTGAGCGAGATCCACAAGGGTCACAAGCGACGATAACGTGGGAGCCTCAGATCAATCGAATATTAGGCAAAGTTCCGTCAGCTGTTTTTGTAACGGAAGTTGATTTTGGAATTATAGAGATTCAAGAGGCTCGATGAGTTCGCGAGTTGGTCGGCGTTTACGGTATGAAAGCCTATGTGCCAGATTTTGATATTTAGTTTTGTTTGAATTGGTGGGTTTAGGTTAGGTTGGGTAAAATGTGCTTTTGGTTAATGCTGAGAGTCCTCGATGCGCGTGGTATGTAAGTTCTGTTGCCAGAAAGGTCGTATTGTTTCAAGAGATGTATTATCAACGGATTTTGTTCGATTATATTGTCAGTGTGGGTCTGCACAATGTGGCCACACTTGGGTGGCTCACTTGACCTTTTCCCACACGCTCAGCCCTTGCGCCCAGGCGTTTGATCGATTGTTGTTTGATCGCTTGCGCGCATTGCCTCGTGCCCAACAGCGTGACCTTTTCGACCAACTGGGTATGTTGATGTAAAGGCGAGGGGGAGCCCCTCGCCAGGTGGGTGTTACTCAATGGGCACGAGCTGGTCCAGCACTTGGTTTACGGCCAGTTCCGACAGCATCACGATTTGCGCGATGCCTTGGGCGGTTTTGCGGTGGGTGCCTTGGAGGTCGGCGGCGAAGTCGTTGAGCATGACGCTGGCAGACCCTAGGGTTTCACAGGCGTCGACCAGGAGTGTTTCGTTGCTCGACTTGGGATTGGCCATGTAGTTGCGATTGGGGTAGTAGTCCGCGGCCATGATGCGGGCGGTGGGTGGGCCCAGGTAGTAGTCGAGGGCGCGCTCGGCGGCTTCGTTGAATTTTTTAGAACCGGGGCATTCGTAGGGGGATGTCGGATCTGGGATGGTCGTTGGTTCGGAGACCGGCGGATTTGGCGTAACTTTGAACATGGTGAGCATACCTTTGATAAGGCCGCATCCATCACGCTGCTACACGATAGGGTGGCGGCTGTGCGCAAGTTAGCAGACCGGCAGCTCACCAAACACCGGTGCACCCGAAGGTGCCATGCACACAGCCACCATCAAGCTCAGACAAATGTCTGGCTGGACGATACTTGTGAAACCGGTAAGCAAACGTATCCGGGCTGCTAAACCCGATCACTGGGAATCAGTGATGCAACCAACTTAACAGTTAGCCCGAGGCGCACAAGCCGGCGGATTCTGGCGTAGCCGTAGGCAACGGCGCAAGGATTTGTAGCCCTTGGGAAGTATCACGGCGTGTCTATAAACAGACTTTTTGAACCTGTTTACCAGCAGAAATACTCTGAGGAAATGTCTGACGCGGCCACTTGGCGGCGTCAGTTTTTTGGCCTGGTGATGTTGCTGGTGGGGCTCAACCGGTGCGCAGCATGGACACCGGCAGGTCGGTGGCCTCTTCGCCCTGCGCACGCAACAGGCTTTCGGCGTTTTCATAGGCTTGCATGCGGCTTTTGCCGTACTCAAACAAAGCCAGTTTGCTGCGTTTGTTGAGCGTTATGTCGGAGGTGCACAGTTCGACGAACAGTGAAAATGAGTGCCCGCATTCCTCGAATTTTTCGCGAACTTCCATGGCGTTTTTGGGGGTGGACATCACTTGACTCCTTGTTCTTTATGCTGTCAGTGGCGAGTTTATTTATGTTGAAAGTTTTGCGTCAATATTTATTACAAGTCGATTTTTGCTGTTGGTTTGTAGCGGTAAAACTTCTGTCGCTGTTTGAGATATTTCCTACGCGTGTTGAATAGTAAGTCGATACGTTAAGTGTGTATTTATATTCGATATCTCTGGTTTCAATACGTTATCTGACTTGTAGGGACGTTCGGTACAAAGAATAAGGGCGCCGTGGCGCCCTTATTGATGCAATGGCCGTGTCAGATGTAGACGCGAGGGTCTGGCCGGTAGTCGTTTTTTATCTTTTCGAGCTGGCTAATGCGTTCCTCGGCCGAGGACAGCAGGCGTCGTAAGTTGTCGTAGTCGGTGGCGGCTACGACATTCAGGCGTTGACCGAAGATGTGAACGTGATAGTGCTTAACGCGGTACGGGCAAGGGGGTAGTTGTATGACCAAGGTGCCGTCTTGGCTGACGTGGAAGGTGTCGACGGTCAGGGCTATGTTGCAGCCGGTAATGGTGGCTTTGAGTGGTACGTCGTTGCCATGTTGGCGAGCGAGGATGGCTAAGCGCATCGCCAGCCCATTGGCAGTGATGAGGTAGGGGGCGGTGTTGTTTGTTTGCTGTTCTTGCATGGTGTAGCTCCTTGTTTTACGGGTTTTCAGGCTTGATGCAGACGTGTGGCGGTGTAGATCGGCTGTTGCTCGCAGCGCACTTCGAACAAGCCCAGGTCTTTGCCGTCGACGCTCTGCAGGTGGACGACGGTGATGTGGCTTGGGGTGTCGTGGGGGTGCGCGCGCCAGTGTTGGGCGGCGGCGAGTTCGGCCAGGCCTTCGTCGGTGCAGAACAGGACGAAGGTGCCTGGCAGTACGAGTTGGCCGGGCAGAGTGTTGGCGCTGTAGCGGATGAGCATTGCGGTGTTCTCTTATGCCTGGCGTACGAGGTGCACGGTGAAGTCGGACGGGATTCGCGAGTAGTCGCCTTGGGCTTTGAGTTTCATCACGGCTTTGATCTGGAATTGAGTGCAGTCGTCGGCCAGAAAAAACTTGGCTCCGGCGATGGCGTGCTCTGACAGTTGGTTGATGAAGTAGGGGGTAGTGAAGTGTTGACCGACGAGGATCGGGGCTTGTATGCCTTGGCGTTTCAACTTGCTTTGGATGGCCAATAGTTGGGTTGTTTTGCCGGTGCTTTTTTCGCCGGTGATGACTTGGACTTGCATGGTGTTGCTCCTTTCTTTTGAAACGGGTTTGGGTGTGGCGCCTGAAAAAAAGGCGCAGGTGCCCGTGCGTTCACCGGAACATCCGGAACGCTTGTTGGTTGGAAGTGGTGAGTGCCCGATTTACGGGGTTTGTGATGCGCTAGCTGTTGGGTATGCGTAGCCGGAACGCAGCGGAACGGGGTTTGTTAAAAATCTGCTGTAGGCCTTGGTTTACAAGGGATGGGCGGGTTTTGCGGCTAGGGCGCGCTATGGAACCTGGGTGGAACAATGAGTGCAGCGTTGTTCCGGTGTGCTCCAGTGGGTTCCGGTGGTGGGTTGCTGGTGAGCGCTGCTTATCTGTCTGTTTTTTATTGATATTTTTCATATTGATTTTCATGTTCCGGATGTTCTGCCCATGGGGCGGCGACACGCGGTTGTGCCCGGCAACGACGGCCTGGCGGTTGTTGTGGTTGCTGTTCATCAGGCTTTGCTGCCCTTGTGAAACACCCAGCAGTTGAGGGCACGTTTCTCGATGATCGATCGGACTTTGCGCGTCTCGATGAAGGCGTGTGATGTGCTCTGCGGCAGGGCACGGTGCAGTTGGGTGGCGGGGATGACTTCTTGGCCGGCGAGACGGCAGGCGTTGTGGAAGTGCTCGATGTTGATGGCGATGAGGGTTTTGTCGGCGCTGTGGTTGAGGGTTTCTACGGTGGTGTCGTGTTCGCCGCTGGCGTCGGTCTGGGTGATGACGCGTTCGTTGAGGTAGTGGTAGATCTGCCAGAAGCGGGCGGCGGTGGGTGTTTCGGTGCTGATGCGTTGTTGCCGATCGATGGCGCGGCGTTCGATGTGTTTGATGAGCTGTTGCTGGACCTCGTCGGTCCAGTCCGGGAACAGGGCCTGGGTGGCTTTGGCGGCAGCCATGAGCTGCGCATGGCACAGGACGATGCGCTGATGCTGGATGGCGGTGAGGGCCTGCAGGTGTTTTTCGTAGGTGGGGAATGCGTCGAAGTAGCGTTGCAGCCAAGCCGCCTCGTTTGCCAGGCAATGTCGCAGGTAACCGGCGAGTTGTTCAATGGGCAGGCTGTGCAGTTGGGTGGCGCGCTCTTTGAGCGCTGTGGTGTGGTGGGCACGGGTGGCGTGGAAGTGGGTGATGCGGGTGAGGATGGCTTCGGAGCCTTCGACGGTGGTGTTTTGTGCAATGCAGAGCGCGGCCAGGAAGATAAGGCTGTCGGTGTCGTTGTTTGAGGATTTGACGCCTACGGTGCGCAGGGTGGCGTTGTGGTCGAACAGCGGCTTCCATTTTTCCCAGTTGTATTGGGTGACGACGGTTCGGCCTTGGGCATCGACGCTTTGGCTGTCGGATTCGATCAGGACCACGGGCAGGTTGCTGACTTGGGCCAGTGCGCGAATGAGGCCGATGGCGCTGGCGCCTTCGTTGTTGGGTTTGACGCCTTCGTGGTTGGCGCGGCCTAGCAGGCGCCAGAGAAAGCGCAGCAGGCTGGATTTGCCGGCGCCGGAGTCACCGGTGAGTTCGAAGAACATCCACGATTCTTGCCGGCTGCGGATCTGCTGGACGTAGAGGGTGGCGGTCCACCAGGCGAGGGCTGCCAAGCCGTTGAGATGGTGGACAGCATGGAAGTCGGCGAACCAGTGGGGGGTGAAGTCGGCGCCGCGTACCAGTATCGGGTCTTTGCTGGAAGATTTGAGCCCTGTTTTGCCGACTTCGAGGTAGCCGTGGTCGTTGGCCAGGTGTTCGCGCCCTTTGTGGAAGCCGAATGTTTGATAGCAGTAGGTTTGGCTGACGGCGTCGTAGCCGACGAAGGGCAGTGCGCGCACGGTGAGTGCGTTGTCGAGCCATTTGCTGCGCAGCAAGGCCAGTACCTTTTCCCCGCCTTCGAAGTTACCCCCGGGTGTGCGCTCGAGCAGTGACCTGGCGAAGCTACGCGGGTCGCCGATGGCGTTGGGTGCCAAGGGCTCTTTGCAGTTCTGGGACCGGTTGGGGAATGTGAATTGGAAGAAGAATTGTTGGTCGCCGGTGAGGGCGTCGCGCTGGATGTATTCGAAGCGCGGCACGCAATTGGCGACTTGTTTGATGGCGCAGTGTTTGTCGAACAGCGGCCAGTTGCCGTTGATGGACTCGCCTTCGTCGAGGGCGTTTTTCAGTTCGTTGGTGTCGACTTTTGCTGAGTAGAGGCGGTTGCCGTACTCGAGCAGGTAGAAGCTGCGCTCTTGTTTGATGAACAGCAGGAAGGCCCTTTTGGCAGGACTGACGGCGACGAAGAGTCGGCCTTGGTAGCAGGCCTCATTCATGAATTCTTCGTTGAGTTGTCCGTCGCGGTAGACGTCGTCCCAGTCACGATCTGGGCCGGCAAGTGCTACCCAGGCGATTTCGCCGAGCGCTTGCAGTTGGCTGCGGTATTTGGGGATGACGGCGTGGCCGGCGGCATCGTCGTCGAGGGCGATGATCCAGCGTACGCGCAGGCCTTTGTGTTCTTCGATCAGGTCCCAGGGAAAGTTGTTGGCCGAGATCGATGCGACGGCTTTGTAGCCGGACTGGTGCAGGGCGATGGCGTGGAAGATGCCTTCGACGATGTAGACCGAGTCGTTGGCCGCGACTTCCAGGCCGGGCGGCATCCAGCACTGGCCTTTGTAGGCCATGCCTTTTTTGATGCCGGCTTTGTCGCCGGCATTGGCGGCGATCATTGATGAATCAATGATGCGTTCCCAGTGGCCGTCGCCGAGCGGGAAGCGGACGGTGTCGGCCCATTGGCCGTTTTTCATTTTGCGACGGCCTTGGCTGTAAGCGCCCTTTAGCTGGCTGATGTCAAACCCGCGGTTGCGCTGCAGGTAGGCATCGGCCGTGGCGTTGGGGTTGGCCTCGGTGCGGGGAAAGCGCTCGCTGAGGTTTTCGAACAGGTGCCGGTAGCGCTCGTGGGTTTTTTCTTCGTACTGGCAGTTTTTGAGGCGGCCGCACTTGAGTACGTAGGGTTTGGCGAGGGCGATGTAGAGGGTGCGTTGGCCGCACTGTGCGCCGGGGCAGATGCCTTTTTGCAGGAAGGTGTCGGTGGTTCGTTGGAAGTCGAGTTGGCGATCGGTCTTGAGGGCTTGGACTACGTCGGTGAGATAGATGTTGTCGAACGAATTTGGCTTGGTCATCACCTGGCCCCCGCTTTTTTGCTGTTGCCACGCACGCGCTCGGCCTGTTCGGCGGCTTCGAGGGCGAGGTGGATCATGTTGACGAGGACGGCGGATTTTGAGCCCGGTTGTTTGGGGCGGGTGAGGAAGTGGCCGAGTTCGATTTCGTTGCGGATGGCTGAATCGGATTGGCCAGAGCGGCGGACGAGCTCGCTGATGGTGACGTATGGAGTGTCGATTGAGATTTGCATTTCGTGATCCATTGGTCGATATTGGGGATGAAAGTTCCTATAACGGAACCGATCATAGGTTCCTAAATAGGAACCTGTCAATGGAGGAATTTGTGGACCTGGCTGAGAAGTTGAAGGCGATACGTCGCAGTGAGGGGCTGACCCAATCTGAGTTTTGCGCGCTGGTGGGGCTGAGTATCAGCACGTACAAAAAGTACGAGGCGTCGATGTTTGAGATGGGTTTTGGTGCGCTGTCTTCGGTGGTCAATCACCCGCGTTTCAGGAAGTACACGCTGTGGTTGATGATCGATGAGGTGGCGCCGGAGTGTGGGCAAATAAGGCCGGAGTGAAGGATGACGATAAAGCTACTCAAGGATGGTCGCTATAAGGTTGATTGCCGCCCGGAGGGCAGTGAAGGCGGACGGATCAGGAAGATTTTCCGTACCAAGAACGAAGCTGTGGTCTACGAACGACGGATCATGGGTGAGGGGGTAAAGGGAGAGTTTGAAAAGAAGGGCAAGGCGGATTCGCGCCGACTGAAGGATCTGGTGGAACTGTGGTTCACGTTGCACGGGCAGAACTTGAAGACGGGAGAGCAGCGCAAGGAGTTGTTACTTGCGATGACTGAGCGCATGGGGAATCCCAAGGCCGTGGCGTTCAATGCATCCCATTTTGCGCAGTATCGCGCCGAGCGTGCTGAGGGTAAGCACTCCCGGTATACAAAGCAGGGGGCGTCTGGCCGGCCTATCAGCGCGAATATGCTCAACCATGAACTTGCGTATCTGAGAGCGGTTTTCAACGAGCTGGAGCGTTTGGGTGAGTGGCGCTTGCCGAATCCGCTGGCCAATGTACGTGGTTTGAAGTTCGACGAGACGGAGATGGCGTATCTGCTGGATGAGCAGATTGATCAGTTGCTGACCTTCCTTGGCTCACTGGAGGACGACACTTTGCTGATTTCTGAGGTTTGTTTGGCGACTGGTGCGCGTTGGGGTGAGTCGGAGGGCCTGCAGCCACGCCAGGTGCGCAACAGGATGATTCACTACAGTAAGACGAAGTCGAGCAAGAACCGGACGATTCCGATCTCTGAAGCGCTGGAGACGCGGTTACAGAAGGCTTTACCGTTCAAACCGTCATACGAGAATTTCCGGCGGGCGGTGGATGCGATTGAACTGGAGTTGCCGGCAGGGCAGTTGACTCACGTTTTACGGCATACGTTTGCGAGCCATTACATGATGAATGGCGGGGATATTCTGACGCTGCAGAAGGTGTTGGGGCATGCGACGTTGGCTATGACGCAGAAGTATGCGCATTTTAGTCCGGGGCATATGGCGGAGGTGGTTAATTTGAATCCAATTAGCAAATATTTAATGAGGGCAAGTCATGTCTAAGCAGGGAGCACTGAAGGAGGCGCTTGAATTAAGTGAGGCGCTACTGGCTGAAATTGAGTTGAGTACATCCACGTTATCAACTATTGCTCTCAAGGCGGGAAGATTGGCAAGAATTGTAGGGCAGTTCGAACATCAAAAAATAATGTTGTATGAGGCGAGTGGCTACCCGAGTGGGCCAAATGGTGTGGGTGGAGAGGTCTGGAAGCTGGCAGAGTTAGCCGGGCGTGTCTATTCGAAAACGGTCGATGGTGCTGTAAAAATGTTCGCTAAGCTCGATCCCATTGAGCAGGCGGAAGCCGAGATCAAGGTCGCGATGACCCTATCTCCAAACGCTACTCCAGGAGAGCGAACGCGAACAGCAGAATTAATTAGGGATAAATCAAAGTTTGTAGCTTCAAGGCGAGGATATATTTATGATTATATAGTTTCGGTTTACTATGAGCTCAAGTTTTCTGCAGTCGCAAGTGATGTGTTTGAGCGTACTAGAATTAAGGTTGATGGTAAGATTTCCGATATCATTCCTGATGCAGTAAAGCGGTTTTCAGCTGTATACGATAATTTGTTGTCTGAGAATGATGAGGATTGGTCTAATGCAGTTCATAGTTGCAGAAGGATTCTGCAGGATGCGGCGGATGCTTTGTATCCTCCTAGAGACGATAAGGTGGTTGTGGTGGGAAAAAAGGAGGTAATTATCAAGCTTGGAAGTGATAACTATATAAATAGATTGGTTGCTTATGTTGAAGAGAATTCCAGCTCTAAAAGATTCAACGAGATCGTCGGATCTCACATGAAATATCTCGGTGAGCGTCTGGATTCAATTTTTCAAGCGGCACAAAAAGGTTCTCATGACGTGATCACGTCTCAGGATGAGGCCGACCGATACGTTATCTACACCTATCTGGTGATTGGAGATATTCTGCGGTTGAAGGCTGAAATCGAAGAAAGTCTGCAGGCGTAGCTGCTGAAGCACGCCTCAATATGGACACTTTTTGGACACTTCAACCGGTTGCGAGGGGATTCAAGCTGCAAGATCTGTAGTGTTGAAAACGCGAAAGCCGCGCAATGCGCGGCTTTGGAGTTGGTGGGCCCACACGGACTTGAACCGTGGACCAAAGGATTATGAGTCCTCTGCTCTAACCAACTGAGCTATAGGCCCTCAGTAGGCCGCGGATTATAGCGACGGTTTCTCGGCTGTGCTATCCGAAAAATCCGATACGGCTATACGAAGAAACGTCGCGGCGAACTCTTCTGGTGGCAGCGGCAGGCTGACGATGTAGCCCTGGATCTGTTCGCAGCCTTCGGCGGCGAGGAACTGTTGTTGGGCCTGGGTTTCCACGCCTTCGGCAATTACTGTGAATTGCATGCTGCGGCCCAGGGCGATGATGGCGCGGACAATCGCCGCGTCGTGCGGGTCATCGGGCAGGCCGCGCACGAAAGACTGGTCGATCTTGAGGATGTCCAGCGGCAGGCGTTTGAGGTAACTCAACGAGGAATAACCGGTGCCGAAGTCATCGATGGCCAGTTGCACGCCGAGTTGTTTGAGCTGGTGCAGCACTGCCAGCGCCTCTTCAGCCTGGCTCATGATGAAGTTTTCGGTAATTTCCAGTTGCAGTAATTCCGGCTGCAGGCGGTTGTCCTTGAGCAGTTGCTCGATGCGTCCCAGCAGATTCGGTTGACGCAGTTGTGCGCCGGCGAGGTTCACCGATAGCGGGCCGAGGGATTCATAGATCTGGCCCCACTCGAACATCTGCCGGCAGGCGGTTTCCAGCACCCAGTCGCCGATTTGCAGAATCATGCCGTTCTCTTCTGCCAGCGGAATGAAATGCTCTGGCGGCACTTCGCCGAAGTTCGGGTGGCGCCAGCGGATCAGGGCTTCGGCGCCGACCAGATTGTGATCGTCGAGGCTGATTTTCGGCTGGTAATAAAGGTACAGCTCCTCGCGCTCGATGGCCCGGCGAAGTTCGTGTTCCAGTGCTACGCGTTCGCTGGCCTGGGCGGTGAGATCGCGGGTGTAGCTTTCGACCCGGTTGCGGCCCTTGGCCTTGGAGCGGTACATCGCCGCGTCTGCGTTCTTGATCAGGGTCGCGACATCGCAGCCGTCGCGCGGGTAAAGGCTGGTGCCGATGCTGGCGCTGATGAAGAACTCATGCTCGCCGGCCTGGAATGGCGCGCCAAAGCAGTTCAGCAGTTTGGTGGCGATGTTGTCGGCATCGCCGGGTTGTTGCAGGCCGGGCAACAGAATGATGAATTCGTCGCCACCCAGCCGCGCGACGGTGTCGATGTCTCGCAGTTGCTCCTTGAGGCGTACGGCGATGCCCTTGAGCAGCAAATCGCCGACCGGGTGACCGAGGCTGTCGTTGATGTGCTTGAAACGGTCGAGGTCGAGGAAGAGCACAGCGCCCTGGCCGCCGTTTTCCTGCTGACTGTTGAGTGCCATCAACAGGCGGCTTTCGAACAGCGTGCGGTTTGGCAGGCCGGTGAGCGGGTCGTGATGGGCCTGGTAGTCGAGTTTGGCCTGGGCGTGCTTGAGGCTGGAGATATCGGCGAACACCGCGACGAAGTGGGTGATGAACTTGTCGCGGTTGCGCACGGCGCTGATGGTCAGCCAGCTCGGGTACAGCTCGCCATTTTTACGCCGGTTGGAGATCTCGCCCTGCCAGTGACCTTCGTCGGTCAATTGATGCCACATCGCCGCGTAAAACGCGCTGTCGTGCAGTCCGGAGGCCAGCAGGCGCGGAGTGTGACCCAGTGCTTCGCTTTCGCTGTAGCCGGTGATTTCGGTGAAGGCCCGGTTCACGGCGCTGATGTGTTGCTGGGTGTCGGTGATCAGCACGCCTTCGGCAGTGCTCTCGAACACGGTCGCAGCTTGCTGCAGTTTTTCCTGCATCAAGTGGCGCTCGGTGATGTCCCGGGCGATGGTCAGCATGCAGTCTTCGTCGCCGATGGGCAGCGGACGGCTGGAGACTTCGCAGAGGCGGATCTGCCCGTCGCTGCGGCGGATATGGCAGCTGAAGTCGCGAACGAACCCGTCGCGGTGCAGCAGATCGAGCATTTGCTTGCGCTCGTTGAGGTTGACCCAGATGCCCAGGTCCAGCGCCGAGCGATCCACCGACATGGCGCTGTTGAAACCAGTGATACGACTGAAACCTTCGTTGACCTCCAGCAACAGACCATCGCTCTGGCGCGACAGCAGCAGACCATCCGGCGAGGCGTGGAAAGCCTTGGCGAACTTTTCTTCGGAGGTTTGCAGTTGCTGCTGGGTTTCCTTGAGCTGGGTGATGTCGCGCACCACCACGACCAGCGCCGGTGTGGTGTCGAGCTCGAAGGGTTCAGCGGAAATCAGCCCGGTGAACACCTGACCATTGTTGCGGCGAAAGGGCATCTCCAGGTTGCGAATGCTGCCGGCCTGCAGCCGCTGAAGCAGGCCGGGACCAACACCGGGAATGCCCCAGATGTTGAGTTCGGTGGCGGTCTGGCCGATGACTTCTTCGGCCTTGAGCCCGATCTGCTCCTCAAAGGCTTCGTTGACCTCCAGCAGGCAGCCGTCGGAGAGCCGTGCAATGACCAGGATGTCCGGGCATTGCTGGAATACCGACGCGAACTTCTGTTCCGACAGGCGCAACGCCTCTTCAGTGCGCTTGGTTTCGCTGATGTCGATCATCAGGCCGCGCATTACCGGTTCATGGCCATGTTCGATCAGGCTGACGATGTCGCGCACCCACAGGCAGCGGCCGTCAGCGGTGATCACCCGGTAATCGAGGCTGTGGTCGCGTCCAGCCAAGACTTCGTGATCGCAGAAGCTCTGGGCGCGGGTCAGATCCGCCGGGTGAATGATGTTGCGCCAGAAGCCCGGAATCAGCCAGTGAGACAGCGGATAACCGAGCAGATCTTCGGCGTGGGGCGAAACATAGCTGTAGGTGAAGTCACTGATCCGCGCTTCCCAGGCGATGGCCGAAAGACTCTCCACGAGTCCGCGATAGTGGTATTCGCTGCTGCGCAGTTCCTGTTCGAGGTCGATGCGGCGGGCGATTTCCGAACTGAGGCGGCGGTTGATGCGGATCACCACCGCCAGCACGATGACCAGAAGCGAGAGACCCGGTAAGCCGTAAACCAGCAGATCGGACCAGAATGTCCGGTGATCGAGGACGTTGCCCACCCAATGTTCCTGAATGCTGCTGATTTCCTCCGGGGACATATCGGCAAGCACCTTGTCCAGAATCCCCACCAGCATTTTGTTGTCCCGAGGAACGCCCATCGCCAGTTGGTAGCGATAAGGGGTTTCGCCGCTGACATACAAACCATCCAGTTTGAGTTGGCGCAGGCTCCAGACGCTGGAGGCCAGATCGCCGACCACGGCGTCCACTTCATCGGTGGCCAGGGCCTGCAGCGCAGAGCTGACATTGGGCATCGCCACCAGGTTCAGGTCGGGATGATGGGTGCGCAGCAGTTCGTGGGGCGCGTAGTTTTCCACTACGGCGATTTTCAGGCCGTAAAGCTCCTCGAGCTTGCGCGGTTGCGGGCCGCCGACGTGGGCGAGGATGACGATCGGAAAGTCGAGATAAGGGCGGGTGAACGACAGGTAGCTCTGGCGTTCCGGGGTGGACATGATGCCCGGCAACAGGTCGATCTTGCCGTTTTTCGCTTGTTCGAGCACTACGGTCCAGCTCACCGGCTCGATGGGCGTGAGTTTGATCGCCAGGCGTTGGCGAATCACATCGATATAGTCCGCCGCCAGGCCCTGGTAGCGATTCTGGTCGTCGCGGAACTCGAAGGGCGGCCACGATGCATCGACACCCAGGCGCAGGTCCGGGTGAGCCGCCAGCCAGCTACGTTCTTCATCGTTCAGAGTCAGCGCGTCAGCCGTTGCGGTCCAGATCATCAGTGGCAGCAAAAAAAGCACGGACGCCAGTCTGGGCATAACGGTCTCGTTATGGCTCGGGGGGAATGTTTCGAGTGTAGACGGGCTGTGCGCGGGGGAGGGCGGAGCTGAGTATTTAATCTGCCATATAAACAAAACCCCCGGCCTGGGCCGGGGGTTCTGGTATCACTCGTCGAGGAAGGAGCGCAGATGCTCGCTTCGCGTCGGGTGGCGCAGCTTGCGCAGCGCCTTGGCTTCGATCTGACGGATCCGCTCGCGGGTCACGTCAAACTGTTTGCCGACTTCTTCGAGCGTATGGTCGGTGTTCATGTCGATACCGAAACGCATGCGCAGTACCTTGGCTTCACGGGCAGTAAGGCCGGACAGCACTTCGCGGGTCGCTTCTTTCAGGCTCTCAACAGTGGCGACATCGATTGGCGACTGCATGGTCGAGTCTTCGATGAAGTCACCCAGATGGGAGTCTTCGTCATCACCGATCGGGGTTTCCATGGAGATCGGCTCTTTGGCGATCTTCAATACCTTGCGGATCTTGTCCTCAGGCATTTCCATGCGTTCACCCAGCTCTTCCGGGGTCGGTTCGCGACCCATTTCCTGCAGCATCTGGCGGGAAATACGGTTGAGCTTGTTGATTGTCTCGATCATGTGCACCGGAATACGGATGGTGCGGGCCTGGTCGGCGATCGAGCGAGTGATCGCCTGACGGATCCACCAGGTGGCATAAGTCGAGAACTTGTAACCACGACGGTATTCGAACTTGTCCACCGCTTTCATCAGACCGATGTTGCCTTCCTGGATCAGATCGAGGAATTGCAGGCCGCGGTTGGTGTACTTCTTGGCGATGGAGATCACCAGACGCAAGTTTGCTTCAACCATTTCTTTCTTCGCGCGGCGGGCCTTGGCCTCACCGATCGACATGCGACGGTTGATGTCCTTGATCTCGGCGATGGTCAAACCGGTCTCGGTTTCCAGCGCGGTCAGCTTCTGCTGGCAACGGATGATGTCCGGTTGCACGCGAGCAATGGCTTCGGCGTACTTGCTCTTGCCTTTGGCCAGGGCGTCGGACCAGCTTTCGTCGACTTCGTTGCCCGGGAACTGGCGCAGGAAGTCGGCGCGAGGCATACGTGCATCACGTACGCAGAGTTGCATGATCGCGCGCTCTTGCTGACGCAGACGATCCAGGGCACTGCGAACACGCTCGACCAGGGCTTCGAATTGCTTCGGCACCAGTTTGATCGGCATGAACAGCTCGGCCAGGGCCAACAGTTCGGCAATTGCCGCCTTGTTGTGACGACCGTGCTTTTTCAGGGCCTTGCGGGTGATTTCCATCTGGTCGGCGACAGCACCGAAGCGCTGTGCGGCAATGACCGGATCCGGACCGCTTTCGGCTTCTTCTTCGTCATCGGAAGCTTCGGCGTCGTCATCGTCGTCGGATTCTTCGGCTTTCGCCGCTTTCGCGTCGATCGGCGGCGGCACTTCGGCGGCAGGCGGCGCAATGCCGTCGTCCGGGTCGATGTAACCGCTCAGAACGTCGGACAGGCGACCGCCCTCGGTAGTGACGCGAGTGTATTCGGAAAGAATATGGTCAACCGTGCCAGGGAAGTGCGCGATGGCGCTCATCACTTCACGGATGCCTTCTTCGATGCGTTTGGCGATTTCGATTTCGCCTTCACGAGTCAGAAGCTCGACCGTACCCATTTCACGCATGTACATGCGCACCGGGTCGGTGGTGCGACCGATATCGGTCTCCACCGCCGCCAACGCAGCGGCTGCTTCTTCCGCAGCGGCCTCGTCGGTATCGGCGTCGGCCAGCATAAGGGCGTCCGCATCCGGAGCACTCTCGTGTACGGGGATCCCCATGTCGTTAATCATGCGGATGATGTCTTCCACCTGCTCCGGATCTGAAATATCCTCGGGCAGGTGGTCGTTGACCTCGGCGTAAGTCAGATACTTCTGCTCACGACCCAGTTTGATCAACTCAATAATACGAGACTGCTGTTGCGCTTTTCCGGACATAACACCCTATCCACTGAAGGTCTTGGCGGGCAAAAAACAAGCCGAGGATTATACCTGAGCTATGACCTCACGCGCCAGTTGAGGTCGGGTTTGATGCGGAAACATTGCGACTTAAAAGGTCGCGCAGTTGATTTTTCTCTTCGGCGCTCAGTTCGCTTTGACGCGCTTTCCTGAGCAGTTGTTCCAGATTTCGCTCGCGTTGGCGGGCTGACAAGCTAGTAATGGTGTCGAAAAACTGTTGTTCAAGGTTGTCTCCGTCAATCAGCCATTCCTTTTCCGCCAGCGCCTTTAGCAAGCGGCCCTGTTCGGTTCCGTGCCATCGCGCGATCAACTGAAATGAGTTTAGCTTGGGATTCTTCTGTACGGCTTCGAGCAGTGCCACCAGCAGTTGTGCGTTGGTCTGGTTCTCGTCCGCGAAGTGCCCGGCGTCCTCGACTTTCTCCGCCAGTTGCGGGTGATGCAGCAAGGTTCTCAGGGCGGCCAGGGTCGGTGGTTCGACGGCGGCCGGCACGCGCGGGGCACGGGGCTGGTCGCGATCGCCGCCACGCTTGCCATTCTTGTCCCACGGTTTCTTGTCCCATTTCTTGCCGCCGGCACCGGGTTTCTTCGGCGTCCATTCCTGCTGCGGCACATACATGTCCTGTGCCTGCGGCTGATGGTAGTCGCTGTAGTCCGGCATGGCGTCATAGTCGATGCCCGGGTCGTAGGCGGGCGGTGCTTCCTGCGGCGCGCTCTGGGCCAGCTGGCTGACGCTTTCACTGCTCAGGCCGGTGATCTCGCTCAGGCGCTGGCGCATCAGGATGCGCAGGTTGGCGCCAGGGACCTTGTCGATCAGCGGTGCTGCGAGCGTGGCCATGTGGGCCTTGCCCTCCAGTGAGCGCGGGTCGGCTTCTTCGGTCAGTTGCTGGAAGAAGTAGTCCGCCAGCGGCTGTGCATGCTGATTGATCCGGGCGCGGAAGGCGTCAGTGCCCTCGGCGCGAATCAACGTATCCGGGTCTTCGCCTTCAGGCAGAAACAGAAAGCGTGCACGGCGACCGTCCTGCAGGCAGGGCAGTGTGGCTTCCAGTGCGCGCCAGGCGGCATTGCGGCCAGCCTGGTCGCCGTCAAAGCAAAACAGTACGTTCGGCACGACGCGAAACAGGCGCTTGAGGTGTTCTTCGCTGGTGGCGGTGCCCAATGTCGCGACGGCATTGCGCAGGCCTTGTTGGGCCAGGGCGATGACGTCCATATAGCCCTCGACGACGATGATTTCGTCGAGGTTGCGATTGTTCTTGCGTGCTTCGTAGAGGCCGTAGAGTTCCTGGCCTTTATGGAACACGGGGGTTTCCGGCGAGTTCAGGTATTTCGGCTTGTCGTCACCGAGCACTCGTCCACCGAAAGCGATGATCCGTCCACGGGTGTCGCGGATCGGGAACATCACGCGATCGCGAAAGCGGTCGTAGCGTTTGCCGGTTTCGGCGTTTTCGATCAGCAGGCCGGCATCGATCATGGCTTTCTGCTGCAAGGTGTCGCTGCTCAAGTGTTTGAACAAGTTGTCCCAGCCCGGCGGCGCGAATCCGAGGCCGAAGTCCCGGGCGATTTCGCCGGTCAGGCCGCGACCCTTGAGGTAGTCCACTGCAGCCTTGCGTGCCGGATGGCTTTTGAGCGCCTGTCGATAAAAGTCGGCGGCGGCTGTGAGCAGCGGGTACAGCGGTGAGTCGGTCGGCTGGCGCGGTTTGTTCGAGCGACCGCCTTCTTCGCGTGGGACTTCCATGCCGGCGGCTTTGGCGAGGTCTTCGACGGCCTGGGGGAAATCCAGGTTATCGTGATCCATGAGAAAGCCGAGGGCGTTGCCGCCGGCGCCGCAGCCGAAGCAGTAATAGAACTGCTTGTCGGGACTGACGCTGAACGACGGGGTTTTCTCTTTATGGAACGGGCAGCAGGCGGTGTAGTTTTTGCCGGCCTTCTTCAATTGCACGCGCGAGCTGACCACGTCGACGATGTCGGTGCGGTTCAGAAGGTCGTCAATGAAGCTCTGGGGAATCAGCCCGGCCATGGCGTTCTCGTCTGCGCTGTAATGGGTCCGATGCGAAAGGCGGCCGGACGCGGGTCAATGAGTGATGCGCGCACGTTGGGCGGCTCGACCGGTGTCGTTTGCGTAATCGCTGTCGGGAAGTGTATCTGCCGAAAATCCACTGACGTTAGTGCTCATCAGTCTTCGACTATTCGAAAATGTTGCGCTGAATCCGCTGACGGCTGGTAATCGGCCTCGGATAGCTCATGAAGCGGGCACGCAAGCTGGTGCCTTGGGCTGATCGTCGTAAGAGGAATCAGTGGGTGTGCTCGTCAGTAGCCTTGAAAGGCTCGTCAGAAAAGACGTGCACCGCTGGCAAAAGAGCCAGGCCTGACGCGGTGAAGCGGGTTTGTCTCGGTCGCATCTGCGGCTTCGACGGTGAAGCATCAAGCGTTTTACGCAAATGCCATTAGCCCGGCTGAGGGCCGGGCTTGGCAGAAGCTTGCTACGATCGTCTGTGTATTAGTACAGACGAACGGCGCGGCGCTGTTCGCGCTGAACTTTCTTGGCGTGACGCTTAACAGCAGCAGCTGCCTTGCGCTTACGCTCAGAAGTTGGCTTCTCGTAAAATTCGCGGCTACGAACTTCAGCCAGTACACCGGCTTTTTCGCAGGAGCGCTTGAAACGACGCAGAGCTACGTCGAAGGGTTCGTTCTCTTTAACTTTGACGGCTGGCATCCAGAGCTACCTTCATTCATTACCGGGGTCAACATCCTCGCGGCAAAAGAGCACTTGAAGACGTCGGTTTTTAAGGGTTGCGGATGTTAACCCCTCATCGCTCGGAATGCAAAGCCTCTGATCGAAAACCGCTGGTCGGGGCATCACGCGGCGACTATTATGCGCGCCTTCGAATTCAGCCTAAACAAGGCGCAAACCCATGCTAGTACTGGGATTAGAAACTTCCTGCGACGAAACCGGCGTCGCTTTGTACGACAGTGAACGCGGCCTGCTGGCCGATGCGCTGTTCAGTCAGATCGACCTGCACCGTGTCTATGGTGGCGTGGTGCCGGAGCTGGCCTCGCGCGATCACGTCAAGCGCATGCTGCCCCTGATTCGTCAGGTGCTGGCCGAGGCGGACTGCGTACCAACCGAGATCGACGCCATCGCCTACACCGCGGGTCCCGGCCTGGTCGGTGCGCTGCTGGTGGGGGCTTCGTGCGCCCAGGCGCTGGCCTTTGCCTGGGGCATTCCGGCCCTTGGCGTGCATCACATGGAAGGCCATCTGCTGGCGCCGATGCTGGAGCCAAAACCGCCGGAATTTCCGTTCGTCGCTTTGTTGGTGTCCGGTGGTCATACGCAGCTGGTTCAGGTCGATGGCATCGGCCAATACAGCCTGCTCGGCGAGACGCTGGACGATGCCGCGGGCGAAGCTTTCGACAAGACTGCAAAAATGATGGGCCTGAATTATCCGGGCGGACCGGAAATCGCCAAGCTGGCAGAGAAGGGCGTCGCAGGACGTTTCACCTTCCCGCGTCCGATGTGTGATCGCCCGGGCCTGGATTTCAGCTTCAGCGGCCTGAAGACCTTCGCCCTCAACACCTGGCAGCAGTGCGTCAGCGCCGGGGACGACAGCGAGCAAGCCCGTTGCGACATCGCGCTGGCGTTCCAGCAGGCCGTGGTGGAGACTTTGACCATCAAGTGCAAGCGTGCCCTCAAGCAGGCCGGCATGAAGCGTCTTGTAATTGCCGGCGGCGTCAGTGCCAACAAGGCGCTGCGTGTTTCGCTGGAGAAGATGCTCGGCGACATGAAGGGCGATGTGTTCTATGCCCGTCCCGAGTTTTGCACCGATAACGGCGCGATGATTGCGTTTGCCGGCTGCCAGCGTTTGCAGGCCGGTCAGCAGGAGAGTCTGGCGATCAGCGTGCAGGCGCGCTGGCCGATGGAGCAGTTGTCGGCGCTGTGATGAGCGGCGCTCACGTGCGGTATTTAAAAATGCCGTTCGCGCCCGGCGAACAGGTCGCGTAGATTGCCCCGGTGGCGCCAGACGATCAGCAGTGTCAGCGTGCTCATCGGCAACAGCGCCGCCGGTTCCTGCCAGGCCAGCAACGGCAGGGTCAGCGGAGTGGCGATCAGCGCCGCCAGCGAGCTGGTGCGGGTCAGGTAGAACGTCAGCAGCCAGGCGCACACGGCCAGCAGCGCGGCGGGTGGATACAGCCCCAGCAGCATGCCGGCCGCCGTGGCAACGCCCTTGCCACCGCGAAAGCGGAAGTACAACGGGAACAGGTGACCGATCACGGCGCAGACGCCGATCCACGCCTGATCCTGCAGCGAAAGGCCCATTGCCGAAGCGATCAGCACCGGTAGCAGGCCTTTGCACAGATCACCCAGCAGGGTCAGGATCGCGAGTTTGCGTCCGGCCAGGCGCAGCATGTTGGTGGCGCCGGCATTACCCGAGCCACTCATTCGCGGATCCGGATTTCCGGTCAGGCGGCTGAGCAAAATGGCGAAGGACAGAGAGCCGAGCAGGTAGGCGAGGATCGCCAGTAACCAAAACATGCTAACTATTCCGGGCGAGGACGCCCTGATTCTAACGGCGCATTGCGCCCTTGTCGTGCAGCGGAGAAAAGTGCTTGGACAGAGTGTTTATCGAGGGCCTGGAAGTCGACACCGTGATCGGTGCCTACGACTGGGAGCGCGGCATCCGACAGTGCCTGCGTCTTGATCTGAGCTTCGCCTGGGACAATCGGCCGGCCGCCGCCGGTGACGACCTGACCCTGGCGCTCGATTACGCCAGTGTATCCACGCGGATCCAGGCCTTTGCCGAGCAATCCCGGTATCAACTGGTCGAGACTTTCGCCGAACGTCTGGTTGAAGTGCTGATGAGTGAATTCAAGATCACCTGGGTGCGCCTGAAGCTGACCAAGCCAGGTGCCGTACCGGCCGCCAAGGGTGGCGTGGGTGTGGAGATCGAGCGCGGATGTCGCTGACCCAGGTCTATCTCGGGCTCGGTAGCAATATCGAGCGCGAAACCCATTTGCAGGCCGGTCTGGATGCCTTGTCCACGTTTTTGGTGGATATTCGCTGTTCGCCGGTGTTCGAAAGCCTGCCGGTGGGGATCAAGAGCGGGCCGTTCTTCAACTTCGTGGTGTCGGCTTTTACGGATCTGCCGTTGATCGAGCTGGATCGCCGCTTGAAATTCATTGAAGCGGACAATGGCCGTTATGCGCCGGATCGCAAGGGCTTGCCGCTGGATATCGACGTGCTGCTGTACGGCGATCTGGCGGGCAACTTCGATGGACTGGTCCTGCCTCGGGCGGAAATCCTGAAAAATGCCTTTGTGCTGTGGCCGCTGTCTTTGATTGCGCCGGATCGGGTGCATCCCGGTGCAGGAAAAAGCTTTGCCACGTTGTGGGCCGAAGCGCAGATCGATCAGGTGCTGGCGCCGGTCGGATTCGAGTGGCGCGGTACTCAGCTCACGCCTTCAGATCTGTCTTGAATGGTTTGATCCGCCCTCGCGAGGGCGGATCAGGCGTTTCAGGACGCCGCCGATTCCTTGTAAACCTTCAACGCCTTGAGCCGTTCGCGCTTGAGTGCTTCGCCCAGTTCCGGGCCTTTGAATCCCTTCTCCAGCAACGGCTGTACCGCCACGCCGCGCGCCACATTGGCCGCACCGCGCAGGTAATCGGCCTGTGGATAACTGCGCTGCTCAAGCCCTTTGCGGCCTCGGGCGTCCATCTCGCACGCGACGATAAATTCTTCGAAACGCTGTGGTCGACGGTAAACGTCAAAGCTTTGCAGCAACTCAAGCAAAGTCGACGCTTTCAACTCCAGGGCGCGATGCCCGTGGGTGTGATATTGGCCGACCAGCAAGGCCAACTCCTGACAGTCCTTCGGCGCCTTGAAGCGTTCGTTGACCGCTTTGATCAACGTCAGGCCTTTGTGCTCATGGGCGATGTGTCGTGGCCATTCCGCTTCTGGCGTCAGGCCTTTGCCGAGGTCGTGCAGCAGGCAGGCCCAGCGCACGGTCAGCGGCTGCTTGTGCAGGGCTGACTGCTCAAGCACGCTCAGGGTGTGAATACCGCTGTCGATTTCCGGATGATGGGCTTCCGGTTGCGGCACGCCGAACAAGGCATCGACCTCTGGCATCAGCACCTTCAAGGCGCCGCAATCGCGCAACACCTGAATGAACACCTGGGGCTGATCTTCCATCAGTGCGCGGGAAATCTCCTTCCAGCTGCGTTCGGCCGTAAGGGCTTCCAGTTCACCTGATTCGCTGAGCTGACGCATCAACTCCAAAGTTTCGGGCGCTACCTTGAAACCCAGCTCTGCGTAGCGGGCGGCAAAGCGCGCAACGCGCAGAACCCTGAGTGGATCTTCGGCAAACGCGGGGGAAACGTGGCGCAGGATCCGCTCTTCAAGATCACGCTGACCGTGGTAGGGATCGGTCAGGTTTTGCTGATCGTCTTCGGCCATGGCATTGATTGTCAGGTCACGGCGGATCAGGTCTTCTTCCAGCGTGACCTCGGGGCTGGCGTGAAAGGTGAAGCCACCATAACCGCGACCGCTCTTGCGCTCGGTGCGGGCGAGGGCGTACTCCTCGCCGCTTTTCGGGTGAAGAAACACCGGGAAATCCGCACCGACCGGGCGATATCCCTTGGCAAGCATTTCTTCCGTGGTCGCGCCGACCACCACCCAATCGATATCGGTGACCGGTTTGCCCAGCAGGCGATCACGTACCGCACCGCCGACCTTGTAAATCTGCATAAAAAACCTCCGTTGGCCCGACAGGATAACCCTTGCGCCGGACTTTCGGAGGCCTGAACGGGATCAAAGATGAATGACGGCCAGGTCGAGTCGACCGTAGTCCCCCTCGCTGTGTTCGCTGCGGGGCGGAACGTGATGGGTCTTCATGATCTGGTCGCCCTGCAGGGTTTCCAGATGAATGTCGAAACCCCATAGCCGGTGCAGGTGTTTGAGGACCTCTTCGGTGGAATCGCCCAGCGGTTTGCGGTCGTGTTGCTGGTGGCGCAGGGTCAGCGAGCGGTCGCCGCGGCGATCGATGCTGTAGATCTGCACGTTCGGCTCGCGGTTACCCAGGTTGTACTGCGCTGCGAGCGTTTCGCGAATGATCCGGTAGCCACCCTCGTCATGGATCGCAGGTACCAGCAGATCGTCCTTCTGGTCGTCATCGAGGATGCTGAACAGCTTGAGGTCGCGGATCACCTTGGGTGACAGGTACTGCAGGATGAAACTCTCATCCTTGAAGCTGCTCATGGCGAACTTGATGGTCGATAACCAATCGCTGCCGGCGATTTCCGGGAACCAGCGACGGTCTTCTTCCGTGGGCTCTTCGCACATGCGCCGGATGTCGCGATACATCGCAAAGCCCAGGGCATACGGGTTGATGCCGTTGTAATACGGGCTGTCGAACCCCGGCTGGAACACCACGCTGGTGTGGGACGTCAGGAACTCCATCATGAAGCCGTCGGTCACCAGGCCTTCGTCATACAGATCGTTCATCAGCGTGTAGTGCCAGAACGTCGCCCAGCCTTCGTTCATCACCTGGGTCTGGCGCTGTGGATAGAAATACTGGGCGATCTTGCGCACGATCCGCACGATCTCGCGTTGCCAGGGTTCCAGCAGCGGAGCGTGTTTCTCGATGAAGTACAGGATGTTTTCCTGCGGTTCGGCCGGGAAGCGCGCGTTGTCCTTGTCGCTGTACTTGTCTGCGCCTTTGGGGATGGTGCGCCACAGGTCGTTGATCTGTTTCTGCAAGTGCTCCTCGCGATCCTTCTGCCGGCGCCGCTCTTCCTCCGCGGAAATCGGATACGGACGCTTGTAGCGGTCGACGCCGTAGTTCATCAGGGCATGGCAGGAGTCGAGCAGATCCTCCACCGCATCGATGCCGTGGCGCTCTTCGCACTGCATGATGTACTGCTTGGCGAACACCAGGTAATCGATAATCGAACTGGCGTCGGTCCAGGTGCGGAACAGATAGTTGCCCTTGAAGAAGCTGTTGTGGCCGTAGCAGGCATGCGCGACCACCAGCGCCTGCATGCAGATGGTGTTTTCCTCCATCAGGTAGGCGATGCACGGGTCCGAGTTGATCACGATCTCGTACGCCAGCCCCATCTGCCCGCGACTGTAGGATTTTTCGGTACTGAGAAAGTGCTTGCCGTAGGACCAATGGTGATAGCCCAGCGGCATGCCGACCGACGCATAGGCGTCCATCATCTGTTCGGCGGTGATCACTTCGATCTGGTTGGGATAGGTATCCAGGGCATACCGGGCCGCGATACGGGCGATTTCACGGTCGTACGTCTGGATCAGCTCGAATGTCCATTCCGAGCCGGTGGAAATGGGTTGGCGCTTCTGCTCTTTGGCGGTCATGTCACTAACCTGCGCTGGAAGAGTTCACGGAAGACCGGATAGATATCCCCGGCCGAGACCAGTTGTTGCTGGGCAAAAGTGTCGGAAAAGGCTTCGGCGATGCGCTCGTACTCGTACCACAAGGCCTGATGTTCGCGCGGGGTGATCTCCACGTAAGTGTAGTACTGCACGAACGGCATGATCTGGTTGATCAGGATGTCGCGGCAGATCGGCGAGTCGTCGTTCCAGTTGTCGCCGTCGGAAGCCTGGGCGGCGTAGATGTTCCATTCGTTGCTTGGGTAGCGCTCGGCCATGATCTCCTGCATCAGCTTGAGTGCACTGGAAACGATGGTGCCGCCGGTTTCCCGGGAATAGAAAAACTCTTCTTCGTCCACTTCCCGGGCGCTGGTGTGGTGGCGGATGAACACCACGTCGATCTTGTCGTAGTTCCGCTTGAGGAACAGGTACAACAGGATGAAGAAGCGCTTGGCGATGTCCTTGGTCGCCTGGGTCATGGAGCCGGAAACGTCCATCAGGCAGAACATCACGGCCTTCGAGCTGGGGTTCGGCTGCTTGATCAGCAGGTTGTACTTGAGGTCGAAGGTATCGAGGAACGGCACCCGATGGATGCGCGCACTGAGTTTCTCGATTTCCGCCTCGAGATCCTGAATATCCCCGAAGTTATCCGGTTCTTCGCGTTTCAGTCGCGCCAGCTCTTCTTTGACTTCGCGCAGTTTGGCGCGGCTGCTGCCCGACAACGCAATGCGCCGTGCATGAGCCGAACGCAGGGTACGGATGATGTTGATCCGCGACGGGTTGCCCTCGTTGCTGATCCCCGCACGTACGGTCTTGAAGGTGTCGGTGCCGGTCAGGTTGCGCTTGACCAGGTTGGGCAGTTCGAGGTCCTCGAACATGAATTCGAGGAATTCTTCCTGGGTGATCTGGAAGACGAACTCGTCCATGCCTTCGCCGGAGTTGCCGGCCTTGCCTGGCCCACGGCCACCTCCGCCTCCCGGCGGACGGGCAATATGTTCGCCGGCGGTGAACTCCTTGTTGCCGGGATGGACCACGGTCTGCTTGCCGCCACGACCATGGTGAAGCACCGGCTCGTCGATATCGCGACCGGGAATGCTGATCTGCTCACCGTGCTCCATATCGGTAATGGAACGCCGGCTGACCGCCTCTTCGACAGCCTTCTTGATGTGGTCACGGTAACGCCGCAGGAAGCGCTGACGGTTCACCGTGCTCTTGTTCTTGCCATTGAGACGTCGGTCGATCACATAGCTCATAGGAGGCCCTCCGGGCAGCTTCAAGTAGTGAGCTGCGAGCCGCAAGTGCAGGCATATGCCCTGGCATCAGGCTCATGCGCTTTTTTACTTGCAGCTCGAAGCTTGTAGCTTGCAGCTGCTTTACTGCGATTTCCGGACCCGCAGATACCACTCGGAGAGCAGTCGTACCTGTTTGTCGGTGTAGCCGCGTTCGACCATTCGTGTAACGAAGTCGTTGTGTTTCTGTTGATCCTCTTTGCTGGCCTTGGCGTTGAAGCTGATGACTGGCAGCAGGTCCTCGGTGTTCGAGAACATTTTCTTCTCGATGACCACCCGCAGTTTTTCGTAGCTGAGCCAGGTCGGGTTCTTGCCGTTGTTGTTGGCCCGGGCGCGCAACACGAAGTTGACGATTTCGTTGCGGAAATCCTTCGGATTGCTGATGCCGGCCGGTTTCTCGATTTTTTCCAGCTCCTCGTTGAGGGCGACGCGGTTGAGGATCTCGCCGGTTTCCGGATCTCGGTACTCCTGATCCTGAATCCAGAAGTCCGCATACAGCACGTAGCGGTCGAAGATGTTCTGGCCGTATTCGCTGTAAGACTCGAGGTAGGCGGTTTGGATCTCCTTGCCGATGAATTCGATATAACGCGGCGCCAGGTATTCTTTCAGGTAGCGCAGGTAGCGCTCGCGGGTTTCGGCCTGGAACTGTTCCTGTTCGATCTGCTGTTCCAGCACATAGAGCAGGTGTACCGGGTTGGCGGCGATTTCGTGCGGATCGAAGTTGAAGACCTTGGACAGAATCTTGAACGCGAACCGGGTCGACAGACCATTCATGCCTTCGTCGACGCCCGCCGCATCGCGGTATTCCTGAATCGACTTGGCCTTCGGATCGGTGTCCTTGAGGTTTTCGCCGTCATACACGCGCATCTTCGAATAGATGTTGGAGTTTTCCGGCTCCTTCAGGCGTGAGAGCACGGTGAACTGCGCCAGCATCTTCAGGGTGTCCGGCGCGCAATGGGCCTTGGACAAGGAGCTGTTGAACAACAGCTTGTCGTAGATCTTCACTTCGTCACTGACCCGCAGGCAGTACGGCACCTTGACGATGTAGATCCGGTCGATGAAGGCTTCGTTGTTCTTGTTGTTGCGGAAGGTGTGCCACTCCGATTCGTTGGAGTGAGCCAGCAAAATCCCGGTGAAAGGAATCGCGCCCAGGCCTTCGGTACTGTTGTAGTTGCCTTCCTGAGTGGCGGTCAGTAACGGGTGCAGCACCTTGATCGGTGCCTTGAACATCTCGACGAATTCCATCAGGCCCTGGTTGGCCCGGCACAGCGCACCTGAGTAGCTGTAGGCGTCGGCGTCGTTCTGCGGGAATTCTTCGAGTTTGCGGATATCGACCTTGCCCACCAGCGCGGAGATGTCCTGGTTGTTTTCGTCACCCGGCTCGGTCTTGGCCACGGCGATCTGGTTGAGGATCGATGGGTACAGCTTGACCACGCGGAACTGGCTGATGTCGCCGCCGAATTCGGCCAGGCGCTTGGTGGCCCATGGCGACATGATGGTGTTCAGGTAGCGCCGTGGAATGCCGAAGTCTTCCTCGAGGATCGCGCCATCTTCGGTGGCGTTGAACAGACCCAAAGGCGATTCGAATACCGGCGAGCCCTTGATCGCGTAGAAGGGCACTTTTTCCATCAGTTGTTTCAGCTTCTCGGCCAAAGACGATTTACCGCCGCCGACAGGGCCGAGCAGATAGAGGATCTGTTTCTTCTCTTCCAGGCCCTGGGCGGCATGGCGGAAATACGACACGATCTGGTCGATGCATTCTTCCATCCCGTGGAAGTCTTCAAAGGCCGGATAGCGACGGATTACCTTGTTGGAAAAAATTCGCGACAGTCTCGAGTTGGTCGAGGTGTCGAGCAGCTCCGGTTCGCCGATGGCCAGCAATAGACGCTCGGCGGCAGAAACGTAGGCGCTACGGTCGTTCTTGCACAGCTCCAGGTACTCTTGCAGCGAGAGTTCTTCCTGGCGTGTGGACTCGAAGCGTTGTTGGAAGTGGCTAAAGATACTCATGACGTCACCTCGCTCGATACGTGGAGCCGACGCCGGATCACTCAGTCGATGCTGGCAAGCAGCCGCTGTGGCAGCTGATTGTTTACCCCCCAGAACACTTTCGCGGTCGACAACCTTGAAAGTCACTCCCGATGACCCGTGCGCCGGTGTACCGGCTCTCCCCTGTTTTGGATGGCCTGGGCTTAAGGATAGTTGGGAATTCGGGAGGTAAAGGCGAGATACGTAATTAGTTGTGGCAAGACCGTTCGTCTGCCGCCGCGGGCCCACGGGAGCCGGGGCCTGCGCGTTACAAAAAAATTATTCGGAGCTGCCTTGCGCGGTTTCCGAAGGAAAAGTCGTACGCCACAGTTCGAAGCCGCCGTCCATGCTGTAGACGTCGGAGAAGCCCTGGCTCACGAGGTAGGCCGCGGCACCCTGGCTCGAGTTGCCGTGGTAGCAGACCACGACGGTCGGAGCATCGAGGTCGGCGCCCTGGATGAAAGCATGCAGGGAATGATTATCCAGATGTTTCGAGCCGCTGATGTGCAGGGCGGCGAAGGTCGCCGGGTCGCGGACGTCGACCACGACTGCACCTTGCTCGCGCAGGGCCTGGGCCTGCTCCGGGGGAATACGTTTGAATTCGCTCATGGCGGGTTCCTGTTGCTCGGCTGAAAGCGCAGTCTAACGCGGGACGCTGACTGGCGAAGTTTCGGGGATAAGTGGTGCGACGGTTGGGGCAAGGCCACCATGCTCATCGCATTTGCATGACAGGCGTTCGCCGCTGTCGACGTTCATCAGGGTCAGACTGCCGCCCCAGACACAACCGGTGTCCAGTGCGCAGATGCCTGGCTCATGGACATTGCCTTCCAGCGCCGCCCAGTGACCGAAGATGATCCGCAGACCTTTGGTCTTCCGATCCTTGTGCTGGAACCAGGGCTTATATCCCGGTGGCGCGGTGTCGAGGCCTTCCTTGCTCTTGAGGTCAAGCTTGCCTTCGGCGGTGCAGAAGCGCATGCGCGTGAAATAGTTGGTGATGACTCGCAGGCGGGTGACGCCTTTGAGATCGTTGTCCCACTTCGCCGGTTCGTTGCCGTACATGCCGTCGAGGTAGGCGGGAAACAGATTGTCGTCGCGCAGGGCGGTTTCGACCTCGGCGGCGCACTTCAGAGCGCGCCGCAGCGACCATTGCGGCGGGATGCCGGCGTGGGCCATGGCGACATCACGCACTTCGTCGTAGTGCATCAGCTTTTGCTGACGCAACCACTCCATCAGCACCGGGCCGTCGGGGGCTTCGATAATCTCGCGCAGGGTGTCGGACTTTTTCAGGCGCTCGATCTTTTTAGCGGCCGCCAGCAGGTGCAGGTCGTGATTGCCCAGCACGCAAACCAGCGATTCGCGCATGCCATATAGAAAACGCAGGGTTTCCAGCGATTGCGGGCCACGGTTGACCAGGTCGCCGACCAGCCACAGCCGATCGATCGACGGATCGAACGCAACCTGCTTGAGCAGGCATTTCAGCGGTTCGAGGCAGCCTTGCAAGTCCCCCACGGCATACGTCGCCATCAGTGAAGGGCTCCGGGGACGGCGAGGCGGAAGGGCTTGATGATTGCGTCGAAATGTTTGCCGTCGCTGGCAACCATTTCGTAAGTGCCTTGCATGGTGCCGACCTTGGTGGTCATGACCGTGCCGCTGCTGTACGTGTGGCTTTTGCCTGAATCGATCAGTGGTTGCTGGCCGACGACACCGGCGCCGCGGACTTCTTCGACATGGCCGTCGCCGTCAGTGATCACCCAGTGACGCGACATCAGGCGTGCGGGCTGCTCGCCATTATTCTGCACGGTGATGGTGTAGGCGAAGGCGAAGCGGTCGTGCTCGGGTTGCGATTGGTCTGCCAGATAGTGGGTAACGACGCTGACATCGACCTGATAACGAGGATCGGACATGCAAAAGGGCCTTAAATGAAGCGGAACGCGAGGCGTAGCTGATGGGGAATCAGTCTAGGCAAGTATCGGGCAGTAAACCAGAGTGGCGTCCTGCCCGATAGCGTTCACGGCTGTCAGTCGGCGGCGGGGGTTGCCGGGATCTGTACCGCGAGCTGGTCGGCCAGACGTACGAATGCCGCCAGATCCAGTTGCTCGGGACGCAAACTGCCATCAACGCCGGCGGCTTCGATTTCAGCGTTGCTGAGCAGTTGTTTGAGGGTGTTGCGCAGGGTTTTGCGGCGCTGGTTGAAAGCTTCGCGAACCACGCGTTCGAGCAGGCGATGATCCTTGGCCGGGTGCGGCAGAACCGCGTGCGGCACCAGGCGAACGATGGCCGAGTCGACTTTCGGTGGCGGATTGAACGCGCCCGGGCCGACGTTGAACAGATGCTCTACGCGGCAATGGTACTGAACCATGATCGACAACCGACCCCAGTCACCACCACCCGGACCTGCGGCCAGACGTTCGACCACTTCCTTCTGCAGCATGAAGTGCATGTCGCGGATGATGCCGGCGTTGTTCAGCAGGTGAAAAATCAGCGGCGTGGAGATGTTGTACGGCAGGTTGCCGACCACGCGCAGGCTGTTCGGCGCAGCATTCAGGCTGTTGAAGTCGAACTTCAGCGCATCGCCCTGATGCAGGTTGAAATTGCTCTTGCCGGCGAACTGCTGGTTGAGGATCGGGATCAGGTCCTTGTCCAGCTCCACTACGTCCAGCTGTGCGCCGGAGTTGAGGATGCCGGCAGTCAATGCGCCCTGGCCCGGGCCGATCTCCAACATGCGGTCGCCGGCCTTGGCACTGATGGAGCGCAGGATGCGGTCGATGACGCCGGCATCATGCAGGAAGTTTTGGCCAAAGCGTTTGCGCGCCTTGTGTTGGTATTGCTCGGTCATAAACGGGTCTCGGCCATCTGGTAGGCGGTTTCCAGGGCGACTTGCAGGCTGCCGGTGTCGATCTTGCCACTGCCGGCCAGATCCAGGGCCGTGCCGTGGTCGACCGACGTGCGGATGATCGGCAGGCCCAGGGTCACGTTGACCGCAGCGCCGAAGCCTTTGTACTTCAACACGGGCAGGCCCTGGTCGTGGTACATCGCCAGCACCGCGTCGCAGTGCTCCAGATATTTGGGGGTAAACAGAGTGTCGGCAGGCAGCGGGCCACGAAGGTCCATGCCCTCGCCGCGCAGGCGCTCCAATGTGGGTTCGATGATGTCGATTTCTTCATGGCCCAGGTGTCCGCCTTCACCGGCGTGCGGATTGAGCCCGCAGACCAGGATGCGCGGTTGGGCGATGCCGAATTTTTGTTGCAGGTCGGCGTGCAGAATCCGCGTGACCCGTTCCAGCCGCTCCGGCGTGATCGCATCGGCGATGGCGCGCAAGGGCAGGTGAGTGGTGACCAGCGCCACGCGCAAACCGCGGGTGGCGAGCATCATCACCACTTGGGCGGTGTGGGTCAGGTCGGCGAGAAATTCGGTGTGACCGGAAAACGCGATACCCGATTCGTTGATCACGCCCTTGTGAACCGGGGCGGTGATCATCCCGGCGAAATCACCGTTCAGGCAGCCATTGCCGGCGCGGGTCAGGGTTTCGAGGACGAATGCGGCGTTGGCCTTGTCCAGTTGCCCGGCGACCACCGGGGCGCTGAGTGGGGTGTCCCAGACATACAGGCTGTTGGCGGGCGCCGGAGCGTCCGGCCAGTGGTCAGGCGCAACGTCCAGCAAACTGACGGCCAACCCCAGCTGCGCGGCCCGCTCTTGGAGCAGGTCGCGGCTGGTGATGGCAATCAGGGGGTGTGGCTGGGCTTGCGAGGCGAGCAGCAGGCACAGGTCGGGACCGATGCCGGCCGGTTCGCCGGGTGTCAGCGCGAAACGCTTGGGTTTCACTGCGCTGCCTGGTCTGCACCAGGGAGTTTGATCTCTACGTACGCTTCGTCACGGATCTGACGCAGCCAGGTTTGCAGCTCTTCGTCGTATTTGCGGTTACGCAGTACGGTCATCGCTTGCTGCTCACGGGCCTGTTCGGTGCTGTCGGTGGCGCGACGGCCAAGGACTTCCAGAACGTGCCAGCCGTACTGGGTCTGGAACGGCTTGGACAGCTGACCCTGCTGGGACTTGGCCATCACGGCGCGGAATTCCGGTACCAGTGCGTTCGGGTCGATCCAGTTCAGGTCGCCGCCGTTGAGGGCAGAACCCGGGTCTTCCGAGTACTTCTTGGCCAGTTCGGCAAAATCTTCACCGGCTTCGATGCGGTTATAGAGCGACTGAGCCAGTTCCTTGGTCTTGGCTTCGTCGCGAACCGGACTTGGCTTGACCAGAATATGGCGCACATGCACTTCGTCGCGCATCTGGCTTTCGCCACCACGTTTTTCCAGCAGCTTCAGGATGATGAAACCACCTGGGGTGCGTGCCGGTTGAGTGATGTCGCCGATTGCCATGCGGCTCAACTCACGGTCGAACGGCGGTGGCAGTTGAGCGGCTTTACGCCAGCCCATATCGCCGCCTTCCAGAGCGTTGTCACTGGCGGAGTTGGCCACGGCCATCTGGCCGAAGTCAGCGCCTTGCTTGAGCTGCTGGTAAACGTCCATCGCCTTGCGTGCAGCACTCTGAATCGCTTCGGAGTTGGCGCTTTCCGGGGTCGGGATCAGGATGTTGGCCAGGTGCAGCTCTTCTGACAGTTGCATCTTGCCCAGGTCGGAGGCGAGGAAGTTCTTCACTTCCTGTTCCGAGACCTGAATGCGCTCGGCCACGCGGCGCTGACGCACACGGCTGATGATCATTTCACGACGGATCTGCTCGCGAGCGTCGTTGTAAGACAGACCATCGCGAGACAGGGCGATGCGGAACTGCTCCGGGGTCATGTTGTTGCGCTGGGCAATGGTGCCAACCGCCTGGTTCAGTTCTTCATCGGTGATGCGGATGCCGGAACGTTCGCCGATCTGCAGTTGCAGATTTTCAACGATCAGGCGCTCGAGCACCTGTTGATCCAGCACGCCCGGAGGCGGCAGACCGCCGCCACGCTTGGCGATGGTTTGCTGAACTTCGTGGACGCGTTGATCCAGCTGGCTCTGCATGACCACGTCGTTGTCGACGATGGCCACAACCTTATCGATGGACTGCACCGCGGCGTTGGCCGCGGTACCCAGGAACAGCGCGCCCAGCATCAGCGGGCGCAGACAATCAGAAAGCTTGGTCTTCACGTTGACGATAACCTTGGATGCCTTTGTCGAGGAAGCTCTCTACCTTGGCGCCAGTGAGGCCGCCGAGTCCCTTCAGAACAATTTGGAGGAAGACGCCGTGGTCGCCTTTTTCGTTTTCCGGGGCGTTCTGACTGAATTCGTCATAGCTGACCCAGTAACGGTTGATCAGGCGCAGTTTCCAGCAGCAGTTGTCATATTCGAAACCACCGAAGGCTTCCAGCGTGCGATTGCGGTTGTAGTCGTACTGCCAGCGGCTGATCGCGCTCCACTGCGGAACGATCGGCCAGATGACCGAGAAGTCATGCTGCTGGATCTTGTAGTAGTCCTTCACGTAGCCAGGCTGGCCTGGGGTGCCGTAGTCACCACCACCCACCGACCATTTACCGGTGTTCTGGTCGTAACGGACCTGGTCGTTGCGATAGCGATAGCCGACGTTGACCACCTTGTTCGGGTTGTCTTCAGGCTGGTAGTGGAACATCGCGCTACCCGAACGCGGGCTGCGGCTGTCCGGATCCCAGTTGTAGTCGGCCGTGGTGCGCCAGTCGCGGTTCCAGCGGTATTCGTATTCCAGCGCGTAAGGCGAAACATTGGCCTTGGCGTCGTCGCGGTCGTTGAACGCGATGCCTGGCAGTTGGACTTCGCGATCCTTGAAGTACAGAGCCTGGCCGACGCTGATGCGTTGACGCTCGAACCCGTCGTCTTCGATCCAGCGGCTGGTCACGCCCAGCGACAGCTTGTTCTCGTCGCCAACACGGTCGGAACCGGAGAAACGGTTGTCACGGAACAGCGACGCATAGTTGAAGGTGTATTCGCTGGTGTCGAATACCGGAATGTCTTCCTGATCCACCTTCGGCACATAGAGATAGAACATGCGCGGCTCAAGCGTCTGGCGGTAGTTCTTGCCAAAGAAGGACGTGTTGCGGTCAAAGTACAGACCACCGTCAACGCTGGCGATCGGCACGCCGCGACTCTGGTTGCTGTCGAAGGTGCCGTTGAGTTTGTTCTGCTCTGCTGTCTGGGCGGCAATTTGCGATTTGCCGGTGCCGTCCAGATCCAGTTGATACTGGGTGTACTGATATTTGAGCGACGGAGTCAGGTAGCCATAGGTCGTGCTCATCGGCAGGCTGACACCTGGTTTCAGGTTCAGACGGTCACCATTGGCGCGAGCGAGCCCGAATACGTTGTTATCGAGGCGTGGCTCGACAGTGCCGTCTTCGTTGGTAAAGTTGCCGTTTTTCAGATCACGGTCAAAACGAACGATCTCGGTCTCGTAGTCGAAATTCAGGCCTTCCGGATGATAGGGCAGCTGACCATTGAAGGTGATCTGCGGCAGTCGGTCATACGGTGTGATGTTCGATACGGTTGCCAGCTGGTACGCCTGGGCATTCAAACGGGCGGTGTAGCTGTCGCCACGATAGGTGACCGAGCCCTGCTGATTCACGTAGTCGGCACTTTTCACGCCGATCTGGTCGGTCTGCAGATCCTGGAAGTAGTACGGATCGCTGATCTTGGTGTAATCCACCTGGGTGAACACACGGGAGTCGAGACCGCCCTTGTGTTGCCAGTTGTACATGTAGCGGGTCTTGTCGTAGTCGGTCTGGCCCTTGCGCTCGTCGTCCTCGTCGTTGAGGTACGCCGCACCGAACTGACCTTCGCTGGACTTGGTGAGGTAGCGGAATTCGCCTTCCATCAACAGACCGCGTTTGGCCATGTAGCGTGGATACAACGTGGCATCGTAGTTCGGCGCCAGGTTGAAGTAGTACGGGGTCACCAGCATGAAGCCGGTGTCGCTGCCGGTGCCGATGGTCGGCGGCAGGAAGCCCGACTGACGACGATCGTCGATCGGGAAGTAGATGTACGGCGTGTACAGGACAGGAATGTCCTTGACCCGCAGTGTCACGTTGGTCGCGGTACCGAAACCGGTGGCAGGGTTCAGGGTGATGTTGTTGCCCTTGAGCTGCCAGGCGTTGCTGTTCGGTTCGCACGTGGTGTACGTGCCGTCCTTCAGACGAATGATCGCGTTTTCGGCACGCTTGGCGTACAGCGCGTTACCGCGGATGCGCGATTTGTGCATCACGTATTCCGCGTTGTCGACCTTGGCTTCACCAGTGTCGAGCTGCACATCGGCGTGGTCGCCGACGATCAGCGCGCCGTTGTCGCGAATGCGCACGTTGCCCGCCAGTTCGCCACGGCTTTCGGCCTGATACAGGTTGGCCTCGTCGGCTTCGACCTGCATGCTGCCCTGACGCATGACCACGTCACCGGCCAGGCTCGCGACCTGCGAATCCTGCTGATAACGCGATGCCTTGGCGCCGATGAAGGTCGGGGCGTCACTTTTATTCGTCTTGTCATTCATGCCAGGACGAATCGGTTCGATATAGGAACCAGAGCAGTAAGGACCGGTCTCGGCCAGTTGGGCGGCGGTGAGCTTCTCGCGCGGAACCCAGTCGAGGTGACTGTAGTCTTCGCTACGGGATTTCAGGCCGCGGCCCTTGGACTCGGTAACCAGTACCGGCTTGGGCCCGGACTCCGCGGTGGAGCCGTTCTGGGCCGGAGCTTCGCCAGCGGCGCTGACGGCACTGCCGTCATGCACGGGACGCGGCGGCAAGGCAGCGGCCGGCGTCTTCGGCGAGCAGGCCCAGCCACCCGTTGCCGAGACGGCGCAGTCATACTGCTCGGCGGCAACAACGAATGAACTGGCCAGAGGTTGCATAGCCAGCAGACTGCCGGTTACCAACAACGGAAATTTTTTACGAAACGCGGGGGATTTCAATGCCATCTTATTAGTCCGGGCTTCCTGCGTGCCATCTGCCCGCGGTGTGGGCCGCACGCCTCTCGATGGTCTGAAAAAGATGCTGGATAATAAAGCATGACCCGCTTGACGGCTAGCGCCGTCGGAGACCCTTGCAATGCCTGATCAAGATGTACGCTTGCAACACCTGAAAGTTTGGCTCGATGAACAGTTGGCAACCCTTTTTGCAGATCAGGGCTGGGGAGCCGTACCCCCGGCCACGTTGACCGCGGCCAGCAGCGACGCGAGTTTCCGCCGGTATTTCCGTTGGGAAGGCGCGGGTCGCAGCTTCGTCGTGATGGACGCGCCGCCGCCTCAGGAAAACTGCAAACCGTTCGTGGATATCGCCTTTTTGCTGGCGAAATCCGGTATCAACGTGCCGAAAATTTATGCCGAAGACCTCGAACGTGGCTTTCTTTTGCTCAATGACCTGGGCAACCAGACCTATCTGGACGTGATCGACAGCGAAAATGCCGACGCGTTGTTCAGCGATGCCCTGCAAGCGCTGCTGGCTTTTCAGCAGCTGCCGATGGTGGCGCCGCTGCCGAGCTATGACGTCGCGTTGTTGCGCCGCGAGCTGGAACTGTTTCCCGAGTGGTACGTGAAACGCGAGTTGGGCGTCGAGTTCGATGCCACCCAACAGCAGCAGTGGCAAAAGGTCAGCGAGCTGCTGATCGACAGCGCCCTCGCCCAGCCGAAAGTGCTGGTGCACCGCGACTACATGCCGCGCAACCTGATGCTCAGCGAGCCTAATCCCGGCGTGCTGGATTTCCAGGACGCCGTGTACGGCCCGGTGACCTACGACGTGACCTGCCTGTTCAAGGACGCATTCCTCAGCTGGCCTGAAGAACGTGTGCGCGGCTGGCTGGAAAGCTACTGGCAGCAGGCGTCGGCGCTGAACATTCCGGTGCAGCCGGACTTCGAAGAGTTCCTGCGCGCCAGCGACCTGATGGGCGTGCAGCGTCATCTGAAAGTCATCGGCATCTTCGCCCGCATCTGCCATCGCGACGGCAAGCCGCGTTACCTCGGTGATGTGCCGCGTTTCTTCTCTTATATAGAAGCGGTCATCGCCCGCCGTCCCGAGTTGGCGGATCTGCAGGCACTGCTCGCCAGCCTGCGTGGTGGAGTGACGGCATGAAGGCAATGATTCTGGCGGCCGGCAAAGGCGAGCGCATGCGCCCGCTGACCCTGACCACCCCGAAGCCGCTGGTGCGTGCCGGCGGCGTGCCGCTGATTGAATATCACCTGCGTGCCCTGGCCGCAGCCGGTTTCAATGAGATCGTGATCAACCATGCCTGGCTCGGCCGGCAGATCGAAGATCATCTGGGCGATGGTTCGCAGTTCGGCGTGTCGATCCAGTACTCGCCGGAGGGCGAGCCACTGGAAACCGGCGGCGGCATTTTCCGCGCCTTGCCGCTGTTGGGCGACGACGCGTTTCTGGTGGTCAACGGTGATATCTGGACCGATTACGACTTCAGCGTGCTGCATCAGCCGATCACCGGGCTGGCGCATCTGGTGCTGGCGGACAACCCGGCCCATCACCCGACAGGCGACTTCACCCTGACCGACGGCCAGGTGCGTGATGGCCAGGCCGAGGCGGCAACCCTGACCTACAGCGGCATCGCCGTATTGCACCCGCAGTTGTTTGACGGCTGCAGCGGCGGTGCCTTCAAACTGGCGCCGCTGCTGCGTAAAGCCATGGCGGACGGGCAGGTGACCGGCGAGCGACTGAAAGGTCGCTGGGTCGATGTCGGCACGCACGAGCGTCTGGCCGAAGCCGAAGCCTTGATAGAAGCGAGTCGCTGATATGTTGTGGCCAGGGACTCTGATTGGAGCCGGAGCGGGTTTTGCTATCGCCAGCATTCCGGGGGCCATGCTTGGGGCTTTGTTGGGGCAGGCGCTGGATCGGCGCCTGCATTTGCAGAGCTGGGGGCATTTGCGGGAAAAACTCGGCGGTCGGCCGATGCTGCGCAACGACGAACTGTTATTCGTGTTGCTCGGGCGTCTGGCCAAGAGCGACGGGCGGGTCACGGACGGTCACATCCAGCAGGCGCGGCATGAGATGCGCGCGCTGGAAATGAGCGAGCCGGCGCAGCGCCGGGCGATTGCCGCGTTCAATCGCGGCAAGTCCGGCAACGACAATCTGCGCGGTTATCTGCGTCGATTGAGCACTCAACCCCATGCCGCTGAAGGTGTATTGCGCGCCTGCTGGCGAATGGTCTTCGCCGATGGTCGGGCCGGCGTCAGCGAGCGGGAATTGCTGGCGCAGTGGGGCAAGTGGCTGGGCTGGACGACCCACCAGATCCAGGCGCTGGCGGCGGACTACGAGCCACACAAGCGTCCGATCGTCAGCGCGGCGGTGAGCTATCAGGAGGCGATGCGCCTGCTCGGCGTCTCAGCCACCAGCGAACCGGCGCAGATCAAGCGTGCCTATCGGCGTCTGCTCAGCCGGCATCACCCGGACAAGGTGGCCGGGACAGGTGCCACGCCGGCGCAGGTGCGTGAGGCCACCGAGAGGACCCGCGAATTGCACAATGCCTACACGTTGATTCGCGAACGGCGGGATTTTCGCTAGGCATAAAAAAATCGCAGCGTTGGGCTGCGATTTTTTTGTCTGCGCTTTGTCAGTCGGGGCTCTGCGGATTCAACCAGCCACGCACCCGGCGGAACAATTGCTCCTGTTCAGCCTTGTTGTCCGGCAGGGCCTTGAGTGCGACCTGACTGAACGCGGACGTCTTCAACCGTTTGCTGGCCTGCATGCGCTCCAGTGCCGCGTTGCGGTCCAGCGCTTTATCCATGTAGAAAATGTCCGCGGTCGGCAGCTTCAGGGTCGGCGTCAGTTCCACCAGTTCCGGTTTGGCCTTGGCCGGGGTCTGCGCGGCCACCAGCATCAGCTTCTCGACCTGCGAGCTTTGTCTCTCGCTCATGTAGCGCGCGGCCCAGTAAGCACCGGTGCCATGGCCGAGGACGACGATGCTGCGCGCGCTCTGTTGTTCGGCGTAGGTCAGCGCGGCGTCGATGCGGGCGAAAATTCGCTCGGCGTCGGCCTTGGACTGTTCCTCGGTGGATTCAGCAACGACCTTGTCGGCCACATCGGCTTCGCCACCGGCGGCTTGTTCGATCGGCTCGGCGGTGGTCGAATCCTTGCTGCCCGGGTCGGCGGTTTTCGCTGCGGCGGGTGCTTCGACCACGCGCGGCGCGATGGCATCGCTTTGCAGATCGGGCAGGGTGATACTCAGGCTGCTCCACTCGACGTCCGGCAACTTGCGGCGCAACGGGCCGATCGCCTGGGGCCAGTCGGCGGTTTCGCCGGCGCCGGGAATGAGGATCACTGCGCCTTTGGGTTCGGCGGTGTTGGCCGGTTTCCACAGGGCGAGGAAGGTGTCGCTGCCCGCTTGCAGTTGCTGTTGTTCCTGGGCCGGAACCTTGCGTTCGAGTGCCGCGGCTTCTTCCTGACTACGCTCAAGCAGTGGCTGGCGTTCGACCGGTTTTTCTTCGGCGGCTTTTTCTGCGGCGGAGGCGGGCGTCGGATCCGCGGCTTCGACGGAAAACGCACAAGGCAGGATCAGCGACAGGCACAATGCTGGCATTGCCAGGCGATAGACAGGGGGCATCGGTTATTCCAGGCCAGAAGTTATCCCGGCAGCCTAATGGGTTGGTCAGAATTTGTCAGTGTATGAGACTTCAATGATGCGTTTTTGCTGCCTGTGGGTTATCGGCTGTCTGGCGTTTCCCTTGATGGGCTGGGCGGCGCCTGCGCCACCGAGCCACCTCGCGCGGTTGTCGGCGAGCGAACAACAGTGGCTCGCAGAGCACAATGAATTGCGCGTGGGCCTGGTGCTGCAGGCGCCGTACGCACAATACGACCGGCGCTTGCAGCGGCTGTCGGGGGCCAACGTCGAAGTGATGAAAGCGTTGGCGAGGGCGCTGAATGTCGAGCTGAGCTGGCGCAACTTTCAGGATCTGGCCCAACTCGAGGCCGCTGCCCGGGACGGCGAAATCGACATCGCACCGGGCCTGACCCAAACCCCGGGCGGCCTGCGTCTTTGGCAGTTTTCCGACCCGTACATGCGCGTGCCGCAACTGGTGGTCAGCGACCAGAAAAGCAGCGCGACCGTGGAGCTGGAAAAACTCGACAGCCAGACCCGCGTCGCCGTGCGCATGCCCGGCGTCACCGCCGATTACCTGCGCAGCAACTATCCCCACCTGAATCTGCAAGGCGTGCCGATGGAGCGTCAGGCGCTGCAACTGTTGCTGAGTCAGCAGGCTTCCTACGCGGTGGTCGATGAGGCGCAGCTCGGTCGGCTGTCGGTGGAACCGGAGTTTGCCGGGCTGGTGGTGGTCGGCGACATCGGTCTGCCGCAACTGCTGCGCATCGGCACCCGTCGTGACTGGCCGGAGCTGGCAGGGATCGTCGAAAGTGCCTTGCGCGCAATCCCGGCCAAGGACCTGGAGCGCCTGCATGCGCAGTGGTTGCAACCCAAATATCCGCGGCTCTCCGAGTCGCCGGGCTTCTGGCAGAACCTGAGCCTGTTGTTCGCGGTGCTGCTGCTCAGTTGCGTGGCCATCGTCTTCTGGCAACGCCGCCAGCAACGCGGTCTTGAACAGCGCCTGCTCGACGCCCGTGAAGACATCGCCCTGCGCGCCGCCAGCGAAGAGGCCCTGCGCCTGACCCAGTTTTCCATCGACCAGAGCACCGTCGGCATTCTCTGGGTCAACTGGGATAGTCATGTGCGCTACGCCAATCGCGCGGCAGAAAACATGCTCGGTTATCCACAGGGCGCCATCATCGACCGCCCGTTGATCGACTTCGAACCGGGCCTGCACATGGATCGCTGGCTCAACCTGTGGAAACGCGCCCGAGCCAGCGAAGAAGGGCCGCTGAGCTTTGAAACCAATTGTGTGCGGGCCGATGGCAGTGTGCTGCCGGCGGACGTGTCGCTGAGCTTCCTGCGTTTTCGCGATGGCGAGTATCTGGTGGTCTATCTCACCGATGTCACCGAGCGTCGTCGTGCCCTGGCTGCGTTGCAGGAAAGCGAGGCGCGGCTGCAAGGCATCGCGGCTAACGTGCCGGGGCTGGTATTCCGCCTTGAGCGCGCACCGGTGACCGGGCAGATCGACTTTGCCTACATCAGCGAGGGCAGCGAAAGTCTGGTCGGCTACGCGCCGGCCGCCATCGCCCATCGCGACATGGGCCTGCGCAGTCTGGTGCATCCGGATGACCGGGCCGCTTATCACCAGACTCAGGACCAGGCGCTGGACACCGACAGCGACTGGTCGTGGCAGGGCCGGATTCTCACGCGCCAGGGCGAGCAGCGCTGGGCTGAGATCAAGGCCATCACCCGTCAACTGGAGGGCGGTGCCTATGTCTGGGACGGCATTGTCTGGGACATCACCGAAAGTAAACGCATCGAACTGGAGCTGGCGGCCTCCCGCGAACAACTGCGCGAACTGTCGGCGCACCTGGAAAGCGTGCGGGAAGAGGAAAAGGCGCGCATCGCCCGGGAGGTTCACGATGAACTGGGGCAGATGCTGACGGTGCTGAAACTGGAAACGTCGATGTGCGAACTGGCCTACGCGCAACTTGATCCGGGTCTGAACGAGCGCTTGAACAGCATGAAGCGCCTGATTGCCCAGTTGTTCCAGCTGGTGCGGGATGTGGCGACGGCGCTGCGCCCGCCGATCCTCGATGCCGGGATCGCCTCGGCCATCGAGTGGCAGGCGCGGCGCTTCGAGGCGCGCACGCAGATTCCGTGTCTGGTGCAGGTGCCGGACAACCTTGCGCCCCTCAGTGACGCCAAGGCCATCGGCCTGTTCCGCATTCTTCAGGAGGCGCTGACCAACGTCATGCGCCATGCCCAGGCGCATACTGTGGAACTGACGCTGACGCAGGAAGGCAACGAATTGTGTCTGACGGTCAGCGATGATGGCGTAGGATTCGTCGCCGCTGCCGGCAGGCCGACATCCTTTGGACTGGTGGGCATGCGCGAGCGGGTGTTGATCATGGGCGGGCAGCTGTCACTCGACAGCGAGCCGGGCGAGGGCACCACGCTGAGCGTGCGGGTGCCACTGGATGAGGAGAAGTAAGTGATCCGTGTACTGGTAGCCGAAGACCACACCATCGTTCGCGAAGGCATCAAGCAATTGATCGGCCTGGCCAAGGATCTGCAGGTGGTGGGGGAGGCGAGCAACGGCGAGCAATTGCTGGAAACCCTGCGCAATGTGCCCTGCGAAGTGGTGTTGCTGGACATCTCGATGCCCGGCGTCAACGGGCTCGAAGCGATTCCACGAATCCGCGCGCTGAACCATCCGCCGGCGATTCTGGTGCTGTCGATGCACGACGAAGCACAGATGGCCGCCCGGGCGCTGAAGGTCGGCGCCGCCGGTTATGCCACCAAGGACAGCGATCCGGCACTGCTGCTGACGGCAATTCGCAAGGTCGCGGCGGGCGGGCGCTACATCGACCCGGAGCTGGCCGACCGCATGGTCTTCGAAGTCGGCCTGACCGATGCGCGACCACTGCACTCGTTGCTGTCGGAGCGCGAATTCTCGGTGTTCGAACGCCTGGCGCAAGGCGCTAACGTCAACGACATCGCCCAGCAACTGGCCCTGAGCAGCAAGACCATCAGCACCCACAAGGCGCGGCTGATGCAGAAACTCAACATCACTTCGCTCGCCGAGCTGGTGAAGTACGCGATGGAACACAAGCTGCTCTGAGCGGCATATCCAATAGCGACAGGCGCTTTTGCCGGTTCTGACGGCTTGAGCCCCGACCCATGCGTCGGGTTTGCCAAAACGCGCCATCCTTGTAGGGCAATCCCTACCCCCGGCCTTCCATCCGGCTGAGGCGATTCTCTCCTGCGCCCCGATTTGCGTGACTGCAAGCAGCCACTAGGCTTAATCCCACAGCAGTCATCAATAACAAAGGTGTGGGTATGAGCCAGGTCGAATCAAACGCAGGGGCCAGCGATGTGCTGGTCAGCTTTCGTGGAGTGCAGAAGAGCTACGACGGCGAGAACCTGATCGTCAAAGACCTCAACCTGGACATTCGCAAGGGCGAATTCCTCACCTTGCTCGGGCCGTCCGGCTCGGGCAAGACCACCAGCCTGATGATGCTCGCCGGTTTCGAAACGCCGACCGCCGGTGAGATCCTCCTCGCCGGGCGGGCGATCAACAACGTGCCGCCGCACAAACGCGACATCGGTATGGTGTTCCAGAACTACGCGCTGTTCCCGCACATGACCGTCGCTGAAAACCTGGCGTTTCCGCTGACCGTGCGCGGCCTGAACAAGAGCGACGTCAGCGACAAGGTCAAGAAAGTCCTGAGCATGGTGCAGCTTGATGCGTTCGCATCGCGTTACCCGGCGCAACTGTCCGGCGGCCAGCAACAGCGTGTGGCGCTGGCCCGTGCGCTGGTGTTCGAGCCGCAACTGGTGTTGATGGACGAACCCCTCGGCGCCCTCGACAAACAGCTGCGTGAACACATGCAGATGGAAATCAAACACCTGCACCAGCGCCTCGGCGTGACCGTGGTCTACGTGACCCACGACCAGGGCGAAGCCCTGACCATGTCCGACCGCGTGGCCGTGTTTCATCAGGGCGAGATCCAGCAGATCGCCCCGCCGCGCACCCTCTACGAAGAACCGAAAAACACCTTCGTCGCCAACTTCATCGGCGAGAACAACCGCCTCAACGGTCGCCTGCTCAGCCAGAGCGGCGAGCGCTGCGTGGTCGAGCTGGGGCGCGGGGAAAAGGTCGAGGCGCTGGCGGTCAACATCGGCCAGACCGGCGAGCCGGTCACCCTGTCGATCCGTCCGGAGCGCGTCAGCCTCAACGGTTCGAGTGACCAGTGCGTCAACCGCTTCTCCGGGCGGGTGGCCGAATTCATCTATCTGGGCGACCACGTCCGGGTGCGCCTGGAAGTCTGCGGCAAGACCGACTTCTTCGTGAAACAACCGATTGCCGAGCTCGATCCAGCGCTCGCGGTCGGCGACGTGGTTCCGCTTGGCTGGCAGGTCGAGCACGTTCGCGCGCTCGATCCACTTCTAGAGGCGCACTGAAACGCCCCGCAATACCAACACCAACCCTGCACGTGGAGAGAACAATAAATGTTGAGATCCCTGAAGTTCACAGCCCTGACCCTGGGCCTGATGGGTGCGGCAAGCGCAATGGCCGCCGGCCCGGATCTGACCGTGGTGTCGTTTGGCGGGGCGAACAAGGCGGCGCAAGTCAAAGCCTTCTACGCACCGTGGGAAGCGGCGGGCAACGGCAAGATCGTCGCTGGCGAGTACAACGGCGAGATGGCCAAGGTCAAAGCCATGGTCGACACCAAGAGCGTGTCCTGGGATCTGGTAGAGGTTGAATCGCCGGAGCTGTCCCGTGGCTGCGACGAAGACATGTTCGAGCAACTCGATCCTGCGCTGTTCGGCAAATCCGAAGACTACGTCAAAGGCGCGATCCAGCCTTGCGGCGTGGGTTTCTTCGTGTGGTCGACCGTATTGGCCTACAACGCCGACAAGCTGAAAACCGCACCGACCAGTTGGGCGGATTTCTGGGACACCAAAAAATTCCCGGGCAAACGTGGCCTGCGCAAAGGCGCCAAGTACACCCTCGAATTCGCACTGATGGCCGACGGCGTAGCGCCGAAAGACGTGTACAAGGAACTGGCCAGCAAGGGCGGTCAGGATCGCGCGTTCAAGAAACTGGATGAGTTGAAACCGAACATCCAGTGGTGGGAAGCCGGCGCCCAGCCGCCGCAATACCTCGCTTCCGGTGACGTGGTCATGAGCTCGGCCTACAACGGTCGTATCGCTGCGGTGCAGAAAGAATCCAATCTGAAAGTGGTGTGGAACGGCGGTATCTACGACTTCGATGCGTGGGCCATCCCGAAAGGTCTGGACGCCAAGCGTGCCGAAGCGGCGAAGAAATTCATCGCGTTTTCGGTGCAGCCACAACAGCAGAAGACCTACTCGGAAAACATCGCCTACGGCCCGGCCAACTCCCAGGCTGTGCCGTTGCTGGACAAGGCAATCCTGAAAGACATGCCGACCACCCCGGAAAACATCGCCAACCAGGTGCAGATCGACGTCAGCTTCTGGGCTGACAACGGCGAGCAACTGGAGCAGCGCTTCAACTCCTGGGCTGCGAAGTAACCACGTCACACGGGCCGACGGCTACCGGATGATCATTCCCACGTCGAGGCGTCGAACCGTCCGCGTGGGAATGTCGCCCGGGACGCTCCGCGTCCCTGTGACGCAGAGCGTCACTGAATGCGTTCCCACGCAGAGCGTGGGAACGATCAGTACCCAAAGTTCGAGGCGGTATTCGCCGCTTTTGTAACGATCAAAGATTTGCGGAGTACGTCATGGCCATCGCCGTTCCCCTGAACGAGGGCAACAGCCCCACCTTGAAGCAGCGGCTCAAGCACGCCGAGCGGGTCAACCGCTGGAAGGCCCAGGCGCTGATCGCGCCGCTGGTGCTGTTTCTGTTGCTGGTGTTCCTGGTGCCGATCGTGGCGCTGCTCTATAAAAGTGTCGGCAACCCGGAAGTGGTTGGCGGCATGCCGCGCACCGTAACCGCGATTGCTGCGTGGGACGGCCGAGGCCTGCCCGCAGAACCGGTCTACAAAGCCGCCAGCGAAGACCTCGCCGAAGCGCGCAAAAACCAGACCCTGGGCGATCTGTCCAAGCGCCTGAACATGGAGTTGGCCGGCTATCGCAGCCTGCTGACCAAAACCGCCCGCTCGCTGCCATTCGCCAGCGAACCGGCCTCTTATAAAGAAGCGCTGGAGGGCCTCGACGAGCGTTGGGGCGATCCGGCCTACTGGCAAGCGGTTAAGCGCAACACCAGCAGCATCACCCCGTTCTATCTGTTGGCAGCGGTGGATCACCGCATCGACGACCTCGGCGAAATTGCCCCGGCCACCCCGGATCAGGCGATCTACCTCGACATCTTCGCCCGGACCTTCTGGATGGGCCTGATCATCACCGTTATCTGCCTGGTGCTGGCCTATCCGCTGGCCTACCTGTTGGCCAACCTGCCGTCGCGTCAAAGCAACCTGCTGATGATTCTGGTGTTGCTGCCGTTCTGGACCTCGATCCTGGTGCGAGTCGCCGCGTGGATCGTGTTGCTGCAATCCGGCGGATTGATCAACAGCGCGTTGATGGCGATGGGGATCATCGATAAACCGCTGGAGCTGGTGTTCAACCGCACCGGGGTCTACATCTCGATGGTGCACATCCTGCTGCCGTTCATGATCCTGCCGATCTACAGCGTGATGAAAGGCATCTCGCCGACCTACATGCGTGCCGCGATTTCCCTCGGCTGCCATCCGTTCGCCAGTTTCTGGCGGGTGTACTTCCCGCAGACCTACGCCGGCGTCGGCGCCGGTTGCCTGTTGGTGTTCATCCTCGCCATCGGCTACTACATCACCCCGGCGCTGCTGGGCAGCCCGAACGATCAGATGGTCAGCTACTTCGTCGCGTTCTACACCAACACCAGCATCAACTGGGGCATGGCCACTGCGCTCGGCGGGCTGTTACTGCTGGCGACCGTGGTGCTTTATCTGATCTACAGCTGGCTGGTGGGCGCTAGTCGCCTGCGCCTGAGCTAAGGGGAATTTGAAATGCTGAGTCCTTATATGTCGCCCGTCGAGCGGGTGTGGTTCTACAGCTTGCGGATCCTCTGCGGCTTGATCCTGTTGTTTCTGATCCTGCCGGTGCTGGTGATCGTGCCGCTGTCGTTCAACTCGGGCAGTTTTCTGGTGTACCCGCTGCAAGGCTTTTCGCTGCAGTGGTACCACGACTTCTTCGCCTCGGCGGAGTGGATGCGCTCGCTGAAGAACAGCATCATCGTCGCCCCGGCCGCGACCGTGCTGGCGATGGTGTTCGGCACGCTGGCGGCCATCGGCCTGACCCGTGGCGACTTTCCCGGCAAGCCGCTGGTGATGGCGCTGGTGATTTCGCCGATGGTGGTGCCGGTGGTGATCATCGGTGTGGCCAGTTACCTGTTCTTCGCGCCGCTGGGCCTGGGCAACAGTTTCTTCTCGCTGATCGTGGTGCACGCGGTGCTCGGTGTGCCGTTCGTGATCATCACGGTGTCGGCGACGTTGCAGGGTTTCAACCATAACCTGGTGCGGGCGGCGGCCAGCCTTGGTGCTTCGCCATTGACCACGTTCCGTCGGGTGACCTTGCCGCTGATTGCGCCGGGGGTGATTTCCGGGGCGCTGTTTGCCTTTGCGACCTCGTTTGATGAAGTGGTGGTGACGCTGTTTCTTGCAGGTCCCGAGCAGGCGACGTTGCCTCGGCAAATGTTCAGCGGGATTCGCGAGAACCTGAGTCCGACGATTGCTGCGGCTGCGACGTTGTTGATTGCCTTCTCGGTGATTCTGTTGCTGACGCTGGAATGGCTGCGTGGGCGGAGTGAGAAGCTGCGTACTGCTCAGGTCTGAGCCCAGCTCGATATTGTTCCCTCGCTCCGCGTTCCAGCTCCCGAATGGAACGCGGAGCGTCCCTGGCTGCATTCCCACGCGGAGCGTGGGAACGATCAGTGTGCGGGTTGCCATTCATGCGCTGAATGACAGACAACCCGATTTCCCCAGCTACGCTTGTGCTCAGCTCCCACATCTATAAGAGGCTGCGCACGATGAGTCTTTCCTCGTTCAAGATTGCTCACAAACTGATCACCGGCGCCGGGGCCATCGAGCAGCTGGCGGCCGAACTCACGCGGCTGGATATCGACAACCCGCTGATCGTCACCGACGCCGCATTGGTCAAGTCCGGCACGGTGGAGCTGGCGCTGGCGCAGATCGGTGAGCGCGAGTACGAAATCTTCGACCGGGTGCTGCCGGATCCGGAGATCGCCATCGTCGAGGATTGCATGCGTGTCTACCGAGAGGGCGGGCATGACGGGTTGATCGGCCTCGGTGGCGGCAGTGCCATCGACATCGCCAAGAGCGTTGCGGCGTACGCCGGTTATCACGGTGCACTGGAGGATCTGTTCGGCGTCGATCAGGTGCCGCGCAAAGGCCCACCGTTGATTGCGATCCCGACCACTGCCGGCACCGGTTCTGAAGTGACCAACGTCGCCATCCTTTCGGACAAGGTCGCGCAACTGAAGAAAGGCATCGTCAGCGACTACCTGTTGCCGGACGTGGCGTTGGTCAGTCCGCAAATGACGCTGACCTGTCCGCGCAGTGTCACCGCCGCCAGTGGCGTCGATGCGCTTGTGCATGCCATCGAGTCCTATCTGTCACTGAATGCCTCGCCGATCACCGATTCGCTGGCCATCGGCGCGATCAAGTTGATCGCCCGATCCTTGCCCAAGGCCTACGCCAATCCCTCCAACCTGCAAGCCCGAGAGGACATGGCCACCGCCAGCCTGATGGCCGGCATGGCGTTCGGCAATGCCGGGGTCGGCGCGGTGCATGCGCTGGCGTATCCACTGGGCGGGCGCTTCAACATTGCCCACGGCGTCAGCAATGCGCTGCTGCTGCCGTATGTCATGACCTGGAACAAGATGGCCTGCGTCGAACGGATGCAGGATATCGCCGAAGCCATGGGGGTGAAGACCGCTCATCTGAGTCTCAATGAGGCGGCGGACAGTGCCGTCACGGCGATGACCGAACTTTGCGCAGCGGTGGAAATCCCGCTGGGCCTGCGCAGTTTTGGCGTGCCCGAAGAGGCGATCCCGGCCATGGCCGTGGAGGCCGCGGGAATCGAGCGCCTGATGCGCAACAACCCGCGCAAGCTCAGCGCCGCCGACATCGAGAAGATCTACCGGGCGGCGTACTGAGAACCCGCCGGTCATCGGTCATGGCACAACCCAATCATCGCGGTCACGGTGCGCGCGCGGAAACTTGAGGTATACAATGCGCGCCATCGTGATTTAGCTCAGAAAAGGTGCGTCATGCAGCCCTTCGTTATTGCTCCGTCGATTCTCTCTGCCGACTTCGCCCGCCTGGGCGAGGAAGTGGATAACGTGCTGGCCGCCGGTGCCGACTTCGTCCACTTCGATGTCATGGACAACCACTACGTGCCGAACCTGACCATCGGCCCGATGGTCTGCGCCGCGTTGCGCAAGTACGGCGTGACCGCGCCGATCGATGCGCACCTGATGGTCAGCCCGGTGGATCGCATCGTCGGCGACTTCATCGAAGCCGGCGCCACTTACATCACCTTCCACTCGGAAGCCACGCTGCACGTCGATCGTTCGCTGCAACTGATCCGTGAAGGCGGCTGCAAATCCGGTCTGGTGTTCAACCCGGCAACCCCGCTGGACGTGCTCAAGTACGTGATCGACAAGGTCGACATGGTCTTGCTGATGAGCGTCAACCCGGGCTTCGGCGGGCAGAAATTCATCCCCGGCACCCTCGACAAGCTGCGCGAAGCGCGGGCGATCATCGATGCCTCGGGCCGTGACATCCGCCTGGAAATCGACGGCGGCGTCAACGTCAACAACATCCGCGAAATCGCTGCTGCCGGCGCCGACACCTTTGTCGCCGGCTCGGCGATCTTCAATGCGCCGAACTATCAGGAAGTCATCGACAAGATGCGTTCCGAACTGGCGCTGGCTCGCCCATGAGCGGTTTTGAGCAGCTGTTCCCGGGGCAACTGCCGCGGTTGGTGATGTTCGATCTGGATGGCACGCTGATCGATTCGGTACCCGACCTGGCGGCGGCTGTGGATAACATGCTGCTCTCCCTCGGGCGCAAGCCTGCCGGTATCGAGTCGGTACGCGAGTGGGTCGGCAACGGTGCGCCGGTGCTGGTGCGCCGCGCCTTGGCCGGCGGTATCGATCATTCCTCCGTGGATGACGTCGAAGCCGAGCATGCGCTGGAGGTTTTCATGGAAGCCTACGGCGCCAGCCATGAGCTGACCGTGGTCTATCCCGGCGTGCGCGACACCCTCAAATGGCTGCACAAGCAGGGCGTGGCCATGGCGCTGATCACCAACAAGCCGGAGCGCTTCGTCGCGCCGCTGCTGGATCAGATGAAGATCGGCCGCTACTTCAAGTGGATCATCGGCGGCGATACCCTGCCGCAGAAGAAGCCCGATCCGGCGGCGCTGTTCTTCGTCATGAAGATGTCCGGGATTCCGGCCTCGCAATCGCTGTTCGTCGGTGATTCGCGCAGCGACGTGCTGGCGGCGAAAGCGGCGGGGGTCAAATGCGTCGGGCTCAGTTATGGCTACAACCATGGCCGGCCGATTGCCGAGGAATCCCCGGCGCTGGTGATCGACGATCTGCGCAAGCTAATTCCCGGTTGCCTGGATACGGCCGCTGAGATAACGTTGCCCGACGCTTCTCAATCCCCTTCTGGAAACGCCATCGTGGTGGTCACCCGCAAACTCTGGATGAAAGTCATCAAGGCCCTGGCCCGCTGGCGTTGGCGCGCCTGACTTGTTCCTGGCCGGCCTGCCGGCGCGTTTGCACACCTGACTGATTTGCCCCTCACACCACGAGGCACCCTATGATCCGCGAAGAATTCCTGCGTCTGGCCGCTGACGGCTATAACCGCATTCCGCTGGCCTGCGAAACCCTGGCCGACTTCGACACCCCGCTGTCGATCTACCTGAAACTGGCCGACCAGCCCAACTCCTACCTGCTCGAATCGGTGCAGGGCGGTGAGAAATGGGGCCGTTACTCGATCATCGGCCTGCCGTGCCGCACCGTGCTGCGGGTTCACGATCATCACGTGAGTGTCACCGTCGATGGCGTCGAGACGGAAAGCCACGACGTTGACGATCCGCTGGCCTTCGTCGAAACCTTCAAGGCCCGCTACAACGTGCCGACCATTGCCGGTCTGCCGCGCTTCAACGGCGGTCTGGTGGGTTACTTCGGTTACGACTGTGTGCGCTATGTAGAGAAGCGCCTCGGCAAATGCCCGAACCCGGATCCGCTGGGCGTGCCGGACATTCTGCTGATGGTTTCCGACGCGGTGGTGGTGTTCGACAACCTCGCCGGCAAGATGCACGCGATCGTGCTGGCCGACCCGGCGCAGGCCGATGCCTACGAGCAGGGCCAGGCGCAATTGCAGGAGTTGCTGGAAAAACTGCGTCAGCCGATCACCCCGCGCCGTGGCCTGGATTTCAGCAAGCAGCAGGCGGCCGAGCCGGTGTTCCGCTCCAGTTTCACCCAGGACGACTACGAAAAAGCCGTCGACACCATCAAGGAATACATCCTCGCCGGTGACTGCATGCAGGTCGTGCCGTCCCAGCGCATGTCGATCGACTTCAAGGCGGCGCCGATCGATCTGTACCGCGCACTGCGTTGCTTCAACCCGACGCCGTACATGTACTTCTTCAACTTCGGCGATTTCCACGTCGTCGGCAGTTCGCCCGAAGTGCTGGTACGGGTCGAAGACAACCTGATCACCGTGCGCCCGATTGCCGGCACCCGTCCTCGCGGGGCGACCGAAGAGGCGGACGTGGCGCTGGAAGAAGACCTGCTGTCCGACGACAAGGAGATCGCCGAGCACCTGATGCTGATCGACCTCGGTCGTAACGACACCGGGCGCGTATCGGAAATCGGCTCGGTGAAGCTCACCGAGAAAATGGTCATCGAGCGTTATTCCAACGTGATGCACATCGTGTCCAACGTCACCGGTCAGTTGAAGGCCGGGTTGACGGCGATGGACGCACTGCGGGCGATCCTGCCGGCGGGCACCTTGTCCGGCGCGCCGAAGATCCGTGCGATGGAAATCATCGACGAGCTGGAGCCGGTCAAGCGTGGCGTGTATGGCGGCGCGGTCGGGTACTTCGCCTGGAATGGCAACATGGACACCGCGATTGCGATCCGTACCGCCGTGATCAAGAACGGCGAGCTGCACGTGCAGGCTGGTGGCGGCATCGTCGCCGACTCGGTGCCGGCGCTGGAATGGGAAGAAACCATCAACAAGCGTCGGGCGATGTTCCGCGCTGTTGCACTGGCCGAGCAAACCCCGGACTGAGTGATTGCTGATTCGGCCATAAAAAAACGCGGCGCCTGTGAGGGCGCCGCGTTTTTTATGGCCTGCGAATCAGAAGTCGAGTGCTACGCCGACGTTGATCCCTTGTTGGGTAAAGTCGTCATCCTTGCGGATGTCGTAGCTGGCGCGCAATGCCAGATCCTTGGTGAGGTTGTGGCTCACGCCCAGGTTCAGGCGGTTGAGGTTGGTCTGAGGTGTATAGCCGGCCAGGGTGTAGCGGTTGTTCGGCAGGCTGTTGAGGTTCATCGTCACATGCTGGGTGTCGTCGTTGTACTCGCGTTCGTGGGCCAGTTCGCCGAACACCTGGGTCTGCGAGGTGATCTGGTACTTGCCCTGAATCCCGAGGCCCAGGCGCCGGGAAATGCGTGACTGGTCATCGAACGTCAGTGCCGTGGAGTCGGCGCCGTTTTCCGAATAGCCATCGACTTCAACCTTGGCGAAGTCGGCGCTGACGAACGGCGACAGATGCCATGGGCTGCTCGCTTCTGGCGCAATGTCGTAGCCCACGCGTCCGCTGAAGGCCAGAACATAGCCGTCGGTATCGCCTTTCTCGCCGCGTTCGTTGACCCCCAGCTGGAATTTGCGTTTGAGGCTGTCGTAATCCAGATGCCCGGCGGTCACGGCGGCGTCACCCCACCAGCGGTTCTGCTGGTACTGGGCGAATGCGGTGCCCAGATAAGTGTTCAGCTTGTAGTCGGAGTCGTTGTCGCCGGCCTCGAGCTTCTGATTGTAGAAACCGGCCGCCACGCCCACACGCCAGGCGTCGTTGAGACGGTAGCTGCCGCCGATGTTCAGGTTGTAACCGTTGCCGTCGGCGCTGGCGCCGCTGCGCTGGCTGTCGAAGTCCTGATGCTGGCCGCCACCGGCGACAATCGCCCGCCATTGGCCAACGGCCTGCCAGTTTTCCCAATCTGCCAGCCACTGGTTGCGCAGTTCATCCTGATGCGAGCGCAGGGTGCCTTGGGCCATTTGCGGCAACAGGGTCGCTTCCCATGGTGCGGCCAGCAGCGAGTAGGCGTAATCGGCAATCAGGCGCTGCCCGGCTTCGGTCGGGTGGACGGCGTCGTTGTAGATCAGCTTGGACGGATCCGGGGTGGCGCTGTTGATCCCGTACCGCGCGTTCTCCGTGCAGCTGTTGCCGCTGAAGCAGGTGCCGACCAGATTCTGGTCAGTGGCCAGGCCGAACTGCGCCGGATTGGCAAATGCCTCTTTGAGCAGAACCGGGACGTTCAGCGGGATGACGTTGGCATTGACGCTCTGCAACTGGCTGACCAGTTCGGTGTTGAACTGGGCGCTGAGTTGCGAGGTGAAGGCTTGTAGCGGCGAGCCGTTGATGGCCGGAGTCAGGCCGATGTCCGGCAACAGCCAGACCATGATGTAACGGGCGCCGGCGCCTTGCAGTGTGCGTACGCTGTCGACCAGTCGATCGGCAGCGGCATTCGCCTGAGGAAGACTGGTGACGCGGCCCTGGAGGAAATCGTTGCCACCCCCGGTCAGGTAATACAGGGCATTCGGGTCGGCGCGGAAACCGTTCGACGGCAGATAACCGGCGCGGGTGCGTTCGCCGGTGGCGGACTGGCTGGTGATCGAGTCGAGAATCTGGTCGGTACGGTAGCCGCCGACAGCCCAGTTGTTACCGTCCGGCTGGCCTTGGCCGGCACGAACTGCTGAGGACGAGGAGGCGGTCTGGTCCGGGGTGAAGCCGAGACGGCCTCCGAGCAATTGGGTGGAATTGAGTGAGTAGAACTCACCGCTGCCGTCCTGATAGTTCGGGCCCGTGCGGTTGGTGTAGCGTTCGGTGGCGCCGGCCGGGCCGCCGCTGTCGGTGAAAGTCCCCGCATCGCTCAGGCTGTCGCCGAAGACCACGAAATTCGAATAAGGATTGGGTGCGGCGTTCGCCTGGGCGCAGGCCATCGCGAGCAGGCATCCGGCGAGCGGTACAAACAACGTCTGTTTGATCATGAGCAAGTCCGTTTATTTATTGTTGTAGTGAACGAAACGACAGTACCAAAAACTTCCGGCGATTTGCCATCGGTCGTCAACCCTCCCATTGTTTTATCCCCCACGGCCCCGGCCATATTGCACGCTCCGCCCAGCTAAGTTACTGTGCCGAAACGTATGAACGAGACCTTCCCCGTGTTGATCACCAGCAAACTTCTGGATCAAGTCATCAAGGCACACGCCCGCTGGCGTTGGCGCGCCTGAATCTATTCTGCCGGCCCCGCCGGATCTGTATCGCTTTGCCTTCCTTGCCCGTTTGAAATGCCGCTGTGCCGACGCGACCTGCGCGCCTGACCGTGTGCAGCGCCTGGCAAGTCATCCGAAGGCTGTCTTCAAGTCAGAATTCAAGAGGTTCGAAACGCCATGTTGCTGATGATCGACAACTACGACTCCTTTACTTACAACGTTGTGCAATATCTCGGCGAGCTGGGTGCCGAGGTCAAGGTGGTGCGCAACGACGAACTGACCATCGCCGAAATCGAAGCGCTCAACCCTGAGCGGATCGTCGTATCCCCGGGCCCGTGCACGCCGACCGAAGCCGGCATCTCCATCGAAGCCATCAAGCATTTCGCCGGCAAACTGCCGATCCTCGGCGTCTGCCTCGGTCACCAGTCCATCGGCCAGGCTTTTGGCGGCGATGTCGTCCGCGCCCGGCAGGTGATGCACGGTAAGACTAGTCCGGTATTCCACGAGGACAAGGGCGTGTTTGCCGGGCTGAACCGCCCGCTGACCGTCACCCGCTATCATTCCCTGATCGTTAAACACGAAACGTTGCCCGATTGCCTGGAGCTGACGGCGTGGACCCAGCACGATGACGGTTCGGTCGACGAAATCATGGGCCTGCGTCACAAGACCCTGAACATCGAGGGCGTACAGTTCCACCCGGAATCGATCCTCACCGAACAGGGCCATGAACTGTTCGCCAACTTCCTCAAACAAACCGGCGGCACGCGCTAAGGACTTCCCATGAATATCAAGACAGCCCTGAGCCGTATCGTCGATCACCTTGACCTCAGCACCGATGAAATGCGCGACGTGATGCGCGAAATCATGACCGGCCAATGCACTGACGCGCAGATCGGCGCGTTCATGATGGCCATGCGCATGAAGAGCGAGAGCATCGACGAGATCGTCGGCGCCGTGTCGGTGATGCGCGAACTGGCGGACAAGGTCGAACTCAAGACCCTCGACGGCGTGGTCGATGTGGTCGGCACCGGCGGTGACGGGGCGAATATTTTCAACGTGTCGACCGCGTCTTCCTTTGTGGTCGCTGCTGCTGGCTGCACCGTGGCCAAACACGGTAACCGTGCCGTATCGGGCAAGAGCGGCAGTGCCGACCTGCTGGAAGCCGCCGGCATCTACCTCAACCTGACCCCGGTTCAGGTGGCGCGCTGCATCGATAACGTCGGCATCGGTTTCATGTTTGCCCAGACTCACCACAAAGCCATGAAGTACGCCGCCGGCCCGCGTCGCGATCTCGGTCTGCGCACCCTGTTCAACATGCTCGGCCCGCTTACGAATCCGGCCGGTGTGAAACATCAGGTTGTGGGCGTGTTCACCCCGGCGCTGTGCCGGCCGTTGGCTGAGGTCTTGCAACGTCTGGGCAGCAAGCACGTGCTGGTGGTGCATTCGAAGGACGGTCTGGACGAGTTCAGTCTGGCGGCGCCGACCTTTGTCGCCGAGCTGAAGGACGATCAGATCACCGAATATTGGGTCGAGCCGGAAGATCTGGGCATGAAGAGCCAGAGCCTGCACGGCCTGTCGGTCGAAGGCCCGGAAGCGTCGCTGGCGCTGATCCGCGATGCACTGGGCAAGCGCAAGACCGAGAACGGCCAGAAGGCTGCCGAAATGATCGTGCTCAATGCCGGTGCGGCGCTGTACGCCGCCGACCTGGCGACAAGTCTGAAAGAGGGCGTGGCACTGGCCCACGACGCTCTGCACACCGGTCTTGCTCGGGAAAAACTCGAGGAGTTGGGTGCCTTTACCGCGGTATTCAAAGTGGAGAATGAGGGATGAGTGTACCGACGGTTCTGGAAAACATTCTGGCCCGCAAGGTTCAGGAGGTCGCCGAGCGTAGCGCTCGTGTGAGCCTGAGCGAGCTGGAAAGTCTGGCCAAGACGGCCGATGCACCCCGTGGTTTTGCCCAGGCATTGCTGGCGCAGGCCAAGAAGAAACAACCGGCGGTCATCGCCGAAATCAAGAAGGCGTCGCCGAGCAAAGGCGTGATCCGCGAGAACTTCGTTCCCGCCGAGATCGCCAAAAGCTACGAGAAGGGCGGGGCGACCTGCCTGTCGGTGCTGACCGATATCGACTATTTCCAGGGCGCCGATGCCTACCTGCAACAGGCCCGCGCGGCGTGCTCGCTGCCGGTGATCCGCAAGGACTTCATGATTGATCCGTACCAGATCGTCGAAGCCCGTGCCTTGGGCGCCGATTGTGTGCTGTTGATCGTCTCCGCACTGGATGACGTGAAAATGGCCGAACTGGCTTCGGTGGCCAAGGACGTCGGCCTCGATGTGCTGGTGGAAGTGCACGACGGCGATGAACTGGAGCGCGCATTGAAAACTCTCGACACGCCGCTGGTCGGGGTCAACAACCGCAACCTGCACACCTTTGACGTGAGCCTGGAAACCACCCTCGACCTGCTGCCGCGCATCCCGCGCGATCGTCTGGTCATCACCGAGAGCGGCATCCTCAACCGTGCCGATGTCGAGTTGATGGAAATCAGCGATGTTTACGCGTTCCTGGTCGGCGAAGCGTTCATGCGCGCCGAAAGTCCGGGCATCGAACTGCAGCGTCTGTTCTTCCCTGAACGCGGCGTTCCGGTGAGTGGTTCGACCCTCGACTGATCGAGTCTTTGCAGGCGCCCGTCCCTTTGTGGGAGCGGGCTTGCCCGCGAAGGCGGCATAAGATTCACCTCAGACTCAACGTCCTATGGAAACCTTATGATCCCCACTTCCCTGACCATCGAAGCCGGCCTGCAAGCCGAACAGGATCTGCTGGCCTCGGTCTGCGCTGGCGATGCCGAATTCGGCTTGTTGTTCTGGCAGCCCAGCGACCGCGCCTTGGTCATGCCGCGCCGTTTGAATCGCCTCTCCGGATTCGATCACGCCTGCGAAGTCTCCGCCGCGGCCGGTTGGCCGGTGTTGCTGCGTGAAACCGGCGGCGAACCGGTTCCGCAATCGGCGTCGACCATCAATATTGCGCTGGTCTACGCACCGCCTCGCAGCGAAGGCGATCTGAACCGCATCGAAACCGGTTACCGGCGGCTGTGCGATCCGATTTGTGAGTTGCTGGATGAGTTGGGCGGCACTTCGTCGTTGGGTGAAATCGACGGTGCGTTTTGCGACGGTCGCTTCAACGTCAATCTCGACGGTCGCAAGATGGTCGGCACCGCTCAGCGCTGGCGCCAGAGTCAGGGTGGTCAGCGTCCGGTGGGATTGGTGCACGGGGCGATGCTGGTGGATGACGAACGTGAGTCGATGGTCGCGGCGGTCAACCGCTTCAACGAAGCGTGTGGTCTGGAGCAGCGGGTCCGTGCCGCCAGCCACATCGCTCTGCACGAAAAATTCCCGGCGCCCCATGCACTGGCGCGTCTCGATGAACTCTTCCGTTTGATGCTGGCGCAGGTCTACGCCGGCTGAGCTTTGGAACTCAGCGAGTGCCGAAGACCACCATGGTCTTGCCTTTCACATCCACCAGGTTGCGTTCCTCAAGATCCTTGAGCACGCGACCGACCATCTCTCGCGAACAACCGACAATCCGGCCGATTTCCTGACGGGTCACCTTGATCTGCATGCCGTCCGGGTGAGTCATGGCGTCCGGTTGCTTGCACAGCTCCAGCAGGCAGCGAGCGACACGGCCGGTGACGTCGAAGAACGCCAGGTCGCCGACCTTGCGTGTGGTGTTGCGCAGGCGTTGTGCGATTTGTCCGCTGAGGACGTAAAGAATGTCCGGATCCTGTTGCGACAACTCGCGGAACTTGGCGTAGCTGATTTCCGCGACTTCGCATTCAACCTTGGCCCGCACCCAGGCGCTGCGCTGCTGTTCCTGGCCGGCTTCTTCGAACAGGCCCAGCTCGCCGAAGAAATCCCCTGCATTCAGGTACGCGATGATCATCTCGCGGCCGTCGTCATCCTCGATCAGGATCGTGACCGAACCGCGGATGATGAAGTACAGCGTGTCGGAGCGATCCCCGGCGCAGATGATGTTGCTCTTGGCCGCGTGACGGCGGCGCTGGCAATGCATCAGCAGCTTGTCGAGGTTCTTGATTTTGGGTGTGGGGGTAATACCAACCATGGTTGTATCCCGAAAAGACTGCACGGTTATATTTGGTTTTTATATGAGGCGCTGAGGCGGTCGCTACACAGTCTGGCGAAGGCGCCAGTGAATTGGCGCCAGCTTACCAGACACTTCGTCGAAATTTCGAGAAATCACCTACGTTAAAGGTGCATTCGTCCTAGGAACGTGCTCGCTGTCCGGGCGGGGCCCTGTGCTAAGCTGGCGACCCTTTTTTCTACAGTGGAGTCTTGGCGATGAAGGCACGCATCCAATGGGCTGGCGAAGCCATGTTCCTCGGCGAATCCGGCAGCGGTCATGTCGTGGTCATGGATGGTCCGCCGGACGCCGGTGGTCGTAATCTGGGTGTCCGCCCCATGGAAATGCTCCTGCTGGGTGTCGGCGGTTGCAGCAATTTCGACGTGGTCAGCATTTTGAAGAAGTCCCGTCAGGCCGTTGAAAGCTGCGAAGCCTTTCTGGATGCCGAACGCGCGACCGAAGATCCGAAAGTGTTCACCAAGATCCACATGCACTTTGTGGTCAAGGGCCGGGGCCTGAAAGAAGCCCAGGTCAAACGCGCCATCGAACTGTCCGCCGAGAAGTATTGTTCGGCCTCGATCATGCTCGGCGCCGCCGGCGTAGCGATCACCCACGACTACGAAATCGTTGAACTCGGCTGAGCCGACATTCAACTATCATAAAAGCAGTGCAGACTCTGGCGATCCCCCGCTGACGTCTGCATAATGCGCCACTTTTTTCAGGGCCGTGATCAGTCAACCGACGGGTCATCCGCCTGAACAGATAACCAAAATCGCCATCGCGAAGAGGTGTTAACCGTCCTACGCAGGTGCGTTGTTCGCACTTGACGGGCATGCTTGATCACGCGGCCGTGCCGCATACATAGAGAGTTTTTAACGGTGAAAAGCAAACTCAAGCTCCACGGGTTCAATAACCTGACAAAGACCTTGAGCTTCAACATCTATGACATCTGCTACGCGGAAACCCCGCAAGACCAGCAGGCTTACGTCGAGTACATCAATCAAGAGTACAACGCCGAACGCCTGACGCAGATTCTCACGGAAGTTGTCGAAATCATTGGTGCCAACATTCTGAACATTGCGAGTCAGAACTATGAGCCTCAGGGTGCCAGCGTCACGATTCTGATCTCGGAAGAGCCGGTGACCCCGACCGAAAGCCAGATCGAAGAATCCCCGGGCCCGTTGCCCGAAATCATCCTGGCCCACCTCGACAAGAGCCACATCACGGTGCACACCTACCCGGAAATCCATCCGGACGCCGGTATCGCGACCTTCCGTGTGGACATCGACGTGTCGACCTGTGGTGTCATTTCACCGCTCAAAGCGCTCAACTTCCTCATTCACCAGTTCGATTCGGACATCGTGACCGTGGATTACCGTGTGCGCGGCTTCACCCGTGACGTTGAAGGCAACAAGCACTTCATCGACCACGAGATCAACTCGATCCAGAACTACCTCTCCGAAGACACCCGCGACGCGTATCAGATGACCGACGTGAACGTGTATCAGGAAAACCTGTTCCACACCAAGATGCTGCTGAAGAACTTCGAACTGGACAACTACCTGTTCGGCGACGCCACCAGCAATCTGTCTTCCGAGCAACGTGCTCAGGTGACCGAGCGTGTGAAGCACGAAATGCTGGAAATCTTCTACGCGCGCAATATGCCGAGCTAAGAAATCCAGGCACAAAAAAAGGCGACTGCTTTGCGGCAGTCGCCTTTTTTATGGGCGTTTTTCAGATCCGGTAAGTGCTCTTGGTCATCACTTTGGCCAGCAGGCTCATGCCGAACTTCACCGGCGCCGGAAAGCGGAAACCGCCAGCCTCCAATGCACTTTCCGCATGATGCTCTTCATCAATACGCATCTGCTCCAGAATCGCCCGGGATTTTTCGTCCTCGGCCGGGAGTTGCTCCAGATGCTCGTTCAGATGCTTGCAGACCTGATGCTCGGTCGCCGCGACAAACCCGAGGCTGACCTTGTCGCTGATCAGCCCGGCGACTGCACCGATGCCGAACGACATGCCGTAGAACAGTGGGTTGAGCACGCTGGTGTGACTGCCCAACTGGTGAATGCGCTGTTCGCACCAGACCAGATGATCGATCTCTTCTTCAGCCGCATGCTCCATTGCCTCGCGCACCTGCGGCAGCTTGGCGGTCAGCGCCTGGCCCTGATACAGCGCCTGGGCGCAGACTTCACCGGTGTGGTTGATGCGCATCAGGCCGGCGACATGGCGGGTGTCTTCATCGCTCATTTGCACATCGGGCTGCACGATCGCCGGCGACGGACGGTACGGCTGGCCGCTGAAGGGCAGCAGGGTACGCATCGCGGCATCGGCTTGCAGCAGAAGACGATCAATGGGCGAGTAGTGACGTTGGGTAGTCATGCTGACCTCCGGGAAGAATCTCGGCGGCCAGTTTAACCGAATCGGCCGGGGAAGGTTTGCGCTGGGTCATGTGGGAGCGGGGCGCTCCCACCGATCGTTGGGTTCAATCAGCCCGGCGGCCAGTTCATCTGGCGTTGACCGAGCACGTGCATGTGAATGTGGTAGACAGTCTGCCCGCCCATTTCATTGCAGTTCATCACCACCCGGAAGCCTTCCTCGCAACCCAGTTCCAGCGCCAGACGCTGGGCGGTGAACAGGATATGCCCGGCCAGTGCCTTGTCGTCTTCGGTCAGGTCATTGAGGGTGCGTACCGGTTTCTTCGGGATCACCAGAAAATGCACCGGTGCCTGTGGGGCGATATCGTGGAACGCCAGAACCTGGTCGTCCTCGTAAATGATCTTCGCCGGGATTTCCCGGTTGATGATCTTGGTGAACAGAGTATCCACAGCTGTTTTCTCCGTTGTTTGGGCTGGCCTGAGTGTACTCATAGGGTGATAAGCCCGCCCAGTGTTTTGCCGTAGGGCTTTTCAGCGCGGGCAGTAAGCCTTGTTGACCATGCCGACAATCGTGCGATTGAGCCAGCGCGAACCGAGCCGTGGCAGAAAGGCGAACCAGCGGTTTCGGCGTCCGGGAATGATGATCGCGCGGTTTTTCTCCAGGGCGCGCACGGTATACAGCGCGACCTCCTCGGGGCTCATCAGCAGTTTGCTGGCGTTGAGTTTGTCGTTGTTCAGTTGCGCGGTGCGAAAGAACGCGGTGCGGGTCGGACCGGGACAGAGCACCGACACCTTGACCGCACACTTCTTCAATTCCACCCGCAGTGCTTCCGAGAAGTGCAGAACATACGCCTTGCTGGCGTAATAGGTGCTCATCCACGGCCCGGGGTTGAAGGCCGCCACCGACGCGACATTGAGAATCTGCCCGCCACCCTGCAACGCCATGCTGTTGCCGATGGCATGGCAGAGGCGGGTGAGCGCGAGGATGTTCACTTCGATCAGGTCCTGCTCGGTCATCCAGTCCTGGGCCAGGAACGGGCCGCAAGTACCGATGCCGGCACAGTTGACCAGCAGATCGATCTGCCGGTCGCCTTCTTCAAGCTCCAGCAGAAAGCCGGACAGGCGCAGCGGCTCGCCGAGATCACAGGCGCGGAACAGCACCTCCACGCCGAAGCGTTGGGTCAGTTCAATCGCAATGCTTTCCAGCTGATCACGCTGGCGGGCCACCAGAATCAGGCTGCGGCCACGGCGCGCCAGGGCTTCGGCCATGGCCAGGCCGATGCCGCTGGAGGCGCCGGTGATCAGAGCGTAACGGGTCATGCAAATCTCCATCGCAACAGCGCCGCGCCGTCGACGCAGGTGTCACGGCGGGGAGCGTTGTTCATTCTTTCGCAGAGTCTACAGGGGCGAGAGCAGCTTCGGCTGCATCGTCTGCCGAATTCGCGGCCGGCTCGACTTCGACATCGATTTCATCGGTGGTCACCGAACCGCTCTCATAGCTGCTTTCAAGACTGCTTTCGTATTCCTGCTGGATGGCGGTAATCCCACCCAGCAAGCCGCCCATGAAAAACAGCCCGATAAACACGATCCACAAAGAGCACAGCACTTTGACTGCCGTACTGTTCGGCGGAGGTGGTGGGCCATAGCGGTTGGCGCCGGTATTGCCCGGCACGACCATGATCACCAGCGGGAAGAAGCTGCCCACGAACGGAACAAGGGTCAGCAGCCAGAGCCATCCCGACCAGCCGATATCGTGCAAGCGCTGAATGCTGAACAGGATGCCGACGATCGCGAAGGCCAGGAACAGGAAGAAGGCGAGGAGACCGCCGATGATCAGCCCCGTCGTCGAGTCGGCGCTGACCAGGCCCAGGCCGATCAGCGCGAACACGCTGACGATTGGCAGGGTTACCAGGCTCAACACCATCGACCAAGCCAGGTAACGCAAACGGCCGATCCGGCCCTCGACGCTGAACGGCTTTAGCGGCGCGAACGCCGGCAGGCTTTCACCGACAGCGGCGCGAGGGGGCGCATAAGGCGAGTCAGGCTCCGCGACGGCGGCGCTTTGCTCGTGGACATCCGACAGATTCAGCTCGATGGGCGTTTCCGCTTCGATCCGGGCGTCGATCCCGGTCTTGCCCAGCGCTTGCAGATAGGTCTGCGCATCGCTGTGCGACAGATCACGCTTGAGCGCGACGGTGCGGCCATTGAACAGGCGCTCGATGGCGGCGACATCGCTTTTGAACAGATCGGCCAGGTTCAATTTGGCCGTGGTGATATCGACGCCGGGCTGGAGCGCGCCGTCGAAAACGATCTTGTAACGGGGTTCGCTCATGGCCGAGGCATCCTTGTCGCGAGATAAATTGAGTCTAAGGCCAGTCAGACAGCGACCGGCCAGGTTTCATTCAGCGCGGCCAGCGTTTCGGCAGTTGCGCTGCGTGCTCCAGGGCTTGGCGGTACTCGGCATCGAGACGCGCCACCAGTTGATCCACGCTTGGCAGATCGTCGATTTGCCCCACGCCCTGACCCGCAGACCACACGGTTTTCCAGGCCTTGGCTTCGTCGTTGATCGGCTTGAGCTTGTCGCCGAAATTCACTTCACCCTTGCCTTGCAGGGCTGCCATGTCGAAACCGGCGGCCTCCAGGCTTTGGCGCATGAAGCTGGCCGGAACACCGGACACGGCAGGAGTATGAATGATGTCGGCGGCTTTGGCAGTCAGCAGCATCTGCTTGTAGGCGTCAGGCGCATGACTTTCAGTGGTGCCGATAAATCGCGTGCCGAAGTAGGCCAGATCCGCGCCGAGCAGTTGTGCGGCGAGAATCTCATGCCCATGGTTCAAACATCCTGCAAGCAACAGGGTCTTGTCGAAGAACTCGCGGATCTCGGCGATCAGCGAAAACGGACTCCAGGTCCCGGCGTGCCCACCGGCACCGGCTGCAACAGCGATCAAACCATCGACACCGGCCTCGGCGGCTTTCTCGGCATGGCGGCGGGTCGTCACGTCGTGGAAGACCAGGCCGCCGTAACTGTGTACGGCGTCTACCACTTCCTTCACTGCGCCGAGGCTGGTGATGACGATGGGCACCTTGTGCTCGACGCAGATGTTCAGGTCCGCCTCCAGACGTGGATTGCTCTTGTGAACAATCAGATTCACGGCATAAGGCGCCGGGTTCTCCAGTGTCGCCAGTCCCGCTTCGATCTGCTCCAGCCAGGCCTTGAATCCGCTGCTTTCGCGTTGATTCAGCGCCGGAAAGCTGCCGACCACGCCGTTACGGCAGCACGCCAGCACCAGTTCGGGGTTGGATATCAGGAACATCGGCGCCGCCACCACAGGCAGACGCAGACGTTGTTCGAGCAGTGCGGGCAGCGACATCGGAAGTACCCCGGAAAGTTGTATTTGTTGAAGTTAGAACGGCTTGACCACGACCAGAATTACGATAGCCAGCAATAGCAGAACCGGCACTTCATTGAACCAGCGATAAAAGACATGGCTGCGGGTGTTCTCGCCACGGGCAAAACGTTTTACCTGCGCGCCGCACATGTGGTGGTAGCCGATCAACAGCACGACCAGGGTCAGTTTGGCGTGGATCCATCCACCGCTGCTGAAGATGCTCGGGTTCAGGTAGATCAGCCAGCCGCCGAAGATCAGCGCGGCGATCATCGCCGGGCCCATGATGCCTCGATAGAGCTTGCGCTCCATGGTGCTGAAGCGGTCCTTGCTGATCGTGTCTTCACTTTGCGCGTGATAAACGAACAGTCGCGGCAGATAGAACAGCCCGGCAAACCAGCACACGATGCTGACGATATGAAGCGCTTTGATCCACAGATAGAGCATTTTGGGTTATTCCCTGATTCACGGTAGGTCGGATAGTAGAGGCTTGAGCGTCCGCACGTCACCTTGACGGTTGTCGCAGGGGCGCGCGGCCCCTATTATCGACGGCTTTCCAGTGGGTTCGTTGAGGGCAGGTTTATGGTCAAGGTCGGTATCGTCGGCGGCACGGGTTACACCGGTGTCGAACTGCTGCGTCTGTTGGCACAGCATCCGCAGGCAGAAGTGGTGGTGATCACTTCCCGATCCGAGGCCGGTCTGGCCGTGGCTGACATGTACCCGAACCTGCGCGGTCACTACGACGGTCTGGCATTCAGCGTGCCGGACATCAAGACGCTGGGCGCTTGCGACGTGGTGTTCTTCGCGACTCCCCACGGTGTTGCCCACGCACTGGCCGGCGAGTTGCTGGCGGCCGGCACCAAGGTCATCGACCTGTCGGCAGACTTCCGTCTGCAGGACGCCGATGAATGGGCCAAGTGGTACGGCCAGCCGCACGGCGCGCCCGAGCTGCTGGACGAAGCGGTTTACGGCCTGCCGGAAGTCAATCGTGAGCAGATCAAGAAAGCACGCCTGATCGCGGTGCCGGGTTGTTACCCGACCGCGACGCAGCTGGGCTTCCTTCCGTTGCTTGAGGCGGGCATTGCCGACGCTTCGCACCTGATCGCCGACTGCAAGTCCGGTGTCAGCGGTGCCGGTCGTGGTGCTGCCGTAGGCTCGCTGTACTCCGAGACGTCGGAAAGCATGAAGGCCTATGCGGTGAAAGGTCACCGTCATCTGCCGGAAATTCGCCAGGGGCTGCGTCGTGCTGCAGGCAAGGACGTCGGTCTGACTTTTGTGCCGCACCTGACGCCGATGATTCGTGGCATTCACTCCACGCTCTACGCGACTGTGGTGGACCGCTCGGTGGATCTGCAGGCGCTGTTCGAGAAACGTTATGCCAATGAGCCGTTCGTCGACGTGATGCCGGCTGGCAGCCATCCGGAAACCCGCAGCGTGCGTGGCGCCAACGTCTGCCGCATCGCCGTTCACCGTCCGCAGGATGGCGATCTGGTGGTGGTGCTGTCGGTGATCGACAACCTGGTCAAGGGCGCGTCGGGTCAGGCCGTGCAGAACATGAACATCCTGTTCGGTCTGGATGAGCGTTTTGGCCTGTCCCACGCCGGCATGCTGCCGTAACGACTGATCTTGCTTGGTAAAAAGGCCCGTCTAACGGGCCTTTTTGCATTCTGGTCGGTTGATCTGCTTTATTGATATACCGTAACAATAGTTGACCGATTTTCTAGGACAAGCGGATAATGCGCGTCATCACGCATTATGGCGGCGTAACGCCGGGAGATAGTCAGCATGAGCGTCGAATCCTTCACCCCCACGGCTTTGCAATTCACTCAAGGTGCCGCGCACAAGGTGAAGAGCCTGGTCGATGAAGAGGGGAATGATCGCTTGAAGCTGCGCGTATTCGTTACGGGCGGCGGTTGTTCAGGGTTTCAGTACGGCTTCACCTTCGATGAAGATGTGGCCGAGGACGACACCATCGTCGAGCGCGAAGGCGTCAGTCTGGTGGTTGATCCGATGAGCTTCCAGTACCTGGCAGGTGCCGAGGTGGATTATCAGGAGGGTCTGGAAGGTTCGCGTTTCGTGATCAAGAACCCGAATGCCACCACCACTTGTGGTTGCGGCTCCTCGTTCTCGATCTGATAGTGTTTCACCGAACACAATAAAACGCCGCAGAACCTCACGGTTCTGCGGCGTTTTGTTATCTGCGATTTGTCAGTTGGGGTAGATGGCGCCGAGTACGCGCAGGCCTTTGGCGCCGGTGACGCTCGGGCGATTGGCGGCGATCCCTTCCAGACAGCAGTGAGCCAGCCAGGCGAAGGCCATGGCCTCGACCCAGTCCGGATCAATGCCATGAGTCGACGTGCTGGCGACCTTGGCGTTCGGCAGCAACCCGGCCAGACGATTCATCAGTGTTGCGTTGTGAGCGCCACCGCCGCAGACCAGCAGTTCCCGAGTGTCGGACTGAGCGCTTTGCAGTGAATCGACAATAGTCAGTGCGGTGAGCTCCAGCAGCGTCGCTTGCACGTTCTCCGCCGGGAACACTGGCAGGCGCGAAAGGTGTTGCTCCAGCCAGGGCAGGTTGAAGACTTCGCGGCCGGTGCTCTTTGGGCCTTGCGTCACGAAAAACGGATCGCTGAGCAGGGCTTTCAGCAGGGTGGGCTCAACCTTGCCGCTGGCTGCCCATTGCCCGTTGCGGTCGTAGTTCTCGCCCCGTTGCTGATGAATCCAGGCATCCATCAGCACATTCCCAGGCCCACAGTCGAAACCGGCTACAGGCTTGTTCGGCTCAATCAGACTGAGATTGCTGAAACCGCCGACATTCAGGACCGCGCGGTTACCGGTACGCTCTTCGAACAACGCTTCATGAAAGGCCGGAACCAGCGGGGCCCCCTGGCCACCGGCGGCTACATCGCGGCTACGGAAGTCGCTGACGACGGTGATGCCGGTCAGTTCGGTGAGCAGGGCGGGGTTACCGATCTGTACGGTGAAACCGCGTGCCGGTTCATGGCGAATGGTCTGGCCGTGGCTGCCGATCGCGCGAATGGCTTCAGGCTTGAGCTGTTGCTGTTCGAGGAGGGTATGGATCCCTTGCGCGGCGAGCTTCACCCAATTCTGCTGGGCAATCGCTGAACGGGCGATTTCGTCAGGGCCGCTGGCGCACAAGCCAAGCAGCTCGGCGCGCAGGGTGTCAGGCATAGGGATGTAGTGCGTGGCGACCAGATTGATCGCCGAGGATTGCTCGATCAGGGCGATGTCCAGCCCGTCGAGACTGGTGCCGGACATCACGCCGATATAAAGAGCCATGGCTTAACGTTTGCTCGAAGCCAGCATGGTGGCTTTTTCCTGATCCATACGAGCCATCAGTGGCTGGCTCTGCGCCAGGAAGCGGGCGCGTTCGGATTTGGCGATCGGGTCGGCCATCGGCAGCTTCTGGCCCAATGGATCGACGTGGACACCGTTGACCTGGAACTCATAGTGCAGGTGCGGACCGGTGGACAGGCCGGTGGTGCCGATGTAACCGATCACCTGGCCCTGTTTAACTGTGCCGCCGGTCTTCACGCCCTTGGCGAAGCCCTGCATGTGGCCATACAGCGTACGGTAAGTGTTGCCGTGCTGGATGATCACGGTGTTGCCGTAACCGCCGCGACGGCCGGCCAGCAGCACTTTGCCGTCGCCGGCAGCCTTGATTGGCGTACCGCGTGGAGCGGCGTAGTCGACGCCTTTGTGGGCGCGGATCTTGTTGAGGATCGGGTGTTTGCGGCCCATGGAAAATTTAGAGCTGATGCGGGCGAAGTCCACCGGTGTACGGATGAACGCCTTGCGCATGCTGTTGCCATCGGCGGTGTAATAGCTGCTGTTGCCCTGCTTGTTGGTGTAACGCACGGCGGTGTAAGTCTTGCCGCGGTTGGTGAAGCGGGCGGACAGTATCGGCCCGTTGCCAACGGCTTTGCCGTTGACCACTTTCTGTTCATAGATCACATCGAACTCGTCACCCTGGCGGATATCCTGGGCGAAGTCGACGTCGTAGCCAAAGACACTGGCCATGTCCATGGTCAGGCTGTGGGAAAGGCCTGCGCGGGCGGCGGACTGCGACAGCGAGCTGTTGATCACACCGTGTACATAAGCGGTGCGAACAGTCGGTTTGGCGGTAACGCGGTTGAACACATAACCCTTGTCATTCTTGGTCAGGGTGATGGTTTCAACGTCGCTGATCTTGCTGTGCAGGTTGGTCAGCTGACCTTGTGGATTCAATTCGAATTCGAGTTTCTGGCCATGTTTGAGCTGACTGAACTGCTTGGCTTGTCTATCACTGGCCAGCACTTCATGGACGGCCGCGGCCGGGAGGCCGACTTTCTCGAACAGTGTAGAAAGCGTATCGCCCTTGGAGACGATCACTTCCCTGTGATTTGGGGCCTTCTTTTCTTCAGCTACCGGTGTCGGCGCTGGTGCGGCCTGAGCGGTTTCCTGCGTCTCTTCGGCGCTGTTTTCGATCTGTGCGAAAGGGGAAGCTACGGACTCATTTGTGGCTTGAGCTGCGTCGGCAGCGTCTTGATCTTGTGTCAGTTGTTCAGCAGGACTTTCCAGTTCAAGGCTCAGCGTTGTCTTTTTGGCTTCAACATCACTGGATGGAAACACCAGGAGCGCCAAGCTGAGAAGGGCGGCGATCCCACTTGCGGCGAGCAGGTGGGTCTTCGGGTAAAGCGGTGGCGCTTTAGACGGTTCAGTGGTCATAAGTAATTTGACTTTGAAAAAGATGAATTGGAAAAGATGAATGACATGATGAAGATGAAATAACTGTATAAAATATAACCAAATCATCTCTGAAGCAAGTCTGCGGACGCCCTGTCCGTGGATTGGTGTCCGTGCGCCGGGCAAAACTTGTATTTGGTGCGCGATCTTGTATGGTTGGTTCCCTTTGAATCTGAGCCTTGCGGGTCTGTTATGAAGTCGGTTGAAGAGCAGCTAGCGCTGATTAAACGTGGTGCGGAAGAACTGTTGGTCGAGTCCGAGCTGATCGAAAAGCTCAAGCGTGGCCAGCCGCTGCGAATCAAGGCCGGCTTCGATCCAACTGCGCCGGATCTGCACCTTGGTCACACTGTGCTTATTAATAAGCTGCGCCAGTTCCAGGAGCTGGGGCATCAAGTGATCTTCCTTATTGGTGATTTCACCGGAATGATCGGTGATCCGAGCGGCAAGAGCGCCACTCGCCCTCCATTGACCCGTGAGCAGGTTCTGGAAAACGCCGAGACCTACAAGGCCCAGGTGTTCAAGATTCTTGATCCGACGAAAACCGAAGTCGCGTTCAACTCCACCTGGATGGATCAGATGGGGCCTGCGGACTTTATTCGTCTGACTTCGCAGTACACCGTTGCTCGTATGCTCGAGCGTGATGACTTCGACAAGCGCTACACCACCAATCAGCCGATTGCCATTCACGAATTCCTCTATCCGCTGGTGCAGGGTTATGACTCGGTTGCTTTGCGCGCTGACGTTGAACTGGGTGGTACCGATCAGAAGTTCAACCTGCTGATGGGGCGTGAGCTGCAGCGTGGTTACGGCCAGGAAGCGCAGTGCATCCTGACGATGCCGTTGCTTGAAGGTCTGGATGGCGTGAAGAAGATGTCCAAGTCGCTGGGCAACTACGTCGGTATCCAGGAAGCGCCGGGTGTCATGTACAGCAAGCTGGTCTCGATTCCTGATGCGTTGATGTGGCGTTACTTCGAGTTGCTCAGCTTCCGTTCAATGGATGAGATCAATGCGTTCCGTGCTGATGTGGAGGTCGGCGCTAATCCTCGCGATATCAAGATCAAGCTGGCCGAGGAGATTGTTGCGCGCTTCCACGGTGAAGAGGCTGCGGCCAATGCTCACCGTGGTGCGGGTAACCGTATGAAGGATGGCGAGCTGCCGGATGATCTGCCAGAGATCGAACTGACAGCTGCCGAGGATATGCCGATTGCTGCTGTCCTTAATAAGGCGGGTCTGGTGAAGAACTCGGCAGCTGCTCGTGATCTGCTGGCTTCCGGTGGTGTGCGTGTAGATGGTGAGGTGGTTGATCGTTCCTTTATATATGTACTGGGCGCGACTCACGTTTGCCAGGCCGGCAAGAAGGCTTTCGCACGGATTACGCTGAAATCTGAGTAAAGTTGAAATAAGGGGTTGACGGCGAATTCCAGAGG